>NZ_JBHTFG010000013.1:0-47918 GCF_042666095.1 Terrabacter sp. GCM10028922 | reverse complement strand
AGCCGGGCACTACCGTGGGACACGAGAACCTCCGGGTTGGAGTGGGCCTTAGACAAGCCACATCCCATTCGGAGGTTCTCGTTTGTTCAAGCAGGCTCGCTGCTACCAACGTCGTGGCCGGGTACACCTAGAGCGTGTGCCCGACGTGACGGTGGGCCGCCGCTGCGCCGACGTCGCCGAGCTCCTGTCGGTCGCCGATGCCGGAGTCGGCGACACGGCCGTCGTCTCCTCCGACCTCCGCGGGCTCGACCTCACTGTGGTGAACCGGCTGCGCAGCAACAGGATCCGAGTCATCGGGGTGCACCCGCCGGACGACGAGGGCGCCGAGCGCCGGCTGCGGCAGCTCACCGTCACCGCCACGCTGCCCGCCGACGCGGGGGCCGATCGCTGGGCCGAGTGCCTTGCTGACACCACCGGCGCATCCGCGGACGAGCTCGAGGCGGCGCTCGCCGGCCCGGACGCTCCGGAGCCCTCAGCCCATGCCGGTCCTCCGACCGACGCGTATGCCGTCCCGCCCGTGTCGGCCGACGCCTCCTCTCACGAGGAGGCCGCGTCCTGGCGTCCGGCCGGAGCGGCGCGGTCAGGAGCGGCGACGGTCGGCGACCTCGACATCGACAGCTCCGACCCTCGCGACGTGGCCGCACCTTGCGGCGTCGACGGTCCGTCCGACGCCGACGACCTCAACGATCGCGGGCCCAGCGGGCGGGGCACGCGTGGGCCGTCCCGGGCGCCCGTCATCGCGGTCTGGGGCCCGACCGGTGCGCCCGGCCGCACGACCATCGCCACGACCCTCGCCGCCGAGCTCGCGGGTCGGGGAACCGAGGTCCTGCTCGTCGACGCCGACACCTACGGTGGGTGCGTCGCACAGGCGCTCGGGCTCCTCGACGAGGCCCCCGGCATCGCGGCCGCCTGCCGGGCCGCGGAGCAGGGCCTGCTCGACCTGCCCGCCCTGTCGCGGATCGCCCCCGAGGTGGTGTCCGGGCTGCGGGTGTTGACCGGGCTGCCCAAGGCCGAGCGCTGGCCGGAGGTGCGCGCCGCGGCGCTCGAGCGGGTGCTCGAGCTGAGCCGGTCCCTGGTCCAGGTGGTCCTCGTCGACTGCGGGTTCTGCCTCGAGGACGACGAGGAGCTGAGCTACGACACGGTGGCCCCACGCCGCAACGAGGCCACGCTCACCTCCCTGGCGGCCTCGGACCTCGTCGTCGCCGTCGGCGGAGCCGACCCGATCGCGCTGCAGCGTCTCGTCCGCGGACTGCAGGAGCTCGGCACCGTGCCGTCGGGCCAGCCGGTGCCGGTCGTCAACCGGGTGCGCGCCGCGGCCGTTGGCTCGCGACCCGAGTCGCGCATCGCCGACTCCCTGCTGCGCTTCGCCGGCCTGACGTCGGTGCGGTTCGTGCCCGAGGACGCGGCCGCGCTGGACGGCGCGCTGCTCGCGGGGCGCTCGCTCGTCGAGCACGCTCCCGAGTCGCCGGTGCGCCATGCCGTCGCCGACCTGGCCACCGCCCTCGTCCCGTGGTCCGCGCCCGCAGACCGGCGTCGCGAGCGCCGGAGCCGCCGGACGACCCGGCGGGCATCGGTGGCCGCCGGCGCATGAGCGACACGGCATACGGCACCGGGCACCCGCCGATGGGCACGGCGACCTCAGGGGGCGAAGAGGATGCTCAGGCCACCGAGCGTGTAGACGATCATGACGACCATGAGCGGCACCTGGCCGATGACCGCCGCTCTCCGGTCGAGCACGGTGACGGCGCGCTCGTGCGCGGCGAGCACGCCGAGCAGGTGGCCGACGACGATGCTGACCGCCTGGATCGTCGCCACGAGGGTCGGCTGGATGAGCGCGTCGTCGGGCGTGAGGTCGGCCGTGCCGAGCAGGTCAGCCCCCGTGCCGAGGGGGTCGGTCAGCAGCCGCCAGGCGTACTGCCCCTGGTAGACCCAGAGCGACCAGTAGTGCGCGACGACGTACCCGCCTGCGATGGGCAGCAGGGACGGCGCGATGTCGCTGACGAGCGCGAACGACTGGCGCACGGGCTCGCCCGCGAGGCGCACCGAGACCACCGAGGCGATCCAGAGCGTCAGGGCGACGAGCCCGAAGAACGCGAGCATCGTGACCGTCTTGAGCACCGACGAGGGTACCTGTGAGGTCTGCACGAACGTGGCCCACGACAGGTTGGCCGAGAAGCCGTCGTATGCCGTGCCGCCGAGCATGACGGCGACGGTGGGCACCAGGCCGCGCTGGCCGCGCAGGCTGTTGACGCCGTGCAGAGGCGTGCGCAGGACCCACCGCCCGTCGGCGCGGCGACCGAGCGGGGACAGCAACCCCAGCAGTCGGGACCATGCCTCGAACGGGTCCGCCCGGTCGAACCACACCCGACCGAAGACGGCTGCGCCGAGCAGGGAGACCGCGACGAAGCCGGCGACGAGCAGGCGCAGGAAGCCCAACGAGGTGTTCTCCTCGGCGACGAGCTCGACCCACGTGAAGGTTGCGAGACCGACGGCGGCGGGCCACAGGCCCCAGCGGTAGGGCAGCGCCGCGAGGTCGGGCGACACACGGGCGACCCTCAGCAGGCCGGCGTGCAGCGCCCGCAACGGGTTGATGAGGCGCCACACCGGGCCGAGGAGCATCGAGGCGAACGCCAGCCCGACCCAGAGCCAGACGTAGACGACGTGTGGCACCGGGTTGCGCGCGGAGTCGGGGCCGAGGACGAGCGCCGCGAGGGTCCAGACGGTGACGACGGCAGCGAGGACGCGAGCCACGACCCGGAGCCAGCCCGAGTCGAGCATGGCAGCGACCGGCCGGGGCAGCAGCAGGCCGTCGGTGTCCCGCAGCCGGGGTTCCCGCCAGAGGGTCCCGATGGCGACGAAGGAGATGAGCAGCGCCGCGAGGGCGCCGACGACGAGTGCCGCGAACGGTAGCGGCAGGTCGCCGCGGCTGCCGACGCCGTGCGCCGGCGCAAGTGCGACGACCACGTCAGCGCACGGCGACGGAGAGCAGGGTCAGGGCCGGCTCGTGCGTCTCGACCTCGTAGACGCCGGGTTCCTTGGCCGTCAGGCGCAGGGTCGCCGGCATCCCCGCCTGGAGTGGGGCCTCGACGTCGAAGCCGTGGGCGTGCAGCTCGTCGTCGTGGTCGCTGGTCACGACGAGCTCGAGGGTCGAGCCGACGGGCAGCTCGACCTGGGCCGGGGCCGGAGTCACGGTGGTCCCGGTGACGGTGACCTCGAGGCGCTTGACGGTGCCCGTCGACACCGCGCCCGTGGGCGCGCCGGACCCGCCGGCCGGGCTCCCCGAGGAGCACGCGGTCAGGCCCGTGAGCGCCAGGACGCAGACGGCATACGGAAGGGCACGAAACGCACGCATGGCCACGATCCTAGGCAGGGGCGTCTGGCAGAGTGTGACCATGTCCGACCGCCTGACCTCGCTCGACGCGTCGTTCCTCTACCTCGAGGAGGCCACCACGTCGATGCACGTCGGGTCGGTCATGGTCTTCGAGCCGCCGAGCGAGGGCTTCGACTACGACCAGCTCGTGCGGATCATCGAGAGCCGCATCGGCGCGATCCCGCGCTTCCGGCAGAAGGTCCGTGACGTCCCGGGCCGCATCGCCAACCCGGTCTGGGTCGACGACGAGGCGTTCGACCTGGGCTACCACGTGCGGCGCGCTGGTCTGCCACGCCCGGGGAGCGACCGCCAGCTGCAGGACTTCGTCGCCCGGGTCCAGCCCCGCAAGCTCGACCGCACGCGCCCGCTGTGGGAGGTCTACCTCGTCGAGGGCCTGCAGGACGGGCGCTTCGCGATCGTCACCAAGACGCACCACGCCCTCATCGACGGCGTCAACGCCCTCGACATCGCGCACGTCATCGTCGACGCCGTCAAGGGCGAGGACCTCGACGACGACCCGCCACCGTGGGAGCCGAGCCGTGGGCCGTCGTCGATCGAGCTGGTGACCGGTGCCGTGGTCGATGCGGTCCGCCGCCCGACCCAGGTGGTCGACCTCGTGCGCGGCGGGGTCAACGACGCCCTCAACGTGGGGCTTCGCGCCGTCGAGTCGGCCGGTCAGGTGCTCTCGACCGTGGCGCGCACCGCGGCGCGGCCCGCCCCCGACTCGCCGCTCAACGCCGAGATCGGCTCGGCTCGCCGCTGGGTGATGATCGCGACCGATCTCGACGACTACCGCCTCGTGCGCAAACGGCTCGCCCGCGGGGCGTACGCCGAGGACGTCACGATCAACGACGTCGTGCTCGCGACGATCGCCGGCGGCTTCCGCTCGTGGCTGCTCGGTCGAGGGGAGGCCGTCAGCTCGCACACGGTGGTGCGCGCCATGGTGCCGGTCAGCATCTACGGCGACGACCCGACCGGCATGTACGCCAACCAGGTGATGGCGTGTGTCGTGAACCTCCCGGTCGGCGAGCCGGGGGCCTCGATGCGGCTGCACCAGATCGCGTTCGCCATGCGTCAGCAGATGGAGGGCGGCCAGGCGGTCGGGGCCACCTCGCTCGCCAACCTCGCCGGATTCGCGCCGCCGACGCTGCATGCTCTCGGGGCCCGGCTCGGATCGGCGATGTCGCGCCGCCTCTACAACGTCATGATCACCAACGTCCCCGGGCCCCAGACGTCGCTGTACGCCGGTGACGCCAAGATGCTCTCGACCTACCCCGTGACGCCGCTCGCGAAGGGGCAAGCTCTCTCGATCGGGATCACCTCGTACGCCGGCGGCGTGTACTTCGGGCTCAATGCCGACCGCGAGGCGATGCCCGACGTCGACGTGCTCGGTCAGTCGATCGTCGAGTCGCTCGCCGAGCTGACGAGCGGCAGGGAGTCCTGATGCCCGTCGTGCGCGTGTACGTGCCGCTGGGGCGCGAGGACCTCGAACAGCTCGCTGCCGCAGGCTCCCTCGCCGCCGGTCCGGGCACGCCGCGCCAGGCGTATGCCGTCACCCCGGGCCTCGAGCGCGCGGCGCCGGGGCTCGACGTCGAGGACCTCGAGTACGCCGCCTTCAGCGACGCTGTCGCTGCCGCGGGCGCGCTGCGGGCGGCACCGATGGACCGGCGGGTCGTCGCGTCGGCCGATGCCGACCCCGCCTGGGTGGCGCCGCGCGAGGGATCGCCCGTGTCCGAAGTGCTTGTGACGGCGCCGATCCCGCTGTCGCGGGTCGCGTCGTTCCACGTCGACGACGACCTCGCTGGAGGGGTCGACGAGGACGCCGACGAGCTGCTCTGGTACGACGTCACCGAGCTCGACGACGTCCGCGGCTTCCTCCGGACCTGAGCCGCGGCGACCGTGGCCGACGAGGAGGTCGCCCTCTACGACGAGACGGGTCGGGTGTCCGGGTCGGCGCCCCGCTCGGTCATGCGCGCTCGCAACCTGCGTCACGCCGCATCCTCCGTCGTCGTGCGAGACCCGACCGGCCGGATCTACCTCCACCGGCGCACGACGACCAAGGACGTCTATCCGGGACTCCTCGACTTCGCGGCGGGTGGCGTGGTGCTCGCGGGGGAGGACCCCGACGTCGGTGCGGTGCGCGAGGCCGAGGAGGAGCTCGGCGTCTCCGGCGTCGCCCCCGAGCGCCTCGGTGTGGCCGACTACGCCGACGACGCCACGTCCTATCGGGCCTTCCGGTACGTCGTCGTGTGGGACGGCGAAGTCCGATGGCAACCGGAGGAGGTGGCGTGGGGTGAGTGGGTGACCGTCGAGGACCTCGTCGCGCGGATCGACGACGAGCCCGAGAGCTTCGTCCCGGACAGCGTGGCCGTCTGGTCGGCGATCGTGCGCGCGTGGGCGGCGGGTTGATGGCATGGAATGCATGGACCCAGATCCCTTGCCGCAGCCGAACGGTCGTGCTTTTATAGAGCCATGGGCAAGGGTGAGAACACGAAGACCGCCGTCCTCGACGAGGCGACCGAGCTCGCGTCGCTCGTCGGCCTCGGTGGCCTGACGATCGGGACTCTCGCGGCCGCGACCAAGCTGAGCAAGAGCGGACTCTACGCCCACTTCGCGTCCAAGGAGGCGCTCCAGGTCGAGGTTCTCCAGCACGCCCGCGACCGCTTCACCGACGTCGTCATGCGTCCGACCCTTGCCATGCCGCGCGGCGAGCCGCGGCTTCGGCGGTTCTTCGACCGGTGGCTCACCTGGCAGTCGACCGGGTTCGGCGGAGGCTGCATCTTCGTCGACGCCGCGAGCGAGTTCGACGACCAGGAGGGTGCGGTCCGGGATGAGCTGGTCCGCGCGGAGCGCGACAAGCTCGAGTCCGTCATCCTCATCGTCGGCACCGCCGTGAGCGAGGGACACTTCCGAGACGACGTGGACCCCGAGCAGTTCGCGTACGAGCTCGAGGGCATCGTCCTCGCCCACCACCACGCCCGGCGGCTCATGCGCGACGACGCGGCGGAGAGCCGCGCGAGGAGGGCGTTCGAGCGTCTCCTCGACAGCTGTCGACCCGCCGGTCGGTCCGGCTGAAGCGAGCCGGACCGACCGGCTCAGCATCTCGTCCCCACCCTCGACCACTCACCGTTCAGGAGCATCGCATGACCTTGATGGCCCTACAGAAAAGCACGATCGCTCGGTCTATTATTCGCCCGGGTTTCCGCAGCCTCGAGCCGTTCGCGCCCCACGCAGCGGCACGGCTCGCCGAGCGCCTCTGGTTCCGGCTCCCCGACCGACTCCCGACACGTGTCGGCGTCGCGTCGGTCGATGGCGCCCTCCGGATGCGCGAGCTGCTCGGGGCGCCCTTCGAGGTGCAGCTGCGCGGACGCGTGGTCCGTGGCTGGTCCTGGGGGGACGGTCCGGTCGTCTACCTCGTCCACGGCTGGGGTGGCACGCTCGAGCAGATGACACCCCTCGTGTCGCCCCTGCTCGAGCGAGGCCTGTGCGTCGTGGCCTTCGACGGCCTCAGCCACGGCCACTCCGACCCTGGCCGGCACGGGGCCCGCTCGAGCGACGCAGTCGAGCTGGGACGGGCACTCGACGCCGTCGCGGCCCGGTTCGGTCCCGCCCGTGGCGTGGTGGCCCACTCCATGGGCGCGCTGGCGTCGCTCCTCGCCGTGCGCGACGGATGGCTCGCAACGGAGCGGCTCGTCGCGGTGGCCCCGCCGTCCGGCATACCGGACCTGCTCGAGCGGTTGCGTGCCGAGCTCGCCCTGGGCGAGCGCTCGACCCGACGGCTCAGCGAGCGCGCACGTCGTCGCACCGGCTACGACGTCGAGGCGCTCGACCTCGTCAGGATCGCGGCCGCGCTGTCGCCCGCCGAGCGACCCGAGCTCCTCGTCGTGCACGACCTGCTGGACCGTGAGGCCGCGCACGAGCCGTCGAGACGGCTCGTGCGCTCCTGGCCAGGGGCGCAGCTGCTCTCGACGACCGGGCTCGGCCACCGGAGGGTCCTGGCCGACGCGGCGGTCGGGGGAGCGGTCGCCCGCTTCGTCGACCGGCTGCCGATCGAGCCCACGCTGCACGGCGAGGACCGCCCCCAGCCACTCGCTCCCGGCACCGTGCTCGGGTCCGGCCGCCGGGAGACGGTGGCCTCATCCGCCCGGGCCGGCGCGGCCTGAGCGTCCCACTGGCTGGTCCGGGGGAGTCGCGCCCGCACGATCGCTTGTTACGTTTCGGTAATGGACTTCACCGCCGACGAGTACGCCCGCCGCGACGCCGACCGACTCCGAGAGATCCTGTCCGGTCCGCCCGTGACGTGGGTCTTCCTCGGCGACAGCATCACCCAGGGTGTCGCCCACACGCACGGTCACCGCAGCTACGTCGAGCACTTCGCCGAGCGCGTCCGCGGTGAGCTGGGACGCCGTGGCGACACCGTCGTCAACAGCGGGGTGTCCGGTGCGACTGCAGAGGACCTGTTGTCGGAGTTCCACTGGCGTGCAGGGCGGTTCGCGCCAGACGTGGTCTTCGTGATGTTCGGCACCAACGACATCCTCGCCGGTGACGACGGCGTGCGTGGCTTCCGCTACCGCATCGACCAGATCGTCCAGCGCTCCCGCGACGTCGGCGCCACCGTCGTGCTGCAGACACCCCCACCCGTGCTCGAGGGCGACGGCCGCACCCCGCGCGTCCTCGCGCTCTATGCCGAGGCCGTGCGTGAGGTCGCCCGCGACCTCGGGGTTCTCGTCGTCGACCATTCCGCAGCGTGGCGCGAGGCTGCCGACGGAGAGGTCGCTCCCGAAGGCTGGCTCGACGACAGCTTCCACCCCGGATCCCGGGGTCACCACGAGCTCACCCTCACCCTGCTCTCGACACTGGGCATCGCGGACGGCTCGAGCGCGGTGTGTTCGCTCGTCATCGAGGACGGCGTCGGCGCCAACGCCTGAGGGTCGGCCCCTGCCGGCCGGGGTCAGGGCAGAGTCAGGGTCTGTCAGGGTCCGATCAGGGCCGTCCCCAGCAGCGCTCACGGCCCGTCAGGCGCGACGATGGACCCATGACACAACCCATCCCGCACCCGTCCGGTCACTCCCTGACGCCGACGAGCGACGAGCGCACCTGGGCCATCCTCGGGCACCTCGCCGCCATCATCGCCGCGATCATCTCCGTCGGCTGGCTCAGCGTCGTCGGCCCGCTCGTCATCTGGGCCATCTACAAGGACCGCAGCGTGTTCGTCCGTCAGGCGGCCGCAGGGTCCTTCAACTTCAACCTCGCCGTGTGGGCCGCGATCATCGTCGGCTGGCTCATGTTCTTCACGGTCATCCTCATCCCGGTCGCGATCATCGTGTGGATCGTCGCCATCGTCGCGGCACTGTGGTTCCACGTCCGCGCGGCCATGGCGGCCAACCGCGGCGAGTCCTACCGCTACCCGTGGAGCATCACCGTCCTGCACTGACAGGCACTCCTGCGGACATGGAACGATGGGGTGGCCCGCCCACGAGGCGGCCACCCCAGCGCCCGTGCCGGGCGCACACCGTGCCGACCCAGCAGGAGAACTTGATGGACGCCGTGACCCACGTGCCCGCACCGGCGAACGAGCCGGTGCTCGACTACGCGCCGGGCTCGCCCGAGCGAGCCGCGCTGGAGGTCGCCCTCGCCGAGCTGGGCGGTACCCAGACCGAGCTGCCCCACACGATCAACGGCCAACGGGTCACGGGGACCGGTCGCGAGCTCGCCGTCCGTCAGCCGCATGCACACCGAAAGGTGCTCGGCACGCTCCGCAACGCGACCGTCGAGGAGGGGCAGGCCGCCGTCGATGCAGCCAAGGCCGCCGCGCCGATGTGGCGCGAGCTCGCCTTCGACGACCGCGCCGCCATCCTGCTCAAGGCCGCCGAGCTGCTCTCCGGTCCGTGGCGCGCCCGCCTCAACGCCGCGACCATGCTCGGCCAGAGCAAGACGGCCTACCAGGCCGAGATCGACGCGGCCTGTGAGCTCATCGACTTCTGGCGGATCAACGTCCACTTCGCGCGGCAGATCCTCGAGCAGCAGCCGCCGCTCAACGCCAAGGGCATCTGGAACCGCTCCGACTACCGGTCGCTCGAGGGCTTCGTCTACGCGATCACACCGTTCAACTTCACGGCGATAGCCGGCAACCTTCCCACCGCACCGGCGCTCATGGGCAACACCGTCGTCTGGAAGCCGAGCCCGACCCAGCAGCTCGCGGCCCAGCTGACGATGGAGCTGCTCGAGGAGGCGGGAATGCCCCCCGGGGTCATCAACATGGTGACGGGCGACGGCATCGAGGTGAGCAAGGCAGCCCTCGCCGACGAGGACCTCGCCGGCATCCACTTCACCGGCTCGACGCCGACCTTCAAGCACCTGTGGCACGAGGTCGGCACGAACCTCGACCGCTACCGCACCTACCCGCGCCTCGTCGGCGAGACCGGCGGCAAGGACTTCATCCTCGCCCACCCGAGCGCCGACCCGGCCGTGCTGCGCACCGCCATGATCCGCGGCGCCTTCGAGTTCCAGGGCCAGAAGTGCTCGGCGGCATCGCGCGCCTACGTGCCCGCGTCGGTGTGGATGCAGATCAAGGACGACCTCGTCGACATCACGAACGGCCTGACGCAGGGCGACGTCACGGACCTGTCCAACTTCATGGGCGCCGTCATCGACGACCGCGCGTTCGCCAAGCACCGGGACGCCATCGATCGCGCGCACGAGGCGCCCGGCATCGACATCGTCGCCGGCGGCACCTATGACGACTCCGAGGGCTACTTCGTGCGCCCGACCGTCCTCGAGATCAAGGACGCCCGCGACGAGTCGTTCCGCACCGAGTACTTCGGTCCGATCCTGTCGGTGCACGTCTTCCCGGACTCGCAGTACGACGCGGTCCTCGACCAGATGGAGCGGTTCGCGCCGTACGGCCTGACCGGTTCGATCATCGCCCAGGACCGCGGCGCCATCGCCGACGCCACGAAGCGCCTGCGGTTCGCCGCCGGCAACTTCTACATCAACGACAAGCCGACCGGCGCGGTCGTCGGCCAGCAGCCGTTCGGCGGTGGTCGGGCCTCGGGCACCAACGACAAGGCCGGCGCCGCACAGAACCTGCTGCGCTGGACGAGCGTGCGCTCGATCAAGGAGACGTTCGTCCCGCCGACCGACCACACCTACCCGCACATGGGCTGACGGCCGAGCCGCCCAAGCACACCCGAGGGCGTATGCCGCCGGGCTCGCTTCCCGAGGGAGGCGGGCCCGGCGGCCCCGTGTGCTGACGGCGTCGGTCAGATGCGCTCGGCGAGCCAGGCCTGACCCGTGCGCTGCTCACTGCGGATCGCGTCGAGGACCGCCGGCGCGGCCGCCTTCTCCACCTTGCCGCCGAAGAGCGGGATCGAGGCCTTGAGGTCGCCGTCGATCGAGATCTCGCTGCCGCCGCCGGAGGCCGTGAGCCGGACCGTGGACCGCATCGCGACGGGCGCTCCCGCGACCTCGACCGTGAGGGTGCCCCTGCGTGACCCGTCACCTGCGGCGGCACCCCACTCGTAGGTCTCGGTGACCGAGAGCGTCGAGCCGACGATGGACCTGGCGAAGTCGGGGAGGTCGTCGGCCGGGAGGTCGCGCTTCGTCACGACGCGAGCGCCGTCGCCGACCGTGCTGACTGCGGCCTCGTGGCGCTGCGCCCCGGCGTCGATGCACTTGCGCTGCTGGAAGGCCTCGTCGGTGACCATGGCGTAGACGGTCTCGGGTGGGGCGGCATACGTGATCGTCTCGGTGATCCTCATGGCGGACACGCTATTGCACGCCTGCCGGCGCGGAGTCAGGTGCTGGACCGCGCCCGGTCCGAGAGCGCCGCCAGGGTCGCGCCCGACTGCTCGAGCTCGCGGCGCAGCCCGGCCAGCTCGCGCGACCGGACCGCCGTGACACGGTTGAGCAGCTCCTGCAGGCGCTCTCGCTCGGCCAGGCGCTCGCCCGGCTCGACCCGACTCGGACCGGACCGCTCGACGACGAGGTGGCCCTCGACGACGAGGTCGCAGCGCGCCAGGGCTGGTTCGAGGGTGCGCAGCCGCGCCGCCGACTCGACGACCGTCGTCGTCCACGACTGGAGCAGGCCGCCGACCCGGTCGAGCTGCGTCGCGGCGCGGGTCAGCAGGTCGCGCTCGCGCGGCGTCGGGTCCGTGTGGCCGCCACGGGCTGCACGGGATGCCGCGTCCTCGAGGTCGACGACGAGGTCGGCGAGTCGCCCGGCCTGCCTGCGCAGGGCGCCGCCGAGGGCCGACGTCGATCCGGGATCGCCGGGGGAGATGCTCATCGGGAATCGCCCTGTGTCATGGGGTTGACGGACGTCCCAGCGGCCCCGGCGGGCGTGGGCCTCGTCGCACTCGCGTGCCCGGAGGCGGGCCCGGTCCCGAGGTCGAGCAGCCGCTCCTCGAGGGCCTCGGAGAGGGCGCGCAGGGTGTCGGCCGCCTGCTCCACCCATGCGTCCAAAGCCCGCTGCGTGGGCAGGTCCCCGAGGTCTGGCAGATGGGTCAGCAGCACGTCGGACAGCTCGCGCGCTGTCGACCTGGCAGCGATGAGGACCCGAGTCGTCGCGGGATCTGCAGCTCCCGGAACCCGGCTCCCCTCGGTCATGGCACCACTCTAGGCACCACCCGGCGAGCGTCACCCGACTTCTCCACCGGGGGCGGTTCGGGCCGGGGCCCGGACGGCGATAGGCTCGCATCGTGAATGCGCGGCACAACGACGTGTCGCGACACGGGCCGCACGGTGAGGAAACCGACAAGCGCATGTCTGCGTCACTCGAACAGTCTCGAATCGACGTCCTGAAAGCCGCTGCCGCTGCAGTGGCACCTCCCCCTCGGCGGGGTCGAGGACGATCCAGCGGCGCTGAACCCCGTGACCTCGAGGACTTCCTCCTCGCCTACTACCGACTCGTCGCCACCGAGGACCTGCTGGCGCGTCCGGCGCGCGAGCTCTCGACGATCGCCCTGGCACACCGTGACTTCGCGCAGGACCGCCCCGTCGGCACGTTCAACGTGCGTGCGTTCAACCCGACGGCCGACGACGAGGGATGGTCGACGAACCACACTGTCGTGCAGATCGTCGTCGACGACATGCCCTTCCTCGTCGACTCCGTCGTGGCGGCCCTCGGTGGGTTCGACCGCGGCGTGCACATCATCGTGCACCCGCAGATGACGGTGTCGCGCACCGTCACCGGCGAGCTGAAGACCGTCGTCACGGACGGCTCGACCACCGTCCAGTCGAGCTCCGTCGGCCTCGCGCGTGAGTCGTGGATGCACCTCGAGATCGACCGTCTCCCGAGCGATGCCCTGCCCGACGTCGAGGCCCGTCTGCGCCACGTGCTCGAGAACGTCCGCGACTCGGTCGAGGACTGGCCGAAGATGCGCGCCCACGCGCTCACGATCGCGAGCGAGCTCCGCTCGGCGACGCCGCCCGGCACCGACCCGCACCACGCACGCGAGGCGAGCCGCTTCCTCGAGTGGCTCGCGCACAACAACTTCACCTTCCTCGGCTACCGCGAGTACTCCCTGACCCACGAGAACGGCAAGGACGTCTCGCGTCAGGTCCCGGGCACCGGTCTTGGTCTGCTCCGCTACGACCGTCCTTCTGCCGCAAAGGGACTCGTGCTGACGCCGGCCGCCAGCCGGGTCGCTCGCGACTCCAACATCCTCATCATCACGAAGGCCAACTCGCGGGCGACGGTCCACCGCGACGTCTACCTCGACTACATCTCGATCAAGCGCTTCAACGCGCGCGGCGAGTGCGTGGGGGAGCAGCGCTTCCTCGGCCTCTACGCGTCGGCTGCCTACAACGACACGATCCACGACATCCCGCTGCTCGACGTGCGCGCCCAAGAGGTGCTCCGGCTCACCGGCCTGAGCGCTGACAGCCACTCGGGCAAGGACATCCTGCAGATCCTCGAGACCTACCCGCGCGACGAGCTCTTCCAGACGAGCCCGGCCCAGCTGGCCGACATCGCGACGAGCGTGCTGCACCTGCAGGAGCGCCGCAAGACCAAGCTCTTCCTCCGCCGTGACGAGTTCGGCCGCTTCGTCTCGTGCCTCGTCTACCTCCCGCGCGACCGTTACAACACCACGGTCCGCCTGCGCATCGAGGCGATCCTGCTCGCGGCCTTCGGTGGCGACAACATCGACAACACGACGCGCGTCAGCGAGTCGACGCTCGCCCGCCTGCACTTCGTCGTTCGTATGCCGACCGGCACCGACATCCCCGACGTCGACGAGGCGGCCCTGGAGCAGCGCGTCATCGACGCGACCCGCACCTGGGACGAGGACCTCTCCGAGGCGCTCAGCCAGGCACGCGGGCTCGAAGGGGCAGCGCGGACGATGGCGGCCTACGCCAAGGCGCTGCCCGAGGCGTACAAGGAGGACTTCGGCGTCGAGACGGCCGTGGAGGACCTCGACCGCATCGACGCCCTCGGCGACGGCGACCGCACCACCGGGCTGCACCTCTACGCCGACCCAGCCTCGGACGACCCGCGCGAGCGCCGCTTCAAGCTCTACCGCCGAGCCGACCTCTCGTTGACCCAGGTGCTCCCGCTCTTCACGCACCTCGGCGTCGAGGTCACGGACGAGAGGCCCTACGAGGTGCCCGGGCCCGACGGGCGCACCCTGCACATCTTCGACTTCGGGCTGCGCGCCGACGCCCGGATCTGGGGTTCGGGCGACGGGGCCCTCGCCGACGACGTCCGCGAGCGGTTCGAGGAGGTCTTCCGGGCGGTCTGGGACGGCCGTGCCGAGTCCGACGGCTTCAACGCCCTCGTCCTCGCGGCTGGGCTCACGTGGCGCCAGGTGGTCATCCTGCGCACCGTCGCGAAGTACCTCCGTCAGACCGGCTCGACCTTCTCGCAGGACTACGTCGAGTCGGCGCTCGTCGCCAACACCGGCATCGCGCGCAGCCTGGTCGAGCTCTTCGAGGCGCGGTTCGACCCGGATGCCTTCCCTGACACCGGGGCCGGGCACGACAGGCGCGCGGCGAAGGAGAAGCAGCTCGTCTCCCGCATCCGAGAGGCGCTCGACGACGTGGCGAGCCTCGACCACGACCGCATCGTGCGAGCCCTGCTCGGCGTCATCCAGGCGAGCCTGCGCACGAACTTCTACCAGCCCGACGAGCACGGCCACGACAAGTCGTACGTCTCGCTCAAGCTCAACCCCAAGAAGGTGCCGGACCTGCCGGCGCCGCGCCCGATGTTCGAGATCTGGGTCTACAGCCCCCGCGTCGAGGGCGTGCACCTGCGCTTCGGCAAGGTCGCCCGGGGTGGGCTGCGCTGGTCGGACCGACGCGAGGACTTCCGCACCGAGATCCTCGGTCTCGTCAAGGCCCAGATGGTCAAGAACGCCGTCATCGTCCCGACCGGCAGCAAGGGCGGTTTCTACGCCAAGCAGCTGCCCGACCCGGCCGTCGACCGCGCGGCCTGGCTCGACGAGGGCATCGCGTCCTACAAGCTCTTCATCTCCGGCCTGCTCGACGTCACCGACAACCTCGTCTCGGGGGCGGCGGTGCCTCCGCACCGCGTCGTGCGCCACGACGAGGACGACACCTATCTCGTCGTGGCCGCCGACAAGGGCACGGCGAAGTTCTCCGACATCGCCAACGGACTGTCGTCCGACTACGGCTTCTGGCTCGACGACGCGTTCGCTTCGGGTGGCTCGGCCGGCTACGACCACAAGGTCATGGGCATCACCGCCCGTGGCGCGTGGGAGTCGGTCAAGCGCCACTTCCGAGAGCTCGGTGTCGACACGCAGTCCGAGGAGTTCACGGTCGTCGGTGTCGGCGACATGAGCGGCGACGTCTTCGGCAACGGCATGCTGCTGTCGGAGCACATCCGGCTCGTGGCCGCGTTCGACCACCGGCACATCTTCGTCGACCCCGACCCCGACGCCGCCACCTCGTACGCCGAGCGCCAGCGCATGTTCGACCTGCCGGGTTCGTCGTGGGCCGACTACGACGCCACGCTGATCAGCAGGGGAGGCGGCGTCTTCGACCGGTCGGCGAAGTCGGTGCCGGTCTCGCCGCAGATGGTCGCGGCTCTCGGCCTGCGCGCCAACACCAAGAGCATGACCCCGGCCGAGCTGATGAAGGCGATCCTGGTCGCCCCGGTCGACCTGCTCTGGAACGGCGGCATCGGCACGTACGTCAAGGCCACCGGCGAGACGAACTCCGAGATCGGCGACCGAGCCAACGATGCGATCCGCGTCAACGGCAGCGACCTGCGGTGCAAGGTGGTCGGCGAGGGCGGCAACCTCGGCGCCAGCCAGCTCGGCCGCATCGAGGCGGCCCTCGCCGGTGTCCGGATCAACACCGACGCCATCGACAACAGCGCGGGCGTCGACACGTCCGACCACGAGGTCAACATCAAGATCCTGCTCACCGAGCTGACCCGCTCGGGCGAGCTGACGATGAAGCGGCGCAACACCCTGCTCGCCTCGATGACCGACGAGGTGGCCCAGCAGGTGCTGCGCGACAACTACGAGCAGAACGTGCTGCTCGGCAACGCCCGCGCTCAGCAGCACGCGATGCTCACGGTGCACGAGCGCCTCATCCAGTTCCTCGAGGAGCACGGTGACCTCGACCGGGGCCTCGAGTTCCTGCCGAGCGACGCCGAGATCGGGCGGCGCAACAAGGACGGGCTCGGCCTGTCGTCGCCGGAGTTCTCGGTGCTCGTCGCCTACGCGAAGCTCTACCTCAAGAACCAGCTCATCGCGACGTCGCTGCCCGACGACCCCTGGTTCAGGACGACTCTCGCCGAGTACTTCCCGAAGCCGTTGCGCGCCAAGTACGCCGAGCAGATCGCCGCGCACCCCCTGCGCCGCGAGATCATCACGAACTCCGTCGCGAACTCCATGGTCAACCGCGGCGGCATCACGTTCGCGTACCGGGCCGTGGAGGAGACCGGTGCCACGCCCGAGCAGGTCGCCCGCGCGTACGTCGTGTGCCGTGAGGTGTTCGACCTCGCAGGTTTCGTGCGCCGCGTCGAAGCCACCGACAACGTGGTCAGCACGGCTG
Organism: Terrabacter sp. GCM10028922; assembly: GCF_042666095.1. Lineage (NCBI taxonomy): Bacteria > Bacillati > Actinomycetota > Actinomycetes > Micrococcales > Intrasporangiaceae > Terrabacter > Terrabacter sp. GCM10028922. Next base: position 31,525 of record NZ_JBHTFG010000013.1, on the reverse strand, counting down.
CCCAGACCGCGCTCTACCTCGAGTTCCGTCGCCTCATCGACCGCTCCGTGCGATGGTTCCTCACCTCGCGCCCAGCGGCGCTCGACATCGCCGCCGAGGTCGCGCGGTTCCGACCGGGCATCCAGACGTATGGCGGGCGCATCGCCGAGCTGCTCCAGGGCAGCGAGCGCAACCGCATGCTGCGTCGAGCCCGCGAGCTCGAGGGCAAGGGCGTGCCGGAGGAGCTCGCCCTGGCCGCCGCGTCGCTGCTCGACGCGTACTCGCTGCTCGACTGCATCGAGATCGCCGAGGACACCGGGGAGAAGCTCGACGACGTCGTCGGGGTCTACTTCCTGACGTCCGAGACGTTCTCGATCGACGCGATGCTGACGCGCGTGACGATGCTGCCACGTGACGACCGCTGGGACGCTCTCGCCCGTGGCGCCCTGCGCGACGACCTGTACACCGTCCTTGAGAGCCTCTCCCGGTCGGTCCTCGAGGTGAGCAGTTCCAGACACGATGCGGCCACCCGCCTCGCGGAGTGGTCCGAGCTCAACGCCGACGCGCTCGGCCGCGCCAAGGCCGCGCTGGGCGGTATCGAGAGGATGAGCCACGCGGGCATCGCGGCGCTGTCCGTCGCGCTGCGCACGCTGCGCACGGTCACGAAGCCCGCCGCGTCGGGAGCGCCGGCCCCGGTCGAGGTCCCCACCGGCGCGGGCACGCCGGCCGAGGGCGAGCAGGTGCTCGCCTCGAAGGCACCGGGCAGGACCGCGGCCGCGAAGAAGGCCGCCTCGGGGCCGGCGGCCCCGAAGGAGTCGAGGTCGAAAGCAGCCGCCAGGAAGGCGACAGGCAGGACGGCGCCCGCCAAGGGAGCCTCGAGCAAGACAGCCGCGACCAAGGCAGCCGCGACCAAGGCGTCCACGACGAAGGCGTCAGCAAGAAAGACGACCAAGGCGGCGTCGGCCCCCGCGGGCAAGGTCGCCGCGAAGAAGGCTCCGGCCAAGAAGGCGACCGCGCGGCGCGCCGCCGCCGTTGCCGCGAGGAAGTCGACCGGTACCGCAACCGCGAGAGCGGCTGCGGCTCCCGACAGCTGACCGGCTCACCGACACGACGAGGGCCACCGCCTCGCTCCCGGACACCGTCCGGGAGCGGGGCAGTTCGCGCAATAGGCTCGTACCGTGGCAACCCTGAGCGAGCTCCTGCGCGGGCGGACCAACCTGCCCGACCACGACGTCGAGTGGCTGCAACTGCTCGTCGGCGACTGGCAGCTCGTCGCTGACCTCTCGTTCGCCGACCTCGTGCTGTGGGTCCGCTCGACCAGCGACCGGTGGGAGGCCGTCGCCCACGTACGGCCGACCACCGGCCAGCTCGTCTTCGTCGAGGACCAGGTCGGTCGGGTGGCCGACCCCGGGCGCACCTGCGACCTGCTCGACGAGGCGTCGGCCGAGCAGCGCATCCTGCGCGTGCGCCAGGTCGTCGTGCCCCATGAGCACGGGCCCGACCAGTCCGTGCGCGAGGAGTACATCCCCGTCGTGCGCGGCGGTCACGTGGTCGCTGTGATGACCCGCCACACGAACCTCTGGACCACCCGCACGCCGAGCCGTCTGGAGCTGACCTACCTCGCGACCGCCGACGCCCTGTGCCGGATGGTCACGGGCGGGGAGTTCCCACACAGCAGCGCGCCGACGGGCCTCCGGCGTGGCGCTCCGCGGGTCGGTGACGGCGTCATCCGCCTCGACGTCGACGGCATCGTCACGTACGCGAGCCCGAATGCCGTGTCGGCCCTGCACCGCCTCGGGCACCTCGGCGAGGTGGTCGGGGCGAGCCTGGCGCAGATCGTCACCGAGAACGTGCGTGAGTCCTACCCGGTCGACGAGGGCCTGCCGCTCGTCGTCACGGGCCGGCAGCCCTGGCGTACGGAGGTCGTTGCGGGCGGCACCACGGTCTCGATGCGAGCGATCCCCCTGACCGAGGCCGGTCAGCGGTTCGGCGCGATCGTGCTCATGCGCGACGTCGGCGAGCTGCGCCGACGCGAGCGCGAGCTCATGACGAAGGACGCGACGATCCGGGAGATCCACCACCGCGTCAAGAACAACCTCCAGTCCGTCGCGGCGCTGCTGCGGCTCCAGGCCCGGCGCGTTCCCGAGGGGGAGGCCCGGGTGGCGCTCGCCGAGGCCGAGCGACGGGTCGGGACGATCGCCATGGTCCACGACCAGCTGAGCCAGGGCTTCGACGAGACCGTCGACTTCGACGCGATCGCGCAGCGTGGGCTGGGCGCCGTGGTGGAGGTGTCGGCCAACGGCGCACCGGTCCACACCGTCACGAGCGGCTCGTTCGGCCGGCTGCGGGCCGAGGACGCGACGTCACTGGCGATGATCATGAGCGAGCTCGTGCAGAACGCCATCGAGCACGGCCTCGGCGACGCCGGGGGAGAGGTCCGCATCGACATCGAGCGCCTCGCCGACGAGCGGGGTCAGCCCATGGTGGTCGTCTCCGTCGAGGACGACGGCAAGGGCATCGACCCGGCCCGGCGCCCCGGCTCCGGCCTGGGCACCCAGATCGTCCAGTCGCTCGTGGGCGACCTCCAGGGCCGCATCACGTGGGAGCCGGTGGTGCCGCACGGGACGCGCGCCCGGTTCACCGCGAGCCTGCGCCCGATCACCTGAGACGGGCACACGGCATCCGGCCCGCGGTGCCCCGCAGGGCAGAGCAGCCAAAAGCCCGGCGACCGTGCTGGTCACCGGGCTCGCGGTCGGGTGGTGCGGGTCAGCCAGCGCGGCGGGCCCGCGCGTTGCGACGCTTCAGGGCTCGACGCTCGTCCTCGGAGAGGCCACCCCACACTCCGGCGTCCTGGCCGGTCTCGAGGGCCCACTTGAGGCACGTGTCGATCACCGGACAGGTCCGGCACACGGCCTTCGCCTCTTCGATCTGCAGGATGGCCGGTCCGGTGTTCCCGATGGGGAAGAACAGCTCCGGGTCGGCATCCAGGCAGGCAGCGCGGTCGCGCCAATCCATGTGGATCGTGCTCCTTCATGTATGTCGGTTCGGCACCAGCGTCCGGGTGTCGGTCACGGTGCATGTACTCGGGCGCCAGCGTCGTTGTCGGAGCCTGGTCATGGGTATCGCGCGGTCACGGAGGATGACCCCCTGACCAACGGAAACGCGTACGAAATGGTTCCGTACGCGTCGCGGGCCATGATCCAGTGTGATCGACATCCACGTCCGTGTTCAACGCCCTGGGCGCAGATCACACCAAGGATTGAGTCTATCGCAGACGGCTCCCAGTTCCAGACCTCGTCCCGTCCGCGGACACCTTCGACCTCGTGGAGGGGCCGCCCAGCCACCGTCGCTAGGCTGCGGGAGTGACCGAACCGACCTCTCGGAGCCGTGAGATACGCGGATCCCACCGCGCCGCAGGACTTCTCACGCTCCTGGAAGCGCTCGTGCTGCTCGGCTTCGCCGTCTTCTACGCCTACGAGATGGTGACGGGTGCCACAGAACACCTGACGGTCGCGGCGACCTCCGGCGCCCTCATCCTCGTCTTCGGGATCGGGCTGCTGGCGCTCGCGCGCGGCTGGGCCCGGGCGGCGGACTGGCCGCGCACGCCGACGCTGCTCTGGAACGCCCTCCTGCTGCCCGTCGCGTGGTCGCTCCAGGAGTCCGGACGCACGACCATCGCGCTTGCCGTGGCCGCAGTCGCGGCGGCGAGCATCGTCGCGGCCCTCTCGGCACCGGGGCGGCGCGACGAGGCCGACCCCGACGGTGACGTCGTCAGCTGAGCGAGAGCCAGTCGTTCCAGCCGTTGTGCAACACGAGCCAGGCGATGAGGCCGTAGCCCGCCTGGCCGGGGTGCGCCCGGTCGGGGCTCGCGGCGAGGTCGGCCATCCACTGGTCGTGGGTCGCGAGCGGGCGGTAGCAGTCGACGTAGGTGATGCCCCGACGCGCGCACACGTCGGCCTGCGCCTCGGCGAGGGCCTCGATGCGGCGGTTCAGGTCGGCGTCGAGGGTGGGCGTGAGGCCGACGACGAAGACGCCAATGCCGGCGTTGGTCGCCTCGTCGAGCACGTTGGCCAGGTTGAGCCGCGACCGGGCCATCGTCATGCCGGACAGGAGGTCGTTGGTGCCCACGGACAGCACGAGACGGCGCTCGCTGCGCCCCGCCCACCGCGGGTGGCACTCGGCGCCCCAGCGGGCCACGACGTCCCCCGAGGTGTTGCCGCGGACGCCGAGGTTGTAGGCGGTGAGGTCGAGGTCGGGGTGCTGGGTGCGGGCGACGACGCGGCCGACCCAGCCGAGACCCTTGGGATCGCCGTAGCCGGCCGTCATCGAGGCGCCGACGAAGACCATCCCGACGTCGCGGACACCCTCGGCGACCGCGAACTCGGCACTCGGCGCGTAGTACGGCTCGGGGGGTGGTGCCGCGGGCGCAGCAGGAGCGGGGGCCTGGGCCGGCTCGGTAGCCGGCGCGGCGGCATACCTCCCGGGTGCCTCGTCGGTGAACTGCGTGTGGGACGAGGGGTACGCGGGGCCCACGCCGTAGGGCGCCCTCGGGGCCTCGGCCTGGGTGCCGGCGTTGTCGCTGCGGTCGCTCACGTGCTCAGTCCTCGTCGTCGTCCAGCCGGGCGAGCCACGTCGCGAGCCGCTCGACCGGCACCTCGAACTCGGGGTTGAGGTCGACGAACGTGCGCAGCTGCTCGGCGAGCCACTCGAAGGTGACCTCCTCCTCGCCGCGCCGGGCCGCCAGCTCCTCGATGCCCCTGTCGGTGAAGTACACGTGGCGAGGCTATCGCGTGCCGGGGCGGCGTTTGCGAAGGCGGGCCGCGGAACAGCACGAGCAGCCCTCTGGCGCCGACGTATGCCGTGAGCCGCCGCAGGCAGCGAGGGACCCCGCCGTCGTGGCGGGGTCCCTCGCGTGCACCGGGAGCGGCTCGAGACCCGGGCTCAGCGACCGAACGCGCGGTCCATGATCTCGGCCTGCTCGAGCGCGTGCTTCTTCGACGAGCCGGTGGCCGGTGACGCCGCGGCCTTGCGAGCCACGACGCGCCACGGACGGGTCTCGCCCATCTCGCAGAGGTCCTCGTGCAACCACTGCGCCATGAGGGGCCAGGCGCCCTGGTTGCGGGGCTCGTCCTGCACCCAGAGGAGCTCGGCCCCGGGGTAGCTGGCCGCCGCCTGCTTGATCTCCTTCTCGGGGATCGGGTACAGCTGCTCGACACGGACGATCGCCGTGGACGTGTCGCCGCGCTTCTCGCGCTCGGCGTCGAGCTCGTGAACGATCTTGCCCGATGCGAACAGGACGCGCGTCACGTCCTTCGTCACGCCCTCGTGGTCGCTGAGGACCGGCTGGAAGCCGCCCTGGGTGAACGCCTCGACAGCGCTGGCCGCAGCCTTGCTGCGGAGCATCGACTTCGGCGTGAAGACGATGAGCGGCGTGCGCGGACGGGCGTAGGCCTGACGGCGCAGCAGGTGGAAGTAGCTCGCTGCCGTCGACGGGTAGGCGACGGTCATGTTGTTCTCGGCGCACAGCTGCAGGTAACGCTCGATGCGCGCCGAGCTGTGGTCGGGGCCCTGGCCCTCGTAGCCGTGGGGGAGCAGGAGCACGACCGAGCTGCGCTGGCCCCACTTCTGCTCGGAGCTGGAGATGAACTCGTCGACGATGGTCTGCGCGCCGTTCGCGAAGTCGCCGAACTGCGCCTCCCACAGCACCAGCGCGTCGGGTCGCTCGACCGAGTAGCCGTACTCGAAGCCCATCGCGGCGTACTCCGACAGGAGCGAGTCGTAGACCCAGAAACGGGCCTGCCCCTCGCCGAGGTAGAGCAGCGGCGTCCACTCCTCCGCGTTGTTCTTGTCGATGAGCACGGCGTGGCGTTGCACGAACGTGCCGCGGCGGCTGTCCTGACCGGCGAGGCGGATCGGCGTCCCCTCCTTGAGGAGCGTGCCGAACGCGAGCAGCTCGGCCATGGGCCAGTCGATGCCGCCCTCACGGACCATCTGGGCGCGCTTGTCCATGAGCTGCTTGAGCTTCGGGTGGATCGTGAAGCCCTGCGGCGGGTTGGCGAAGGTCTCGCCGATGTGGACGATCTCGCCGGCCGGGACGCCCGTCTCGGTGGCCGAGCGGACCGGGGCCTCGTCGTCCTGGACCTGGGCCGTCGGGCGCTCGAGTCCGGCGTTGTCGGGGGCGTCGGACTCGCTGGCGCGCGGCACCGGCGCCGACGCCTTCTTCGCCTCACGCGTCTCGACGAAGACCCGCTCGAGCTGCTGCTGGTAGTCGCGCAGCGCGGCCTCGGCGTCCTCGACGCTGATGTCTCCGCGGCCGATGAGCGACTCGGTGTAGAGCTTGCGGACCGAGCGCTTGGCCTCGATGAGGTTGTACATGAGCGGCTGCGTCATCGACGGGTCGTCGCCCTCGTTGTGACCGCGGCGGCGGTAGCACACCATGTCGACGACGACGTCCTTGTTGAACTCCTGACGGAACTCGTAGGCCAGCTCGGCCACCCGCACGCACGCCTCGGGGTCGTCGCCGTTCACGTGGAAGATCGGCGCCTGGATCATGCGCGCGACGTCGGTCGAGTACACCGACGAGCGCGAGCTGCTGGGCGACGTCGTGAAGCCGACCTGGTTGTTGATGACGACGTGGATCGTGCCGCCGGTGCGGTAGCCGCGCAGCTGGGAGAGGTTGAGCGTCTCGGCCACGACGCCCTGGCCCGCGAACGCCGCGTCGCCGTGCAGGAGCACGGGCAGCACGGTGAACGACTCGCCGGCGAGGTTGAGGCGGTCCTGCTTCGCGCGGACGATGCCCTCGAGCACCGGGTTGACGGCCTCGAGGTGCGACGGGTTGGCCGCGAGGTAGACCTTCGTCTTGCTGCCGTCCTCGGAGACGAACTCGCCCTCGGTGCCGAGGTGGTACTTCACGTCGCCCGAGCCCTGGACCGACTTGGGGTCCTGGGTGCCCTCGAACTCGCGGAAGATCTGGCCGTAGGACTTGCCCGCGATGTTGGCGAGCACGTTGAGGCGGCCGCGGTGCGGCATGCCGATGCAGACCTCGTCGAGCTTCTCGCTCGCGGCGCGGCACAGGATGCGGTCGAGGAGCGCGATGACGGACTCGCCGCCCTCGAGGGAGAAGCGCTTCTGGCCGACGAACTTCGTCTGCAGGAACGTCTCGAAGGCCTCGGCGGCGTTGAGGCGGCGCATGATGCGCTTCTGCTCGTCGCGGCTCGCCTTCTCGTAGGGCCGTTCGACCTTGTTCTGGATCCACTTGCGCTGCTCGGGGTCCTGGATGTGCATGTACTCGATGCCGACGGTGCGGCAGTACGAGTCACGCAGGATGCCGAGGATCTTGCGCAGCTTGAGGAACGGGTAGCCGCCGAAGCCGCCGGTCGCGAAGGTGCGGTCGAGGTCCCACAGCGACAGGCCGTGCGTCGTGACGTCGAGGTCGTGGTGCCGACGCTGCTTGTACTCCAGCGGGTCGGTGTCGGCCATGAGGTGGCCGCGGACGCGGTAGGCGTGGATGAGCTCCTGGACGCGGGAGACCTTGTTGATGTCGTCGTCGTGCGAGGAGTCGACGTCCTGCGTCCAGCGGATCGGCTCGTACGGGATGCGCAGCGACTCGAAGATCTCGTCGTAGAAGCGGTTGTCGCCGAGGAGCAGCTGGTGGATGATCCGCAGGAAGTCGCCGCTCTGGGCCCCCTGGATGATGCGGTGGTCGTACGTCGAGGTGATCGTGAGGATCTTGCTCACGGCGTTGCGGTTGAGCGTCTCGGTGCTGGCGCCCTGCCACTCGGCGGGGTAGTCGAGCGCGCCGACGCCGATGATGGCGCCCTGGCCCTTCATGAGACGCGGCACCGAGTGGACGGTGCCGATGCCGCCGGGGTTGGTGAGCGAGATCGTCGTGCCCTGGAAGTCCTCGACCGTCAGCTTGTTGGACCGGGCCTTGCGGACGATGTCCTCGTAGGCGGTCCAGAAGTGGACGAAGTCCATCTCCTCGGCCGACTTGATCGACGGCACGACCAGGGTCCGGCTGCCGTCGTCCTTCTGCAGGTCGATGGCGAGGCCGAAGTTCACGTGGGCCGGCTGGACGAGGGCGGGCTTGCCGTCCTTGTCGGTGAAGCCGTTGTTCATCTCCGGCATGATCGCCAGGGCCTTGACCATCGCGTAGCCGATGATGTGCGTGAAGCTGACCTTGCCGCCGCGCGATCGGGCGAGGTGGTTGTTGATGACGACACGGTTGTCGATGAGCAGCTTGGCGGGGACGGCGCGAACGCTCGTCGCCGTCGGGACGGTGAGCGAGACCTCCATGTTGGCCACGACGCGCGAGGACGCACCGCGCAGCGGGGTCACGGCGTCCTCGTTGACCGGGCCGGTGCCCTTGACGGCGGGGATGTCGCGCGGCTTGGGCGCCTCGGCGACGGGCTCGGTCTTGGGCTCGGTCTTCGCCTCGGGCTTGGGCTCCGGCGCGGGCGCGCTCTTGGCCTCGGTGGCGGCCGGGAGCGTGGCCTCGGTCTTGGGCTCGGCCGTCGGCTGGGCCTTCGGTGCAGCAGCGGGCGGTGCCGCAGGAGCGGGTGCGCCGTTCGCCGAGCCGTTGGACGCCTGGGCGTCAGGGGCTGCAGGGGCAGCAGGGGCAGCAGGGGCAGCAGGGGCAGCCGGTGTGGCCGGGGCCGCGGAGGCCGTGCCGGTCGTCGTCTTCGGCGCGGTCGCGGTCGCCGCCCGGCTCGCGCCTCCGCTCGTCTCGGCCTCACTCGGCCGGTAGTCCTCGAAGAACCCCCACCAGGCCTTGTCGACCGACGACTTGTCGGTCAGGAACTGCTGGTAGAGCTCGTCGACGAGCCATTCGTTCGGACCGAATGCAGCAATCGGGTCACCGGACGTGGACTGATCGGACACGGCGAATGCGCCTCTTTCATTTGGCTTGGTTGCGACGGTGCGTATACAGGGGTCAAGCCTAGCCCCGAACGCCCCGATACCGGACGGCGGCTCGGATGTCGAGCCGGCCTGTCGACGAGGCGTTCGTCACGTCGAGAGGCGGCCCTCAGCTGATGTCGGCGCGCAGGGTCCGCCACGTGCCGAGACCAGCCATGACGGCGGCATACGCCATGAGGACGAGCGCGCCCGCCCACCAGGACAGCTGGTCGATGGGCTGGCCGTCGAAGCCGCCACCGGTGGTGTCGAGCATCGCGCTCGTGGCGCGGCTCGGGAGGTACGGGGAGATGCTCTTGCCCCAGTCGGTGACGGCGAGCACGAGGCCGAGGACCGGCTCGACGATCCACGCGACGGCCACCGAGATGAGCAGCGCGGCCACCTGGTTGGGGATGAGGATGCCGGCACCGAGGCCGATGAGCGCCCACATGCCGAGGACGAGCAGCGACAGCGCCAGGGTGCGCCAGATGGAGGGGTCGGCGAACGGCTGGTGCCCCTTGGAGGTGAGCACCAGCGTGCCGGCACCGACTGCGCCGGCCAGCGACAGCACGCCGTAGAACGCGCCGATGGCGAGGAGGGCGATGACCTTCGCCGCCATGACCCGGCCCCGGCGCGGGATCGCGAGGAACGTGCCGGTGATCGTCTGGTGGCGGTACTCGGAGCCGATCGTGAGGACACCGATGGCCAGGGTGAGCAGGTAGCCGACCTGCAGGCCGCCGGTGAACACGGCCTTCGCGAGAGCCACGTCGGTGCTCGGGACGGCCGCCCCCTGTGGACCCTGCACGGCGTCGCTCGTGAGCACGAACGCGAAGAGGACCGCGAACGCCGCCCCGCTGAGGAGGACGGCGATGGCCATGCCCCACCACAGGCGTGTCGTGAAGATCTTGCGGAGCTCGGCCCGCACCGCCGCGGTCATCGCGCGCCCTCCGCGGAGTCGCCGGCGTGCCGGACGGCGGGCACCGGGTCGGCGGGCACCGGGTCGGCGAGCAGTGCGGGGTCGAGCGGCGTCCCCGTGGGCGGCGGCAGGTCGACGAGCGCTCCGCCAGGCGGCGCGTCGAGTCCGAGGTTGCGGTTGCGGTGCTCCTGGCTCTCGGTGAGGTGGAAGAAGAGCTCCTCGAGGTGGGTCTGCTCCCCGCGCAGCTCGTGGATCGCGACGTCGTTGGCGTGCGCGACGTCGCCGACCACGGCGAGGTCCTCGGTCGTCACCTGCAGCCCCCGCCCCTTGGGCGTGACGGTGAGGCCGCGCAGGCGCAGGGCGTCGGCCAGGCGGTCCGGGTCGGAGGTGCGGACGAAGGCCGTGGGGTTGCCGCGCAGCTCGGCCACCGTGCCCTGGGCCACCCGGCGACCGTTGGCGATGATGACGACGTCGTCGACCGTCTGCTCGACCTCGGAGAGCATGTGGCTCGAGATGAGCAGCGTGCGTCCCTCGTCGGCGAGCTGGCGCAGGAAGCCGCGCAGCCAGCGGATGCCCTCCGGGTCGAGGCCGTTGGCGGGCTCGTCGAGGATGATGACGCGCGGGTCGCCCAGCAGGGCGGCCGCCAGCCCGAGGCGCTGGCGCATACCCATCGAGTAGCCGCCGGCCCGCTTGCGCGCTGCGGCGGGGATGCCCACGAGCTCGAGCAGCTCGTCGACGCGCCGGTCGGGCACGCCGGCGACGGCGGCCTGGACCCGCAGGTGGTTGCGGCCCGTGCGGCCCGGGTGGAAGTTCGTCGCCTCGAGGGCCGACCCGACGACGGTGAGCGGGTTGCGGATGTCGGCGTAGCGGTGGCCGTCGATCGTGGCCGTGCCGTGGGTCGCACGGACGAGACCGAGGAGCATGCGCAGGGTCGTCGTCTTGCCGCTGCCGTTGGGGCCGAGGAAGCCCGTGACGCGGCCGGGCGCGACGTCGAAGTCGAGGTGGTCGACGGCGGTGAAGGAGCCGAAACGCTTCGTCAGGCCGCGCACCTCGATGTGCCCGGCGAAGTCCGGTTGTCCGCTCACCACCGTGCTCCTTCTCTCGGCCCGGCCGGGTCCCGCCGTGATGGGCCCAACTCAACCACACGGCATACGCCCTCCACACGCAGGCCGCGGCGGGGCCCGCGGACCTCCAGGAACGCCGGGTGCTCCTTATAGTGGGCCCCACCATGACCTGCCTCCGCGACCAGGTCCCGGGTCTCCCGGGGCTCCCGAACGCCCCTGCCCGACGGGTGGCTCGCCGGTGACCGAGTGGCTGCTGGTCCTCGGTGCCGTCCTGCTCACTGCGGGTACCGCGATCTTCGTCGCCGCCGAGTTCTCGCTCGTCGCGCTCGACCGGCCCACCGTGCAGCGTGCGATCGACGAAGGTGACGCGCGCGCCCGTGTCGTGCTCCAGTCCCTCAAGCAGCTCTCGACGCAGCTCTCTGCGGCTCAGGTCGGCATCACCATCACGACACTCGTCGTCGGCTACCTCGCCCAGCCCTCGATCGGTGTGCTCGTCTCCGGGCCGCTCGGCGCTCTCGGCCTTGGCTCCGGGGCGGTCGAGGCGGTCTCCAGCACCCTCGCCCTCGTCCTGGCCACGATCTTCTCGATGGTCTTCGGCGAGCTGTTGCCCCAGTTCCTCGGCATCTCGGCGCCGCTGGCGACGGCCAAGGTGGTCGCCCTCCCGGTCCGCGTCTTCGCTGTCGTCGCGCGGCCGCTGATCGTCGTGCTCAACGGGTCGGCGAACGCCTTCCTGCGCTCCATCGGGATCCAGCCGCAGGAGGAGCTCTCCGGCGCGCGTACGCCGCAGGAGCTGGCGAGCCTGGTCCAGCGCTCCGCCGAGGCCGGCACGCTCGACGTCACGACGGCCAGGATGTTGACGCGCTCCCTGGGCTTCGGGGAGCGCACGGCCGACGACGTCATGACGCCGCGTGTGCGGTGCACCGGCATCCACCGCGACGAGTCCGCAGACGACGTCCTCCGCCTGTCGCGACGAACCGGCCACTCCCGCTTTCCCGTCCTCGGCGACGACTGGGACGACATCGACGGCGTCGTGCACGTCAAGAAGGCGATGGCGGTGCCGCACGAACGACGCAAGGACGTGCCCGTCTCCGCGCTCATGTCCGAGCGCCTCGTCGTGCCGGAGACCATCCGCCTCGACCCGTTGCTGCGTGACCTGCGCGAGGGCGGGTTCCAGATGGCCGTCGTCGTCGACGAGTACGGCGGCACGTCGGGCATCGTGACGCTCGAGGACGTCGTCGAGGAGATCGTCGGCGAGGTCTCCGACGAGCACGACCGCAGCCGCCAGGGTGGGCGCGAGCTCATCGACGGCTCCTGGACCGTGCCCGGGCTGTGGCGACCCGACGAGGTGCGCGACGCGTTCGACGCCGACGTCCCCGACGGCTACACCTACGAGACGATGGGCGGCTTCGTCATGACGCGTCTCGGCCGCGTGCCGGTGGTCGGTGACGTCGTCCGGGTGCCGGGGTGGCGGATCAACGTCGTCGGCATGGAGGGACGCCGGGTCGACCGGCTCCGGTTCGTGCCGGACCCGTCGTCGCTGCCGCCCACCGACGCCGACAAGGGATCGGCCGGACCGAACCCGCGGAACTCGCAGGAGGCGCCGCACCGGCCGGCTCGCGGGGCGGGGGAGGCGTCGTGAGCGGGACCTGGGTCTACGTCGTGTCGCTGCTCCTGCTGCTCGGCAACGCCTTCTTCGTCGGTGCCGAGTTCGCCGCGATGGCCGTGCGCCGCTCGACGCTCGAGCCACTCGCCGACGCCGGCAGCATGCGCGCGGCGTCCTGCCTGCTCGCGCTCGAGCGGCTCGGGTCGATGCTGGCGACCGCCCAGCTCGGCATCACCGTCTGCTCGGTCGGTCTCGGGGCGCTCGCAGAGGCCGCCCTGCACCATCTGCTCGAGCCGGTCTTCCACGCGTGGGGACTGCCCGACGCGTGGGCGAGTGGCGTCGCCCTGGCCCTCGCGCTGCTCATCATCAGCTACCTGCACGTCGTCGTCGGCGAGATGATCCCGAAGAACCTCGCCATCGCCGGACCAGACCGTGCGGCGCTCGTCCTCGTGCCGCCGCTCTTCTGGATCTCGAGGATGCTGCGTCCCGTCATCCTCGCCATGGAGACGGTGGCGAAGGCGCTCGTCCGGCTCTTCCGCGTCGAGCCCAAGGACGAGATCGCCTCGGCGTTCACGGCCGAGGAGGTGGCCCACATCGTCGGCGAGTCCCGGCGGGAGGGCCTCATCGAGGAGGAACGGCACGGCCTCGTCGCCAAGACGCTCGAGTTCTCCGACAAGCTCGCAAGCGATGTCGCCGTCGACACGGGGTCGCTGACGACGGTCGAGCTGGGAGCGACGCCGGCGGACATCGAGCGGCTCGTCGCCAAGCACGGCTTCTCGCGCTACCCGGTGCGGGACGCCGCGGGGGAGATCGCCGGCTACATCCACCTCAAGGACGTCCTCTACGCCGACGACGAGCGCCACGAGCAGCCCATCCCGCCCAAGCGGGTCCGGCGCCTCGCGACGGTGCGCGAGGGGGACGAGATCGAGGACGTGCTCGCGACGATGCAGCTGACGGGCGCGCACCTCGCCCGGGTCATCGACGACGCCGGCGAGGTCACGGGTGTGGTGTTCCTCGAGGACGTCCTCGAGGAGCTCGTCGGCGAGGTCACCGACACGACCCAGCGCTGACCCGTCAGGGAGCTACCCGGGCGGCGCGTCCGCGTCGGTTCGCGCGCTGGGCCCGCTGCGCTCGAGGTAGTCGAGGTATGCCGTGCCGCGCGGTGACAGCTCGTAGCCGACCTCGTGGCTGATCGTCAGCCCGAGGGCCTTGAGCTTGCGGATGTCGACCTTCATCGGCAGCAGCTCGCAGCCGCGGAGAGCGGCCAGCTCCTTCGAGACCACCCGTGGGTTGTCGCGGATCCACGTCAGGATGTCGCGCGTCCACGGACCCGCCGGCCGTGCATCGAGCCGGGCGAGTCGTGTCGCGATCTGGCGAAGGTCGTCGTCGCCGGGAACGCTGTCGCGCAGTGCGACTCGCGGGTCCTCGCCCGCCCAGCTGAGCTTGACGCGATAGACCGTGTCGCCGCCGCGGCCCCCGCGCGGAGACGGTTTGCGGTCCTTCGGCGACAGGAACCTCTGGAGGGTGGCGAGGTCCTTGACGCCCGCCTTCCTCGCGTCGCGCTCGGTGAGTCTCGACGGGTCACGGACCCTGCTCACCGCGTCGAAGCGTACGAGCCCGGCCGATGTCAGCTGGAGACCGCCGACCTTGACCCGTGGGGCGTCCCAGCGCCGGAAGGCCTGGGTGACGGTGCCCGCGCGGATGGCCTCGGCGACGGGCTTCGAGATCAGCACCGAGCCATCGTTGCACGCACAGAGGCAGGCGACCCTCAGCGGGCGGCTACCGGCGTTCGGCGGTCAGGCACGCCATCGGGACGGTCAGCTCGAGCGCGCCGCGCCGGGACGCGAGGGCGTCGAGGTGCTCCTCGAGAGCCCCGAGGACGCGGTCGGCATCCCGGCTCGGCACGACCGCCCGCCAGCCCCGGACGAACGCGAGGCGTACGAACCAGTGACGGAGCAGCGCGCGGCCGTCCGCGAACCGCATCCTGAACGAGTCCCTCGCGACGTCGACGACCGTCAGACCTGCCCGCCTCAGCTGCTCCGTGGCGGACTCCACCGTCGAGCGGTGCAGCTCCTGCGCCTCCAGCGCCCCCTGGTGCTCAGCGAGACCGAGCTCCGTGAGCACATCGCGGTAGGCGGCGTACAGCTGCTCCATGTGGCCCACGAGGTTCGTCGTCGTCACGAGCCGGCCACCGGGGCGCAGCACGCGGGCGCACTCACCCAGGACCGTCGCCGGGTCGTCGAAGTTGTTGACGCCCAGGTTCGACACGACGACGTCGACCGACGCGTCGGGCAGGTCCAGCGCGTCAGCCGGCGCGACGACGAGCTCGACGTTCGTGAGCCCGAGAAAGGCCACCTTCGAGGCGAGCCGGTCCATCGACGCCTCCCACGGGTCGACGGCGACGATTCGTGACTCCGGGCCGCATCGCTGCGCCAGCTCGACGGTGAGGAAACCGGTGCCGGCGCCGACGTCCACGACCGTCTGCCCCCGACGCAACGGGACCCGGTCGAGCAGCATGAGCCCGAACGGCGCCGACCAGAGCGGCAGCTCGTCGTAGTGCGCAGCGACCTCGGGCGCCGACCAGTCGATCTCCTCGTGGGTGGGCATGGGCCCATCGTGGCAGGGGCCGCGTTCCCCGGGGCTTGCGAGAGTCGCGTCTGCGAGGGCTCCTGTCTGCGCCGGTGCACGTTGGTGCGTGGGGCTCGCTCTGATGTGACTGGTGGTGCGGCGGTGCCCCCGGCAGGATTCGAACCTGCGCTCCCGCCTCCGGAGGGCGGTGCTCTATCCCCTGAGCTACGGGGGCGGCGCGCACTTTCGTGCGCCCGGTGAGATTAGCAGCAGAGGCGGCGCATCGCTGAATGCGCCCCCCGGGGTCGAGCCGGCCGAGCGGGCCGAGCCGCCCCTCGTAGACTCGCGCCATGACGCCGGAGCAGCTGCGCGCCCTCCTCGAGGACGTTGCCGCCCAGGCAGCCCGTACCGGCGAGCTCCCCGACGAGGCAGAGGCCGGCCCGCCCGCCGGGCCCCTGTTCCGCCCGACCGACGCGCGCACGGCCGGCGTCGTCGCCGACTGGGTCACACCGGTCGCCCAGCGCTGGGCCCCGCAGATCGACGTGCGGCCCCGTGACCTGGCGCGCGTTCTCGCCCGGGGCCTGACCCAGCAGAAGCCCGTCGCCGCCGTCGAGGTCGCGCCGAGCGGCCTCATCGCGATCACCCTCGAGGACCTCGCCCGCTCCGCCATCGTCCGCCGTGTCCTCGAGGAGCAGGAGACGTACGCCCTCGCACCCGGCCGCTCCCACTGCGAGCTCACCGAGCTGCCCGGGAGCCGGCTCCCCGACGACCCGGTGCACGCGGCCCAGCGCTCGCACGCGAGGCTCTGCCGGCTCATCCGCAACGCGGAGGCCGCCGGGGTGGAGCGGCGGTCACCGGCGCGGCTCGCTGAGCTGACCCACGTGGCCGAGCGGCACCTGCTCGTCGCACTCGCCGACCTTCCCCAACGGCTCGATACCCATGTCGGCGACACGGTGCAGCAGCGCCGGGCCGTCACCGACCTGGCCTCGCTCGCCGACGCCTGGGACCACCCCCTGCGACCCGCGACGGTGGGGGCGCAGGTGCAGTCCGTCCACGGGGCACGGATCGTCCTCGCCGACGCCGTCCGCATCGTCTTGCGCAATGGACTCGAGCGCCTCGGCGCCGCGGCCCCGGAGAGGATGTAGCAATGCGCGCACACGAAGCCGGAGCGCTGCACGCGGAGGGCTACCGCGGCCCGGCGTGGCTCCAGACCCCCGTCGACGTCAACGCCCTGGTCCCGTCGCTGTGGGCGACGTCCGTCGGGCGCGGCAGCGGCGGCGTCCTCACGGTCGGAGGCGTGAGCGTCACGGAGCTGGCGAGGGAGTTCGGCACACCGGCATACGTCATCGATGAGGACGACTTCCGTTCTCGCGCAAGGGATTTCAAGCAGACGTACGCCGAGGTGTTCGACAGCCTGTCCGGTGCAGCCGATGTGTTCTACGCCGGCAAGGCGTTCCTCTGCACCGAGGTCGCACGCTGGGTCCACGACGAGGGCCTGCACCTGGACGTGTGCACGGGGGGCGAGCTCGCGGTGGCGGTGCGCGCGGGAGTGCCCGGCGAGAAGATCGGGATGCACGGCAACAACAAGAGCGTCGCCGAGATCCGCGCCGCGCTCGAGTACGGCGTGAGCCGCATCGTCATCGACTCCTTCGACGAGATCGAGCGCGTCGCCGACGTCGCGACCGAGCTGGGCGTCGTGGCGCCGGTCCTGGTCCGCGTCACCGTCGGGGTCGAGGCGCACACGCACGAGTTCATCGCGACGGCGCACGAGGACCAGAAGTTCGGCCTGTCGCTCTCGGGCGGCCATGCGTTCGAGGCGGTCCGCCGCATCGTCGCGCGGCCTGAGTCGCTTCGGCTACTCGGGCTGCACAGCCACATCGGCTCACAGATCTTCGACACCTCGGGGTTCGAGGTCTCGGCCCGGCGAATCCTCGGTCTGCACACGCAGGTCGCCAGGGAGCTCGGCGTCGAGCTGCCCGAGCTCGACCTCGGCGGTGGCTTCGGCATCGCCTACACGACCGAGCACGACCCCCTGCCGCCGAAGAACCTCGCCGCAGGCATGGCCGAGATCATCGAGCGCGAGTGCCGGGCCGACGGTGTCGCCGTGCCTCGGATCTCCGTCGAGCCGGGTCGCGCGATCGCCGGACCCAGCACCTTCACCCTCTATGAGGTGGGCACCGTCAAGCCGGTGGACCTCGACGGCGGCGCCCAGCGCGTCTACGTCTCCGTCGACGGTGGCATGAGCGACAACGTCCGCACCGCGCTCTACGACGCCAACTACTCGTGCACGCTCGCCAACCGCGCCTCGACCGCAGACCCCGTGCTCGCGCGCGTCGTCGGCAAGCACTGCGAGAGCGGCGACATCGTCGTCAAGGACGAGTTCCTGCCCGCCGACGTCGCTCCCGGCGACCTCCTCGCGGTGCCCGGCACCGGCGCGTACTGCCGGTCCCTGTCGAGCCAGTACAACCACACGCCGCGACCGCCGGTCGTCGCCGTGCGTGACGGCAGTGCCCGGGTCATCGTCAGGCGCGAGACCATCGACGACCTGCTCGCCCTCGACGTCTGATGTGTCCTGCAATTCCTGCGCCGGGCATGTCCGGATCGCGAAACAATGACCGTCCGGCACCCGGACAGACGGCAGGATTCGCACCGTGGACAGCGCCGTGAGTGACCCCAAGCCGTTGCGCGTCGCCCTGCTCGGGGCCGGCGTCGTGGGTGGAGCGGTCGCTCGCCTGCTCACCGAGCACGCCGACGACATGGCCGCCCGAGTCGGCGCGCCACTCGTGATCACCGGCATCGCCGTACGGCGCTCGGGCCGCGACCGGTCCGACCTCGGCGTCGACCCTGCCCTGTTCACCACCGACGCCGACGAGCTCGTGACCAGGGCCGACGTCGTCGTCGAGGTCATCGGCGGCATCGAACCGGCCCGTTCGCTGATCCTGCGGGCCATGGAGCACGGTGCTTCGGTCGTGACGGCCAACAAGGCGCTCCTCGCCGAGGACGGCCCCGCCCTGTACGCCGCGGCCGCCGGGTACGGCGTCGACCTCTACTACGAGGCTGCGGTCGCGGGCGCGATCCCGCTGCTGCGGCCGCTGCGCGAGTCGCTCGCCGGCGACGAGGTGCGCAAGGTGCTCGGCATCGTCAACGGCACGACGAACTACGTCCTCGACAAGATGGACACGACCGGCGCCGGCTTCGACGACGCCGTCGAGCAGGCCCAGGCACTGGGCTACGCCGAGGCCGACCCGACAGCCGACGTCGAGGGTTTCGATGCCGCCGCGAAGGCGGCCATCCTCGCCTCGCTCGCGTTCCACACGCGCGTCTCGGGCACCGACGTCTACCGCGAGGGCATCACGGAGGTCACGGCCGCCGATGTCGCAGCCGCCCGTGAGATGGATGCCGTCGTCAAGCTCCTCGCGATCTGCGAGCGTGGCGACAAGGGCGTCAGCGTTCGAGTGCACCCCGCGATGATCCCGAGGTCCCATCCCCTCGCCGGTGTCCGCGAGGCCTTCAACGCCGTCTTCGTCGAGGCTGATGCGGCCGGGCAGCTGATGTTCTACGGCAAGGGCGCGGGCGGCGACCCGACGGCCTCTGCCGTGCTCGGTGACCTCGTCGCCGTCGCGCGTCACCGGGTCGGCGGCGGCCTGGGGCCGGGGGAGTCGAGCTATGCCGACCTGCCGATCCTGACCATGGGCGACGCCCAGACGCGGTACCACATCAGCCTCGACGTCGAGGACCGGTCGGGTGTGCTCGCCCAGGTCGCGGCGGCCTTCGCCGACCACGACGTGTCGATCGAGACGGTGCGCCAGCATCTGGTGGCCGCCGCGGACGGCGAGACCGCCCGGGCCAACCTCATCATCGTCACGCACACCGCGAGCGATGCGGCCCTCTCGTCCACGGTCGAGCGACTGCGCACGCTCGACGTCGTCCGTGGCGTCAACTCCGTGATGCGCGTGGAAGGTTCCTGATGGCCCACCAGTGGCGCGGCGTGATCCGCGAGTACGCCGACCGCCTCCCGATGCTGGAGGGTGCGCCGGTCGTCACGCTCCACGAGGGCGGCACGCCTCTCATCCACGCCGCGAAGCTCTCGGAGCGCGTGGGCGCCGAGGTCCATCTGAAGTACGAGGGCCTCAACCCGACTGGTTCGTTCAAGGACCGTGGCATGACGACCGCGATCAGCGTCGCCGCCAAGAAGGGCGCCAAGGCCGTCATCTGCGCGAGCACGGGCAACACGTCCGCGTCGGCGGCGGCATACGCCACGAAGGCCGGCATGGCCTGCGGCGTGCTCGTGCCCGACGGCAAGATCGCCATGGGCAAGCTGAGCCAGGCGATCGCGCACGGGGCGACCCTGCTCCAGGTGGACGGCAACTTCGACGACTGCCTCACGCTCGCGCGCAAGCTCGCCGAGGCCTATCCCGTCGAGCTCGTCAACTCGGTCAACCCGGCCCGCATCGAGGGCCAGAAGACCGCGTCGTTCGAGGTCGTCGACGCCCTCGGCGACGCGCCCGACATCCACTGTCTCCCGGTCGGCAACGCCGGCAACATCACGGCGTACTGGCGTGGCTACCGCGAGTACTCCTCCGACCCCTCGGTCAGCGACCTGCCGGGCCCGGCGACGCACCTGCCCGTCATGTGGGGCTTCCAGGCTGCCGGAGCCGCACCGATCGTGCTCGGCCACCCCGTCGACCACCCCGAGACCATCGCCACGGCCATCCGGATCGGCAACCCCGCATCCTGGGAGCAGGCGATCGCGGCACGCGACGAGTCCGGCGGCCGCATCGATGCCGTCACCGACGAGCAGATCCTCGACGCGCACCGCTACCTCTCCTCGGAGGAGGGCGTCTTCGTCGAGCCCGGTTCGGCGGCCTCCGTGGCCGGCCTGCTCGCGAGCCACGCTGCAGGCCTCGTGCCGTCGGGTGCGCGCATCGTCTGCACCGTCACGGGTCACGGGCTCAAGGACCCCCAGTGGGCGCTGCGCACTGCCGACGGATCAGAGGTCGTGCCGACCCGCGTCTCGGTCGACGCCTTCTCTGCCGCCCAGGCCCTCGGCCTCGAGGGCTGAGCGCGTGAGCCGGGTGCCCGCGGGCCGGTCCGTCCACGTGCGCGTGCCGGCGAGCAGCGCGAACCTCGGCCCCGGCTTCGACTCGATCGGCCTGGCACTCGGCCTCTGGGACGACTACGTCGTGACGACGTCGGACACCGTGGGGCTGCTCATCGAGGTGACCGGCGAGGGTGCCACCGACGTGCCCACCGACGAGGGCCACCTCGTCCACGCGACGATCCAGCACACGTGGCGCAGCCTCGGCGTCGACCCGCCGGCAGGACTGCAGATCGCGGCCACCAACGGCGTGCCGCACAGCCGCGGCCTCGGCTCGTCCGCGACGGCCATCGTGGCGGGTGTCGTTGCCGCGCAAGCGCTCTCGCACGCCATCGAGCCGAATGCCGGATGGCCGGCTCCCGGCGAGGACGTGCCGGTCGACCTCGGGCTGGCGACCCACGTCGCGAGTGAGCTGGAAGGGCATCCCGACAACGCCTCGGCCAGCGTCCTCGGGGGCCTGACGGTGAGCTGGATGCCCGACGGGACCGGGCTCGACCACGGCGAACGCACCGTCACGGCGCGCATCGACCCGCACGTCGACGTCGACGTCGTCGTCTTCGTTCCCGAGACCCAGCTCGCGACGCGGACGGCTCGCGCGGTCCTGCCCGCGACCGTCCCGCTCGCCGCCGCGGCAGCCGGCGCCGGCCGCGCGGCACTGCTCGTCCACGCCCTCACCGCCGACCCGAGCCACCTGCACGCCGCGACGCGGGACTGGTTGCACCAGGAGGCCCGCCGGCCGTCCTACCCGGAGACGATGGCGCTCGTCGACCACCTCCGCTCGCAGGGCCATGCCGCGGTCGTCTCCGGAGCCGGTCCCAGCGTCCTCGTCCTCACGACGCGTGCGGCCCAGGCCGACGTGCAGGCGGGGCACCTTGCGGCACACTGGGAGCGCCTCGTGCCCGGGGTCCCGGCGCACGGAGCCACGGTGCAGGTCCGCTGAATCTCGACACCGGGGGTGTGCGACGCAGGTCCGCGAGCCGCCGGGTGGTATCCTGAGCGCGCGCCACATGCCGCGTCATCGCAGGCCGGCGCACCCACCCCCACACTGAGGCGCAGACATCTGCCTCTGGGCGCGTTCTGCGCCGACGTGGATCTCACACGGCCAGGTCATCTGGTCCAAGTCCGGCCCGCAGGAATCTCCCGGGCCGCAAACGAGGGGGAAGGATCCTTCGTGTCAGAAACAACCACCCGTCCGCTCTCTGGCCTGTCCGCCATGAAGCTGGACGAGCTCAAGGGTGTCGCGTCGTCGATGGGCATCACCGGGACGACCAAGATGCGCAAGAGCGACCTCGTCGAGGCCATCAAGGCCCGTCAGGCGGGCGGCTCGTCCGCTCCCGTCTCCGATGCGGCCCCCGCTCGTGCGTCACGCCGAGCCAGCCGCCCGGCCGGCTCCGCCGCGGCGACCGAGACGCCGGCCGAGGCGCCGGCGTCCACGCCGGACTCCGTGCCGGTCTCTGCGGCGGCCGTCGAAACGCCGTCCGTCGACGTGCGGGAGCGTGCACGCCGCGCCGAGGGCGACGGTCGGCCGGCCGGACCCGTCACCGAGCGGGTCGAGCGCACCGAGCCCACGGAGCGCACCGAGCGCACCGAGCCCACGGAGCGCGCGGAGCGCACGGAGCGCACGGAGCGCACGGAGCGGCAGGAGCGCTCCGACGACCGTGCCGAGGGCGGTGACGACCGCGAGGGTCGCCAGCGCGTCCGGCAGGCCGACCGCTCCGAGCGCCGTCAGCAGGGCGACCGCCAGGCCGAGCGTGCCCAGCAGGACCGTCAGCAGGATCGTCAGCAGCAGGGCACCCGTGACGGCCGCCAGCAGGGTGAGCGCCAGAACGACCGCCAGTACGACCGCGGTCAGCAGGACCGTCAGCAGGACCGTCAGCAGGACCGTCAGCAGGACCGTCAGCTGGACCGCCTGGACCGTCAGCTGGACCGTCAGGCGGGCGATGCCGGCGACCAGAACCGCGGGCAGCAGTCGCGCTTCGACGACGACGACCGTAGTGGAAGCCGCCGCAGCCGCAACCGCCAGCGCAGCCGGGACCGCAAGCGCGGCCGCGGTCGGGAGGGCGGTCAGGACTGGAACGAGTCCGAGGTCCAGGTCGGTGACGACGACGTTCTCGTGCCCGTCGGCGGCATCCTCGACGTCCTCGACAACTACGCGTTCGTCCGTACGTCCGGCTACCTCGCCGGCCCGAACGACGTCTACGTGCCGCTCGGCATCGTCAAGAAGAACGGGCTGCGCAAGGGCGACGCCGTCACCGGTGCGGTCAAGGCGCTGCGCGAGGGCGAGCAGCCGTCGGGCAACGTCGGCCGCCAGAAGTTCAACGCCCTCGTGCGTCTCGACACGGTCAACGGCATGACGCCGGAGGAGGCCGCCAAGCGCGTCGAGTTCGGCAAGCTGACGCCGCTCTACCCGCAGCAGCGTCTGCGGCTCGAGACCGAGTCGAACGTCCTGACGACGCGGATCATCGACCTCGTCGCCCCGATCGGCAAGGGCCAGCGCGGCCTGATCGTCGCCCCGGCCAAGGCCGGCAAGACGATGATCATGCAGACGTTGGCCAACGCCATCACGACGAACAACCCCGAGTGCCACCTCATGGTCGTCCTCGTGGACGAGCGTCCCGAAGAGGTCACCGACATGCAGCGCGCCGTGAAGGGCGAGGTCATCTCCTCGACCTTCGACCGGCCGGCTGAGGACCACACGACCGTCGCGGAGCTCGCGATCGAGCGCGCCAAGCGTCTCGTCGAGCTCGGCCACGACGTCGTGGTCCTCCTCGACTCGATCACCAAGCTCGGTCGCGCGTACAACCTCGCCGCCCCGGCGAGCGGACGCATCCTCTCGGGAGGTGTCGACTCGGCCGCGCTCTACCCGCCGAAGAAGTTCTTCGGCGCGGCGCGCAACATCGAGAACGGGGGCTCGCTCACGATTCTCGCCACGGCTCTGGTCGAGACCGGCTCGAAGATGGACGAGGTGATCTTCGAGGAGTTCAAGGGCACCGGCAACATGGAGCTTCGCCTCAACCGCGATCTCGCGAACCGCCGGATCTTCCCGGCCGTCGACATCAACAGCTCCGGCACGCGCCGCGAGGAGATCCTCCTCGCGAGCGAGGAGCTGAAGATCATGTGGAAGCTGCGCCGCGTGCTCGCCGCGCTCGACCCGCAGCAGGCGATCGAGCTGCTGATCGACCGCCTCAAGAAGACGAAGACGAACTACGAGTTCCTCACGCAGGTCCAGCAGACGAGCAGCTCCAGGCTCGACGACGAGTCCTGACCGATCGCGGAGAGGGGACGGTGCCACACGGCACCGCCCCCTTTCGGCGTTTCCTGGGCTATTCGGGTGATTTGTTCCTAAAATGGAGATCCACTCCCGACGTCACGATGGAGAGCCATGTCTGCGCCTGCCGGCGACCCCGATGCCAGCCCCGTCCGTGTCCTCGTGGCCGATGACGACGCAGACATCCGCGAC
Source organism: Terrabacter sp. GCM10028922 (assembly GCF_042666095.1). Taxonomy (NCBI): domain Bacteria; kingdom Bacillati; phylum Actinomycetota; class Actinomycetes; order Micrococcales; family Intrasporangiaceae; genus Terrabacter; species Terrabacter sp. GCM10028922. Next base: position 7,945 of record NZ_JBHTFG010000013.1, on the reverse strand, counting down.
CTCGTCGAGTTCAAGCTGACGCAGGCGGGGTATGCCGTCGAGGCCGTCCCCGACGGCGTCAGCGCCTGGGAGGCGTTCTCCGCCAACCCGCCGCAGCTGGCGGTCCTCGACGTCATGATGCCGGGCCTGTCCGGTATCGACGTCCTGCGCAAGATCCGTGAGAGCGCCTTCGCCGGCGTCCCCGTCCTGCTCCTCAGCGCCAAGTCCCGCGACTCCGACGTCGACACCGGTTTTGCGGTCGGCGCCGACGACTACGTCATCAAGCCGTTCAGCCCACGCGAGCTGCTCCACCGGGTCAACGGCATGCTCGCACGAGCTCGATGAGCGACGTGGTCCCGTGATCGTCGGCACGGCTCTGCTCCTCGGCGCGACGATCGCCGTGCTCAGTGCCTGCCTGCTGCTGATCCTCGGGGTCGTCGCCGTCCGCGCGCGCCGGCACAGCCGCAAACAGCGTGACGAGATGCTCCTGGCACCGCTTCGCCCGCCGCTCATCACGGTCGCCTCCGGCGAGGACGACGACGGCAGCGCCGCGGAGGCGCTGACGTGGGCGACCGGTGTGTCGCGGACCGTGCTCGACCGCTACATCGTCGACATGCTGACGAAGATCCGCGGGGGGCCCGCGGAGCAGCTCGTCCAGGTGCTCCAGGTGCACGGGGCCGTCGATGCGGCGGTGGGAGACCTGTCGAGCCGTTCGTCCGTGAAGCGCGCCCGGGCGGCCCAGCTGCTCGGTCTAGCCCGTGCGGGCCACACCGTCCCGCTGCTCGTGGAGGCGCTGCGCGACGAGTCCGTCGAGGTCCGCAACAGTGCTGCCTACGCCCTCGGCCTCATCGGCGACGCCTCGGCGGCCGGCCCGGTGCTCGCGGCCATCGGCCTGCCAGACCGAGGACTTCCGGCGGCCACTGCCGCGGAGGCGCTCCAGTCGATGGGCGTCGGCATCGCCGACGTGCTGCGCGAGGGCCTCAACGACGCCAACGCCCGCACCCGCATGGTCGCGGCCCATCTCAGTGGCGAGCGCAGCTTCACGCGAGGCCTGCCCGAGCTGCGGCACCTGCTGGCGCACGACCCCGACGTCACGGTCCGTGAGACGTGTGCGGTTGCCATCGGCCGACTCGGCCGGGCTGAGGACGCCGCCGTCCTCGCGCGTCACACCGGCGCCACCGAGCCCCTGCCGCTGCGCCGGGCCTGTGTGACGGCGATCGGAGAGCTCGCAGAGCCCACGGCGGTGCCCACGCTGGCCGGGTTGCTCGGCGACCCGGATCCCCGTCTCGCCGAGCTCGCGGCCAGTGCCCTGATCGTGATGGGTTCCGACGGCCGCGACGCGCTCGCCGGCCACGAGGACGACGCCGCGGTGAGATCGGCTCGGCTCGTCGCCGACCTGCAGAAGTCGGCTGCATGAGCCGGGACGGCTTCATCGAGGGCCTTCGGTCCTTCGTCATGTGGGTCATGGACGTCTTGAGCGTGCCGATCCTCGTGTACTTCGTGCTCATCAACACCTCGCTGCTGACGCTCATCGTGCTGGCCTACCTCGAGTTCCGGGCCCAGCACCGGCGCCGCGCCACGGCCTTGTCGTGGCAGGGCGCCGGGCTCGCCCCCGGGGTGTCCCTGCTCGTGCCGGCCTACAACGAGGAAGCCGGCATCGTCACGGCGGTCAAGTCGTTCCTCACGCTCCGCTACCCCCGGCACGAGGTCGTCGTCATCGACGACGGCAGCACCGACGAGACCTTTGCGCGGCTCGAGGAGGCCTTCGACCTCGTGCCCGTGCCGCGCGAGCTGCCGCGCGAGATCCCCGTCAGGGCGCGTGTCCTGGGCGTCTTCGTGCCACGAGACGGTCGCACTCGCCTCGTCGTCGTCCGCAAGGAGAACTCCGGCAAGACCGAAGCGCTCAACCTGGGCATCAACGCCGCGAGCGAGCCGCTCGTCGCGATGCTCGACGGCGACTCGATCCTCGAGCCCGACGGGCTCCTGCACGTGACCCGCCCGTTCGCCGACGACCCCACCCGCATGGTCGCCACCGGGGGAGCCATCCGCCCGGTGAACGGCAGCCGCGTCCTCTCCGGGCGCATCGTCCGCGTCGAGATGCCCCAGACGTGGCTCCCACGGATCCAGCTCGTCGAGTACCTCCGCGCCTTCCTCCTCGGGCGCACCGGCTGGTCGCGGCTCGGCGGCCTCATCCTCATCAGCGGCGCCTTCGGGCTCTTCCGGCGCGACGTCGTCGTCGAGGTCGGAGGCCTCGACCCGGGCACCATCGGCGAGGACTTCGAGCTCGTCATGCGCATCCACAAGCGCCTGCGCGACGAAGGCCGCGACTACCGGATCGAGTTCGTCCCCGAGCCGGTCTCGTGGACCGAGGTCCCCGTGACCGCCAAGGTGCTGCGCAACCAGCGTCGCCGCTGGCACCGGGGCCTCTGGGAGACGCTCTGGGCGTACCGCACGATGCTCTTCCGCCGCAGGTACGGCCGCATCGGCTGGGTCGCGCTGCCGTACTACTGGCTCTTCGAGCTGCTCGCCCCGCTCCTCGAGCTCCTCGGCATCATCATCGTGCCGCTCGGGCTGCTGCTCGGGGTCGTCAACGTTCCCTTCGCCGTTCTCTTCCTCGTCCTGGCCTACGGGTATGCCGTACTCGTCACCCTCGCCGCGATGGTCGTGGACGAGTGGGCCTTCCACAAGCACGACCGGTGGCGTGCGATCTGGCAGACCGTCGCGTCGTCGGTGCTCGAGAACATCGGCTACCGCCAGGCCACCGTGTGGTGGCGCCTCGAGGGGTTGTGGGCGAGCCTGCGCCGCAAGAAGCACGTCTGGGGTGTCATGACCCGCACCGGCTTCGACGAGGACCCGGCATGAACGGCGGGTTTCCGGCCGTCTGGCGGGGCTCCGTCGCCAGCCAGATCCGGCTCCTCATCGGCGTCCTCGTCATCCTGGTGCCGATCGGAGCCATCATCTCGGTCGCGACGATCCAGTCACAGAGCAAAGCGGTCCGCGCGCTGACCCTCGCCCTCGGACCCGCCACCGAGGCCAACAACGCCGTTCTGCTGGATATGACCCGCGCCGAGAGCTCCTGGCACGAGGTGACGTCCGGCAGGCGCGCGCACGTAGACCCCTTCAGCCTCGAGAGCACTGTCCGGGACGACCTCGCCCGCGTGGCGTCCGGCACCCAGAGTCGCGAGCTCAACGAGGCCGACCGCACGCGGTTCGCGGTGCTGCTCGATCGGGAAAGCGATGCGGTGGCCGCCTGGTTCAGTTCCGCCCGCGCAGCTCTGAAGGGCCGACCCGCCAACGCGCCGCTTCCCGAGGCGGAACGCACCCAGACGGAGACGGCCTACGCGACGTTCGTCGAGGCCAACGACACGGTCAGCCGCACCATTCAGGCCCAGCGCAACGCCGCGAGCGTCGGGGCGCGCGATGCCACGGGCACCACCTCGGACGTCATCATCGCCGTGGCGCTCTTGGTCGTCCTCGTCGTCGTCGCTGCGGGCTTCGGCATGCAGCATGCCGTCGGCCGGCCCCTCGCGCGGCTGCGAGAGGTCGTGCGGCGGCAGGCCGAGAACGACGTCATCGCCATGGCCCACCAGGAGGAGGGCGCTCTCGAGGTGCGGATGCTGGCCCGCGACTTCAACGACCTGACCCGCGCCAACGCCCGCCTCGTCGACCAGCAGGCCGCCGTCCTCGAGATGCAGGAGCTCGTCCTCGACGTCGGCCGCGGCGCACGCGCGGCCGTCGACGTGCCAGAGGCGCTCCAGCGGGTCTGCTCCAAGCTCGGCGCCGGCCTCGGCGCCGACCGCGTCCTGCTGTACACCCTCGCCGAGGACGCCCAGACCATCGACGACCGCCACCAGTGGCACGTCGACGACCTGCCCGACCTGCCGCCGCTGCCGCGGTCGCTCGCCCAGCAGGTTGGGGTGGTCAACGAGCAGCTGCGCCACGACGCCGGCTTCTTCGACCTCGGCGACCTGCTCGCCCACGAGGCCTACGACGACGAGCGGGCCCGGGCCTTCCACCGTGCGACCGGCGCCCGGTCGCTGCTCCTGCTGCCGGTCGGCACCGGCGGCCGCGGTCTGGGCATCCTCGCGGTGCTCATGGTCAACGCGCCGCGACGCTGGCACCGGCACGAGATCCAGGCCGCGCAGCAGTGCTCGGCCATCGCCGCCCAGTCGATCGTGTCGTTGCGCCTGTCCCAGATGCAGGACGAGCAGGTCCGGCGGCTCACCGAGCTCGACCGTCAGAAGACCGACTTCATGGCCACGGTCAGCCACGAGCTGCGCACCCCGCTCACCTCGATCAGCGGCTACCTCGAGCTGCTCGTCGACGGCGACTTCGGCGAGGTCTCCGATGGGCAGCACGTGGCGCTCGACATCATCGGGCGCAACGCCACCCGTCTGCGCGGACTCATCGAGGACCTCCTCGTGCTCAACAAGATCGAGATCAGCGGCCTCCAGGCGGTGTCCGAGGAGGTCGCCGTGCGCGACCTGCTCCGCACCGTCACCGAGACGATGGAGCCGGTTGCGGCCGGCGGTGGGGTCCGCCTCATCTGCCCCGACGTGCCGGAGGAGCTGCGCGTGAAGGTCGACCGCGGCCAGGTCGAGCGCGCGCTCATCAACCTCGGGTCCAACGCCGTGAAGTTCACGCCGGAGGGCGGCGAGGTCGTGCTCTCGGCCGAGCGCTCCGGCGCATCGACGGTCATCTCCGTCCACGACACCGGCATCGGCATCCCGGCCGCCGACCTCGCGCGCCTGTCGGAGCGCTTCTTCCGCGCGGGCAACGCCACGGCGGCCGCGATCCCCGGCACGGGGCTCGGGCTCGCGATCGTGCGCGCCATCGTCGAGGGCCACGGCGGCGAGCTCGTCATCGCCTCGGTCGAGGGGGAGGGCACGACGATGCAGGTCGTCCTGCCCGTCGTGCAGCCGGCCACCGTCCCCGCCTAGCTAGCCGCAGCTGCCCTTCGGCGGCTCGTCCAGCTGCTGCGTGACCGTCCAGCCGGTCGCGTCGTCGTGGACCGACGCCGCCACCTGAGCCCTGGGGTTCTGGTGAGTGCCGCGCGCAGTCGAGCGCGGCGTGGTCGGCTCCCCGGTGCGGGCGTCAAGCGACCAGCGCTCACTGGTCCAGACGGGGGTGCCGATGGTGCTCGCCGCCCTCGACTCCCGGTACCAGGCGGTCACCGTGACTGCCCGGGCGTCGAGCCGGATCTCGAGGTCGTCGGGCAGTGCCGGACGGGTTGGCAGTGAGCGCCACGCCACGGCGTGCGACCCGAGGTCGACGCCCAGCACCGAGCCGTCAGATCCGGGCACCACGACGTGGTCGGCGTCCGCGGCGACCAGCTGACGGCCTCTCCAGGCTCCGACCGGCAGCTCCACCTCTGCCATCGCCCACACTCCCGAGCTCCGTGACCACGCGACGAGCCGGCGATCGTGGACGCCGACGACGCCGCGCTCCGTGACCACTGCCGACATGCGGTAGCCACGGTCGGCCTCCGAGTCCTGGGGCGACTGCGACCACGACAGGCCGCCCCGTGTGCCGTCGAGGCGGTCCGCCGAGACGATCGCGTCGCCCTCCGTCGGGATCCCCACGGCATACCCCTGGACCACGCCCAGCACGTGCTCGAGCCCAGAGGGAGTCGACACGGACCCGGTGGTGACGTCGAGCACGTGCGGGGCGTGGCAGCCCTCGAGCACGACGTGCTCGTTGCTGACGAAGGGGGAGGCGACCACGAGGTCGGCGATGGTCGTCGTCCATCGCACCCGCCCCGACGCGTCCGTCCCGGTGACCGTGCCCGCGCGGTCAGGCGTGACCTCGGGGCACCGGTCGAACGAGCACTCGCCGCCCGAGCAGGCCGCCAGCGCGAGGAGGGCGGCGACTCCGGCGGCAGCCCGGCTGCGGCCCCTGCGTGCCTGTCCGCTGTCCCTCATGAGCGCATCCTCACCGCCGTCCGGTCCCGACAGGTGGAAGACACCCGGAGCGCTGTGGATCGTTGCAGGTCACGACCCGGAACTGCCGGGGCACGGGGAATGCCAAGCGGCCTCCGCGCGTTTTGGGGGAGGTGCGCCTTTCTGGCACACTCTTCCTTTGGACCGGTTCACGGGAGAGCGGCTCCCCAGCGTGAGCAGCGATGACACCGACCCGGCCGACTACCTCGAGGAGACGACGTTGAAGAAGGACCTTCACCCCAACTACGTGGAGACCACGGTCACCTGTACCTGTGGCAACACGTTCACGACCCGCAGCACCGAGACGAGCGGCAAGATCGCCGCCGACGTGTGCTCGCAGTGCCACCCGTTCTACACGGGCAAGCAGAAGATTCTCGACACCGGTGGCCGCGTGGCCCGGTTCGAGGCGCGCTACGGCAAGAAGGCCGCCAAGTAGGTCTCCCGCACGCCGGCTCCCACGACTTCGGTCGTCGGGGGCCGGCGTTCGTTTACCCGTGCACCCCGTGCACCCCGTGCACCCCGCCGCCACGACCGAAGGGCCTCTCCGTGCTCGATTCCGTCCAGTCGATCCTCGACGAGTACGCCGACCTGGAGTCGCGCCTCGCCGACCCGGCGGTGCACGGTGACCAGGACCTCGTGCGCACGCTGAACAAGCGGTATGCCGCCCTGGCCCCGACCGTCGCTGCCGCCCGGGAGTGGAGGGCGGCCGGTGAGGACCTGACCGCCGCGCGTGAGCTCGCCACGGAGGACGAGTCGTTCGCCGAGGAGGTGCCGTCGCTCGAGGCCAGGTTCGCCGACGCGGAGGAGCACCTGCGGCGCCTGCTCGTGCCCCGGGACCCCGACGACGACCGCGACGTCATCCTCGAGGTCAAGGCTGGCGAGGGCGGGGACGAGTCGGCCCTGTTCGCCGGCGACCTGCTGCGGATGTACCTGCGCTACGCCGAGCAGCGCGGCTGGCGCACCACCATCGAGGACGCTACCGAGAGCGACCTCGGCGGCTACAAGGACGTCCGGGTCTCCATCAAGGCCAAGGGGAGCCCGGGTCCTGACGAGGCGCCGTGGGCCCGGCTCAAGTACGAGGGCGGCGTCCACCGCGTGCAGCGCGTCCCCGTCACCGAGAGCCAGGGCCGCATCCACACGTCGGCGGCCGGTGTCCTCGTGATGCCCGAGGCCGAGGAGGTCGAGGTGACGATCGACCCCAACGACCTGCGCATCGACGTCTACCGGAGCAGCGGGCCCGGCGGCCAGAGCGTCAACACGACCGACTCGGCCGTGCGCATCACGCACGTGCCGACCGGTCTCGTCGTCTCGTGCCAGAACGAGAAGTCGCAGCTGCAGAACAAGGAGGCCGCGATGCGCGTCCTCAGGGCGCGACTGCACCAGATCGCCAAGGACGAGGCGGACGCCGAGGCCTCGGCGGCGCGCCGCTCGCAGGTGCGCACGGTCGACCGCTCGGAGCGCATCCGCACCTACAACTTCCCGGAGAACCGCATCTCCGACCACCGCACCGGCTACAAGTCGTACAACCTCGACGCCGTCCTCGACGGCGACCTCGACCCGGTCGTCCAGTCCGCGCTCGACGCCGACGAGGCGGCCAAGCTCGCGGCGCTCGCCGAGGGCGACGGGTCCGGCGCGTGACCGACCTGCGCGACGGCATACGGGCGGCCACCGCACGGCTGCGCGAGTGCGGCGTCCCGTCGGCCGACGTCGACGCGGTCGAGCTCGCCGCGCACGTGCTCGGCGTCGACACGTCCGAGGTGCGCCGGCTCGCCGTGCTCGGCGGCCACAGCCTCCCGCAGACGTATGCCGTCCTCGTCGAGGAGAGGGCGCGCCGGGTGCCGCTGCAGCACCTCACCGGCCGGGCCCACTTCCGCCGCCTGACCCTCGCCGTCGGACCCGGCGTCTTCGTGCCCCGGCCCGAGACCGAGGTCCTCGTCGACCTCGCCCTCGCCGAGGTCGACCGGCTCATCACCCCCACCACCCCCACCACCCCCGCCACCCCCGCCACCCCCGCCGCGCCCACCACG
>NZ_JBHTFG010000012.1:0-1443 GCF_042666095.1 Terrabacter sp. GCM10028922 | reverse complement strand
CGGCTCCCTTCTGTTGTCAACCGGTGGCGTCGAGTGTGTTGATGCGGTCGGTCTTCCGTGGCGTGGGTGCCGGGCGTAGCGTCGGTTGTGCGGGTCCGGGAAGTGGCTGATCCGAAGTGTCGATGTGCGGGGGAAGGTCGACCGCGCTGGATTCTTGAGACGCCCCGCGGTGCCCTCCCGGACCCGTATCGACCGCTCGAGCGTCCTCGAGCAGCTGGCGGTAGATGGCGTCCGAGATCCTGCGCTTGAGGCAACGGATCGCCTCGAGAGGTCTCTTGCCCTCGGCGCGCTTGCGCGAGTAGTAGGCGCGGCCGTCGGTGTCGAGGCGGATCTGGCTGATCGCGGCGATGTGGATCATGTGGTTCATCCGCCGGTTCCCAGCGCGGGACAGCCGGTGCCGGGTCTGCTCCCCCGAGGAGGCGTCCAAGGGTGCCGTCCCGGTCCAGGAGGCGAACCGGTTGCGGTCGGCGAATCGGGTGACGTCGCCGACGTCGGCCAAGACCCGGGCAGCGACGACGGGTCCGACGCCGTGCAGGTCCATCAGATGGGAGCCGCGCTCGGTCACGATCGCCTTCAGTTCCGCGGTGGCCTTCTTGATCTTGGCCTCGACGGCAACGAGCTCGGCCAGTTCTTCCACGGCGATCCGGCGGCGGGTCTTGCCGGCGATGTCCCGGGGCCTGACCGATGCCAGCATGGCTTTGGCCTGGCCGGTGGTGATGTCCTTCTTCGCTTGTCCTGGAAGGAGTTCCGCGAGCAGTGCTTGGAGCCGGTCGACGGTCTGGACGCGGCGGCGGGTGAGCGCTTCGCGCCGGTCGGTGAGCATCCGCAGCGCCTCGAGCTCGCCGTCGAGATGCAACGTGCGCAGCGTCTTGGTGCGGACCGCGACGACCGCGATGGAGTGCGCGTCGCGGGCGTCGGTCTTGCGGTTGTGGCCGGTGTCGAAGAGCCGGATCCGGGCGGCGAGCTTGGCTGGGACATCGACGACCCGTTCGCCGTCCTCGAGCAGCCGCTGCGCCAACGGCCGGCCGGCTCCGTTGCTGCCCTCGACGGCCCAGACCCGATCGGGCCAGGCCTTCGCGTAGGCCCGCATGGCTGCGTAGCCGGCCCGGTCGGTGGTGAACCGTCCCGAACCAAGAAGCCGCTCCTGACGATCGACCGCCTCGATGGTGGCCGACAGCTTGTGCGGGTCGACCCCGATGATGACGTGCTCCATGTACCGCTCCCGCCTGTGCTCGATCCGGTGTGGACGGCGAGGTGGGCATTGCTACTACGAGCAGGGCAGTCCCTTCTTGAGCCACGCCTCGTCACGGTGACCAGCGGGCCGCAGACCGATAGTGAGCCACACCGATCGAGTTGGTGGGCAGCCGCATGGAGAGCTGCCCGCTGATCACCTAGACCGAGTCTGGCCAGACACCGGTCCTACGGGAATCGTCTAGCAGCCGC
>NZ_JBHTFG010000011.1:0-39970 GCF_042666095.1 Terrabacter sp. GCM10028922 | reverse complement strand
GCTGTCGCCGTCGACGGGCGAGGTCGTGCTCGTCATGGCCGACCGGCTCGGCGCCACTCGCGACGCCACCGCGCCCACCTCAAGCAGTGCCGACGTGAACGTGGACGCGGTCCGGGTGGGTCGTCGCCAGGACGGCACCCCGTGGCTGCTGCCGGTCACGGGGCGGCACACCCTCGTAGTGGGCTGTTCCGGCTCCGGTAAGGGCTCGGTCTTCTGGGGTGTCTGCGGCGGCCTGGCCCCTGCCGTCTCCGCCGGGCTGGTCCGGCTCTGGGGCGTCGATCTCAAACGCGGCGTCGAGGTCGGGATGGGCCGCGGCCTGTTCGCGGAGGTCGCCACCACCCCCGCCCAGGCGGTCGAGGTCCTGACCCGGCTGCTCGCGGTGGTCGACGAACGCGGCCGCCGGATGGCCGGCACCTCCCGCCTGCACCAGCCCACCACTGCGGACCCGTTGCACGTGCTCGCCATCGACGAGCTCGCGGTCCTCACCGCCTACACCGACCCCGAGACCCGCAAGGAGGCTGGGCGGCTGCTCGCCGAGGTCCTCACCCAGGGCCGGGCCCTCGGCGTCGTCGTCCTCGCGTGTGTGCAGGACCCCCGCAAGGAGGTCATCGGGCTGCGGGGCCTGTTCACCCAGACCATCGCCCTGCGCCTCCGCTCGGCGGATGAGACCCGGATGGTCCTGGGCGACGGGACTGCCGCGACCGCCCCCGCGCACCGGATCTCGCCGGCCGCCCCTGGCACGGCGTGGGTCATCGAGGAAGACGGCAGCGCCGACCGGGTCCGGGCCGACTTCTGGCCCGATACCCTCGTCCGCGACGTCGCCGCCCGGCACCGCGCACCCCACACGACCACCGCGCCGGCTGAGGCGGGCGAGTCCGTCGACCTCGGCCACGTCGCCGCGGTCCCGTACGTCCCCTCGACCGTCGAGGACTCGGGCGACACTGTCGAACCGGTGCGGTCGGGTGGCGATCCTCGGGGCCATCGGCCGCGATCACCGCGCAAGCCCCGGCAGCCGCGCGCCAGGACGTCCGTGTCCTCATCGCCGACGTCGGCTGGTGGCTCGTCCGAGGCGGGCGGTGATGCGGCATGAACCGCGATACTCCCAGCTCTGAGCAGCCCTGGGGTCGTCCCCGTCCGTGGGTGGACCGCACCGGAGGGCCGTCCCTGCGCGAGCTGGACATGGACCGGTGGCACGACGAAGGGCTGTGTCGCACCGGGCCCGTGGACTGGTGGCTCTCCGACGAACCCGCCGACACCATCCCCGGGATCGAGGTCTGCCAGGGCTGCCCGGTCCAGCGGCTCTGCCTCGCCTCCGCCCTCGTCTTCGGCGACCAGTGGACCATCTACGGCGGCACCACCCCGCCCCAGCGCCGAGCTCTGACCCGGCGACTGCGCCGCGGCGACACCCTCGGCACCGTCCTCGCCGACACCCTCAACGACACCAACGCCGACACCGGCGAGGCCACCCTCCGCTCCACGCCGACGGACCCCGAGGCGGCGTGATGAAGGCGAGGGCGGACCGGTCCAGCTCGACGACTCACGACACCGTCCGGGGATCGTTTCCGGGGTTCAGTGAGGATGTCGGGCTGGACCTGCCTGCCCTCACCCCACGGCTCGAGCAGGAGATCGCCGCCCGACTCGTCTCCCGGGACTTCGACGCCTGGGCCACAACCGCCGCACGGGTCGGGCACTGCGCCAAACCGATTCGCCTGCGCGGCCACTCACAGACCATCGAATCCCGGACCGGAGAGGTTCTGTCGACGTACTCCTCGGCCGACGAGCCGCTCGGAGTGTTGCACGTCCGGTGCGGCAACCGGCGAGCCTCCGAGTGCCCATCGTGCTCACGGATCTACGCCGCCGATACCTTCCACCTCATCCGAGCCGGGGTTACCGGCGGCAAGGGCGTCCCTGAGCACGTTTCGGACAATCCGCTGGTCTTCGCCACCCTGACCGCGCCCTCGTTCGGCCTCGTCCACGGCATGCGCAATGGCCGCCAGTGCAGGCCGTTCACCCCGAAGTGCATGCCCGGCGTCTGCCAGCATGGACGACCAACCGTCTGCCATGCCACGCACGAGGATGGCGACCCGCTGCTGGGCGAGCCGCTGTGTCGGGACTGCTACGACTACCTCGGGCACATCGTCTGGCAGTGGTGGGCGCCCGAGCTGTGGCGACGTTTCACCATCGTTGTCCGTCGGGCGCTGGCCAAGCACATCGGTGTTTCCGAGTCCCGGCTCAAGGACCACGTCACGGTGCAGTACGCGAAGGTGGCCGAGTACCAGCTGCGCGGCCTGATCCACTTCCACGCCCTGATCCGCCTCGACGGCCCCAAGACGGACGACGGGTTCGCGCCCGCCCCCGCCGGCCTGACGGCCGCGTTCCTGGCCGACGTCGTCGAGCAGGCCGTCCCCTCGGTGCAGTTCGTCGCGCCGCCCTTCTTCGAGGGCGACCCGGTGCGGCGGCTCGGGTTCGGTGCCCAGGTCGACGTCCGCCCGATCAAGACCTCACACCGCACCGACGACCCGGACAGTGAGCTGATCCCCGAGCAGGTCGCCGGCTACCTCGCGAAGTACGCGACGAAGTCCACCAGCGACTCCACCAACGGCGACAGCCGGCACCTGGGCAGAGTCCGCGCAACGATCGCAGAGGTCACCGACCGGATCGACGCTGACGCGAGAGCCGAAGGGATCCCGCTGCGAGAGCACCCGTATGCGCTGCTCGGCAAGTGGCGGCACATGCTCGGCTTCCGCGGGCACTTCTCTACCAAGTCGCGCCGCTACTCCCTGACCCTCGGGCAGATTCGCCGCCGGCGGGTCCGGTTCCAACGCATCGTCGCTGAGGCCAATCGCCAGGGCAAGACGCTCGATGTTCGGGACCTCGACGACCTACTCGACGACGACGAGGAAACCACCCTCGTTGTCGGCCAGTGGTCGTACGCCGGGTCCGGCTGGGACACCGAGGGGGACGCCGAACTCGCGAAGGCCGCCGCCGCCCGCGCCCGCGAGTACGCCCAGTGGCGTGCCACCGACAAGAACAACCAAACCTGCTGATACAGAAGGAGATTCACATGACCCAACGACCGGTGTCGATTCCGTCCGGGAACCGTGCGCCCACCTGCGACAAGCTCTGGACCGTCGACGACGTGTCGGCATTCCTCGGTGTGCCGGTGGCCACGCTGTACCAGTGGCGCACTCGAGGGGAGGGCCCGCCGTGTGTTCGCCTGGGCAAGCACCTGCGCTTCGACCCTGACCGGGTGCGGGCGTGGTTCGGCGACCAGGTGGCCTGAGGTGGCCCACGTCGTCAGGGACGGTCGCGACGGGCGATGGCTCGCTCGCTGGCGGGACCCGTCCGGGCGGCAGCGCAAGAAGTCGTTCGGCCGCAGGGTCGATGCCGACCGGTTCCTGTCGGGGCTCATGGCCGACATGTACCGAGGCGCCTATATCGACCCTGCGGCGGGCAAGCTGCTGTTCGCGGCGTATGCCGAGACCTGGAGCAGGGGACTTGCTCACCTCAAGCCCTCGACAGCAGACCGGTACCGAGACACGCTTCGGACCCACGTGCTGCCGAAGTGGGGCTCGTGGCCCATCGGGCGGATCGCTCATTCGGACGTTGCGGGCTGGATCGGTGACCTGGCGTCATCGGGATTGTCGGCTGGGTCGGTGCGCAAGATCTACCTCGTGGCCTCGCTCGTCCTCGACGGAGCCGCCAAGGATGGCCGGATCGCGAGGAACCCGGCCAAGGGCGTTCGGCTGCCGAGGCAGGTCCGGCGGGAACCCCGGTTCCTGTCTCCCGAGGAGCTTGCGCGGCTTGTGGCGGCTGCTGGACCGCACGGCCTCGCGATCGCGGTGCTCGCGCTGACGGGGCTGCGGTTCGGGGAGTTCGCGGCCCTCAAGGTGTCTCGGCTCGACGTTGAGCGTCGGCGGTTGACCGTGTCGGAGAGCGTGACCCGAGTAGGTTCGGCCATGGTCTGGTCGACTCCGAAGACCCATCGCACCCGCTCGGTCCCAGTGCCGCCGGCCTTGATGCCCGCGTTGCTGGCGGTCTGCCAGGGCAAGGACCGTGACGATCTGCTGTTCCCGGCCGCGAGGGGTGGTCCCATCATCCTGAACAACTGGCGACGACGGGTGTTCGATCCGGCCTGCACAGCGGCCGGCCTCGTTGGCGTCACGCCCCACGACCTGCGCCACACCGCAGCGTCGCTCGCCGTCCGGGGCGGTGCGAATGTCAAGGCGATCCAGCAGATGCTCGGCCACGCGTCGGCCGCGATGACGCTCGACATCTACGCCGGCCTGTTTCCCGACGACCTAGACGCGGTAGCCCTGTCCCTCGACCTCCATGTGCCACAGATGTGCCACAACGAGCCGTTCGGCCTCATCGACGGTGGAGAAGCGGATGAGTGACGCCGCCTCTGACCTGCGAAAACGTGTAGTGCCCCCGGCAAGATTCGAACTTGCGACACCCGCTTTAGGAGAGCGGTGCTCTATCCCCTGAGCTACGAGGGCGGGGCATGGCTCCAACCCTCGCTGTAGCCCTTGTGCACCGCACGCGTGGCGCGATCCGACTCGGGCCACCCGGGCGGCCAACGGGGACAGGTTACTGGAAGCAGCCGAAGACTCGGTGCGCGCCCGTCGCGAGTCGTCACACCTTGGCGTTGAACATCCCGAGCCGGTCGGTGCCGAGGTTGGGGAAGACGGTTGTCGATGCGAGCATCGCCCGCCGCTCCAGGGCCTCAGCGAGGATCGTGCGGTAGTCGGTCGTGCCGGCGAGGTCTCCGGCATCGAGGTTCGCGGTAGCGAGACCGGGCCACCGTCCGTAGACGCGGCCACCCCGGACGCCGCCGCCCATCACGAGCGAGACGTTGCCGTGCCCGTGGTCGAGTCCGCCGGAGCCGTTCTCGGCGACGCGACGCCCGAACTCGCTGAGCGTGACGAGGGTGACCTCGCCCATCTGCGCGCCGAGGTCGCGGTCGAACGCCGCGAGCGCCTGCCCGAGCTCCGTCAGCTGACGGAACATCCAGCCGGAGTCGCTCGCGCCGAGGTTGGTGTGCATGTCCCAGTTGCCGACGTCGACGGTCGCCGCGCGCAGCCCGATCCGGGCCTTGATGAGCCGGGCCAGGTCTCGCAGGGCGTCCCCGACGGCACCGTTGGGGTAGACGGCGCCGTTCGCGGGCGTGTAGCCGGCGGCATTCACCTGCGTCATCGTCGTCAGCGCGCCGAGCGCCACCTGGGTGGGCCCGGCGAGCGTGGCGGGCGTGCCGGCATACATGGCGTTGAGCGCCGTGGACCAGCGGGTCCGCTCGGCGTCCGTGTCGGCGCCGGCGAGCTTGAAGCTGTCGACCGTGCGGATCGCGAGCTCGGAGCTGGGGCCGATCATCGACGGCGGCGTCGAGGACGAGCCGATCGCGGCGGCGGAGAACGTCGAGACCGGCCCGCTCAGCCCGATCATCCGGTCGAGCCAGCCGGTGCGCAGCGTCGACCCGGGGGCCGCGTTCTCCATCGTCGCCATCGCCTCGAAGTGCGACCGCGTCGGGTTGACCTGGCCGACGGCGTGGACCGCCGCGAGCGCGCCGCGGTCCCAGATCGCCTTGAGCGGCGCGAGCGCCGGGTGCAGCCCGAAGAGGCTGTCCAGCTTGATGGCCCGCGAGGCCGGGACGGCGATCGAGGGCCGAGCGGTGAAGTATGCCGGGTCGCCCACGGGAGCGACCGCGGACAGTCCGTCGAAGCCTCCGCGGAGGCTGAGGATGACCAACGTGTCTCCGGTGTAGGCCGTCCCGGCGAACGCGAGCTGCGTCGCCGCGCTGGGGCCGGCGACGCCGACGACGGCGCCGAGGGCCCCGAGGGCGCCGGCTCCGGCGAGCAGCGTGCGGCGGGAGACCTGAGAGGCGAGGGCCTGTCCCTGCGGGCAGCCGCACTCCTGCAGGTCGGGCGCCGCGGTCGTGGGTGTGGTGGTCATGGTGGTCCTCAGCGGGTCGCGAAGTTCGGGGAGTCGAGCAGGAGAGCGACGACGGAGGGCAGCCGCCACGTGACGGCGGCCGAGCCCGTCTTGAGGGCGTCCCCGGGCGCGTGGTCGAGGAAGCGGCAGATCGCGTCGCGCTGCACCGTCGTCAACGTGACGAGCAGCTTGCTCGCGAGCGTGGTGACGAGGGCGCCGTACGTCGCGGGGAGGGTCGCGGGCAGGAGCGCGGACAGCGGAGGGCGCTTCATCGACGTCAGGGCCCAGTTGCCCGCGACGCCCAGGTGGAAGTTCCAGCGGTTGAGGGTGCTCGTCGCACCACCCCACGCCGTGGCGACGTCCGGGTAGCCGTTGGGCGCCGGCCAGCCCATCGGCGGCTGCCCGAGGCCGTGCGTCGTCCACAGCAGGTGGCGAAGGTCGCTGTCGCCCGAGGTCGTCACCGGCGGGGGTGTCAGACCGAGGATGCGGACGGTGGCGAGGGCGTCCTCGTAGGGGGTGCGCATCTTCTGTCCGGCGGACGCCGCGAACTCCGGCGACAGGAAGAGGGTTCGGAGCACCGGGGCGATCGCCGTCGCGTTGGCGAGGTACACCTGCGCGAGAGTGCTGACGAGCGTCGTCGGGGGAGTGTCGGACACGTAACGCGTCGCGAGCTTCGTCGCGATGCGGGTCGCGGTCGCCGGATGGTTGGCCAGGTAGTTGAGGTAGGAGCCGGCGACGGACTCGCCACCCTCGGCGATCGTGTTCGCGTGGCTCCAGCCCATGACGCGCAGGGCGCCGACGTAGCGGCGCTGCGGCTTGTACGAGAAGAGCCCCGACTCCGAGTCGACACTCAGCCCGGTCAGCGCGAGCGCCGACATCTTCACGTCCGCCTCCGTGAACTGACCGATGCCCACGGTGTGCAGCTCGAGCAGCTCCCGCCCGTAGTTCTCGTTGGGGGCCTTCTTCGTGCTGTCGGCGTTGTCGAGCACCTTGAGCATGGAGGGGTGACGGGCTGCGGCGATGAGCATGTCGGAGTACTTGCCGAGAGCGTGCTTGCGGATCACGTCGCGCTGGAACAGGTGCGAGCTGTCCCACACCTCGCTGCTGGGCACGGGGACGACGAGGTGGTTGGTCCAGAAGTCGACGGCGGTCTCGAGCACCTGGCGTCGGGAGAAGAGCGCCCGGGCGAGGTGGGCCTCGAGCACGTCGTACATGACGGCCCACGTGTCCCCGGGGGTGAGTCGTTCGCGCACCTGCCACGTCTTCCAGCTGAGTCGCGGCCACCGCGCGAGGATTGCGTCCATGTCCGCATCCGGGACCTTGGTCATCGGGGCGAGCTGGGCGTCGAGCCATGCCGTCGCGCCGACCGAGCGCACCTCCGCGACCAGAGCGGGCGTGGGTCCGAACGTCGCACGCCGGAGAAGGTGCAGGACGGGGTCGGTGGCGGTCGTGGCTGCCACGGCGGCCGTCGGCGCTGCTGCAGCGGTGGCCGCGCGCGCCGCCACCGCCTGCGTGAGTGCCACCGTGGCTCCGCCTCCGAGGCCCGAGAGCACGCGCCGCCGCCCGGGCGCTGCGAACAACGCCCCTGCTGGTGGGGGTGACGCGGGAGTCTGAGCAGTCATGGCGGCGACGGTACCCAGCAGATCTGCCGATCGTTCAGGAATCGGACAAATCGGTCAGAGCGTCCACCGGATGGGCCACTCGGCATACGGCTGTGAACCACGAGACCCCGGCCCGCTCGAGGAGCAGACCGGGGTTCGGACGGTTGCGGCGTCAGCGCGACGCGTCGTTGCGCCGCGAGGTGGAGATCACTGCAGGACCGGAGCGCCATCCTGGCCGACAGCCTTGGGCGACGGGCCGTACGCGTTGTCGCCGTGGCTGTCCTGGATGGCGAAGACGAGCAGGACGATGGCGCCGACGATCGGAACGAGGACGATGAGGAGCCACCACCCGCTGCGGCTCGTGTCGTGCAGGCGCCGGACCAGGACCGCGAGGTTCGGCAGCAGGGTCGCCAAGGCAACGAGGCCAGAGATGATGCCAACTCGTCCCGGCTCGGTGCCCAGCCCCCGGTCGATGAGGTTGGTGACGAAGCTGACGATGACCAGGGCGAGGGCCCAGAACCAGTACTCGGAGCGGCGGGCGCGGCCGGAGAAGGTGGCGTACTTGGACAGGACGGTCTTGACGGCGTCGACGAACGACATTTGAGTGCCTCCATGGCAGTGCGTGCTGTGCATGCAGTGCATGCAGCGCCCCACGGGCGCGAGAACGTACCTAACCACGGCGGCGGTACGGTCGGCGGCTTCGACACATCTCAATTTCGACCGGGCCCGCACACCGCACGAGCGAGCCGCTGGGCAACCCTGAACGTGACGTGGCAGCATCGCAGGGTGACCAGTCGACCCGCCGACGAGCAGCGTCTGCGCGACCTCGCGCGGCTGCGTCGGGTCCGCGACCGGATCGACCGCGAGTATGCCCAGCCGCTCGACGTCGAGGCGCTCGCTCGCGAGGTGCACATGTCGGCGGGGCACCTGAGCCGGGAGTTCCGCGCGGCATACGGCGAGCCGCCCTACGCGTACCTCATGACCCGGCGTATCGAGCGCGCCATGGCGCTGCTGCGCCGCGGCGACCTCAGCGTCACGGAGGTCTGCTTCGAGGTCGGCTGCTCGTCGCTCGGCACGTTCAGCACTCGCTTCACCGAGCTCGTCGGCGTGCCGCCGAGCGTCTACCGGCGGGAGGCCTCGGAGGCCACGGACGGCATGCCGGCGTGCGTCGCGAAGCAGGTGACGAGACCGGTCAGGAATCGAGAAGCGCCGGCTGCCGAGTCGCGCCTAGCGTGACACCCATGGACATCACCATTCACCAGAGCTACCTGCCGCAGGACGACCCGGACGCCGCGCTGTCCTTCTGGCGCGACACCCTCGGCTTCGAGGTGCGCGGCGACGTGGGCTACAACGGGATGCGGTGGATCACCGTGGGACCCGTCGGCCAGCCGGCCACCTCGATCGTGCTGCACCCGCCGGCCGCCACCCCGGGACTCACCGACGACGAGCGTCGGACCGTCGCCGAGATGATGGCCAAGGGCAGCTTCGCCAGCATCAACCTGGCCACGACGAACGTCGACGACACCTTCGAGGCCGTGGCCGCCAGCGGCGCCGAGGTCGTCCAGGAGCCGATCGACCAGCCGTACGGCGTGCGCGACTGTGCCTTTCGCGACCCCGCGGGCAACATGGTCCGCATCCAGCAGGTCCGCTGACGCGCGCGGGCGAGGCCACCGATGAGGAGCGCCGCGACCCCTGGGTCCTGATTCAGCGTCCCGCGGGTCTGTCGGTCGCCTGCGCCCCGTGCTTCGTTCGTTAGCCTGCTGGAATGACCGACGCCCCCAGGACCGACCCTGCCCGCGAGGCCGAGTCGCCGTCGGGCGATCCTCGTGCCGACCGCGTGGGCGCCGCCGTCCGGACGTGGCAGCGCACCCTCGTCGACCTCGGCGGCCGCAACACGCTGCTCTGGTACCGCGACCTGCCGTCCGGCACCCTCGACCTGACGACCGCGCACCCCGGCGGCGTGTCGATGCTGCTGGCGGGACGTCGCACGCGTCTGTCCGACCTCGTGCGCGAGCCGGTGGCCTTCGACGAGGCCCGGCGCCGGGCGCGGGCGATCCGCTCCAAGGCGCTCGAGCTGCGCGAGGAGCGGGGCATCGCGGCCGGCTTCGTCGCCATCGGCATGGCCACGTGGTCCGTGCCCCGCGCGGCCCGCCCGCCGGCGTCCCCGGTGCTGCTGCGCTCCTGCGTGCTGCGTCCCACCGGCGCGGCGCAGGAGGACTTCGAGATCGACCTCGGTCCCGAGGTCGAGTTCAACCCCGTGCTGCGCGAGTACCTCCGATCCGAGCAGGGCATCGAGATCGACGGTGACGCGCTCGCCGACCTGGCCACCGTCGCCAACGGCTTCGACCCCTACCCGGTGTATGCCGCCCTCGGCCACGAGTGCGAACGCGTGCCCGACTTCGCGATCTCCCCCCGCCTCGTGCTCGGCACCTTCTCCTACGCCAAGCTGCCGATGGTCGCCGACCTCGCCCTGCAGGGCGACACCCTCGCCAACCACGACGTCGTCGCTGCGCTCGCGGGTGACGAGTCGGCGCTGGCGGCGGTTCGCCTGCGCCTGCCCGAGGGAGAGGCCGACCCCGACCCGGAGCACGAGCACCTCGTCCTCGACGCCGACGCCTCGCAGCACGCGGCCATCGACGCCGTCCGCGCGGGTGCGCACCTCGTCATCAAGGGACCACCCGGCACCGGCAAGTCGCAGACCATCGTCAACCTCATCGCCTCCCTCGCGGCCGAGGGCAAGTCGACGCTCTTCGTCGCCGAGAAGCGTGCCGCCATCGACGCAGTCCTGACCCGCCTCGACCGGCTGGGCCTCGGCGATCTCGTGCTCGACGCGTACGACGGGCCGACCAACAAGCGCGCGACAGCCCAGCAGTTCGCCAAGAGCCTCGAGGCTGCCGTCGAGAACGACGGGGTCGTCGCCGACCGCACGACCTCGACCCTGCGCGACCGGCGTGCGCGGCTGCAGACCCACCTCCGTGCACTGCACGACGTCCGCGCCCCGTGGGGTGTGTCTGCGCACGAGGCGCAGCAGGCCCTCGTCGAGCTCGGTACGCGTACGCCCCCGCCCACGTGCCACGTGCGGCTCACCGGCCGCGACCTGGCGGCCGTGAGCCGCACGCGCGCTGTCGAGCTGGGCCGCCGGCTGCGCGACGCGGCCGGCCTCGGCGCATGGACCCGCGAGGGGGACGACCCGTGGTTCGGCGCCCGCATCGTCACGGCCGACGACGCCGCGCACGCCCTCGACATCACGACGCGGCACAGCACCGGCGGCATCGACGCGGCCGCCCGTCAGCTCAACGCGATCCTGTCGGAATCCCGTGTGCCAGAGGCGAACTCGCTCGAGGACTGGAAGTCGGCCTTCGAGACGATGGCCCGGGTCCGAGAGACGTTGGAGGTGTTCCGGCCTGAGGTGTTCGACATCCCGCTCAAGGAGCACATCGCCGCGACGGCCACCCGCGACTGGCGCGAGGCGCGTGACATCGAGATGGGCTGGATCGCCCGGTGGAAGATCCGTCAGCAGACCAAGCGGCTGCTGCGGCCGGGCCGGCCCCCGGCGGACCTCCACGAGGAGCTCGTGTCGGCGAGCGAGCAGCGTGAGCACTGGTTCGCGCTCGTCGGTGGCGGCGGCCGGCCCGAGATCTCCCCGCGGCTCGACGAGGGGCTCGCCCTCCTCGGCGCGCTCACGGCCGACCTGGAGTGGCTCGACGCGCGGCTGCAGGCCGGCAGCGGCGGCGAGACCCTGACGTCTCTCCCGCTGCGCGACCTGCACGGACGCCTCACCGACCTCGCCAGCCGGCCCGACCGCATCGCGGTGCTCCCGCAGGTGACCACGGCGCTCGACGAGCTGCGCGCGGCCGGGTTCGGCGGGGTCGTCGACGACCTCGCCCGCCGCGGAGTCGCGACCGACGACGTCATCGGTGAGGTCGAGCACGTGTGGTGGGCCTCGCTCGCCCAGGAGATCACGGTGCGCGACCCGGCATACGGCGCGCACGACGGTGCCGGGCTGCGGCGCGACGTCGCCGAGTTCGCCGAGGCCGACCGAGCCCACCAGTCGGCCACCGTCGACCGCGTCCGCGCGGCCGTCGCGCGCAACGTCCGCGAGGTCCTCTCCGACAACCCCGCGCACGAGGCCCTCGTGCGTGCCGAGGCCGGCAAGGCGCGCCGGCACAGGCCGCTGCGTGACCTGATGCCGCAGGCGTCGACGACCCTGACCGCGATCAAACCGTGCTGGGCGATGAGCCCACTCGTCGTCGCCTCGACGCTGCCGCCCGGCCGCTGGTTCGACGTCGTCATCTTCGACGAGGCGTCCCAGGTGCAGCCGGCACAGGCGATCTCGGCCATCTCCCGCGCCCGCCAGGTCGTCGTGGCCGGGGACGAGCGGCAGCTGCCGCCGACGAACTTCTTCACGGTCGTCTCCGACGACGAGTCCGAGGTGCCGGTCGGCGAGGAGACGTTGACGGAGGGCTTCGAGTCGGTGCTCGACGTGCTCGCCGCCGCCCTCCCGACACGCAACCTCACCTGGCACTACCGCAGCCGCGACGAACGCCTCATCGCCTTCGCGAACCAGGCGATGTACGACGGCCGCCTCACGACCTTCCCCGGCACCTCGATCGACTCCGCCGTCACCTTCGAGCCGGTCGACGGCCAGGCCGAGGTCCAGCCGGGTGTCGACACCATCGAGACGACCGACGGTGAGGTCGCTCGCGTCGTCGAGCTCGCCCTCGAGCACGCGCGCACCCGGCCCACCGAGTCGCTCGGCGTCATCGCGCTCGGCATCAAGCACGCCGACCGGCTCGAGGACGCCATCACCGAGGCGCTGCGCAGGGCGCCGGACGTCGCGGACTTCTTCGACGACGCCCGCGACGAACGCTTCTTCGTCAAGAACCTCGAGCGCGTCCAGGGCGACGAGCGCGACGCGATCATCCTGTCGATCGGCTACGGCAAGACGCCGCACGGCCGGGTGCTCCACCGGTTCGGACCGCTCAACATCGAGGGAGGCGAGCGGCGCCTCAACGTCGCGATCACCCGTGCCCGGGCACGGATGACCGTCGTCTCGGCCCTGCGCGCGGCAGATCTCGACCCCGGGCGGCTCAAGGCCCGCGGCGCGCTCATGCTGCGTGACTTCCTCGCGTACGCGGAGAGCCGCGGAGCCGCCGGCGACGACCAGACGCTCTTCGCGGCGGCGCCGGTCACGACCGACCCGTTGCGCCGCGACCTCGCCGAGCGGCTGCGCCGCGAAGGCCTGACCGTCCACGAGGACTACGGCACCGCGAACCACCGCATCGACGTCGCGGTCGAGGACCCCTACCACCGCGGACGGGCACTGCTCGCCGTCGAGACCGACGGCGACCGGTATGCCGCGCTGCGCAGCACGCGTGACCGCGACCGGCTGCGGCCCGAGCAGCTCACCCGTCTCGGCTGGGTGCACGAGCGGGTCTGGAGCACCGACGTGTTCCGGGACCCTGCGCGCGAGATCGCCCGGCTCGTCACCGTCGCTCGCTCGTTGCAGCCGACGACACCCGCGCGGGCCAGCACCCCTGACGGCTCCTCCGGAGAGGCGACCGACGGCGTTGCGGAGCCGGAACCCGCGCCCATTGCCGCCGCTGACGGTGACGAGGCCACGCCCGCGCCGGCACCCACCTCGACGGAGGCGCCGAGGCGCAGGCGTCGCAGGGTCTTCCGCAAGGGGACCGGCGCAGCGGCCGACCACGGCGAGGAGGCCGAGGCCGGCGCTGCCGAGCCCGGCGCAGCACTCCGGCGCAGCAGCGACGAGCTCGACCTCGGGTGGGGTGACCGTCCCGGTGGCTCCGGGGTCGGCGACCGCTGGCTCGAGGAGCAGCGCCCACCACACTACGAGTGATCGGGTGCGGCGCGTGCGGACGGAATGCCGTCGGCCCGCGTGGCGTTGTGGGGCGCATGAGCATGACGACGCCGTTCCCGCTGCGCCTCTCCTGGGCACAGGGCCTCTTCGAGCGAGGTGACCACCTCGGCGCCGCGACGGCGCTGGCAGAGCTTGTCGACGAGGTCGACGCGTCCGGCCCGACCGCGGCGCAGGGCGAGACCGTCCTGCACTCGACGACCGACCTGCGGCTCATGCTGGCCCGCGCCTACTTCCACTCGGCCCAGTTCGGCCGTGCGGAGGCGACGCTGCGGCGGATCATCGAGGAGTCACCGACCGAGGCCTACGCCCACCTGCTCCTCGGCCGCACCCTGCAGCGCGCCGGACGGCACGCCGACGCCGCCCGCCCGCTCGCACTGGCCGAGATCCTCGGCGGCTACGAGAAGCCCACTGCCTACGGCACTCCCGGCACCTCTGACGAGGCAGACCCCGCTGGGGCGCCTACCGGCTGACGCGGATCCGAGCGCACGATGGCGCCCACTCGACCTGACCGGTCGAGTGGGCACTTCGCGCCGTGCACGCCCACGGGCCACGTCGATGCCGCGTCGAGGAGACTGAGGTCGGGTCAGCGGACGCGCAGGGCGTCGCGGATCTCCTGCAGCAGGATGATCTCCTCCGAGGGAGCCTCGGGCTCCGGCTCGATGCCCTTCTTGCGCCTCTCGGCGAGGTGGTTCATCGGCACGACGACCATGACATAGACCGCGGCGGCCACGACGACGAAGCTGACGAGGGCGGTGAGGAACCCGCCGATGGCGACACCCCCGGGCTTGAACGACGAGAAGTCCGGCGTGCCGCCGAGCTTGCCGATGAGGTCCATGATGACCGTGACGAACGCCTCGACGACCTTCGCGAAGGCCGTGCCGACCACGACGGCCACCGCGAGGTCGACGACGTTACCCCGCATCAGGAAGTCCTTGAAGCCCTTGATCATTCGATAGTCCTATCTCTGTGGGAAAACCGCACTGACCGGTCGGTCGCCCTGCGAGGCATCAGGACTGGTCGCGCCCTCGACGGGCCGCCCGCCGAGCTCTCGCTGTGCCTGGCATGGCCGGGGTCTGCACTCTGTCAGTGGTGCGCCCACGTGAGTCACCTGTGACGCGTGGTGCGCGGACGTCTGAAACCCTACTGCGACGATGCACCTGGCTGACGGATGGCGACCACGAGGCTCTGGCCTGCCTCCAGTGCACTCAGGCTGCGCGCGAGCTCACCCGCCTGGCGCGGATCGAGGGCGAGCGTCACCCGTGGCGGCGTCGCGCTGCCCAGACCCGTGGACTCCCCGGCGTCGTGGACGGCGAGGACGACGACATCCGTCGCCGCCCTCGTGCCGGAGCCCGTCGCGTAGACGTCGACGCGGCTCCCGGCGCCGACACCTGTCGAGGAGACGTCGACGACCGGCACGCTGATCGCCACATGGTCGGTGGGCTGGCCGGCGAGCAGCCCACCGCCGACGAGTCGCTCGGAGGTGACGACCTCGCGGGCGGTCAACGGCCCGGCGGCGACTCGACCGACCGCGGGCTCCACGGCCGCGAGCGCCGTGCTCGGCCGCTGCCCTGCGGGACGGCCGGCCAGCTCGACGTCGTCGCGCGTGACGACCTGCCCGGCCGCGACGTCGCGGACCACGACGACCGTCGGCACGCCGGAGCCGTCAGCAGGAGCGGGTCGCAGCGCTCCCACGGTGACGAGCACCGCAACCCCGGCGAGGACGGCCGCGACCCACCGCCGCCAACGGGCGCGCCGCGCGCGGCGACGACGAGGGCTGTCGGGCACGGGCCCTGCCGCCCCTGCCGCCCGGGTGCCGGTCATCACGGGAGGGTGAACGGTAGCTCGAGCCCGTCGAGGCTGCGCCGGCACGGGCACGTGGCCGTCTCGTCGGGCTCGTGCGCGGGCAGCTGTCCGATGGCGTCTCGCAGGATGGACGTGAGGTGCCCGACGTTGGTCGCGAAGACCCGCAGCACCTCCTCGTGGGTGACGGCGTCACCGCCCTCGACCCCTGCGTCGAGGTCGGTGACCATCGCGATGGTGGTGAAGCACATCGCTAGCTCACGCGCGAGGGCGGCCTCGGGCATCGCCGTCATGCCGACGATGCCGAACCCGGCCTGCTGGTGCATGAGCGACTCGGCCCGCGTCGAGAACCGGGGACCGTTGATGACCACGAGCGTGCCGTCGGCGGAGACCTGCAGGTCGGACCGGTGGGCGGCCTCGATCGCGACCCGGCGGCCGCTGGGGCAGTATGGGTCGGCGAACCCGACGTGGACGACCGGGCCCTCCTGCTCGTAGACGGTGTGGGCGCGGCCCCAGGTGCGGTCGACGAGTTGGTCGGGCACGACGATGGTGCCGGGCCCGTGCTCGGGCCTGAGCGAGCCGACGGCGCACGGCGAGAGGATCTGGCGCACCCCGACGGCGCGCAGCGCCCAGAGGTTGGCGCGGTAGTTGACCCGGTGCGGCGCGAAGCGGTGCCCCTTGCCGTGTCGCGCGAGGAAGGCGACGCTGCGCCCCTCGACCTCACCGACGACGAGCGGGTCGCTCGGCGACCCGAACGGGGTGTCGACCTCGACGGTCTCGTGGTCGTCGAGGAAGTCGTAGAGACCGGAGCCGCCGATGACACCGATCTCGGCACGCGGACCGGGCGCCGGCGCACCCGGGCGGGCAGGTTCGGGAACGGTCGTCTGCTCAGTCGTCATGCGCCGAGCCTAGGGTGGGCACCCCGCGCCGCGGACGGCATACCCGGGCGGGTGGGGACAACGCCCCCGGGCGTCAGGAGGCTGTGGACGACGTGCTGGGCGGCGTGGTGGAGGACGCCGACGAGGCGCTCGACGTGCCTGCGGCGGCAGGCGACGGCGAGTCGGACGACGAGGTGGACGTCTCCGTCTTCGTGCCACCGTCGCTCGAACCCGAACCCGAGCCGTTGGAGCCGGAGCCGGTCCCGCTCTTCGCCGACGCCCGCGAGTCGGTCTTGTAGAAGCCCGACCCCTTGAACGAGATGCCGACGGGGTGGATCACCTTGCGCAGGCGTGGGGCGCCGCACTCCGGGCACACCGTCAGGCTGTCGTCGGAGAACGACTGGCGGATGTCGAAGGCGTGGCCACACTCTTGGCACGCGTAGGAGTAGGTGGGCACAGGTGAACCTCGGCGTCGACGTTGGGATGAGCTGTGGCCAGTCTACGGCCACCCGGCGAGGCGACCGCCGCGGCTGATCTCGCGGATGCGCCGCTCGGTGCGGGCGCGCACCGACGACGTGGTCACGACGAGCAGCCGGTCGCCGTGCCGGATCGTCGTGTGCGGCTCCGGTACGAAGCCCTCACCGCCGCGCACGATGAGCGTCACGTTGGCTCCCCGGGGCAGGCGCAGCTCGAAGACGGCGACCCCGTGCAGGCGTGACTCGGCCCCCACGCTCACCTGGAGGACGTCGGCGCCGATCTCGAGGAGCGACGTCGACTCGAGGTCGACGTCGACCGAGTGCACCTGCTCGGTCAGGCCGAGGCGCTTCGCGACCCAGGGCAGGGTCGGCGCCTGGACGATCGTGAAGACGACGACGAGCATGAAGACGAGGTCGAAGATCCCCTCGGCCCCGGGAGTCCCGGTCACGAGCGGCACCGTGGCGAGCACGACGGGCACGGCGCCTCGCAGGCCGGCCCACGACAGGAACGCCTGGTCGCGCCACGGGACGCGGAACCAGACCGTCGACAGCACGACCGACAGCGGCCGGGCCACGAGCAGCAGGACCAGGCCGACGGTGATGGCGTTGACGAGCTGCTCGTCGAGGCGGTACGGGTCGGCGAGCAGGCCGAGGAGCACGAACAGCCCGATCTGCGCCAGCCAGCCCAGGGCGGTGCCGAAGCTCTGGAAGCCGGTGCGGTTCGGCAGGCCCATGTTGCCCAGCACCAGGGCGGCGAGGTACGTCGCGAGGAAGCCGGACACGTGGAGGGCGGCGCCGGCGGCATACGCGAGCACGGTGAGCGCCACGACGCCGATGGAGAAGAGGGCCGACGACGCGCCCGCGACCCGGCGCAGCAGCTCGCCGCCCAGCCAGCCCAGGCCGATCCCGACGACGGCACCGCCGGCGAGCTCGACGACGGCGTGCAGCAGCAGGACGTACCACGCCTGGACCTCACCGCCGGGCGTCCCCTGCGCGGCGAACGCGACCACGAGGATGACGACCGGGGCGTCGTTGAACCCCGACTCCGCCTCGAGCGTGCCGGAGAGGCGTTTGGGCAGCGGGACGTTGCGCAGCACGGCGAACACGGCGGCCGCGTCGGTCGACGTGACGATGGCCCCGATGAGCAGCGAGATCGTCCAGCTCAGCTCGAGGAGGTTGTAGGCCGCGATGGCGACGACGAGCAGGGACACGACCACGCCCACGGTCGAGAGCACGGCGGCCGGCGCCACGGACCGGCGGATGTTGCTCCACGACGTCGTCAGGCCACCTTCGGCGAGGATGAGGACGAGCGCGGCATACCCCAGCACGCGCGTGATCGACGCGTCGTCGAACTCGATGCCGGCGCCGGCGTTGCCGAGCGCGACGCCGATCCCGAGGTAGATGAGCAGCGAAGGCAGCCCCGAGCGGACCGAGAGGCGCACCGCGGCGACGGCGACGAGCAGGACGAGGGAGCCGACCAGGAGCACGCGCGTCAGGTCGTCGAGCGTCATGGACGACGACGTGATGGACGCGAGTGCGGTCACCGGCAGCTCCCCTCAGTGTGGGGCAATACAACCACCCCGGCGCGCCCGGCCGTGGGCCCGTCCGCGCGCCGGTGCCGCCCTCGGACCGCGGGTGCAGACGGTTGGGCAACGATGTGGCGCGGCGCCGGGCGGCGTGCGACAGGGCCCCTCGGCGGTGGCCTAGGCTCGGTCCGTGTCACGGTTGAAGCGCGCCCGTCAGATCGTCCTGCTCATCGCCGTCCTCCTCGTGATGGCGGTGGTGGGGTCGGGGATCCTGGCGATCTCGGTGGTGCGGCAGTCCTTCGCCGAGACGTCCGGGCAGCTCGAGATCGAGGGGCTGACGAGCTCGGTCACGGTCAACCGCGACTCACGCGGCATCCCGACGATCTCGGCCGACAACGCCAAGGACCTCTTCCGGGCTCAGGGGTTCGTCAGCGCGCAGGACCGCTTCTTCGAGATGGACCTGCGCCGCCACGTGACGGCCGGCCGGCTCTCCGAGCTCGTCGGCAGCTCCGGGCTCGACAGCGACAAGGTGGTCCGTGCGATGGGCTGGCGCCGGGTCGCCGAGGAGGAGCTGCCCAAGCTCGCTCCGGAGACCCGCCAGTACCTCCAGGCGTACGCCGACGGGGTCAACGCGTACATCAAGGCCGTCGAGTCGCCCGAGAAGATGTCGCTCGAGTACACGGTGCTCGGGCGCCGCAACCCCAACTACCGGGTCGAGCCGTGGACACCCGTCGACTCGCTCTCCTGGCTCAAGGCGATGGCGTGGGACCTGCGCGGTGACTACAAGGACGAGCTCACCCGGGCCCGACTCTCGCGCGGCAACAACCGGTCGATCAAGCAGATCAACCTGCTCTACCCGCCGTACCCCGTGGACCGCAACCAGCCGATCCTCTCCGAGCAGGACTGGCAGCCCGCGTCGTCGGAGACCGACCTGGCCGCGTCCGCCCCGCCGGCGGCGCTCAAGGCGATGCGGTCCACCGACGGCCGCGACGCCGTCGCGTCGGCGCTGGCGTCGGTCGAGGCCGTCCCCGTCAGCCTCGGGCAGGGGGACGACATCGGCTCGAACGCGTGGGTCGTGTCCGGCTCGCGCACGACGACGGGCAAACCGCTCCTCGCCAACGACCCGCACCTCTCGCTCTCGATCCCGGGCATCTGGTCGCAGGTGAACCTCCAGTGCCGCACGGTGAGCGCGGCCTGCCCCTTCCGTGTCTCCGGCTTCACCTTCTCGGGCCTGCCGGGTGTCGTCATCGGGCACAACGACAAGGTCGCGTGGGGGATGACCAACCTCGGCCCCGACGTCACCGACTTCTACCTCGAGCAGGTCACGGGTGACACGTACCTGCGCGACGGGCTCAACGCGCGCATGAAGACGCGCGACGAGGTCATCAAGGTCGCGGGCGGCGCCGACGTCCCGCTCAAGGTGCGCTCGACCGTGCACGGCCCGATCCTGTCCGACATCGTCCCGGCCATCGACGCCGCGGGTGACCGCAGCGTCGTGCGCGGGGCGCCCCAGTCCAACCGGTATGCCGTGTCGATGGCGTGGACGGCCCTGACCCCCGGCACGGCCGCCGACGCGATCTTCGCACTCAACAAGGCGCGCAGCTGGACCGACTTCCGCAAGGCGGCGGCGCTCTTCTCCGTGCCCTCGCAGAACCTCGTCTACGCCGACACCGACGGCCACATCGGCTACCAGGCGCCCGGCCAGATCCCGATCCGCCGGTCGGCGACGCCCGGGGCGTCACCCGGCTTCTGGCCCGCGCCGGGCTGGGACTCGCAGTGGGACTGGAAGGGCTACGTCCCCTTCGACCAGCTGCCGTACTCCTTCGACCCGGAGGAGGGGTTCATCGTCACCGCGAACCAGGCGGTCACGGCGAGCCCGTCCCCGTTCCTGACGTCCGAGTGGGACTACGGCTTCCGCGCGCAGCGCATCCGAACCCTCCTCGCCGCGACCCCGAAGGTCTCGCCCGGGACGATGTCGCAGATCCAGGGCGACAGCCGCAACACGTACGCGCCCGGTCTCGTCGAGCGGCTCCTCGCCGTCCAGGTCGACGACTTCACGGCGCAGGCCCAGCGCCTGCTGCGCGACTGGGACGGCAGCCAGCCCAACGACAAGTCCCGAGACTCGGCCTCGGCGGCGTACTACAACGCCGTGTGGAAGCACCTGCTCGAGTTCACCTTCGACGAGCTCCCGCCCGACATCGCACCCGACGGCGGCAGCCGGTGGATGGTTGTCATGGAGCAGCTGCTCAAGGACCCGAAGAACGACTGGTGGGACGACAAGACGACACCCGGCGTTACCGAGGGCTCCGGCGAGATCCTCAAGCGCGCCCTCGTCGAGGCCAGGCTCGACCTCGCGCGCGAGCTCGGCAAGGTGCCGGCGGCGTGGCGCTGGGGCCGCCTCCACCAGCTCGACCTCAAGCACTCCGTCATGGGCGCCGACGGCGTGCCCGACGTCATCCAGGACCTCTTCAACCGCGAGGACATCGAGCTCGGCGGCGGCAACTCCATCGTCAACGCCAACTCGTGGAACCCCTCGAGACCCGGCTACGACGTGACGAGCGGCCCCTCGATGCGCCTGGTCGTCGACCTCTCGAACTTCGACGCGTCACGCTGGGTCAACTCGACCGGCCAGTCGGGGCACACGTACGACGACCACTACTCCGACCAGATCGACGCGTGGGCCGACAACGAGACGTTCCCGTGGCCGTTCAGCGCGACCGCGGTGGGCGAAGCTGCCGACGACGAGCTGACGCTCGTCCCGCCCGGCCCGGCGCCGGCGCCCTGAGGCCCAGTCGGCGCGGGTGCCGTATGCCGTGTGGCGCGCGCCGCGGGGCGTGCGCGGATGGTCGGGTCAGCGCAGCCGGACGACGCGTCCGCTCGTCGTGACGTAGCCGTCGACGGGCAGGTCGTGCTCGTCGACCGGCAGGTCCGACTCGCTCTGCTCGCCCTCGTGGAGCAGCGTCACGACCGGGGCCGCCGGGTCCCGGTGGACGAGCGCTCGGTCGTAGCAGCCACCACCCTGCCCGAGACGGGTGCCGTGCGGGTCGACGGACAGCCCGGGCGTGACGACGAGGTCGCACGTGGCGAGGGCGTCGGTGCCCAGCCAGTCTGCGCCTGCGTCGGTGTCCGGCGAGCCCGTCGGCCGCGTCACCGTGCCGCGGTCACCCGAGGCGCCCGGGACGGCATACCTCCACTCGAGCGACCAGTCGGCGAGCAGGACCGGCACGATGACCTCGTGACCCGCCGCGATGAGCGCCTCGACGAGGCGCCCCGTCGGGGGCTCGTCGGGCAGCGACTCGTAGACGGCCACCCTCGAAGGGTCCGGGACGAAACGCAGCACGGCCTCGGCGATCGCCGCCGCCGCCGCGTCGCCATCCATGGCCTCCGCGAGCTCGCGCCGGCGCGCCCGTGCCGCGTGACGGAGGTCACGCTTGCCCTGCGGGCTCACAACCGGCACATTCCGCTCACTCGGGTGTCGCGCATGCGGCCCATCGTAAGGTGATGCCCATGAGTGACCAGGGGCTGCACGCGTCCGTGGCACTGATGCGCGAACGGGGCCTCGGTCCCGAGGCGATCAGGGTCTTCGAGCACTACTACGAGCAGCTGCAGGCCGGCGCGCAGGGCACCATCCCGGAGGAGTCCATCGAGCCCCTCCGTGAGGTGCAGACCCTCCGTGAGGTCAGGGTCTCCGACGAGGAGGCCCGAGCGGCGCTCTCGAAGACGGCGGTCATCAAGCTCAACGGTGGCCTCGGCACCGGCATGGGCATGACCGGGGCCAAGTCGGCCCTCGAGGTCAAGGACGGCCTCACCTTCCTCGACATCATCGCCCTGCAGGTCCTCGCGCTGCGCGAGCAGTGGGGCGTGGAGCTCCCGCTCGTGCTGATGAACTCCTTCCGCACGTCTGACGAGTCGCTCAAGATCCTCTCGAAGTACTCCGACCTGCCGGTCGAGGGCCTTCCGCTCGACTTCATCCAGAACGCCGAGCCCAAGCTGCGGCCCGACGACCTCATGCCCGTGAAGTGGCCCGACGACCCCGAGCTCGAGTGGTGCCCACCCGGCCACGGCGACATCTACGTGTCGCTGGTGACGTCCGGTGTGCTCGATGCGCTGCTCGAGAAGGGGATCCGCTACGCGTTCCTGTCCAACTCCGACAACCTCGGAGCCACGTGCGACCCCGACGTCGCGGCCTGGATGGTCGAGCGGGGGCTGCCTTACGTGGCGGAGGTCTGCAAGCGCACGAAGAGCGACCGCAAGGGCGGCCACCTCGCGGTGCGCAGGTGCGACGGCCGCATCGTGCTGCGCGACACGGCCCAGGTTGCCGAGGGGGACGAGCGGCACTTCCGTGACGTCAAGCGGCACAACACCTTCAACGCCAACAACGTGTGGATCGACCTCGAGGTGCTGCGCGAGCGGATGACCGCGAAGGAGGGCGTCCTCGGCCTGCCGATCATCGTCAACCGCAAGAACGTCGACCCGGCCGACCCGACCTCGCCCGAGGTCATCCAGATGGAGTCGGCGATGGGCACGGCGATCGAGGTCTTCGAGGGTTCCGAGGCGATCCTCGTGCCGCGCACGCGGTTCCGCCCGGTGAAGACGACGAACGACCTGCTCGTCATCCGCTCCGACTTCTTCTCGCTCGACGAGAGCTACCACGTCGTCGCGGCCGTCGACGGACCCGAGCCCTTCGTCGACCTCGACTCCGCGTACCGCTTCGTGCCGGGCTTCGAGAAGCGCTTTCCCAAGGGCGTGCCCTCGATGCGCGACTGCACGAGCCTGCGGGTCATCGGCGACCCCGTCTTCGGCCGCAACGTGCGCTGCGTCGGCGACGTCCTCATCGACGGCTACCGCCGCGTCCTCGACGACGCGGTCCTGGGCGAGCTGCCTGCTCCCACGGCGGAGCCCGTCACGACGCCGCGCCGCGACCTCCGCACCGTGGACGAGCACCTCAAGGTGATCCTCTCGACGCTCGACCCGGCCCCGACCGAGTCGACGCCACTCACCGAGGCGCTCGGCCTCGTCGTGGCCCGCGACGTGCGCGCGAAGGTCAACCTCCCGCACTTCGACAACTCCTCCATGGACGGGTATGCCGTGCAGGCCGCGTCACTCGACGGCGCGGATGACTCGCCGGTGCGTCTGCGGGTCGTCGGCGAGGTGGCGGCCGGCGACGACCCGTCGTTCTCGGTGGGCCCGGGGGAGGCGGCGCGCATCATGACGGGCGCGCGCATCCCCGAGGGCGCTGACGCGGTGATCGCCGTCGAGGACACCGACGGCTCCGCGACCGGAGAGGTCGAGTGTCGCTCCTCCGTGAGCCCCGGGCGCTACATCCGCCCGCTCGGCGAGGACGTCGCCTCGGGCTCCGTCGTCGTCTCGGCCGGTGAGGTCGTGGGTCCGCGCACCATCGCCCTGCTCGCGGCCTGCGGGCACGCCGAGGTCGAGGTGCACCGTCGTCCGCACGTCGTCGTCCTCTCGACCGGGGCAGAGCTCGTCGAGCCGGGAAAGCCCTTGCGGCCCGGGCAGATCCACGACTCCAACTCCTCGATGCTGTGGGCGGCGGCGGTCGGCGCCGGAGCCTCGGCCGAGATCCGCTCGTCGGTCGGTGACTCGGACGACGAGCTGCTCGAGGTGCTCGATGACGTCGTCGCCCGCGCCGACGTCGTCATCACCAGTGGCGGCGTGTCGATGGGTGCCTACGACGTCGTCAAGAGCGCCCTCCGCGGCGAGGGCATCGACTTCGTCAGGGTCGCCATGCAACCGGGCAAGCCCCAGGGCTTCGGGCTGCTCACGGGGCCCGGCGGGCGCCGGGTGCCGATCTTCGCGCTGCCGGGCAACCCGGTGTCGTCGTTCGTGTCGTTCGAGGTGTTCGTACGCCCGGCGCTGCGCCGCCTGATGCGGCTCACGCCCGAGAAGCGCCGCCTCCTGCCCGCCACCCTCATCTCCGGCGTCGAGTCGTTCGCCGGTCGGCGCCAGTTCGGGCGCGCGGTCGTCTCGCGCTCGGCGGAGGGCACCCTCGTAGCGGTGCCCGTGGCCGGGCAGGGCTCGCACTTCGTCGCTGATCTCGCCCGCGCCAACGCGCTCTTCGTCGTCCCCGAGGAGGTCACCGAGCTCGTCGCCGGTGAGGTCGTCGACGTCCTCGTGCTCGACAAGGAGGCGTGATGAGCGAGCAGCCGCCCGCCGGCACCGAGGCGCCGTCGCTGACGCACGTCCGCCCGGACGGCAGCGCCCACATGGTCGACGTGTCGGCCAAGGCGGTGACGGCCCGCGAGGCCAGTGCCGCGGGGCGGGTGCTGCTCAGCGCCGACGCCGTCGCCGCCCTGCGCACGGGCACGGTGCCGAAGGGCGACGCCCTCGCGGTCGCGCGGATCGCCGGCATCCAGGCGGTCAAGCGCACCCCCGAGCTCATCCCGCTGGCCCACCCGATCGCCGTGCACGGCGTCGAGGTCGACGTCACGGTCGCCGACGACGGAGCCGACATCACCGCGACGGTTCGCACGGCCGACCGCACCGGCATCGAGATGGAGGCCCTCACTGCAGTCACCGTCGCGGCGCTCGCCCTCATCGACATGGTCAAGGCCGTCGACAAGCACGGCCGCATCACCGACGTGCGCGTGACCGCGAAGTCTGGCGGACGCTCGGGGGACTGGCATGAGTGAGGGCATCGGCGCCGGCCGGCGCGCGGTCGTCGTCACGGCGTCGACCCGCGCGGCCTCCGGTGTCTACGAGGACCGGTCCGGCCCGGTCATCGTCGACCGTCTGCGGTCGTGGGGATTCGACGTGAGCGACCCGGTGGTCGTGCCCGACGGCGACGAGTTCGGCCGGGCGCTGCGCGTGGCGCTCGCCGGCGAACCGGAGCTCGTCCTGACCACGGGCGGCACCGGCCTCACTCCGACCGATGTGACCCCCGAGCAGACCGCGCCGCTGCTCGATCGGCTCGTACCCGGTGTGGCCGAGGCGATCCGCGCCGCAGGCGTGGCGGGCGGCGTGCCGACGGCGATGCTGTCGCGGGGCCTGGTCGGTGTCGCCGGACGCACGTTCGTGGCCAACCTCCCGGGCTCGCGTGGTGGCGTGGCCGATGCGCTCGATGTCCTCGAGCCGGTCCTGGGCCACGCGCTCGACCAGGTCCCGGGGAGCGACCACTGAGGTGACCGTCCCGATCTCGCTGCGGCACCGGATGATCCGTCACGACCCCCCGACGGGCGCGCGACCGTGAGGATGCCATGGCGTCCCCACCGCGACGGGCAGGCACGCTGGCCCGTGGTGCTGCGCGACGCGTCGACCGAGCCGGCCATCGTGCTGCGGCCCCTGCGCGCCGCCGACGAGCGTGACTGGCAGCGCGTGCGACGGGACAACGCCGCCTACGTCCAGCCCTGGGAGCCCACGCTGCCCCCGGGTTCCCCGACGCGTTCTCCCGTCTCGTTCCGCCAGTTCGTGCGTGACCTGGACGCCGAGGCCCGTGCCGACCGCGCCCTGCCGTGGTGCATCGAGGTCGGTGGCCGCATCGTCGGCCAGGTCCATCTCTTCGGCATCGTCCGGGCGGCCCAGCAGTCGGGCGCGGCGGGCTACTGGCTCGCCGAGTCCGCGACCGGGCGCGGCATCGCCACGCGGGCGTTGGCGATGGCCATCGACCATGCGTTGGGTGAGGGCGGGCTGCACCGGGTCGAGATCAACATCCGGCTCGACAACGTGCCGTCGTTGCGCGTGGTGGAGCGGCTCGGGCTTCGCGACGAAGGTGTGCGCGAGCGCTACCTGCACATCGACGGCGCCTGGCGCGACCACCGCTCCTTCGCCGTGACGACGGAGGATCTCGGGCGCTCGACTCTCATGGAACGCCTGTCACAGGTGTAACACCAGCCTCTTGCGCGACACGCCTCGAATGTGCGGGGACCTCATGCGGCGGCGTCCTACCGTGGGTCACGTGCCTGTCAGCAGCCTCATCTTCGTCGTCATCGTGGCGATCTGGGCTGCCTACCTCGTGCAGCACTGGGCCCGTCGCCGCGAGGACGCCGCCGCGTCCCGCTCGGTCGAGGGTTTCTCCGAGGCGATGCGTGTCCTCGAGAAGCGACCGGCCCTGCCCGCGACCGAGCTGGGCACCCCGCGACCCCACTCGTATGCCGTCAAGCCCGCGAGTGTGGCCCGCCCGACCGTCGACGTGAAGCGGGCGGTGCCCGCCGGCACGTCGCGCCGGCACTCGCCGCTCGTCGCGCGCCGCGTCGACCTCGGCGACACCGATCGCGGCCGGATCGACCCGAGCCACACCGACCCGAGCCACACCGACCCGAGCCACACCGACCCGAGCCACACCGACCACGACATCGCCCCCTACGCCGCCGAGGTGGACCGCATGCCCGAGTCAGCGCGCCCGTCGAGCCCCCACGCACCCCGCCGTCACGGCACCGCCGCGGCGCCGGCCCGCGTGCCGCTCGCGCAGCGCCGCCTCCGCGCTGTGCTGCTCCTCGCGGCAGTCGCCTGGCTGCCCACGTCCGTCGCGTTGTCGGTGACCGGGGTGCTCATGTGGGTCTCGGTGCCGTTCGCGGTCCTCACCGTCGTCGCCGTCCTGGTGTGGCTGCGGGCCGAGGCCCGGGCCGACCGGCTGCGCGCCGCACCGGCGTCCGACTCGGAGGGTCACCGCGACGAGGGCACGGGTCGCCGGCGCCGGCGTCGCCACGACTACGAGGCGGCCCACCCGCCGGTCCTGTCCACCGAGGACACCCAGGTCATCCGCAGCACGGTCGCCGCCGAGGCCGAGGTCGTCGCCCCCGCCGCGAGCGCGCCTAGGCAGCCGGCGGAGCCGGGCGTCTTCGACGTCCAGGCGCCGGTCACGGGCGAGGTCCCGGTGGCCGCCGCCGAGGTGCAGGAGGTGCCCGAGGGCAGCTGGAGCCCCGTTCCCGTGCCGCTCCCGACCTACACGCTCAAGGCCAAGGCCGAGCCGCGCTACACCGACAGCGGCATCCCGGCCGACGTGTTCGACACGCCCGAGTTCGCCGACGAGGCCGACGAGCTCGACGACCGGGCCCTCTTCGCCCGTCGCGCCGTCTCCCAGTAGCCCGAGCGGCCCACGGGCCGACCTCGAGGCGCGGACCCTGGCGCGGCCGGGACGCGCGGCCGGGCGGACGGCCGGGCGGACGGCCGGGCGGACGGCATACGGACCGTTCAGGCGTTGGCGGGTGCGCCGCCCTCGTCGGCGTGCTCCGCCATCTCCCGGTCGAGCTCGGCCGGCGTCTCGTCGCTGAAGATGTGCTTGCCGACGGCGTTGAGCACCGCGGCGAAGGGGACGGCGACGAGGGCGCCGACGATGCCGGCGATGATCGAGCCGGTCGCGATCGCGAGGATGACGGCGAGCGGGTGGACGCTGACGGCCTTGCCGAGCAGGAACGGCTGGAGCACGTGCGACTCGAGCTGCTGCACGCCGATGACGACGGCGAGCATGATGAGCGCGACTCCCGGGCCGTGGGCCACGAGGGCGAGCAGGACCGCGACGGCGCCGGACAGGAGTGCACCGAGGATCGGGATGAACGCCAGCAGGAAGACGAGGATGCCGATCGCGAAGGCGAACGGCACCTTGAGGATCGCGGCGCCCACGGAGATGCCGACCGCGTCGACGAAGGCGACGATCATCGTCGCCCGGACGAACGCCGACAGCTGGTGCCAGGCGATGAAGCCCGAGGAGTTGACGCGCGGGCGGGTCGCGCTCGGGAAGAGCCGCACGATCCAGCTCCAGATGCGCGGCCCCTCGTAGAGGAAGAAGAAGAGCGAGAACAGGGCGATGAACAGGCCGGCGAGGAAATGCGTCGCCGTCAGGCCCACGGATGTCGCCGTGGCACCGAGATTGCCCGACTCGCTGACCCTGTCGCGGATCGTGTTGAAGTACTCGTCGAACTGCGCGTCGGTGATGTTGAAGGTCGTGCGCACCCAGTCACGGATGCGCTCGAGGCCGGTCGCGACCTGCGCCGTCAGGTCGGAGAAGCCGCTGCTGAACTGCGAGCCGACGAGCGTGAAGAGGGCGCTGACGAGCACGATCGTGCCGAGCAGCGTGAGGCCGGCGGCTGCGCCGGGCTTCATCCGTCGCTGGAGCCACGTCGCGACGGGCCGCAGCAGGGCCGTCAGCAGCACCGCGATGGCGACGGGCACGACGATCTCGGAAACGGCGCGCACGGCGATGGAGAGCACGAACAGGGCCGCGGCGATGAGGAGCAGCCGCCACGACCACTCGCTCGCGACGCGGACGCCCGGGGGCACCGCGGCCGCCTCGATGCCCGGGAGCCGGTCCGGCTCGGACGGCTTCGGGTCGACACGGTCCGGGGTCGCCGGTTCGGGCGTGTGGACGGGAGGGGCGGCAGCCGGGTTGTCGGTCACGACCACACCGTATGCCGCCGCGCCGCGCTTCCGGGGGATCACCCCGCTGCGGTGGTGCCGGCGTCGACCGCCGCCGCCGGGCGACCGTCCTGACCCGGTCATCCTGCGTACGCTCGGGGCATGAGCGCACCCACGGACCCTGACCGTCCGACTCTCGCCGTCACGGGATCGACCGGCTGGCTCGGTGGACTCGTCGCCCGCGACCTCGCGGCGCGCGGCGTCGGGCAGCGCCTTGTCGTGCGCGACCTCCGACGCGCGCCCGATCTTCCCGGCGCGGATCCGGTGCAGGCCGCCTACGGCGACGGCTCGGCAGCGGAGGCGGCGCTTTCCGGCGTGGAGACGCTCTTCATGGTGTCGGCCTCGGAGAACGAGGACCGGCTGCGCGAGCACCGCACCTTCGTCGACGCCGCGGCCGCGGCCGGTGTGCGCCACGTCGTCTACGTGTCGTTCTTCGGCGCCTCACCCGATGCGACGTTCACGCTCGCGCGCGACCACGCGGCCACCGAGCAGCACCTCGGCGAGTCCGGGATGGAGTGGACGTTCCTGCGGGACAACCTCTACCTCGAGTTCATGGACCACATGGTCGGCGACGACGGGGTCATCCGGGGACCCGCGGGCGAGGGACGCGCCGCGGTCGTGTCGCACGCCGACATCGCTCGTGTCGCGACGACGGTGCTGCTCGACCCGGCAGCGCACACCGGAGCCACCTACAGCCTGACCGGGCCGGAGGCCCTGACGTTCGCGCAGATGGCCGAGGTCGTCAGTGACGTGACCGGCCGCGAGGTGAGCTTCCACGACGAGACGGTCGAGGAGGCGTACGCGTCGCGCGCCGTCTACGGGGCACCGGACTGGCAGGTGGACGCCTGGGTCTCGACGTACACCGCGGTCGCCGCCGGGGAGCTCGACGGCGTCACCGACGACGTCGAGCGGCTGACTGGGCGGCGTCCGATGTCGCTGCGCGAGTACCTCGAGGCCCGGCGCGCGCGCGACCAGACCTAGCCGACGAGATCCGCTGTCTGCCGGGCGATCGCCAGCTCCTCGTTGGTCGGCACCACCGCGACGACGACGCGTGACCCGTCCGGAGATATGACGCGTGCCTGCTTCGACCGGGCGGCGTTGCGCGCCGGGTCGACCGTGATGCCGAGCTCGCCCAGACCCTCGGTCACGGCGGCCCGGACGGTCGTGCTGTTCTCGCCGATGCCGGCGGTGAAGACGAGGACGTCGAGGCCGCCGAGGATCGCGAGGTAGGCGCCGACGTAGTGCTTGAGCCGGTGGACCACGACGTCGAAGGCGAGCCGCGCCGCCGCGTCGCCGGCCTCGAGCCGGTCCTCGAGCTCGCGGAAGTCGTTGACGCCGCTCAGCCCGAGGACGCCGGACTTCTTGTTGAGCAGCGTGTCGATCTCGTCGAGCGAGAGCCCCACCTCACGGGCGAGGTACGCGTGGAGTCCCGGGTCGACGTCGCCGGAGCGGGTGCCCATGACGAGTCCCTGCAGCGGGGTCAGCCCCATCGACGTGTCCACCGGGCGGCCACCGCGCACCGCCGACGCCGAGCAGCCGTTGCCGAGGTGGAGGATGACCTGCCGCAGGTCGCTCGTCGGTCGGCCGAGGAGGTCGGCCGCGGCCTGTGAGACGTACTCGTGCGAGGTGCCGTGGAAGCCGTACCGGCGGATCGCGTGCTTCTCGGCGAGGTCGCGGGGCACGGCATACGTCGACGCCTGGGGCGGCAGGGCGGAGAAGAAGGCGGTGTCGAAGACGGCGACGTGCGGCACGTCGAAGCGGTCGCGTGCGGCTTCGATGCCGGTGATGGCGGCCGGGTTGTGCAGTGGCGCAAGCGAGCTCAGGTCGCGTACGCGGTCGAGCACGGCGTCGTCGATGAGGACGGGCTCGGAGAAGTCGGGCCCGCCGTGGACGACGCGGTGGCCGACCGCCCGCAGCTGCAGCTCATCGAGGTCGACGTCGTCACTGCGCAGTCGTTCGGTCATGGCCTCCAGCGCCGCCGCGTGGTCGGCGACGTCGCTGCCCGACTCGCCGATGCGCTCGATGACCCCGCCCGCGCGCACGTCACCCGACTCGGGGACGAGCAGCTGGTACTTGAGCGACGACGAGCCGGCGTTGAGGACCAGGACGGGGTGCTCGGTCACGATGCGGCTCCCTGCTGTGTCGTGCCCTGCGCCTGCACGGCGGTGATGGCGACGGTGTTGACGATGTCGTCGACGAGTGCGCCGCGCGAGAGGTCGTTGACCGGCCTGCGCAGACCCTGGAGCACCGGACCGACCGCGACGGCGTGCGCACTGCGCTGCACGGCCTTGTACGTGTTGTTTCCGGTGTTGAGGTCGGGGAAGATGAAGACGGTCGCGCGACCGGATACCTCCGAGTCGGGCATCTTGGCGCGTCCGACGACGGGGTCGATGGCGGCGTCGTACTGGATCGGTCCCGCGAGGGCGAGCTCGGGCGCACGTTGGGACACGAGCTGCGTTGCGGTGCGGACCTTCTCGACGTCGGCGCCGGAGCCGCTCGACCCCGTCGAGTAGGACAGCATCGCGACGCGTGGGTCGATGCCGAACTGCTGCGCCGTCTGCGCCGACGAGATCGCGATGTCGGCAAGCTGCTCCGCGGTCGGGTCGGGGATGACCGCGCAGTCGCCGTAGACGAGG
Organism: Terrabacter sp. GCM10028922; assembly: GCF_042666095.1. Classification (NCBI taxonomy): domain Bacteria; kingdom Bacillati; phylum Actinomycetota; class Actinomycetes; order Micrococcales; family Intrasporangiaceae; genus Terrabacter; species Terrabacter sp. GCM10028922. Next base: position 8,876 of record NZ_JBHTFG010000011.1, on the reverse strand, counting down.
ACGCGGTCGGCGAGGCACATGAGGAAGACGCTCGACACGGTCTTGACGCCGTCGGCGGTCTTGACGAACTCGAGAGCCGGGCGGATGGTGTGTGCCGTCGTGTTGACCGCCCCGGACACCATGCCGTCGGCGAGTCCGAGGTGGACCATCATCGTGCCGAAGTACGAGATGTCGGTGACGACCTCACGCGCGCGGTCGACGGTCATGCCCTTGTGCGCCCGCGCCTCGGCATACGTCTGCGCGAAGCCCTCGACGAGCTCGGGGTCGGTGGGGGAGACGACGGTCGCGGCGTCGAGGTCGAGCCCGAGCGCCGACCCACGAGCCCGCACCTTCGTCTCGTCGCCCAGCAGCGTCAGGTCCGCGACACCGCGGCGCAGCAGCACGTCGGCCGCCTCGAGGATGCGGTCGTCCTGGCTCTCGGGGAGCACGATGTGCCTGCGGTCGGATCGCGCCCGCTCCATGAGCTGGAACTCGAACATCAGCGGCGTGCGGACTTCCGACGCCGACACGTCGATCGCCGTGAGCAGCGCGGCCTGGTCGACGCTCTCGGAGAAGAGCCGGCGAGCCGTCTCGATCTTGTTGCGCGAGCCCTTCGTCATCGGGCCGCGCACCTGCATCAGGCGCTCGGCCGTGCGGAACGTGCCGTCATCGGTCAGCGCGATCGGCAGGTCCTGCTGCACACCTGCCGACAGACGCGCGATCGTCTCGGGGATCGGGTAGCCACCGGTCAGGATGATGCCGGCGAGCGTCGGGAAGGTGCCCGACTGGTGGGCCAGCATGAGCCCCGGGATGAGGTCGGTGCGGTCGCTCGGCGCGATGACCGTGAGGTCGGTGCCGAGACGGGCCAGGACGTTGGGCAGGCTCATGGCGGCGACGACCAGCCCGAGGCTGTCGCGGTCCATCCACGACTCGCTCCCGAGGACGAGCCGCGCGCCGACGGCCTCGGCGAGCGCGCGGAAGCTCGGCGCCGACAGCAGGGCGTTCTCGGGGATGGCCGCGGTCACCGGGAAGGGCAGGGCGGCGAGGACCTCACCGACGGCCTCGACGTCGTCCGGGTCGACGCGGTTGGCGACGACGGCCACCGTCTGGGCGTGGTTGGCGCGCAGCTCGGCGAGGGCGCCGTCGGCTGCGACCCTGATCTGGTCGGGAGTGCGGTCCCGGCCGTGCACGACGAGCACGACGGCCGAGCCGAGGTTGGCGGCGACGCGCGCGTTGAACGACAGCTCGGTGCCGGTCGAGACGTCGGTGTAGTCCGAGCCGAGCACGACGACGACCTCGAACCGGGTGCTCAGGGCGCCGAACCGCTCGACGATGACGTGCAGGGCCTCGTCGGGGTCGTCGTGGGCCTGCGCGTACGTCACGCCGATGGCCTCGTCGTAGCTCTGGTCCATGCCGGGCTGGCTGACGAGCATGTCGACGATGTGGTCGACCTCGTCCGGGCCGGTGCCCAGCGTCGTCAGGGGCCGGAACACGCCGACCGAGCCGACCTCGCGGATGAGTGCGTCGAGCAGGCCGAGGGCGACCGCGGACTTGCCCGTCAGGCCCTCCGGGGAGGCGACGTAGACGCTTCGGCTCACGGTCACGAACCTAGCGGTCCGGGTGGGTTCGGCCCACCGCCACGCTCGAGCGTGTCGATGCGGTCGCGTAGCTCGTGCAGCATGACGAGCTGGCGTCCCGTGAGGTCGAGCAGCGTCTCGACGTCCTTCTTGGCAGCCAGGTTGGTCTCGTAGTCGTGCTCGGCCAGGGCCGCGGCGACGGCGTCCTGCCGTTTGGCCGCGATGAGCAGGATCGCGCCCTGCAGACCCGCGAGCATCGACAGGAAGAGGTTGAGCAGGATGAACGGATAGGGGTCCCAGGCCCTCACCACCGTGTTGACGAGCGCCCACACCGCCATGAACGCGAGGAACGCGAAGACGAACGGCCAGCTCCCCATGCCGTTGCGCAGCAGGTCGGCCGCGCGCTCACCGGACGACAGCGACTCCTTGCGGCTCTGGTGCCAGTTCGTCGGCCGGACGACCCGCGCGCTCGTGCGGGGAAGCTGTTTGTGGACGTGCTCGGTCATGGTGCCTCCAGGGCGCGAGGACGGTCTGCGAGCCAACCGTATGCCGCGGCCCTGCGGATCCCCTGTCGACCGCGCGCCCTCTCTGGGGCCTGTCCGTGGAGGCGGCGGCTCAGGCTGCCGTGGCCAGGCCGAGCCGCCGGATGAGCCGCACGGCGTCGTGCGGTGCGTGGCCCTTCGCGTCGTTGTCGAAGTACACGTGCACGTCGTGCCCCTCGTCGAGCCAGCCACGGCAGGTCTCGGCCCAACGGTCGAGCGAACCGTCGGCGTATCCGCTCGCGTACAGCTCGGTCTCACCGTGCAGCCGCACGTAGCGGAAGTCGCTCGTCGCGTCGTGCATGACCGGCCAACGGCCCGCGCTGTCGGCGACGACGACGGCGACGCCGTGCTCGGAGCACAGTGCCCTGGCCTCCGCCGAGTCGAAGCTCGGGTGCCTCGGCTCGAGAGCGTGGCGCAGGGGGACGTCGACCTCGCACGTCGTCAGCACCCGGTCGTCGGCCAGCTTGTCGTCGTGCTTCTCCGCGAGGCGGGCCGCCTCACCGGTCGTGCGGGGGAGCAGGTCGAAGAAGGCGGAGACGCGGTCGGGGTCGTAGGCGAGCCGCTCGGGCAGCTGCCAGAGCACCGGTCCCAGCTGGGGCCCCAGCGCCAGCACCCCGCTCGCGAAGAAGTTGGCGAGGGGGGTCTCGACGTCGCGCAGGGCCTTCATGTGGGTGATGAAGCGCCCGCCCTTGACGGCCAGCACGACGTCGTCGGGGACGGCAGCCCGCCATGCGGCATACGAGCTCGGGCGCTGCAGGGAGTAGAAGGAGCCGTTCACCTCGACCGACGTCATCCGTTCGGCGGCATACGTCAGCTCGAGCCGCTGCGGCAGGCCCTTCGGGTAGAAGTCGCCGCGCCAGGACCGGTAGCGCCAGCCGGAGACACCGACGAGGGCGCGGCCACTCACCGGGTGCCCCGGCGCCGCGCAGCCTGGGTTTCCAGGTGCTCGACGCGGCTCTCGAGGCCCAGCACCTTGTCGATGCCGGCCAGGTTGAGGCCTTCGTCGAGCAGCTGGCCGATGCGCCGCAGCCTCTCGAGGTCGTTGCCGCTGTAGCGCCGTGTGCCACCCGCCGTGCGGTGCGGCTCGAGCAGTCCGCGGGCCTCGTAGAGGCGCAGGTTCTGCACTCGCATCCCCACGAGCTCGGCCGCGACCGTGATGCCGTACAGCGCGCGGTCCGGGTCGTCGGTGGTGCTGCGGGTGTCGGGCCGGGCCACGATGCCTCGTCTCGGAGAAGTGGGTCTTGCATCAGGCTGCCGCCGGTGCTACAACAAATCTACAACGCAGACCACAGATCTGACACGACTGTGGATCCATGACGGGCAGGCCGACGTGATGGAGGTGACGACGATGCCGGGCCCCGTGTCTGACGTCGAGCTCGAGGTGGAGGTCGCCTTCGCCGAGCTGGTGCTGGCGGACGACGACCTGTTGCGGGCAGAGTTCGATGAGCTCGTCGCCGCCGTCCTCGCCGAGCCGCCGCCGGGCGACCGGGTGCGCAGGCCGTCCCGACGTGGCGGTTCCGGTCCACAGCGCGTCCGCCCGCCCGCCCCGTCACACGTTCGTCCTCGCCCCGCTGCTCGGGTCTCGAGACGCCGCAACCGTCAGCGCGGCCCCCCGTGACGCGCGGTCATCCCGTTCTCGTCCCCCTCGCCTGTCCCGGTCGCATCTGTGCGACCGGGACAGTGCCGTCCGGTCGCCGACAGGCCACTCGTGGTGGTTCTCCGCCAGCTGGCGCCGACGATCCGCGACCGTCTCGAGCGGCGGTGCGCCGATTGGGTATGCCGGTCGGCGTGGTGTTATCGTTCCTTCCGCACCGAGGGGCTGTGGCGCAGTTGGTAGCGCGTCTCGTTCGCAATGAGAAGGTCAGGGGTTCGAATCCCCTCAGCTCCACCCAGAAGAAACCCCGTCCCACCTGCGGAAACACACCGCCAGGGGCGGGGTTCTCTCTTTGTCATTCGGCTGCACCTTCCGTTCGCGCACCCCCGGCGCACCCCGGCTCGTTCAGACGGGCCAATCCGGCACGATCCGCCGACGTTCCCAGGTGGTGCAGGTAGATGTTCGTCGTGGCGATCGACGCGTGGCCCAGCCAGGCCTGAACGGTCACCGGGTCGACGCCCTTGGCCAACCACAGGCAGGCGGCCGTGTGCCTCAAATCGTGGATGCGACGACCGGCAGCCGTGTCGGTCCACTTCACGGCGCGCTTGACCGCCGAGGCGTGGAGGCGATGACCGGACGTGGTCACGAAGAGGAGATCCTCGGGACCGCGATTGGCGGCGAGCGCCCGCAGGATCGGGAGGACGCGATCCGCAACTGGCACGCGCCGAGCCCTTCCGGACTTGGTGCGCTTGATGTCCACGCCTTCGGGGGCGGCGCGGCTGACAAGGAGGACTGGCAGGGGCACTTCCACGAAGTCACGCACCCGAACCTCGCGCAGCTCGGACCATCTCAGCCCGGTCCAGCCGGCCACAAGGAGCAGGTCCGCCAGCCGGGCATCCCTGATTGCTGCCCGCTCGTAGAACGCTTCCAACTCCGTCTCAGCGAAGGGCCGCATTTCGGTCGGTACCTCGCGACCCTTGGGCACGCGCGTGACGGTCACGGGGTTGGTGGCGATCATCCGCTCTCGCACTGCCCAGGCGAAGAACGAGGACAACGATGCTCGGAACCGCCGCACCGAGGACTCGCTCAGCCCGGACTTCACCAGCGCGATGAGTGACCGAGTCACCTCACGGTCGGTGACGGCTCCGATCTGCAGGGCGCCGAGCGCCGTGGGCACGAGGCGCACGAGAGCGGCATCCGACACGTACGTCTTTCGCGACACCGAGTGCTCGCGTTCGGACAACCACTCCGGCAGGAGGACACGCACGGTTCGGCGCCCAGCGCGCGGATCGATCCCACCGGCAATGGCCGCTCGCTCACGAGCCACCCACGCGGTTGCCTCACGACGCGTGTTGAAGGTTCGGCTGGACACCTGCTCGCGACCGCTCTTGACCACACCTCGCCATCGACCACTCGGGGTCTTGCGGACCGTCACGCTGCCACCTTGTCCAGCCACGCGAGCACGTCCTCGTGCCGGTAGCGCGGAGAGGCGGGCGCGATCCAGAACACCCGAGGGCCGACGCCCTGTGCCCTCCACCGGCACAGAGTCGAGGGCGAAACGTTCAGTGCGCGCGCGACCTCCGACGTGGTCAGCATGCGCGGAAGTGCGTCAGTCAGGACCTCAGCCATGTCAATCTCCCTGTCTCTCAGTGGTTTCGGTGATGCTTCCGCTCGGCTCGCCATTGTGCGTACTCGCGGGCGCGGGCGGCAGCGGCGTCAGCCAGAGCAGCTTCGCCGGTGCTGTGCCAGCCGGTGCCCAGATAGGACCAGTCCCCGATGACGAGGGTCGTCTCTTCCTCGTCGTCGGCCATGAGCCGGCGCTCGAGGTCTGCGGTGTCGATGGGTTGCCCGGTGCGGGCGGCGTCTGCCGCGATCGCCTGCCAGCGGCGTCGGGCCCTGCGCAACCTGCCGAGGGTGACCGAGTAGCGGCGGGACTTGGTGGAGAAGTGCCCGCGGAAGCCGAGCATGTGCGCCCACTTGCCCAGCAGGGCGTAAGGGTCGGCGGGCCCGTCGTGTGCGGCCACGGCGGCGTCCACGGTGCGGCGGTGGGCGTGTTGGGCGAGGCGGCGGCACTCGGCCCGCAGGCGCGCGTAGTGGGCGTTCTCCCGCCCTGCTCCCGTGGGGTCGGAGGCGGCCTTGGTGGCGTACTTCGCGAGGTAGCCGGCGACCCGCTCGACGTGCTCTGAGGCCAGCGGCATGATGTCGTCGTCGGGGCGGTGCGCGGAGCGGACCACGCGCACGTCGAGCTGCTGGCCGAACCGCAGCAGCCCGTCCGGGGAGCCGGGCCTCGGCGAGGGCGCGGTGAACCCCACGGAGGTGACGGCTTCCTCGATCAACGCGGCGAGCAGCTGCACCGGCAGCGCGTCCGGGGCGGCGGCGAACCCGTCACCCGTTCGGGGACCGTCGAGGCGCACGAGGCTGTGGAAGTGCATCGCCCCGCGCGCCTGGGGCTCGGCGACCTTGGCGTACTGCACGGACGCCACATCGCATAGCGCGGGCGGAGGGATCGGGCGGCGCTTGGTCGGTCGCCTCTTGGCCTCGGTGACTCCGAGCGCGCGGGCGAGGCGCCGGTTCAGGGCGATGGTGAACCGGCGCCACAGTTCCGGGGCCCACCACTGCCAGATGATGTGGCTCTCGTAGTCGTAGCAGTCGACACAGATCGGCTGCCCCACCAGCGGGTCCGTGGCGCCGTGTGTCTCCATGCAGCCGACCGGCCGGCCATGCGGACACAGCGAGGCCTTGTCCCGTGGCCGGCAGCGGGTCGAGGGCTGGCCGGGCTTGGGGGCGCGGTGCACGTGCCCGAACGACGGCGCGGTCATGGTCACGAACAGCATCGGGTTGTCCGCCACCGTCTCCGGGACGGTCTTGCCGCCGACGGCCCCGGCGCGGATCAGCTCGAATGTGTCCCGGGCGTAGGTGCGGGCGCAGGACGGGCACTCGGAGGCACGCCGGTTGCCGCACGGCACGAGGGTCACGCCGAGCGGGGCGTCGGTCGAGGAGTACGAGGACAGGACTTCGCCGGTCCGGGTGTCGACGGTTTGGCTGGACCCGGACAGGTGGATGGGGCGGGTGCAGTAGTGCACCGAGGCGGCCGCGTCGGTGAACGCGCCCATGCTCCGGTCGCGGAACCGGCGCACCAGAGCAGCAGCGCCCGCATCGGTGAGGCCGTGCAGGTCCAGCGGTGCGTCCTCCCCGAATCCGGGGAACGAGCCCGGGCCCAGAGACGGCACACCGCTGGCCCCGCTCGACGTAAACGGACTCACGCGGCGTCACCGCCGGCAGGCGCGAGGGGCAGTGGCAGCAGTCCCTGCTGTGCATCCACACAAGACCGTCGGGTGCGGACGGGAACCCAGCCTGGTCGGGCGGGCTCGATGTACGTCGGGTCGCGGTGGGTGCCTGCCCACCAGCCCGCGCTCACGTTCGCGTCCTGGACGTAGGCGGCGCAGTCGGCGAGGACGGGGCAGGCCCGGCAGACCGAGCGCATCGACTCGGCATCCCACGGCCCGATCTCGTCGGGTTCGCCGATCCAGGGCAGGTCGGTGCGGGAGCCGCAGGAGCCGAGGGACTGCCACGGCACCGACCCGAGCGGGTGACGAGCGGACGCGGCGGCGGCCTCGCACCAGACGGCCTCCAGGGCGGCCCACCGCGCGGAGCGGGACAGGGCGGTCATGCGACCTCACCGACGTCCGTGCGCGCATGCGAGCTGCGCTGGGTGGCGCCGTGGGTGTCGGCGTTGGTGTCGTTGAGAGTGTCGGCGAGGACGGCGCCGAGGGTCTCGCCGCGGCGCAGCCGCCGGGTCAGGGCACGGCGCTGGGGCGGGGTCGTGCCGCCGTAGATGGTCCACTGGTCGCCGAAGACGAGCGCGGAGGCCAGGCAGAGCCGCCGGACCGGGCAGTCCCGGCAGACCTCGATCCCGGGGACGGTGTCGGCGGGCTCGTCGGAGAGCCACCAGTTCGCCGGCCCGGTCCGGCACAGCCCGTCGTCGTGCCAGCGGTCCATGTCCAGCTCGGGCAGGCTGGGTCCTCCGGTGCGGTCGACCCACGGGCGGGGCCGGCCCCACGGCTCGCCTGGGTGGGCAGCCTGGCTGCTCATGCCGCATCACCGCCCACCTCGGACGAACCACCAGCCGGCGGAGTCGATGCCGACGACGACACGGACGTTCTGGTGCGCGGCTGCCGAGGCTTGCGCGGTGACCGCGGACGATGGCCCCGAGGATCGCCACCCGACCGCGCGGGTTCGACTGTGTCGCCCGAGACCTCGGGTGCGCCGGGCACGTACGCGATGGCGTCGACGTGGCCGAGATCGACGGGAGCGGCTTCCTCGGTCGATGCGGTGGTCGGGTGGGGGGCGCGGTGCCGGGCGGCGACGTCGCGGACGAGGGTATCGGGCCAGAAGTCGGCGCGGACCCGGTCAGCGCTGCCGTCTTCCTCGATGACCCACGCCGTGCCCGGGGCGGCCGGCGAGATGCGGTGAGCCGGGGCGGTGGCGGCGGTGCCGTCGCCGAGGACCATCCGGGTCTCGTCCGCCGAGCGCAAACGGAGCGCGATGGTCTGGGTGAACAGGCCCCGCAGGCCGATGACCTCCTTACGGGGGTCCTGCACGCACGCCAGGACAACGACGCCGAGGGCCCGGCCCTGGGTGAGGACCTCGGCGAGCAGCCGCGCGGCCTCCTTCCGGGTCTCCGGGTCGGCGTAGGCGGTGAGGACCGCGAGCTCGTCGATGGCGAGCACGTGCAGCGGGTCCGCGGGTGTGGGCTGGTGCAGGCGGGAGGTGCCGGCCATCCGGCGGCCGCGCTCGTCGACCACCGCGAGCAGCCGGGTCAGGACCTCGACCGCCTGCCCGGGGGTGGTGGCGACCTCCGCGAACAGGCCGCGGCCCATCCCGACCTCGACGCCGCGTTTCAGGTCGACGCCCCAGAGCCGGACCAGCCCGGCGGAGACGGCAGGGGCCAGGCCGCCGCAGACACCCCAGAAGACCGAGCCCTTACCGGAGCCGGAACAGCCCACTACGAGGGTGTGCCGCCCCGTGACCGGCAGCAGCCACGGGGTGCCGTCCTGCCGACGACCCACCCGGACCGCGTCCACGTTCACGTCGGCACTGCTTGAGGTGGGCGCGGTGGCGTCGCGAGTGGCGCCGAGCCGGTCGGCCATGACGAGCACGACCTCGCCCGTCGACGGCGACAGC
>NZ_JBHTFG010000010.1:39924-562412 GCF_042666095.1 Terrabacter sp. GCM10028922 | reverse complement strand
GGGCAGGGCCTGTGCGTGAGATGCAACCACACCAAACAGCTCCCCGGCTGGATCGCCCGCACCCTCGCCCCACCCAACGCCGCACCCATCACCCCACCCATCGCCGCACCCCTCGACCCACCCGGCGGCGCCCGAGACCCCGGCCCGCGACACCCGGGCCTCCGGCACACCGTCGAGACGACCACCCCGACCGGGCACCGGTACACCTCCGCCGCGCCACCCCTGCTCCCCGCACTGGTGCCCGCCGCCGCGCCCGGCACCACCACCACCACCACCGACCTCGAGCGCACGGACAGCCCACTCGAACGCGCCCTCGCACTCGCCCTGGCCGCCTGACCGGCGCAAGCGGCTGGTCAGACCGCGGTGACCCGGCCGCCGTCGACGTGCCAACGTTCGTCGAGGCGGACGTTCTCGAGCAGGCGCCGGTCGTGCGACACGAGCAGGAGCGCCCCGTCGTACGACTCGAGCGCCTGCTCGAGCTGCTCGATGGCGGGCAGGTCGAGATGGTTGGTCGGCTCGTCGAGGACGAGCAGGTTGACGCCGCGCGCCTGCAGCAGCGCCATCGCCGCACGGGTCCGCTCGCCGGGCGAGAGCCGGCTGACGGCACTCGTCACCTGGTCTGCCCGCAGACCGAACTTGGCCAGCAGGGTGCGGCGGTCCGCCGGCGTCAGGTCGGGCACGGCGTCGCCGAACGCGTCGCCGAGGGGCAGGTCCTCCCGCAGGCCCGTGCGGGCCTGGTCGATCTCGCCCACCGCGACGCTCGCCCCGAGCGAGGCCCCGCCCTCGTCCGGCGCCAGACGCCCGAGGAGCAGGGAGAGCAGCGTCGTCTTGCCGGCCCCGTTGGGCCCGGTGATGCCGATGCGTCGCCGAGCCTCGACGTGCAGCGAGGCAGGCCCGAAGGTCCAGTCGCCGCGGCGGACGACGGCCTGGTTCAGGGTGGCCACGACCGAGCTCGACCGCGGCGCCGCCCCGATGCTGAACTGCAGCACCCACTCCTTGCGCGGCTCGGCGACCTCCTCCAGCCGGGAGATGCGCGACTCCATCTGGCGCACCTTGCGCGCCTGCTTCTCCGACGAGTCGATGCTCGCCGCGCGGCGGATCTTGTCGTTGTCCGGGCTCTTGCGCATCGCGTTTCGCACGCCCTTGCTGCTCCACTCACGCTGCGTGCGCGCACGCGCCTCGAGGTCGGCCTTCGTGCCGGCATAGGCCTCGTACGCCTCACGCGCGTGCCGGCGGGCCACCTCCCGCTCCTCGAGGTACGACTCGTAGCCACCGTCGAGCACCGAGACCGCGTTCTGCGCGAGGTCGAGCTCGACGACCCGGGTGACGCAGCGGGCCAGGAACTCGCGGTCGTGCGACACGAGCACGACCCCACCCCGTTGCCCGTGGACGAAGGCCTCCAGCCGCGCGAGGCCGGCCAGGTCGAGGTCGTTCGTCGGCTCGTCGAGCAGCACGAGGTCGAACCGGCTGAGCAGCAGCGCCGCGAGCGCCGCCCGGGCCGCCTGCCCGCCGGAGAGCGAGGTCATGAGCGCGTCCGGCGCCACGTCGAGCCCGAGCTCGGCCAGCATCACCGGGACGCGGTCCTCGAGGTCGGGCGCGCCGCTCGCGAGCCAGTGGTCGAGGGCGACGGCATACGCCTCGTCGGCGTGCGGGTCGTCGCCACCGAGCGCTGCTGCGGCCGCCTCCATGGCGACCGTGGCAGCGGCGGCGCCGGTGCGCCGGGCGATGTGGTCTGCGACGGTCTCACCGGGCACGCGCTCGTGCTCCTGCGGCAGCCACCCGACGAACGCGTCCGACGGGGCCGTCGTCACCGTCCCGTGCAGCGGCGTGTCCATTCCGGCCAGCAGGCGCAGCAGCGTCGACTTGCCCGCGCCGTTCGCGCCGACGACCCCGACGACATCACCCGGCGCGACGGTCAGGTCGAGGTGCTCGAAGAGGGTCCGGTGGGCGTGGCCCCCGGCGAGGTCCTTGGCCACGAGGGTCGCGCTCACGTCGACAGCCTAGGTTCACACCGGGTGGATGACGACGCGGTCTCCCTCGATGAGCTGGTCGACGCCCTCAGGCACCTCGATGAGGCAGTTCGCCGCGGCGAGCGCGCTCAGGTGCCGGGCGTCGGGCGCGGTCACCGTGCCGTCGTCGTGGAGCACGCTCGTGACGAACTGGACCCGACCGGTGCGGGTGCGTCGCGTCCGGCCGCGGTATGCCGCCTGGCCGGGTCGCGAGGGCGGCACCCCGTGGCGCCGGTCGAGCGCCGGGCGGAGCAGCACGTGGAAGGCGACGAACGCGCCGACCGGTGTCCCCGGAAGGCACACCACCGGCGTGGAGCCGTAGCAGCCGAGACCCTGCGGGCCGCCCGGCTGCATCGCGAGGTGCACGAAGTCGAAGGTCGGCAGCGGGGAGCACACCTGCCGCACGACCTCGTAGGCGCCCGCGCTCACCCCACCGGTCGTGACGACGACATCGACGTCGACGTCGGCGTCGAGCGCCTCGAGCAGGGCGCGCAGGTCGTCGGGCTCGTCGGAGCAGACCTCGACCCGCGACACGACGCAGCCGGCGGCCTCGGCGAGCGCCGCGACCATGTCGGAGTTCGACTCGTGGATGCCGCCCGCCCCAGGGTCGGCGTCCGGCGGCACGAGCTCGGCGCCCGTCGCGACGACGGCAACCCGGGTGCTGGCGTGGACCTCGACCGCCGTGCACCCGGCCGACCGCCCGAGAGCGACGAGGGCCGGTGTGATCGGGGACCCGACCGTGGCGAGGATGGACCCGGTCGTGACGTCCTCACCGCGCAACCGGACGTGCTGGCCCGGTGCCGGCTCGCCCTCGACGGTCACGCGGTCCGGCGCCGGACCCGTCGGGCTCGCGTCCGTGCGCTCGACCGGGACGACCGCGACCGTGCCCTCCGGCACCCTCGCGCCGGTCATGACGCGCGCCGCGTCACCGGAGGCCAGGGTGAAGTCTGGCGCCGACCCGGCGGGCACGTCGCCCACCACGGGGAATGCGCGCTGGTCCGGCGAACCCGGGCACACGGCATACCCGTCCATCGCAGAGGAGTCGAAGCGCGGGAGGTCGTCGACGGCGACGAGGGCGGACGCCAGACGCCGCCCGACGGCCCGGCGGTCGAGCGCGACGCGCTCGACCGGGGCATCGCCGATCAGCCGCTCCACGGCGGCTCGGTGCTCCTCGACGGACACGTGACCCACGGTCGCCAGTCTGGCGCATGGGGCGTCGGTCCCACTCACCCGTCCGTGTCCGGAGGTACGTTGTCGCCCATGGCGACCGTGGACGGCTTCCGGCTCGACGGGATGCTGCTGGGGGTGGCGACGGCCGCCACGCAGATCGAGGGCGGCGACGTCGCGAGCAACTGGACCGACTGGGCGGCCCGCCCGGGCACGATCAAGGATGCGTCCACCCCGGCGCGCGCCACCGACCACTGGCGCCGCTGGCGCGAGGACACCGAGCTGATGGCCTCGCTCGGCGTGCAGGTCTACCGCATGAGCGTCGAATGGGCCCGGCTCGAGCCACGACCGGGGCAGTGGGACGATGCCGCGTTCGGCCGCTATCGCGAGGAGCTGGAACTGCTGCGCGACAAGGGAGTCCGACCACTCGTGACGCTGCACCACTTCAGCCACCCGCTGTGGTTCGAGCGCGACGGTGGCTGGCTCGCGCCGAGTGCCCTGTGGACCTGGGAGCGATTCGTCGGCGAGGTCGTGACCCGGCTCGGCGACCTCGTGACCGAGTGGGTCACCGTCAACGAGCCGAACGTCTACGTCACGGGCGCCCACGTCTTCGGCGACTTCCCGCCCGGTCACCGCACCCTCCGTGAGGGCCTCCGGGTCTACTCGGTGCTCGCCGCCGCCCACATCCGCGCCTACCGGCTCATCCACGCCCTCCAGCCCAGCCGCGACACGATGGTCGGCGTCGCACACCACCTGCGACCGTTCCGGCCGGGCAACCCGCGCAACCCGTGGCACCGGGCCCTGACGCCGGCGATGCGCCACCTGTTCCAGGGCGCGATCGTGCGGGCCATGACGACCGGGGAGTTCACCCGTCCCCTGCGGCGACCCGACGGCATTCCGGCGCAGAGCCCCGGCTCCGGCTCGGGAAGGTACGCCGACTTCTTCGGGCTCAACTACTACTCACGCACGACGGTGACGCGGTTCGACGACGGCACGCCCGTCGGTGTACCGGTCAACGACCTCGGCTGGGAGGTGTATGCCGCCGGGCTGGCCGAGACGGCCCGGTGGGCGTGGGAGACCTACGGCCTCCCGGTCTGGGTCACCGAGAACGGCACGTGCGACGCTGCCGATGCCTTCCGGTCCCGCTACGTCTGGGAGCACCTCGAGGCGCTGGCCGGCGTCCGTGCGCACGGGGTCCCCGTCGACCGGTACTACCACTGGTGCTTCGTCGACAACTGGGAGTGGAACGAGGGCGAGGGCCCGCGGTTCGGGCTCGTCGCACTCGACTACGAGACCCAGGAGCGGACGGTCCGAGACTCGGGGCGCCTGTTCGCGGAGATGATCCGGGAGGGCGGCGGCACCCCGGCAATGCACGCGACCTACGTTGCGGGACAGGCCTACCCGGTCAGCGACGTCGAAGGACACCACCGGTGACCCGGCACGAGGAGCTCAGCACTCGATGACGTTGACGGCGAGCCCGCCGCGGGCCGTCTCCTTGTACTTCACCTTCATGTCGGCGCCCGTCTCGCGCATCGTCTTGACGACCTTGTCGAGGGAGACGACGTGGGAGCCGTCGCCTCGCAGGGCCGTGCGGGCGGCAGTGATGGCCTTGACCGAGGCGATCGCGTTGCGCTCGATGCAGGGGATCTGCACGAGGCCGCCGACGGGGTCACACGTCAAGCCGAGGTTGTGCTCCATGCCGATCTCGGCTGCGTTCTCGACCTGCTCGGGTGTGCCGCCCATGACGGCAGCCATGGCGCCGGCGGCCATGGAGCACGCCGAGCCGACCTCGCCCTGGCAGCCGACCTCGGCGCCCGAGATCGAGGCGGTCTCCTTGTAGATCACGCCGATGGCGCCCGCCGTGAGCAGGAACCGGACGATGCCGTCGCGGTCGGCACCGTTGACGAAGTTCGCGTAGTAGTGCAGGACGGCGGGGATGATGCCCGCCGCACCGTTGGTGGGGGCGGTGACGACGCGTCCGCCCGAGGCGTTCTCCTCGTTGACGGCGAGCGCGTAGAGGGTGATCCAGTCCATGCCGCGCAGCGGGTCGTCGCTGTTGCCCTCGAGGCGCAGGCGACGGGCGAGCTCGGGGGCACGACGGCGCACGCGCAGGCCGCCGGGCAGCACGCCCTCGTTCTCGATGCCGTTGCGGACGCACTCCTTCATGACGCGCCAGATGTCGAGGAGTCCCTCGCGGACCTCCTGCTCGGTGCGCCACGACAGCTCGTTCTCGAGCATGATCCGTGCGATCGACTTGCCCGTCTCCTTGCAGTGCGCGAGCAGCTCGTCGCCGGTGCGGAACGGGTGCGCGACCGGCGTCGAGTCCTCGACGATCCTCGTCTCGCCGTCGGCGTCGCCACCGACGACGAAGCCACCGCCGACGGAGTAGTACGTGCGCTCGGCGAGCGTCGCGCCGGATGCGTCGAGGGCCGTGAAGGTCATGCCGTTGGGGTGGACCGGCAGCGTCTTGCGGCGGTGCAGGACGAGGTCCTCGTCCTCGACGAAGTCGATCTCGTGCTCGCCGAGCAGGGCGAGGAGCCGCGTCGAGCGGATCTGCGCGAGCCGTCCCTCGACCGCACGGGGGTCGCAGAGCTCGGGCCGCTCACCGGTGAGACCGAGCAGGACGGCCTTGTCGCTGCCGTGGCCGTGGCCGGTGGCGCCGAGCGAGCCGAAGAGCTGCGAGCGCACCCGGGCGACCTGGCCGAGCTGGCCGTCCTCGCGCAACCGGTCGGCGAACATCGCCGCTGCCCGCATCGGTCCGACGGTGTGCGAGCTCGACGGCCCGATACCGACCGAGAAGAGGTCGAAAACGCTGAGCGCCATGGTGTCCTGACTTCGTGTCGTCGTTGACGTCGACCGTCCGGGGTGGTGGACGATCCGTTCGAGCCTACGTCCAGCCCAGACGTCGACGCACGGCGCTCGCCTCCGTGCCTCGGCGGACAAACTGCTCCTTCGCCACAATCTTCGCGAATTGCCTTGCGCAACAAGGAGATCCCTTAAACCCCTAGTTGCCCGCAGGGAGGCCTATGGTCGATTTTGGAGGGTCCTAACGTGACTGCTCGGAGGCTCTGGCGCCGAGGGTACGGGCGCGGCGCCGCACCTGACAACAAGGGATGGATCATGACCGAGAGCACCTTCCGCATACCGAAGCGTGTCGTCGTGTGGTGCAGCTCCGCGACGCTTGCACTCGCCGGCACTGCAACCTTGGCGACCGGATGGATTGCCGAGGCAACTCCGGGAGATCCTCACCAGGTCTGGGTGTGCAAGTACGTCCAGACGCCGCACACGAACGAGGTGCTCAAGGCCGGCAAGAACCCGATCTTCGTCGACTGGGCATCCCTGACGGGTCGGGAGGACGCTCCTCACGTCGGTGACACGTTCTCGGACGCGCACGACAAGTCGGTCGTCGTTCAGATCGGCGGGTCGAGCCCCGGCACCGGCGCGTGCATCGTCTCACCACCGCCCACCACACCGCCCACCACTCCACCCACGACAGCACCCACGACGCCACCCACCACACCACCACCCACCACGCCCAGTGACGGCGGCGGGGGCGGCGGCAACGGCGGCGGCAACGGCGGCGGCGGCAACGGCGGCGGCGGCAACGGCGGCGGCGGCGGCCTCGTCCCGGGGGTCGGCGCTCCTGACACCGGTGGGGCGGGGGGGACCAGCCCGGTGAACGGGCTCGTCGGTTCTGGGCTGCTTCTCGCGGCAGCCGGCCTGCTGGCCGGCGACGCCCGGAGTCGGCGCCGTCAGGCCGGACAGGCCTGATCCACCGAACCGGTCGGTCGTCGTCTCGGACGGCGGCCGACCGGAGTGGGTCCTGACGGTACCGGTGCACGGCTCGCAGGCGTTGCGGTACGGGCTGGTCGCCCTTCTCGTCGCGACCGGTCTGTGGTTCCTCGTCGCCCAGCCGTGGGCCCTCGTCGGGCCCGCTGGCACGACGGGCGCAGCCACCGGGACGAGCATCGACGCCCACAAGGGTTCGGGGGAGACGCACCCTCGACCGTCCAGCACGGACGTGCCGAGTACGTCGACGACCCGGGCGCCGGTGAGGAGTCGGCCCTCGACAGCGTCGTCCGGGTGCCGGGCCGGTGTCCCAGCTCGGCTGATCATTCCCGCGCTCGGCGTCGATGCGGCGTTCGAGCGCATCGGACTGGACCGCACCGCGCCACCCGATGCCCAGGGCAAGCAACCACTCGGCAGCCCGATCGATCGGACCAGAGCCGGGTGGTATGCCGGCGGTCCCCGTCCGGGAGGCGGTTCAGGAACGGTCCTGACGAACGGCCACACCTACCGCAACAACTCGGCGATCTTCAAGGAGGACTTCGCGTCGCGCATCGCGCTCGGACAGCTCATCCACGTGCGTCAGGACAACGGCTCGCTCTGCTCCTACCGGGTGTCGAGGGTCTGGCGAGAGGTGGATGCTGC
Organism: Terrabacter sp. GCM10028922; assembly: GCF_042666095.1. Lineage (NCBI taxonomy): Bacteria > Bacillati > Actinomycetota > Actinomycetes > Micrococcales > Intrasporangiaceae > Terrabacter > Terrabacter sp. GCM10028922. The sequence goes on along the minus strand of NZ_JBHTFG010000010.1, from coordinate 554,805 downwards.
TCGTGACTACCCACGCATCGTCTCCTCCCAGAAGCTCTACAACTTCAGTGGCCCGGAGCGGCTCTTCCTGACCACGTGCGGTGGGAGCTGGAACGCCTTCACCCAGAACTATGACGACATCAGCCTCCTCATCGCATCGCCGGTCAACCGCGGCTGAGCCGCTCATCGGCGGCGCGGATGTCGACGTAGCTCGACGCGCGGGCCCCCCAGCACGCCACCTAGAGTCGAGAGATGCAGCAGCCACGCTGGGTCGATGCCACCACCCTGCGCCGCTCGCTGTCGCCCGACCGCGCTCGACGGCTCATCCGGCAGGAGCTCGCCGACGGCTTCGACCCGTCGGGGGACCCACCCCGTCTCGCGGCCGGCGTCGGCGACGGTGAGCTCCTCGTCATGCCCTCGTCGACGCGTACGGCTGCCGGCGTCAAGGTGGTCTCCGTGGCCCCCGGCAACCCGGCCCGTGGGCTCGAACGGATCCAGGCGGTGTACGTCCTCATGGACGCCGAGACGCTGACCCCCTCGGTGCTCATCGACGGCGCCGCGATCACGTCACTGCGCACCCCGGCGGTCTCGGCCGTCGCGATCGACGCCCTGGCCCCGCCCGACGTCGACTCGGTCGTCGTCTTCGGCAGCGGGCCGCAGGCGCTCGGCCACGTCGAGGCGCTCCTCGCGATCCGGCGTCCGTCGTCGGTGACCGTCGTGGGGCGTCGCGCCGATCCCACCCGGTCGACGGCCCAGCGGATCTCGGGACTGCCCACGAACGGCCGGCTCGAGACGCGCGCCCTGACCGTCGACGAGCCCGAGGTCGAGCGAGCCGTCCGGGGCGCCCAGGTCGTGGTCACGGCGACCTCGGCCGCGACACCCGTGCTCGGCGACGACTGGGTCGCCGACGGGGTGTGTGTCGTCGCTGTCGGCTCGCACGAGGCCCACCGTCGCGAGCTCGGCTCCGGACTGGTCGGGCGGTCACTCGTCGTCGTCGAGGACGTCGCCACCGCGCACCGCGAGGCGGGCGACGTCATCCTCGCGGCAGCCCAGGGGGCCCTCGACTGGGCGGAGGTGTGCACCCTCAGCGACGTCGTGACCGGTCGGGTCGCACGGGCGACGGACCGGCCCAACGTGTTCAAGAGCGTCGGGATGGCGTGGCAGGACCTCGTCATCGCGGAGCACGTCGGCCGTGTCTGACGCCCGGCCACCGGGCCGTCCGCGTCACAGGGAGGCGATGACCTCGTCGATGGCCTGGTAGCCGTCGTTGAAGGCGATGACGCGGCCCTCGGTCGTTTCGGGATGCGCCACGACCGCGCGGAGCACGTGCGCGACGTTGTCGCGGGACACGCGGCCGGCCACGACGCCGGCGCCCGACTCGATGTGGCCGGTCGCCGGCTCGGCCGTCAGGGTGCTCGGTCGCAGGATCGTCCAGGCGAGGCCGGTGCCCTGCAGGTGCGCGTCGGCCGCAGTCTTGGCCTCGGCGTACGCGTGGAACGCGTTGTCCTCGGGGACGCCGTGGTCGGGCCCCGCACCGAAGTACGACACCATGACGTAGCGCCCGACCCCCGCCTGCGCCGCGGCCTCCATCGAGCGGATCGCGGCGTCGCGGTCGACGGCATAGGTCCGCTGCGGGTTGCCACCGCCGGCACCGGCCGACCACACGACCACGTCACTGCCCCGGACGACGTCGGCGATCTGCTCCGTCGACGCGTTCTCGACGTCGAGCACCGCCGCGGTCGCGCCGGTCGCCTGGACGTCGCCGACGTGCTCGGGGTTGCGCACGACCGACGCGACGTCGTGGCCGTCGGCGACGAGCAGCGGAGCGGCGAGGAGGGCCACCTTGCCGTGGCCGCCGATGATGACAGTTCGGGACATCTGCCCAGCCTCTCAGACGGAGCGCCGCCGGGCCCGCGGGAGCCCGACCGGGCCGGCAGCACCTTCGACTCAGTCGCCGGAACCGCGTCCGATGAGCCAGCCGACGACGATGCCGACGGCCGCGGCCGCTGCGTAGCCGGCATACCGCTTGACGAGGACCGGCATGACGGCCGACCCGAGGTCGAGCGCCTGGTCCTCCTCGATGTCGGACGTGACCCGTCGGGGTATGCCGCCGCGTGCCGGAGCCGTCGCCGCGCCCGTCGGCGCAGCCTTCGGAGCCGAGCGCGTGTCGGCGGCAAGCGCGTCGGAGGCCGTCTCGACGAAACCGGTCTCCGGGGACACGTCGGAGGCCGGCTCCGACACCGGCTCCGAGACCCCCGGTGCCTCCTCTGCGCCGGACAGCTGCCGCTCGATGCAGGCGACGAAGGCCTGGAGCAGCTTGTCGGACACGTCCTGCATGACGCCGCGGCCGAACTGCGCCGGCTTGCCGGTGACCGCCAGGTCGGTGACGACCTCGGCACGCGTGCCCGCCCCGTCGGGAGCGAGCTGGATGGACACCGTGGCGCCGGCCGTGCCGTTGCCCCGTTTGTCCTTGCCCTTCGCCTCGATGACGGCGTGGTGCGCGGCGTCGTCGCGCTGGACGAACGAGCCCGAGCCGGAGTAGACGAGGGCGATCGGACCGAGCTTGACCTTGACGGTGCCGGAGAACCAGTCGTCGGTCACCTCCGTCACGGTCGCGCCCGGGAAGCACCCGCCGACCTGCTCGAGGTCCATGAACAGGGCCCACGCGTCGTCGACGGAGGTCGGGACGGTGAAGGAGTGCGTCAGCTCCATCCGGCGATCACGCTCCTGCAGCGGCGAGGACCGCGCGCCGCGTCAGCACCGTCGCGAGGTGCTTGCGGTAGTCCGCGTCGCCGTTGAGGTCCGAGGGCGGGTTGGTGCCGTCCGCGACCGAGGCGACAGCCGCCCGCACCGCGTCGTCCGTCGCCGGCTGCCCGACGAGGGCTTCCTCGACGGCCTTGGCGCGCAAGGGAGTCGAGCCCATGTTGGTGAGGCCGACCCGCGCCTCGGCGATCGAGCCGCCCTCGCTGCGGACGGTCGCCGCCACCCCGACGATCGACCACTGGTGGCTGACCCTCACGAACTTCTCGTAGTGCGCTCCCCACCCGGTGTGCTTCGGAACGCGGATCTGGGTCAGCAGCTCACCGTCACGGACCGCCGTCGTGAAGAGGTCCTCGAAGAAGTCGTCCGCCGCCACGGTACGCGTCGACCCACCCGCACCGACGATGACGAGCTCGGCGCCCAGCGCGAGCGCCGGAGCCCCCACGTCTCCGGCCGGGTCGGCGTGCACGAGCGCACCACCGATCGTGCCCCGGTGGCGGATCTGCGGGTCGGCGACGGTCTGGATCGCCTTGGACAGCAAGGCCGCGTGCGTCGACACGGCCTCGGAGGCCAGCACGGCGGCATACGTCGTCATGGCGCCGATGACGAGATGGTCACCCTCCTCCGAGATGCCCTGCAGCTCGGCGATGCGACCGAGGTCGACGATGACCCCTGGCGCGTTGAGCCGCATCCGGAGGATGGGCAGCAGCGACTGACCGCCGGCGAGCACCTTGGCCTCGTCGCCGTGCTCGGCGAGCGCGGCGATGGCGTCCTGGACGGTCTCGGGCGCGACGTAGTCGAACTGGGCGGGGATCACGACCGGCTCCCTTCGGCCGAGGCGGACGGATCGGGGTCCGCCTGGTTCGGCGCGCCCTCGTCGAAGTGCGGCGCGGCCTCGCGCTCGCCCTCGGCGGAGACGGGCCTGCCGGCCTGGATCGCCTTCCACACCCGCTCCGGCGTGCACGGCATGACGATGTCGTTGACGCCGAGGTGGCGCACCGCGTCGACGATCGCGTTGACCACCGCCGGCGTCGAGGCGATCGTCCCCGCCTCGCCGACTCCCTTGGTGCCCAAGGTGTTCGTCGTCGACGGCGACGTCGTGTGGTCGGTGACGAAGCTGATCGTGTCGGCCGACGTCGGCAGCGTGTAGTCGACGAAGGAGCCCGTGACGAGGGTGCCCTGGTCGTCGTACTCCGCACCCTCCCAGAGCGCTTGGGCGATGCCCTGGACGAGCCCTCCGTGCTCCTGCCCCTCGACGATGAGCGGGTTGACGATGTTGCCGATGTCGTCGACCGCGACGTAGGACCGCATCTTCGTCGCCCCGGTCTCGGTGTCGACCTCCATCGCGCAGAGGTGTGTGCCGTGCGGGAAGGAGAACGTGTCGGGGTCGAAGGTCGCGTCGGCGTCGATGGTGGGTTCGATGCCCTCGGGAAGGTTGTGGCACGTCCACGTCTCCAGGGCCACCTCGGGCATCGTGACGCCCCGGTCGGTGCCCTTGACGCCGAAACGCCCTGCCGAGAACTCGATGTCGTCGACGCTCGCCTCGAGCATGTGGGCGGCGATCGGCTTCGCCTTCTCGATGACCTTGTCGGCCGCGCGGATCACGGCCTCGGCCCCGACGACGAGCGAGCGCGAGCCGTAGGTGTCCATGCCCCTCGGCGAGACCTGGGTGTCGCCGTGGAGCACCTCGATGTCCTCGAAGGGGACGCCGAGCCGGTCGGCGACGATCTGGCTCCAGGCCGTCTCGTGGCCCTGCCCGTGCGCGGAGGCTCCGGTGACGACCTCGACCTTGCCGGTCGCGAGCATCCGGATGCTCGCGCTCTCCCAGCCCCCGGCGCCGTAGTTGAGCGAGCCGAGGACGCGGGACGGGGCGAGGCCGCACATCTCGGTGAACGTCGAGATGCCGATGCCGAGCTGTACGGGGTCGTTGGCCTCGCGCCGCCGGCGCTGCTCCGCACGCAGCTCGTCGTAGCCGAAGAGCTCCTTCGCCCGCGCCGTCGCGGCCTCGTAGTTGCCGGAGTCGTACGTCATGCCGGCGACAGTGGTGAAGGGGAACTCGTCGTGCGTGATCCAGTTCTTCGCGCGGATCTCGAGCGGATCGACCCCGACCTCGACGGCGAGCTCGTCCATGAGCCGCTCGATGCCGTACGTCGCCTCGGGGCGGCCGGCCCCGCGGTATGCGTCGACCCACGTCTTGTTGGTCAGCACCGTCTGGCAGTTGAACTGGTAGGCGTCGAACTTGTAGATCGAGTTGAACATCCACGCGCCGAGCACCGGCACACCGCCGCCGACGATGGCGACGTAGGCGCCGAGGTCGGCGAGCAGCTCGACCTTGAGCCCGGTGACGCGGCCGTCCTTCTCGGCCGCGAGCGTCAGCTTCTGGATCTGGTCGCGGCCGTGGTGGGCCGACAGGATCGACTCGGAGCGGGTCTCGGTGTACTTGCACGGCTTGCCGAGCCGGCGGGCGACCGCGATCGTCGCGAACTCCTCGGGCGTCGTCTGGAGCTTGCCGCCGAAGCCGCCGCCCACGTCGGGGGCGATGACCCGCAGCTTGGACTCGGGGATGCCCATGGTCGCGGCGATGAGGAAGCGCAGGATGTGCGGGATCTGGGTGGCCGACCACACGACGAGCTGCTCGCCGGTGGGGTCGACGACGGTCGAGCGCGGTTCCATGAACGCCGGGACGAGGCGTTGCTGGCGGTACTCGCGCTCGATGACGATGCCGTCCTCGCGGGCCTTGGCGATGGCCGCCTCGATGTCGCCGCCCGAGCCCTGCTCGGCGGAGTCGAGCTTCCAGAAGGCGGACGTGTTGGTGCCGAGCGACGGGTGCGTCAGCACCTCGTCCTTGACGGCCTCCCTGAGGTCGAGGACGGCCGACAGCTCGTCGTAGTCGACGTCGACGAGCTCCGCGGCGTCGCGGGCCTGCGCGGCCGTGCGGGCCACGACGACGGCGACGATCTCACCGGCGCAGGCCACGTGCTCGATGGCCACGGGCAGGTGCTCGGGCGTCTTCTGCTCCGCGTTGAGCGGCCAGGCGTTGGCGTTGACGCCCTGCGTGTCCTTGAGGTCCGCCCCCGTGAAGACGCCGATGACGCCCGGGGCAGCCTTGGCCTCGCCAGTGTCGATGGCGGTGATGTTGGCGTGCGCGAACGGGCTGCGCACCATGGCGAGGTGCAGCATGCCGGGCAGCTGGATGTTGTCGGTCCAGCGGGTGCGACCGGTGATCAGGCGCTGGTCCTCCTTGCGCCTGCGCGACCTGCCGACCTCGGCCTCCGGCGCATCGGTCTGGCGGTCCTCGGTGATCGTCATGAGGTCACCCCCGCCTTCGCTGCCTGGGCGACGGCCTTGACGATGTTGTGGTAGCCGGTGCAGCGGCAGAGGTTGCCCTCGAGACCCTCACGGATCTCCTGCTCGCTGGGATCGGGGTTGTCGTTGAGGAGGTCGACGGCCTGCATGATCATGCCGGGCGTGCAGTAGCCGCACTGGAGGGCATGGCATTCATGGAAGGCCTGCTGAACCGGATGGAGCTCGCCATCCGTGGCGAGCCCCTCGATCGTCGTCACCTCGTGGCCGTCCGCCTGGACGGCGAGGACGTTGCACGACTTCACGCTCACGCCGTCGAGGTGCACGGTGCACGCACCGCAGTTGCTCGTGTCGCAGCCGACGACGGTGCCGGTCTTGCCGAGCGTCTCGCGTAGGTACTGGACCAAGAGGGTCCTGGGCTCGACGTCGTCGGAGTAGCTCACCCTGTCGACGGTCACCTGGATACGGGTCATTGCTGTCTGTCCTCCTGCCGCGCTGCAGTTGACTTCCCGAGAGTGAGTCTTGCTCGCCGTCAACCACTTCACAAGGGCAACGGGATCAACCCTGCGCATCTGCAGGACATCCACGGGATGACCTCCGCTTTCGCCGCGGCGTCGCGCCGGACAAGACTGTCGGCATGACTCTTCACGCCGACGACTACCAGGCGCTTCGCAGCCGCTACGACTCGATGACCTACCGCCGGACGGGCCGATCGGGGCTCGACCTCCCGGCCGTCTCGCTCGGCCTGTGGCACAACTTCGGCGACGACGTCCCCCTCGACCGGCAGCGCGCGACGCTGCGTCGCGCCTTCGACCTCGGCGTCACGCACTTCGACCTCGCGAACAACTACGGCCCGCCGTACGGCTCGGCCGAGCGCAACTTCGGCGCGATCTACGCGCAGGACTTCAGGCGCTATCGCGACGAGCTGATCCTCTCGACGAAGGCCGGCTACGACATGTGGCCCGGCCCGTACGGCCAGGGCGGCGGCAGCCGCAAGTATGTCCTCAGCTCGCTCGACCAGTCGCTGCAGCGGATGGGCGTCGACTACGTCGACATCTTCTACAGCCACCGCTTCGACGAGACGACGCCGCTCGAGGAGACGATGGGCGCGCTCGACACCGCGGTCCGCCAGGGCAAGGCGCTGTATGCCGGCATCTCCAGCTACTCCGGCCCCCGCACCGAGGAGGCCGTCGAGATCCTCCGCAGCATGGGCACACCCCTGCTCATCCACCAGCCGAGCTACTCGATGCTCAACCGCTGGGTCGAGGAGGACCTGCTCGACGTGCTCGGCGAGGAGGGCGTGGGCTGCATCGCGTTCTCGCCGCTCGCCCAGGGCATGCTGACCGACAAGTACCTCAAGGGCGTGCCAGCAGGATCGCGTGCCGCGCAGGGCAAGTCGCTCTCGCCGAAGCTGCTCAGCGAGCAGAACCTCAAGCACATCCGGGCGCTCAACCGGATGGCGAAGGCCCGCGGCCAGTCGCTCGCGCAGATGGCGCTCGCCTGGGTGCTGCGTGACCCGCGCGTCACGTCGGTGCTCATCGGCGCCTCGTCGGTGACCCAGCTCGAGGACAGCCTCGGCTCCCTGAGGAACCTCGGCTTCACGTCGGAGGAGCTCGAGAAGATCGACAGGCACGCCGTCGAGGGCGGCATCAACCTCTGGAAGCGGTCCAGCTCCCGCTGAGGGTCAGTCGTCGGGCATCGACCGGCGGTCGCCGACCGGGCGGTCGGTGAGCGGGAACGCCAGCGAGCCGGTGCGGACCCACCACTCCATCACGTCGTAGGCGAGCCGCCCCGCCACGACGGACGGGTCGCCGTCCGACAGCCGTGCGGCCTCCTCGGGGTCGCAGGCGAAGATCGACATCCCGCGGTACGTCGGGTCGCTCTGCTCGTCGAAGGGCCCGTTCACGACCACCAGACCCTGCCGCGCCAGCTCGGCGCGGTAGGCGAGGTGCTCGGCCTGGAGGGAGTCGAGCTCCTCGTCGGACAGCTCCGGCGCATCGGCGGGCCGCCGCAGCACCACGACCGTGTAGACGTCGAACGAGTCGGGGACGTCGGGATCGCGTGGCATCGTCTCGTTCACCCCTGCGGCTGCCAGCCAGGGCCGCGGACGACGTGGCCGACGCGGTCGCGCCACGACGCGGCGGTGCGCACGTCACGCCAGATGGCGGCGTACTCGTGGGTGGCGACGACGAGCGGGTTGTACGTGCGCAGCTGCTTCGTGAGGCCGTACACGACACGCTCGCCCTCGGGCTCGAACGACCGGAAGAGCCGGTCCCAGACGATGAGGATGCCTCCGTAGTTGCGGTCGAGGTAGGGAGTGTTCGTGCCGTGGTGCACACGGTGGTGCGACGGCGTGTTCATGACGAGCTCGACCGGGCGCCAGAGCTTTCCGACCCGCTCGGTGTGCAGGAAGAACTGGTAGAGCAGCGAGATCGACTGCTGGAGGAAGATCGCCCACGGCGGCACGCCGAGGAGGGCGAGCGGGGCCCAGAACGGGATGCCGCCGAACGGCGTCCAGGTCTGGCGCAGCGCCGTGGAGAGGTTGTAGCGCCGGCTCGAGTGGTGCACGACGTGGCTGGCCCAGAGGATGCGCACCTCGTGGTGGGCGCGGTGGTACCAGTAGTACGCGAGGTCCTCGGCGACGACGACGACGACCCACACCCACCACAGCGAGGTGTCGAGGCGCAGCGGCGTGACGGCATACAGCGCGGCGTAGACGACGAGCTGCAGTGACTTGTAGGCGATCCCGACGGCCACGCTGCCGAGGCCCATCGACAGGCTCGTGACGGTGTCGCGCACCTCGTAGCCGACCTCGTCGGCGTCGGGAGCGAACCACAGCGAGACGACCTCGACGACGATGAAGGCGACGAAGAACGGGATCGCGGTGACGATGAGGTCGACCATCAGGCCCCCTTGGTCGCGGTGGTGCCGCGGGAGCGACCGGAGTCGGTGAGCGCGGCCCACACGTCGACGGCCTGGGACAGGATCGCGTCGGCGCATCGCGCAGCCTCGTCAACGTCACCGTCCCCGATCGCCGCCGCGAGCGGCGCGTGCGGGAGCAGGTCGGCCCGATCGGCCGCGAGCAGCGCGTCCATGACGTCGGGGCTGCCGTCGATGGCGTGCACGAGCGAGTTGAGGGCGAGGCGGAAGGCGAGGTTGCCGCTCGCCTCGACGACCTCGAGCCAGAAGTCGCGGTCGGCGTCCGGGTGGCCCTCGTCGGCGTAGGCCGCCGCGGCGGCGGCGACCCTCTCGCGGGCCACGGCCGTGCCGCGGGCCGCGGCGAGGCGCGCTGCCTCGACGCCGATGCACCGGCGCATCTCGAGGCCGTCGCGCACGATCGTCGGGTCGAGGCCGTCGCCGGAGCGTGCGAGGTGGGCCAGCAGGTCGAGACCGGCGGTGCTGCGCACGTCGAGGACCCGCGTGCCACCGCCGTGGACGACGTGCACGAAGCCGGCCGCCTGGAGGCGTTGGAGCGCCTCGCGCACGGCGTGCCGGTTGACCGCGAAGGAGGCGGCGAGCTCGCGCTCGGGCGGCAGCGAGTCGCCCGGGCTGAACCGGCCGGTGAGGACGGCGTCGCGCAGCTCCGCGAAGACCTCGTCGGAGACCGAGCGACGCGTCACGGGCTTGAATCCACTCTGGCTCATGCCGACACCATGGCAGCAGACACATCCACTCATCAAGTGGTTGGACCAATTTTGGACGCCCCGCCGCTTGTAGGTTGGGCGCATGCCGGACACCGACGTCACGCCCAGCAGCCGACTCAGCAGCCGACTCAGCATCCAAGAGCGGCTCTACCCGGACCTCCCGTGCTTCGGGTGCGGCCAGGCCAACGCCAAGGGCCTGCAGCTCAAGAGCTACCCCCTCGGTGAGACGGCCACGGACGGGGTCACGGCGCTCTTCACGCCCTGGCCCGAGCACGACAACGGTCTCGGCTACCTCAACGGCGGCATCATCGGCACCGTCCTCGACTGCCACAGCGCCGCCGCCGTCATGCTCGAGGCGGACCGCGCCGGCTGGCCACCGCTGCCCGGCGCCGACCTCTCGTACGTCACGGCCGGTCTCGACCTGCGCTACCTGCGCCCGGCGCCGCTCCACGACACCGTCGAGCTGCACGCCGTCGTCACGACCGCCGACGAGCCGCAGATGACGGTCGAGGTCGAGCTGCGCTGGGACGGCAAGGTGCGCGCGCAGGCCACCGCGCTCTGGAAGCGCTGGCGTCCGCGGGCCACCGGCTGACGACCCACCGGCTGACGACCACCAGCTGACGACACGGCGAGGCCTGCGCCATACGCTGGCCGCATGACGCTGCCACTGCAACGGGGCCACGCGCGAGGGATCCGGCCGTGACCGACGAGCGCGACCGCGACCCCGCCGGGCGACCGCGTCAGGAGCGGCCCCGTGATGCTCTTGGCCGGCCGTTGCCTTACGGCAGCGTGGGCGTCGAACCGGTCTCCGAGGAGCCGCTGCCCCCGCACGACACGCTCTCGGCGGCCAAGAGCCTCGTCGAGGAGGGCAGACCCTTCTCGGCACACGAGGTCCTCGAGGCGCGTTGGAAGGCCGGCCCGGAGCAGGAGCGTGACCTGTGGCAGGGGCTCGCCCAGCTCTGCGTCGCCCTGACCCACGCCGCCCGTGGCAACGGCGTCGGGGCCGCCCGGCTGCTCGAGCGCGGTGCCGGCAGGTTGCAGGACTACGGCGCCGGCGGAGGCCCGACGTACGGGCTCGACCTCACCGCGGTGGTCGCGTGCGCACGCGACCGCGTCACCACGGCGTAGCCGGCACCGGCGGCCTCGGGCGCTCAGGCGTGTGGCCTCGGATCGCCGTCGTGTGTCGCGTGGTGGTGGTGGATCGGCCCCTCCGTCGCCGCGAGCCGCTCGCCGGCTCCGCCCCACCGAAGCGCGATGATCTCGGCGGCGATCGACACGGCCGTCTCCTCCGGCGTGCGCGCACCGAGGTCGAGCCCGATCGGTGAGCTCATCCGAGCCAGCTCGTCCTCGGTCAGGCCGGCCTCGCGGAGCCGCTCGAGCCGGTCCTCGTGCGTGCGCCGCGAGCCCATGGCACCGATGTAGGCGACCTCCGGCAGCCGCAGCGCGACCTCGAGCAGCGGCACGTCGAACTTCGGGTCGTGGGTCAGCACGGCGATGACGGTGCGGGAGTCGATGCGTCCCTCGTCGACCTCGTTCTGGAGGTAGTCGTGCGGCCACCTGACGACGACCTCGTCGGCTCCGGGGAACCGCGTCTTCGTCGCGAACACCGGGCGGGCGTCGCACACGGTCACGGAGTAGCCGAGGAACCCGCCGACGCGGGCGACGGCAGCGGCGAAGTCGATCGCGCCGAAGACGAGCATGCGCGGCTTGGGGGCGTGGGAGGCCACGAAGACGCGCATCCCCTCGCCGCGCCGCTCGCCGTCGGGCCCGTACGTGAGTATCGCCGACCGCCCTTGCGCGAGAAGGCCTCTCGCGTCGTCGCGGACAGCGTCGTCGGCGCGGCCGCTGCCGAGCGACCCGAGGAAGGATGCCGTGTCGTCGGCGTCGCCGTCGCTCTCCGGGTGCACGACGACGCGCCGGCCCACCCAGGCCGGGTCGGGGTGCTCGATGACGGTGACGACCGCGACCGGCCGCCCGGACGCGATGTCGTCGGCGACCTCTCCGAGCTCCGGGAAGGTCTCGCGGTTCACCTTCTCGACGAACACGTCGAGGATGCCCCCGCAGGTCAGCCCCACGGCATACGCGTCGTCGTCGCTCACGCCGTAGCGCTGGAGCACGGGCCGGCCCGTCTCGACGACCTCCTGGCTGAGCTCGTAGACCGCGCCCTCGACGCAGCCGCCCGACACCGAGCCGACGGCTTCGCCGCCGGGGCCGACGAGCATCGACGCGCCGGGCTGGCGCGGCGCCGAGCGCCACGTGCCGACGACGGTACCGACGCCGACCGTCTCGCCGGCTGACCACCAACGCATCATCTCGTCCAGGACCTCACGCACGGGAGACCACCTCGATCAGCTCCTCGAACGCCGCGAGCGAGTGGCCCGCGACGAAGTCGTCGATGTGCGGCAGGGCCGCGACGATGCCCTGCTGCACCGGTTCGTAGCCGACCTTCCCGCGGTGCGGGTTGGCCCACACGACCCGGTGCGAGAGGGCGGCGAGCCGGCGCATCTGCTCGCCGAGCACCTCCGGGCCCTCGCGTTCCCAACCGTCGGAGAAGACAACGACGACGGCGCCCCGGGCCATACCCCGTCGGCCCCAGCGGTCGAGGAACGCACCGATCGCCTCACCGAGCCGGGTGCCGCCGGACCAGTCGGGCACGACGCGTCCGGCGGCGGCGAGCGCCCGGTCGGGGTCGCGCTCGCTGAGGGCTCGCGTGACATGGGTCAGGCGCGTGCCCATGGTGAAGACCTCCACGTGGGGCACCGAGCGCACGAAGACGTGGGCGAGGCGAAGGAGGCTGTCGGCGTAGGGGCTCATCGACCCGGACACGTCGACGAGCAGCACGATGCGGCGCGGGCGCACGCCGCGGCGTCGGTGGTGGATGCGGCCCGGCTCGCCCATGCGGCGCAGCTGCTCGCGAAGAGTCGCCGGGCCGTCGACCGACCCGTTCGTGGAGCGCACGTGGCGACGGGCGCGACGCAGCGGACTCCGTGGAGCGAGGCTCGCGAAGAGCCGTGCGGCGGCGACGCGGTCCGCCGCGCTCAGCGTGGCGACGTCGCGGTGGCGCAGCACCTCCTGGGCGCTCGCGCGCGCCTCCAGCGTGTCGGCGTCGGCCTCTCCTCCGTGACCGTCGCCGCCGTCGAGGGGCGCCTGGCGTACGGGAGGCCGCAGGACCTCGACCCGGCGGCCACGCGGGATCGCCTCGCCGCCGAACCAGCGCTCGAAGACCTCGTCGTAGACGGGGAAGTCGGCCGGCACCGACGTCATCGTCGCGCGGCCGGCCCAGTACACGTGGGCCCGCTCGCCGAGGCCGACGGTCGCTGCGGCGACGAGGAAGGTGCGTTCGCGGTCGGCAGTGACCCCGAGCCCGGCCGCACGCAGGGCGCGGGCGAAGCCGAGGAGCAGCTCGTCGGGCTCGGGTTCGGCCTGTTGCTCGGGTGCTGCGGTCATGCGGTGAGAAGCTTGTCGAGCGAGGCGCGGATGCGCTCGGAGTCCTCGCGGTACTTCAGGGCCGCACCGAGCGTGGCGGCGGCGACCTCGGCGTCGAGGCGGGTGGCCCCGACGGTCTCGAGGGCGCGCGCCCAGTCGAGGGTCTCGGCGACGCCGGGGGGCTTGATGAGCTCACCCGAGGCGCGGAGGCGCTGGACGAGGGTGACGACCTGCTCGGCGAGCGCGGCCGAGACCTCGGGCAGGCGGGTGCGCACGATCTCGAGCTCGCGCGCGAGCCCGGGATGGTCGATCCAGTGGTAGAGGCAGCGCCGCTTCAGCGCGTCGTGGAGCTCACGCGTGCGGTTCGAGGTGAGGACGACGATCGGCGGGGTGGAGGCGCTCACCGTGCCGAGCTCGGGGATCGTGACCTGCCACGTCGAGAGGACCTCGAGCAGGAACGCCTCGAACTCGTCGTCGGCGCGGTCGATCTCGTCGATGAGCAGCACGCACGGGGCCGCGCGCAGAGCCTCGAGGACCGGTCTGGCGAGCAGGAACCGCTCGTCGAAGAGCTCGGACTCGAGGGCCTGGGTGTCACGGGGGGTGTCACGGGCGAGGTCACCGTCGCGGGTCAGCGCCTCGACGGTGCGCAGGTGCAGGATCTGGCGTGGGAAGTCCCAGTCGTAGAGGGCCTGCGTCGCGTCGATGCCCTCGTAGCACTGGAGCCGGATGAGGCGCAGGTCGAGCGCCTGGGCGAGGGCCTCGGCGAGCGCGGTCTTGCCGGTGCCGGGCTCGCCCTCGAGCAGGATGGGGCGGTTCAGGCGGGTCGCGAGGAAGGTCACGGTCGCGAGCGCGTCGTCGGCGAGGTAGCCCGTGCCGCCGAGGGCGGTCGTGACGGCGTCGGCGCTGTTGAAGACGTGATCCATTCCCTGAGCATCGCCGAGAATCGCGCGGGACGGAAGCGCTGCCGTCGGTGCGGGTCAGCGGGACGCGTCCAGCTCCGCCCTGGTGTCGGTGTCGCGCCCCGTGGCGAGGTCGCCGCACTCGACGAGCTCGTGCGGCGTCGCCCGGAAGTACTCGCGCGCACCGTGATCTCCGACTGCGCTCGCCACGACCCGTTCCCAGTGGTCGCGCCCGATGAGCGCGGGGTGACCGGGGACGTGGGCGTATGCCGCCCGCCGGAGCACCGTGCGGAGGGCGCCCTCGGTGTCTCGGCCGGGGACGTCGAGCACGCGTCCGACGACCTCGGGCGTCAGATCGGGCAGGTCGACGAGAGTCACGAGCGCGGCGTCGACGGGGGCCTCGCCCTCGTGGGCCGCGCGCGCCAGGCCGGTCAGGCCGGCGCGCACCGAGGCGCCCATGCCCTCGTGCCAGTCGGGGCAGGGCACGACGTCGACGTCACGACCGAGGCTGCCGACGATGCGCGAGACCTCGTCACCGGCGGCTCCGACGACGACGGTGACGCCCGTACAGCCACCCTCGTGGAGCAGCGTCACGGCCTGCTCGACGAGGGTCGGGTCGTCGGGGTGACGGCGCAGCAGGGCCTTCGGGCCACCCATGCGGCGGCCTTCCCCGGCTGCGAGGACGAGGCCCCGGACGTGGGCCGCGCGTCCGCGCGCGGCCGCCGGCGGTGGTCCCGGAGGACCGTGGTCGTCGCTGTCGCTCACGTCTCGGAACCTACCCGGCGCAGGGGGCTTCGGACGTCCTGCGCGCTCCCGGACGCGGATCGTCCGGGAGCGCCTCTACGGTTGCCGCCATGGCCATCGCTAGCTACCCCAGCTTCGTCATCGACTGTCCGGATGCCGCCGCCCTCGCGACGTTCTACGGCTCGCTCCTCGACTGGACGGTCAAGACGTCCGACGGCTGGGGCGAGATCCGGGCCGACAACGGCAGCTGCATCTGCTTCCAGCAGGTCGAGAGCTACACCGCGCCCGAGTGGCCGGGACAGGACGTGCCGCAGCAGATGCACGTCGACGTCATGGTCGAGGACCTCGACGCGGCCGAGGAGGCCGTCGTCGCCCTCGGCGCGACGAAGCACGAGCACCAGCCGGGCACGTCGTTCCGGGTCTTCCTCGACCCCGCCGGCCACCCGTTCTGCCTCTGCGTCGACTGACGACCCGTCCAGCCACCCCCGACCGCGTCAGCTGATGAGGTGCTCGAGGGCGAGCTGGTTGAGGCGGACGAAGCCGTAGTCGCGCTCCGCCGCCTTCTCGGGGTCGAAGCCGTCGTCGGTGGCGAGGAAGTCCTCCAGCGACTCCCCGGCATCCAGGGTGGGCTCTGCGAGGTCGAGCACACCGGCGTACGCCCAGGCCTCTGCCGTGCGAGGGTCGGCACGGAAGGCTGCGGCCTTGTCGGCGAGCATGAGGTAGGTCGCCATGCAGGCACTGGCCGACTCCCAGACACCGTCCAGGTGCTCGGTGCGGGACGGCTTGTAGTCGAAGTGCTTCGGGCCGGTGTAGCGCGGGCCGTCGGGCGTGCCGGGGAAGCCGTTCTCGAGCAGGTCGACGGTGAAGAACGCGGACACGAGGTCACCGTGGCCGAAGACGAGGTCCTGGTCGTACTTGATGCCGCGCTGGCCGTTGAGGTCGATGTGGAAGAGCTTGTCGCTCCACAGCGCCTGGGCGAGCGCGTGCGTGTAGTTGAGCCCGGCCATCTGCTCGTGACCGGTCTCGGGGTTGAGACCGACGATGTCACCGTGGTCAAGCTCGGCGATGAGCGCCAGCGCATGGCCGACCGTCGGCAGGAAGATGTCGCCTCGAGGCTCGTTCGGCTTGGGCTCCAAGCCGATTCGCAGGTCGTAGCCCTGGGACTTGATGTAGCCCGCGACGGTGTCGAGGCCCTCCTTGTAGCGGTCGAACGCGGCGTGCACGTCTTTCGACCCGTCGTACTCGCTGCCCTCGCGCCCGCCCCACATGACGAAGGTGCTGGCGCCCATCTCGGCCGCGAGGTCGACCGCGCTCAGGACCTTGCGCAGGCCGAACCGGCGCACGCCGCGGTCGTTCGCGGTGAGACCGCCGTCCTTGAAGACCGGGTGGCTGAAGGTGTTCGTCGTGACCATCTCGATCGTGAGACCGGCCCGGTCGGTGGCCTCCTTGAGACGGCCGCAGAGCTTCGCCTTCGTCGCGTCGTCGGCGTCGAAGGGGAAGACGTCGTTGTCGTGGAACGAGATGCCCCACGCGCCGAGCTCGGCGAGCTTGTCGGAGTACTCCCAGGGGTTCAGGGCGGGGCGGCTGGGGCCGCCGAAGGGGTCGGTGCCGGTCCAGCCGACGGTCCAGAGGCCGAAGGAGAAACGGTCGTCGGGGGTGGGCTGGCGCGTCATCGCGACTCCTCGTCGAATGGTTTGTTTTGCAGTGCAACTTATAGCCGTGACCGGCTAGGGTCAAGGCATGGCCAACCTGCGGCAGGCGAGTCTGCGCCATGCCAACCTCGCCCTCGTCGCGCGCACGGTGCTCGGGGCCGATGTGCCCCCGTCTCGGGCGGACGTGGCCGCGGTGACGTCACTGACCCGCTCGACGGTGTCGCGACTCGTCGACGACCTCGTCGCCGGCGGCGTGCTCGAGGAGGTTGCCTCGGTCGTCGGCGGCCCGGGACGTCCGGGTCGGCCGGGCACGCCGCTGCGCGCGTCGACCGGCCGCTTCGCCGCGCTCGGACTGCAGATCGGTGTGGGCCACCTGGCCGCACGACTCGTCGACCTGTCGGGAGCGGTGCTCGCAGAGCGCCTCGTGACCACCGACCTCGCGGGTTCCCGACCCGCCCCGACCTTGCGGCGCCTGCGCAGCCACGCGGCCCGGGTGCTCGCCGCAGCCCCTGACGGCTGCCGCGTCATCGGCGCGGGCCTCGCACTCCCGGGCATCGTCGACGCCACGTCAGGCCGCCTGCTCAGCGCGCCGAACCTCGGATGGGAGGACGTCGATCCCGGACCGGCGCTCGCCGAGCCGCTCGGCGACCTGCCGCTCCAGGTCGGCAACGAGGCAGACCTCGCGGCCCATGCCTTCGCGTCACCCGCCCCCGGGCGACACCGCGAGCCGTCCGACTTCGTGTACCTGAGCGGTGAGGTCGGCATCGGCGGCGCGGTCGTCGTCGGCGGCGCGGTCATGACCGGTCGCCACGGCTGGGCCGGCGAGATCGGCCACGTCTGCGTCGACCCCGACGGCCCGGCGTGCCGGTGCGGGTCCACCGGATGCCTCGAGCAGTACGCCGGCCGGCTCGCCATGCTCTCGGCCGCCGGGCTCGACGCCGCCACGCCTTCCGCGGAGCTCGCCCGCCGAGCGCACGAGGGCGACGAGCAGGCATGCGCTGCAGTGCGATCCGCGGCACGCGCCCTCGGCATCGCCCTCTCCGGGGTGGTGAACGTGCTCGACATCCCGACCGTCGTCCTCGGTGGTCACCTGGCCCAGGTCGGCGACCTGCTCGCCCCGGAGGTCGACGTGCTGCTCGGCCGCCGCGTGCTGTCGGCGCACTGGGTGAGCCCCACGGTGGTCGTCGCGTCCGACGACCCGGCCCCCGGCGCGACCGGCGCCGCCCTGCTCGCACTGCAGAAGGTCGTCACCGAACCCGTGCGCCTCACCGACGCGTGACCGTCACGGGCCTGCCGTGAGCCGGCCGCGCATCTGGGCCTCGGGCAGGGGTTCACCCGCCGTCCAGCCGAACCGCCAGGGGTGGACCGCCTCGACCCACCACGTCGCACCCGCCTCCGCGTGGGGTCAGCCGATGCCGGCGAGGTCGAGCGTCCAGACGGGGTTGCCCGGCAGGGTCTTCACGCGCTCGCCGTTCGCGAATCGGGTGGCCGGCTGGATGAGGGGGACGAAGGGGCCGCGCAGGTTCATCGCGAGCTGCCAGGCGGCATACGCCGCCGCGCGGTTGTCACCGACGGAGGCGCGCGCGGTCTCGGTGAGGTCGTCCATGAACGTGTCGTTGGCTCGCGACCAACCGACGCGCGAGCCGAGGAGCTCGCTCGGAGCGAACGCCAGGTAGTTCTCGGGGTCGGGGTAGTCGGGGTTCCAGCTCCACAGGCTGAAGGCGCTGTGGCCGCTCTGGTACGCGGCGAGCGCCTGGCGCGCGGGCGCCGGGTTGAGCTTCACCTTGATGCCGACCTCGCCCAGCTGCCTGCTGACGACCCCGGCCAGCACGCTCGGCGGGATGCCCTGGATCGGCAGGTCGACGGCATACGTCAGGGGAATCGGCTGGCCCTTGTAGCCCGATCGGCGCAATGCCGCCTTGGCGGCGGCGAGGTCACGCTCGGGCACGACGGGGTGAGTCACGATCGGCGTGGGTATGCCGTCCGGCCCGGTCGTGAGGACGGCGTCCGGGAGCGCCGTGGAACCGGTGGGTGCGGGGGTCGGGCCGGTGCCCGACGGGACCGGCGTGCCCGTCGGGGTCGGGGCCGTGCCGGTGGGCCCGGGAACCGGCGCGGCGGTCGCCGAGGTCGGTGGAGTCAGGTCGTCGAGGGCGCCGACGATGCCCGCGGGGATCAGCCCGGCAGCCGGCATGGCACCGGGCACGGCAGCGCCGACCGCCGTCCGGTCGATCCCACGGCGGACGGCCTCGGCGAAGTCGGGATCGGCCGTCCAGGCGTTGACGGCCGGAGTGCGGTTGAGGGCCAGGTAGACGAGCGTGCTCGAGCGCATCGTCGTCACGGTGACGGGCGAGGTCTGCGGGCGGGCCGCGGCCTCGTCGGCCAGCGACGGCGACAGGTCGAGCGCGACGTCAACGGCACCCGACCCGATGGCGTCGAGTTGCTGGCGCGGCGTGAGGTTGCGGACGACCACCTCGGGGAAGGCCGGAGCGGGGCCGCTCCAGCTGGGGTTGGCCGCGAGGCGGATCTCGGACGTGCCGCGCACGCTCTCGATGACGTACGGTCCCGAGCCGGCGGAGTGCGCCGAGAGGTAGGGGCCCGCGCTGTCGCCGGGGCCGATCGTGCCGCCGTGCGCCTTGACCGCGGCGGCGTTGAGGATGCCGAACGCCGGGTTGGCGAGGATGGCGGGGAGGGCGAAGTTCGAGCCGGGTGAGCTGAGCGTGAACGTGCGGTCGTCGATCTTCACGGCCGACACGGTGCCCAGGATGCTCTGCGCCGGACCGGGGAGGCCCTTCGCGCGCGCGAGCGTGAAGAGCACGTCGTCGGTCGTGACCGGGGTGCCGTCGGAGAAGACGAGGTCCTTGCGCAGCCGGAGGGTCAGCCACCGACCCTCGGGCGACAAGGTGTACTCGGCCATGCCGGGCACGACCTTCGTCGGGTCGCCCGGGTCGAGGGTGGTCAGTGTCTGGTAGAGCGCGTGCGTGAGCATGGCTCCGCTGCGGTCGAACTGCCGGGTCGGGTCGAGAGTCGAGTGGTCGAACACGGTGCCCACGACGAGCGGGCGCGGCTCGGCGGTCGGCGCCGCGGTGCCCGGCGCCCCCGTGGCGTCCGGCGTCGTGCCGGGGGTCGCGCCCGGGTCGGCGGTGACAGCCGTGCACGCCCCTGCGGAGGCCAGCGCGAGCACGACGAGCACCGCTACCGCGGCGGGGCGGGCGACACGTCGAGGCATGGACTTCCTTCGGGCGCGCCCGAGAGGGCGCGGGGCGGGGGCAGCGGCACTACAGCACGACGACAGATGGCACCGACGACAACCCCGGAGCACCCCTGTCCGTGGTCCGAAGTCTAGCCGCCGCCGCCCGCCGCCACGCTCGCCTCCGGATCGTCAGGGGCGAGCACCACCTGCTCGACCGGCCCGGGCTCCTCGGCCGCCTGGCCGCCCTCGAACCACGCGACGAGCACGGGATCGAGCGCCGGGACGTCGACGGCACCACCACCGGTGCGCAGGGAGGAGGTGGCGCATGAGGCTGCCGCCACGGCCTCGCGCGCCGCGACGGGCGAGGTCGTCGTCGGGCCACCCTCGCGCGCGAAGCGGACGAACTCGGCCACGAGCAGCGGGTCGGCACCGCCGTGCCCGGTCGTGTCGGCGTCCGGGATCTCGATGACCTCGTCGGCGTCCTCTCGGTAGGCGTCGGTGCGGCGGGTCCACACCTTGACGACGGCACCCGGACCGTCGCCGAAGTTCTCGAGCCGGCCCTTCGTGCCGATGACGGTGTAGTTGCGCCAGTAGTCGGGCGTGAAGTGACACTGCTGGTAGCTGGCGAGCACGCCTCCCTCGAGGACGAGGTGCGCCATCGAGATGTCCTCGACGTCGACGACGGGATGCAGCTCGCGCTGTTCGGTGGGCGGCCAGCTGTCGAGTGAGTACCAGTCGGCCATCCGCCGGTCGGAGTTGTCGCGGTGGTCGCTGATCGCGCCGTATACCGCCAGGTCGCCGACCGCGCTGACGCGCCGCGTGTAGGCGCCGGCGAGCCAGTGGACGACGTCGATGTCGTGGGCGCCCTTCTGCAGCAGCAGGCCCATCGTGTTGCGGCGGTCGGCGTGCCAGTCCTTGAAGTAGTAGTCGCCTCCGGCGGACACGAAGTGGCGGCACCACACCGCCTTGACCTCGCCGATCGTCCCGGCCTCGATGACCGCACGCATCGCCGTGACGACGGGCAGGTGGCGCATGTTGTGGCCGACGTAGAGGCGTGTCCCGGTGCGGTGCGCCGCCTCGAGGATGCGGTCGGCGTCGGCGACGCTCGTCGCGAGCGGCTTCTCGACGAACGTCGGTATGCCGGCCTCCAGGGTCCGCACGGCGTGCTCCGCGTGCACGTGGTCGGGGGTGAGCACGAGCACGGCGTCGACCTCGGAGCGGACGTCGGGCGAGAGAAGCCGGTCGAGGGTCTCGACGAGCCGGACACCCTCGATGCGCTCGGCGGCGTCGCGTCGGCCGCGCTCGGCGGAGTCGCAGACGACGCTGACGCGGCTGCCCTGCCCGGGACGGTGGGCATACCTCGTGAGGCTCGCGCGCAGGCCGAAGCCGATGAGCCCGATGCGCAGGTCGGGCCGGCCGAGCTGGTCGTGCTGGTCCATGGGAGGCGCTAGGGCAGCAGGTCGTCGAGGTAGGTCGGGAGCATGTCCCACCACGTCGGCCAGTCGTGCTTGTAGCCGGGACCCCAGTCATCGACGCGGTTGGGGATCCCCTTGGCGCCCAACAGGTTCGCGACGGCCCACGACTCGCCGACGTCCTCCCACTGGCCGCTGCCCGAGGCGAGGACGATCATCCGCCGCCTGAGCAGGTCGAGGTCGGGCCCCTGGAGGTCAGGCAGGAAGTGCAGCGGCGAGCTGAAGTACATGTCGTCGGTGAAGCGGCCGCCGATGAACTTCTCGACGGCATACGTGCCGCTCATGCAGACGGCCGAGTCGACGAGGTGCGGGTAGCGACAGGTGATCGCCAGCGCGTTGAAGGCGCCGATCGACGCGCCGGCCACGACGACGGGAAGGTGACCGCCGACGTCCGAGTGGATCGCCGGGATGACCTCCTCGGCGACGGCCTCGTGGAAGGCGTTGAAGAGCGCCATCCGGTAGTCGGTCGACCCGACGCGCTCGGCCATGGCCTTGCCGGCGACGCTGTCGCACGAGTAGACCTTCGCGCGACCGGCGTCGATGAGCGGCCCGAGGTGGGCGACCATCTTGTGGCGCTCGACCTCCTCCGCGTCACCTCCTGCGGTGGGGAAGAGCAGCACCGGCACCCCGTAGGTGCCCCATCTCGCGACGGTGATGTCCTGACCCAGACGGTCGGAGTACCACCGGTCGGTCACCTTCATGGGCTACCTGCCTTCACACTCGCGCTCGTCACTCGTAGACGAACTTCTGGGGTCCGGGGAAGAGCCAGGAGAGGCCGTCGCCGAGGCGGTCCCGCCAGTTCTCCCAGTTGTGGCCGTCGCGCGACTCCGTGTAGCGCACCTTCATGCCGGTGTGCCGGAAGACGGGCACCATCGAACGGTTCGGGGTGATGAGGGGCTCGTAGACACCGCACGTCATGTAGATGCGGTCGACGACGGCGCGGGGCTTCTCGCGGAAGCGGTTGACGAACTTCACGACCGGGTCGAACGCCGGCCCGCCGCCGTGGTCGAAGCCGATGTCGGTGAAGACGAGCGAGGCCGACTGCAGCATGAGCGAGCCGAAGAGCCCGGGGTAGCGCACCGCGGTCGACAGCGACGCGACGCCGCCGAAGGAGCTGCCCATGAGACAACGGGCCTCCGGGGTGTCGGCGAGAGGCAGCCGCTCGGTGAGCAGCGGCACGAGCTCGCGCGCGACGAACCTGGCGTGCGGCGCATGGTTGGGGTACTCCTTGAGCCGGTCGCGCGGCGGCACGAAGACCGCGACGAGCGGATCGACGTCGAGCCGGTGGATGAGGTTGTCGAGCACGGTCTTCATCGCCGCGAACTCGAGGTAGTCGGTGCCGTCGTGGACGACGAGGAGCGGGTAGCGCTGGGCCCCGTTGAAGCGTGCCGGCAGGTAGATCTGCACAGGCTGGTCGCGGCGCAGCGCCCTGCTCCGGACGTGCTCCTCGACGAGAGTGCCCTCGCGGGCCTCGGGGTCGAACGCCACCCAGTCCGGCGCGCGGTAGCCGATGGCCGCACACACCGACGACGAGCCCAACGGGCTGTGCGCGAGCCGCGGGTTGAGCGGGTCGTTGAACCGCTCGTAGTGCTCGCCCTTGCGGATCTCGACCTGGTACTCGACCCGCGACCCCTCGGGGAGGACCGTCGTGACCGACCAGAGGTCGGAGTCACCGATCCGCTTGAGCGGCAACGGATCGGGCAACCCGACGACACGGTGACGCACCCACACCTCGTCGACGTCTCCACGGTAGAGGAACGTCGCCCGCTCGCCCTCGATGACGGGCGAGCCGTAGCGCGTGACGAACCGGTCGATCGTCGGGCCGTCGAGCGGCAGCCGCTCGCGGAGGCGGTTGATCGCCAGGCGGGAGACAGGCGTGGTCGTCATGACGCCCCCACCGCGACGAGCGTGCCCTCGGTGGACAGCACACGGGCACCGGCGGGGACGACGGCCCGGCCGTCGGACGTCGTGCTGTCCGGGCCGAAGCGCACGACCGTCCCGGCGTCGAGGGGCACCAGCCGGTGCGCCGGGAACCGCGACGCGAAGACGGCCATCCGCTCCCGGTCGTCGAGGGCGAGACGCCGGCGGGCATGCGGCAGCGGCACGACGCCGCGCAGGCGGCCCAGCCCGCGGTCGTGGACCTCGGGCGCCGTGACGCCCTGCGGGGCGAAGTCGTGGAAGAGGACGACGGGGTCGCACACCGCCATCGCGCCGGCGGACCACGCGATGACCGGCAGCTCCGGCGGCATCGACACGGCGAGCAGGCGCAACGTCTCCATGAGGATGCCGACGTGGCCGCCGGCGACGACGAGCGCAGCCGACTCGGCGAGTGTCTGCGCGACCTCGGCGCGGTGCTCGGCGAGCGCGTCGCTGCCGCGGACCGCCTCGGTCGCGGCCGTGCGCTCGACGAGGCGGGCCACCTCCCACGCGTACCAGTCGTCGACGTCGCGCAACGCCTGCACGGCCGACCGTTCAGCGCCCTCGCCGATGCCGTGTCGCGACGTGCGGCGCCGCACGGCGAAGACGGTGTCCCACGCTGACTGCAGCCGGATGCCGTAGAAGGCGCGCAGCTCGTCGTGGCGCGAGCGGTGGTCGAGGACGGCCGCGCGCAGGTCCTCGTCCCGCGAGAGCAGCTCGACGGCACGCGCGTAGAGGCGCAGGTTCACGCCACGGCCGTCGACCGCGGCGACGAGCTCTGCGTCGTCCGCCTCGCGCTCCTCCCACCCGGCGTTGATGATGGCGACGGGGCCCTCGGTTCCGAGGGACCGCAGCGTGGGGGCGACGGTCGTGGTGAACCTCTGCGGACCGAGAAGGATCGTCGTCATCTGGTCAGCCGGCGTGCACGTGGACGGTGCGACCGACGTCGTCGAGCATGGCGCGCGCGGTGTCGTAGTCGGGGTGACGCAGGCGGAGGTACGCGTTGGCCATGTAGCCGGCCTCGACGGCCTGCGTGCCGTGCCCCTCAGGCGGGAAGTGGCCGTCGATGATCCACTCGCCGTAGCGCGACTGGATCTCGTCGATGCCGGAGTACCCCCGGATCACCCCGTCCCGGTCGGGGCGCAGCGCGACGATCCCGGCGGCATACTCGCGGCTCATCTGCTGCTCGGGCTTTCGGTGGGTGATGACGTGCGCCCACTCGCGGTAGACGTCGACCTCGTTGGCCGCGGAGTAGAGGTCCCACGCACCGACGCCCGGTGGGCGGCAGCCGATCTCGCTGAACTTCAGACCCTTCGGGCCGTAGAACCACTCCATGTGGGTTGCGGACGTCTCGATGCCGAGGGCCTGGATGACGCGCGCGCCGAGTCGGCGGACCTCGGCGTAGAACGGGTTGCCGTCGAGGCGGTTGGTCGTGATGAACTGCGGCGAGATCCAGCGGTGGCGCATCGCCTCGAGGACGTTGGGGTAGTAGTGCGTCGCCCAGTCGTGCACGACCTCACCGTCGAGCGTGATGGTGTCGTAGAACCCCTCGTGGCCCTCGACGAACTCCTCGACCGCGATCGAGCTCGCGCCCTCCCGGCCGTAGCCCGCGAGGGCCTGCTCGAGCTCGTGGGCGTCGTCGACCCGGACGGTGCCCTGCGCCCCGGCCCCCGCACGTGGCTTGAGGATGAGCGGGTAGCCGACCCGGGCGGCGAAGTCGCGCGCCTCGGCGGCCGAGTCGACGGCCGCGCTCGCAGCGGTCGGGACACCCGCCTGGCGCAGCGCCTCCTTCATCGACGGCTTGTCGCGGCACAGCCACGTCGTGCGCACGCTCGTGCCCGGGATGCCGCACGCCTCACGGACGTGGGCCGCCGGCATCGTGTGCGCCTCGACCGTCGCCTCGAGCGCGTCGATCCAGACCTTGTCCTGGAAGTAGCGGACCGCCTCGACCATCTGGCCCACGTCGGTCACGGACCCGACGCGGTAGTAGCCGCGGAGCGCTCCGAGCACGTCCTCGCCGAGGTGGCCCTCCTCCGACTCGCCGATGCCGTAGACGTTCGCGCCGACCGATGCGAGGGCGTGCACGAACCGGCGCTGGTTCGCCGGGAACGACGGCTCCACGAAGATGATGTTCACCCCACCGACCCTAGGGGGCGACGGGGTGAACGTCACGAGACGGCCCCGGTGGCGTCAGCTCTCCGGCTGGCCCGGCAGGTCGGCGAAGTCCTCCTCCTCGAAGACGCGCCGCACCTCGACGGAGACCTCCGGGAAGAGGTCCGCGAAGCGCTTGGCGAGCTCGACCGCCTCCTGCTTGTCGGCGACCTTGACGAGCGCGAAGCCCCCGATGACCTCGCGAGCCTCGGAGAAGGGGCCGTCGGTGACGTTGAGCCCGCTCGAGTCCTTGCGGACGATGGCGCCCTGGTCGCTCTTGTGGACGCCTTCCGCGGCGAGCAGCACGCCCGACGTGGCGTACTCCTCCATGAACGTGCCCATCTGCTCGATGAACTCGGGGCTCGGGTTCCACGCCTCCGGGAGGGACTCGTCGAGCTTGTGGATCATGAGGTAACGCATGGTGGTCTCCTTCGTCGGTGGTCGGGCCGGTCCGGGTCGGAACCAGCCTTCACGCCCACGTCGAACGACGCATCCTCGTTTCGACGTTTCGAGGATCAAACCATCCCCCGCGTGCTACCGGCGTGGCCCTGCGCCCTGCGGGTCAGAGCCAGCCGCGTTCGCGTGCGACGCGGGCGGCCTCGGCCCGGGTGGACGTGCTCGTCTTGCCGATGGCCGAGCTGAGGTGGTTGCGCACCGTGCCCGGTGACAGGTGCACCTGTGCGGCGATGGCTGCGACGGTGCCGCCGTCGAGGGCGACGCGCAACACCTCGCGCTCGCGCTCGGTGAGTGGGTTGGCACCGTCGACGAGCGACTCCGTGGCGAGCGACGGGTCGACGACGCGCAGCCCGGCGTGGACGCGGCGTACGGCCTCGGCGAGCTGGCGGGCGGGCGTGTCCTTGACGACGAAGCCCGACGCACCGGCTTCGAGGGCGCGCCGCAGGTAGCCCGGTCGCCCGAAGGTCGTGACGATCAGCGTGCGGACCCTGGGCAGGGCGTCCCGGACCGCGGCTGCGGCCGCGATGCCGTCGAGCCCGGGCATCTCGATGTCGAGGAGGCAGACGTTGGCGCCCGACTCCCGCGCGCGGTCGACGACCTCGTCACCGCGGCCGACCTCGGCCACCACGACGAGGTCCGACTCGAGCGCGAGCAGGGCGGCCAGCGCCCCACGCACGAGGGCCTGGTCGTCGGCGAGCAGCACCTTGATCGGATCGGTCACAGCGTCACCTCCAGCACGGTTCCGTGGCCCTCGGGGCCTGGTGTCAGCGAGAGCGTCCCGCCGGCCGCCCCGACCCTCTCACGCAGTCCCCGTATGCCGTTGCCCTCGGGTCTGCCCTCGAGCCCGCGCCCGTCGTCGCGCACGACGAGCCGGTTCGAGCCGAGCTCGACCCAGCACGTGTCGGCGTCGCTGTGGCGCACGACGTTCGTCGTGGCCTCGCGCAGCACCCAGGCGAGCACCGTGCGGTGTCGCGGGTCCACCGAGGCCGGGTCGTCGGGAACGTGCGCCTCGATGCCTGCGCCTTCGAGCGCCCTTCTCGCAGAAGCGAGCTCGTCACCCAGACGTGCAACGCGCAGCCCGCCGACCGTGGCCCGGATCTCGGCCAGGGCCTGACGGCTCAGGGTCTGGATCTCGGCGAGCTCGACCCGCGCCCGTGCGGGGTCGATGTCCACGAGCCGCTCGGCGAGCTCGGCCTTGACGGTGACGACGGTCAACGAGTGGCCGAGCACGTCGTGCACGTCGCGGGCCACCCGCTCACGCTCCGCGACGAGGGCGAGCTCGCGCGACATCGACTCGTACTGACGGCCCCGGTCGGACATGAGCCGGATGCCCGCGGTCATCGAGCCGACGGCGAAGACGATGATGGCGACGACCCACGTGCCCTCGTCGGGGGTGACGAAGATCGCGCAGAAGACGGCGAGCGCCACCGAGACGACACCGACGGCGAGCGACCACAGGACGGGCAGCGCGAACATCGCGAAGGACACGACGAACGGCAGGAAGCTCAGGGCCCCCACGTCGATGAACGGCACGGTTCCGCCCGCGCACACGACGAGCACCACGAGGTAGGCCGTGCCCCAGCGGTACCTCGAGGCGCAGCGCTTCTCGAGACGGTCGAGGTGCTGGGCCGCGAGGGCGTACACGAGCCCGAAGCCGGCGACGAGCACGAGGCCCAGGCCCCGCAGCCACCACGTGCCGGCATGTGCCCAGATCGCGAGCACCGGGAAGACGAGGAAGACGAGCCACACGGACCGGATGAGCCAGCCGTAGCGCTCCCACGGGTTGTGGCCCGGTACCCCCTCGGGCAGGGCGGCCGAGGGGGTGTGGCCCGCGGTCGTCGCCCGCCGGCGAGGGTTCACTGGCGCTCCCGCCCACGCCTCACGAGCACCGTCGCGAGCACCCCGAAGACGAGCGCCCACGCGACGACGTTGGCCACGGGCAGCCAGAGGGGGTCCTGCGACCCGTCGGGCAGGTAGCCCTCGGTGAGCGGGTAACGGGCGAGGGCGGCATACCCGTAGAGAGGCGTCAGCTTGGCGAAGGAGAGCAGGGCGCCCGACAGCGGGATGAACAGGTTGCCGAGGAACGCGAAGATGACGAGCGTGCCGGCCGCCGCGCCCACCGCCGCCTCCGAGCGGAATGCGGTGCCGATGAGCAGGCCGTAGAGGGCGAAGACCGCAGACCCGCCGAGGACGAGCAGGGCGCTGAGTCCCCACGCGGCGGCCGACCCCGTCGCGCCGGTGAGGGCGCCGAGCAGGTAGGTCAGCAGGATCGGCACTGCGGCGACAGTCATGGCGATGAGGGCCTTCATGGCGATGTAGGACGAGTCGGCGAGCGGCGTGAGCCCGAGCTGGCGGCCCCAGCCCTGGACCCGCTCGACCGCGGCGTTGCCGCCGATGCTCGTCGTGGCCGTGACCGCGCCGTAGGCCGCCATGCTGATCATGACGTACATGGCGACGTTGCCGTTGCCGATCGTCTCGCCCTTCGCGTCGACGGTCGATCCGAAGATGAGGTAGAAGAACGCCGGCAGGACGGCCGTGAAGAACATGCCCGCCCAGTCGCGGGTGATCCGGCGCATCTCGAGCAGGGTGAAGGTGGCGTTCATCGCACGAGCTCCTCGTCTTGGGTTATGGCCGAGCGGCCGGGGATGACGGCCGAGCGGCCGTGGTCGCCGTTGCGAGGGTCGGCGGTCAGGGCCATGAAGGCCTGCTCGAGGCCGGCGGTGACGATCTCGAGGTCGGTGCCGCCGAGATCGAGCAGGAGCAGCCGGGCCACCGCGTCCGAGTCGGTGGCGGTGACGACGACGCGGGCGCCACGCTCCTCCACCGATCGCACGCCGTCGGTGTCACGCAGCCGCGCGACCGCGTCGGCGACCACGGCGGCGGGCAGGGTGGCGGACACGGTGCGACCACTCGCCCGCGCGCGGATCTCGGCCGTCGTGCCGTCGGCGACGATGCGACCTCCTGCGACGAGGACGATCCGGTCGGCGAACGCGTCGGCCTCCTCGAGGTAGTGGGTCGCGAAGACGACCGTGCGCCCGGCGCTCGCGTCGGCGTGCATCGTGTCCCAGAAGTCGCGGCGGGCGGTGACGTCCATGCCGGCCGTCGGCTCGTCGAGGACGAGCAGCCGCGGGTCGGGCAGCAGCGCCAGGGCGAAGCGCAGCCGCTGCTGCTCGCCGCCCGAGCACTTCGAGACGCGGCGGTCGGCGAGCGGGGCCAGCCCGGCGCGCTCGACCACCTCGTCGACGGGGGTGTGGACGGCATACGTCGACGCGATCATCCGGACCGTCTCCCGCACCGTGAGGTCGCGGAGCAGGCCGCCGGTCTGCAGGACCGCGGAGACCTGGCCGGCGACGACGGCCGCGCGGGCGTTGCCGCCGAACACCTCCACCGTGCCACTCGTCGGCTGGGTGAGCCCGAGCACCATGTCGAGCGTCGTCGTCTTGCCCGCGCCGTTGGGACCGAGGAAGGCGACGACCTCCCCGGGACGGACCCTCAGGTCGATGCCGTCGACGGCCCGCACCTCGCGGTCGTGGGAGCCCCGGCTCGGGGCGAAGCTCTTGACGAGCCCGCGCAGCTCGATCGCGGGCACGCCCGCCGCCTCTGCGGCGGAATGGGTTGCACTGGTCATGGGCACACTCTGCCTGCGGCGTGGCGCCGTCCACAGCGGCAGTCGTCACGTCGTGACCGTGACAGGTGTCATCTCCCGGGTGCGGCGCCGCCCGGACGGCCACACTGGGCCCATGGCCACCTTCCAGGTCCTCATCGACTCCGAGCTGACGGCGCCCGAGGCGTGGCGTCGGCTGCTCGACCTGCAGGCGCACAGCGCGGTGATCCCGCTGACGACCGTCACCGGTGACGTGCTCGAGGCGGACCGTCTCATCGACGGCTCACGGTTCGTGGCCCGGACCGGCGTGGGACCGCTCGCGGTCGATGACGCCATGGTCGTCGAGTCGATCGTGCCGCCGACCGTGCACGCCGCCGGCAGCGTGCGAATCCGCAAGCGCGGCAATGTCGTTCGTGGCCGTATCGAGCTACGCATCGCGCCGGCGACGACCGGCTGCACCGTTGCCTGGTGGCAGCGCATCGGGGTCCGGGGCGTGCCCGGTGTGCTCGACCCCCTCGTGTCACGCGTCGCGCGGGCCGCGTACGGGAGGGCGCTGCGCCGGCTGCTGGCGGGCGCCTGACCGGAGCGGCGTCATGCCGCCCCCGTCATCCATGGCTAGCCTGTCGGTGTGCCAGTCGGTGAGGAGTCGCCCGCCGCGCGAAGTCAGGGAGCGGCACGCCAGGGCGCGGCGCTGTTCGCCCTCGCTGGGGCCCTCGGCGTGCTCGGCCTCGGCACCCAACCCGACCGCGCCGGCGTGCTCCTGTCCATCGCGGCCGCCGACTTCGCCGTCGCCGCCGCCTGCCTGCTGCTGCCGTGGCGACGCTGGCCCGTCAGCCGCGTCGCGTGGGTGTCGCTGGCCGCCTTCGCGATCATGGGCGTGTCGACGTGGGCGTTCGGTGGCTACACCGGTGGGACCATCCCCTTCTACGTGCTGACGTTCACATGGCTCGGCCTGCACCAGAGCACGCGCGTCATCTGGTGGACCGCCGTGCCCGCCACGCTGTCCTACGCGCTCGGCCTGGTGGCGGCCGGGGCACCACCGGAGCAGGTCGGCGCGACCGCGATCCTCATGCCGGTCGTCGTCGCGGTCGGGCTGGTCATCTCTCGCAGGGTGGAGGCGCTGCGTGAGAGCCAGCGCGAGCTGAGGGAGCAGGAGCAGTGGCGAGCCGCGATGGTCGCGACCCTCGCCCACGACATCCGCTCGCCCCTGTCGTCCATCACCGGCGCCCTCGAGATCGCGGCCGACGACCCGGCCACGTCGCCCGTGACCCGTCGGTTCATCGACGCTGCCGCGCGCCAGGCCGACCGCATCACGCGGCTCGCGGCAGGTCTGCTCGACCTCGAGCGAGTCGACCAGGGCAAGCTCCGGCTCAACCCCACGGAGTGGGAGGTGCGCGACCTCGCCGACCGCGTCGCACGCCTCACCGACCCCGGCGTCGTGAAGGTGGAGGTGCCCGAAGGGCTCACGGTCGTGGCCGACCGCGAACGCATGGAGCAGGTCCTCGTCAACCTGACGAACAACGCCCGTCGGCACGGCGGCGGGCCCGTCGTCGTCGACGCCCGGCGTGAAGGCACCGATGTCCTCGTCACGGTGCGCGACCATGGGCCCGGTGTGCGCCCCGAGGATCTCCCGCGGCTCTTCACGCGTCTCGCTCGAGGGCGGGCCGGCACGGACTCCGTCGGTCTCGGTCTCTGGATCGTGCGCACCCTGACCGAGGCCCACGGGGGCAGCGTGAGCCACGAGCCGGCCGAGCCGGGAGCGCGGTTCGTCGTCCGGCTGCCCCAGGGCTCCTAGGGTGGCACCGTGCGCGTGGACGACGTGGTGCGGATCGGTCTCGGCGGCTTCGTGCGCCCGGCGGAGGAGACCGGCACGGGAAGTCCCCGCGTCGAGCCGGTCTTCGGCTACCTCGCCCGCACGCCGGCCGGCCTGCTGCTGCTCGACACCGGCCTCGGCGAGGCCGACGAGGAGACCGACGCGTGGTACCGACCCCGCCGGGTCCGGATCGCCGACGCCCTGAGCTCGGTCGGTGTCGCGCTCGACGACGTCGCACTCGTCGTCAACTGCCACCTGCACTTCGACCACATCGGCGGCAACCCGGCCTTCGCCGGCCGCCCGATCCACTGCCAGCGCCGCGAGCTCGACACCGCGAGGGCGGGCGACTACACGGTGCCCGAGCTGGTCGACTTCGACGGGGCCCGGTACGAGCTGCTCGACGGTGAGGCCGAGATCGCCCCCGGCGTCCACGTGATCCCGACGCCCGGGCACGTCCACGGCCACCAGTCGGTCGTCGTCGAGTGCGAGGACGGGTCGCTCGTCCTCGCCGGCCAGGCCCACGACACGGCATCCGGCTGGTCCGCCGACGCGCTGGCGGCGCGGGCGCCCGAGCTGGGTCACCAGCCTCCCCTGCCGACCCCGAGTCCGTGGATGGCCCGGATCCTCGAGTTCGACCCGCGCCGGGTCGTCTTCGCCCACGACTCCGCCGTCTGGGTGCCGTGAACACGGGCGAGGGCCGACCGTCGTACGTCGTGACGGGCGGCGCGCAGGGCGTCGGGCGCGCGATCGTCGAGCGGCTCGCCCGGGACGGCCACGTGGTCGTGCTCGACGTGGCCACTGCGCTCGACGGCGGGTCGTCAACGTGTCGTCGCACCAAGGCCAGCGTCCGGTGCGCGGCGCGCTGCCGTACGCCACGGCCAAGGCCGCCGTCGAGGGGCTGACGAGGGCGGTTGCCGTCGACCACGGGCCGGACGGCATACGCACGAATGCCGTGGCCCTGGGCTCCATCGCGACCGCTCGCTACGAGGCGCACCTCCGCGAGCACCCGGATGCCGGGGCGCAGATGGCGCGGCTGCACCCGCTCGGCCGGGTCGGCACGCGGGAGGAGGTCGCCGAGGTCGTGGCGTTCCTGCTGTCACGGGCTTCCGGGTTCGTCAACGGGGCAGTGCTGCCCGTCGACGGTGGGCGTGCCGTCAACGGGCCCGACCCCGAGGCCGTCTAGCGGCGGAATGCCGTCAGCGCCAGCCGAGCCCGGGGGCCACGTGCGTCAGCACGCTCTCGATGACGTGGGCGTTGTAGTCGACGCCGAGCTGGTTCGGCACGGTGAGCAGGAGCGTGTCGGCGGCCGCGATCGCCTCGTCCTCGGCGAGGTCACGGACGAGCTGGTCGGGCTCACCGGCATACGTCTTGCCGAAGCGCGCCGTGCCACCGTCGATGATCCCGACCTGGTCCTGGCTGGCGGCCTCGCGACCGAAGTACGCGCGGTCGACGTCCGTGACGATGGGGAAGACGCTGCGGCTCACGGAGACCCGCGCTTCGCGCTCGTGGCCGGCCTCGCGCCACGCGTCGCGGAAGCGCTGGATCTGCTCGGCCTGCAGCTGGTGGAAGGGCACACCCGTGTCCTCGGTCAGCAGCGTCGAGCTCATGAGGTTCATCCCCTGCGCCGCCGTCCACTCGGCCGTCGCCCGGCTTCCGGCGCCCCACCAGATGCGCTCGTGCAGGCCGGGCGAGTGCGGCTCGACGCGGAGCAGGCCCGGCGGGTTGGGGAACATCGGGCGCGGGTTCGGCTCGGCGAAACCCTTGCCGGAGAGCACGTCGAGGAAGACCTGCGCGTGCTCGCGGGCCAGCGTGGCGTGGTCGCCGTCGGCGGGCTCGTAGCCGAAGTACCGGAAGCCGTCGACGACCTGCTCGGGTGACCCCCGGCTGATGCCGAGCTGGAGCCGTCCGCCGGAGATGAGGTCGGCGGCGCCGGCGTCCTCCGCCATGTAGAGCGGGTTCTCGTAGCGCATGTCGATGACACCCGTGCCGATCTCGATCCGGCTCGTGCGCGCCCCGACCGCGGCCAGCAGTGGGAACGGCGACGCGAGCTGCCTAGCGAAGTGGTGCACGCGGAAGTAGGCACCGTCCGCGCCGAGCTCCTCGGCCGCGACCGCAAGGTCGATCGACTGCAGCAGCGCGTCGGACGCCGACCGCGTCTGCGAGTGCGGCGAGGGGTTCCAGTGCCCGAACGAGAGGAAGCCGATGTTCTTCACGTGGCGTGCAACAACGCGGGCGTGCGCACCCTTCCCGCGGCCGGCGCGGGGCTCCGGACAATCCGCGCGGGCCGTCGGCTGCGAACGACGGACATGACGCGCTCACGAGCTGCCCTCAGCGGGATCCTCGCCGCGGCCGCCGGCATCGCCGCCGGTCACCTCGTCGCGGCGTTCGTCGCCCCGGCCTCGTCGCCGGTGCTCGCGATCGGCTCGACGGTGATCGACCTGACGCCGACGCCGGTGAAGGAGTGGGCGATCGCGACCTTCGGGACCGCCGACAAGACGATCCTCCAGGGGTCGGTGGTCCTCGTCACCCTGGCCCTCGCGGCCGTGGCGGGCCTGCTCGCTCGTCGCCGGCTCGCGCTCGCGATCGGCTTCATCGTCCTGCTCACCGCGCTGGCCGGGGCCGCGGCGCTGCTGCGGCCCGCGGCGCGACCGCTCGACGCGCTGCCCGCCGCGGTCGGCATGGCCGCCGGTGTCGCGACGCTCGTCTGGCTCGCCCGCTCCGCGCGCGTCGCCTCGGGCGAAGGTCCCACGAAGAACGCCGGGAAGGACGACGTGACCGCCGGTCCGCGCGGCTCCTTCATGACGAACCCCACCGACCGCGGCGCCCTGGCCGGCACCGGCCGGCGCCACTTCCTCGGTGGCGCACTCGGCGTCAGCCTGCTGTCGGTGCTCGCCGCCGCCGGCGGCCAGCTGCGCAGCGGCGCCCAGGCCGTGAAGAAGGTCGTGCTCCCGCAGGCCGCCGAGCCCGCGAAGGCCCTGCCCAGGGGGCTCGAGGCCACCGTCTCCGGCATCTCGCCCCTGCGCACGCCGACCGAGACCTTCTACCGCGTCGACACCAACCTGGTCGTGCCCACGGTCGACGTCGAGGCCTGGACGCTCGAGGTCGACGGCATGGTCGAGAGGCCCTTCACCCTGACCTTCGCCGAGCTCGCCGCCATGCCGCTCATCGAGCGCGACATCACGATGACGTGTGTCTCCAACGAGGTCGGCGGCGGCTACATCGGCGCCGCCCGCTGGCTCGGTGTCCGCCTCACCGACGTCCTCGACCGCGCCGGCACGACGGGCACACCCGACCAGCTGCTCAGCACCGCCGTCGACGGCTTCACCATCAGCACGCCGCTCGACGTGGTCCGCGACGGCCGGGACGCGATGATCGCCATCGGCATGAACGGCGCCCAGCTCTCGGACGTCCATGGCTTCCCGGCCCGCCTCGTCACGCCTGGCCTCTACGGCTTCGTCGGCGCGACGAAGTGGCTGACCAAGCTGACCCTGACGACGTATGCCGCCGAGCAGGCGTACTGGACGAAGCGCCAGTGGGCGACGGACGCGCCCATCAAGACGAGCGCGCGCATCGACACACCCGCGCCCCTCTCGACCGTCAGGGCGGGCACGGTCGCCGTCGGCGGCGTGGCCTGGGCGCAGCACCGCGGTGTCGGCACGGTCGAGGTTCGGGTAGACGACGGCCCGTGGCAGCAGACGACGCTCGGGCCCGACGTCGGCATCGACTACTGGCGCCAGTGGTACCTCGCGTGGGACGTCAGGCCCGGGCTTCACCGACTCGCCGTCCGGGCCACGGACCTGCAGGGGCGGCAGCAGGTCGCCGAACGAGCCACTCCCTTCCCGGACGGGTCGAGCGGGATCCAGGAGGTCGTGGTGACCGTCGCGTGACAGCGCCTCGACGAGTGTCACGAAAATACTTGTGCGCCAAACCAATCCGAGACCGACGTGGCGCCGAACCCCAGCAGACCTCGCACCACCGCGCCACAAGGAGTGACTGACATGAAGACCACGAAGACCCTGAAGACCCGCACCGGCCTCGTCGCCCTCGCGATCATCCTGCCCCTCAGCCTCGCCGCCTGCGGCAGCTCGTCCGACACCCCGGCGGCTGCCGGCAGCACGCCGTCCGCCTCCGGCTCGGACGCCATGGCCCCGACGCCCTCCGAGACGATGACGCCCTCCGACGACGGCATGGCGGACCCGGCCGCGCAGGTCTTCGGCGAGGCCTGCTCGGCCGTGCCGAAGGACGGCAAGGGCTCCTTCACCGGAATGGCGACCGACCCCGTCGCGACCGCCGCGAGCAACAACCCGCTGCTCTCGACCCTGGTCACCGCCGTCAAGGCCGCCGGCCTCGTCGACACCCTCAACTCGGCACCCGACATCACCGTCTTCGCGCCGACCAACGACGCATTCGCCAAGATCCCGGCCGACACCCTGAAGAAGGTCCTGGCGGACAAGCCGACCCTGACCAAGATCCTCACGAACCATGTCGTCGCGGGCACGCTGGCCCCCGGCCAGCTCACGGGCACGCACAAGACGCTCGCGGGCACCGAGCTGACGGTCGCCGGCTCGGGCGAGTCGTTCACCGTCGGCAAGGAGAAGGCCGCCGTCCTCTGCGGCAACGTGCCGACCGCCAACGCGACGGTCTACATCGTCGACTCCGTCCTGATGCCCTGACCAACACCCTGACCTCCGCACAGCCACGGCTGACGCAGACCACGACGACGGGCGAGACAATGGACCCCATGTCACGGTTCTCGGTGGTTCCCTCCGGCGACGAGTCGCCGGAGGGAACCACCCGCCCCGTCACGCTCGAGAAGCTGCTCCGCAGATCCGCGACCGGGGACGAGACGGCCTTCGCCGAGCTGTACGACACCGTCTCCGCACGGCTCTTCGGCCTCGTGCGCCGCGTCGTGCGCGACCCCGCCCAGTCCGAGGAGGTCACCCAGGAGGTCTTCCTCGAGATCTGGCGGCACAGCGGACGGTTCGACCCGAGCAAGGGGGGCGCACTCTCCTGGATGCTCACCATCGCCCACCGCAAGGCCGTCGACCGGGTCAGGTCGGCGGAGGCGGCCCGGCACCGCGACGAGGGCTACGGCTCCAGCAACCAGGACGTGACGCACGACTCCACGTCGGAGGCCGTCGTCGAACGGCTCGATGCCGAGCGGGTCCGCCGGGCACTGGAGACCCTGACCGCGGCCCAGCGCCAGGCGCTCGAGCTGGCCTACCTCTCGGGCTACACGCATACGGAGGTGGCGACCATGCTGGACCTGCCACTCGGGACGGCCAAGACCCGCATCCGTGATGGACTCATCAGACTACGAGACACGTTGGGGGTGACACGATGAACGACGACATCCACGCTCTCTCCGGCGCCTACGCCGTCGATGCTCTCGACGACGACGAGCGGGCGCGGTTCGAACGCCACCTCGCCGGCTGCTCCGCCTGCCAGGCCGAGGTCGAGAGCCTCGTCGCGGCCGCGTCCGAGCTGTCGGTGCTCACCGAGGCCACCGCTCCGGCGTCCCTGCGTGCCCGGCTCCTCTCCGAGATCGCGACCGTTCGTCCGCTGCCGCCGCTGACGACGCCTGCGGACCAGTTCGGCGCCGCGCGTGCCGACCAGCCTGGTGACCGGCCTGGTGACCGGCCTGGTGACCGGCCTGGTGACCGGCCTGGTGACCGGCCTGGTGACCGGCCTGGTGACCGGCCTGACGACGAGGGGGCCGAGGCGGCACCCGTCGAGCGGCTTGCCGACCGACGTCGCGCGCGGGGTCTGTCTCGCGGCTGGCGCGGGCTCGTCGCGGCGGCGACCGTGGCCGTGCTGGCGATCAGCGGGTTCGTCGTGTGGCGGCAGGTGACCGACGACCCGTCCACGAGGATCGCCGACCAGGTGCTCGCCGCGGGCGACGCGACACGGACCTCCAAGACCTTCCCCGACGGGTCCACGGCCACGATCGTGCGGTCGGGCTCGCTCCGCAAGGCCGTCATCATCACGAGCGGCATGGCGCAGGCTCCGAGCGGCAAGGTCTACCAGCTCTGGCTGCAGGACCCGACCGGGCACATGGCCTCGGCCGGCGTCATGCCCCCGGGCCCCGACCACGTCGTCGTCCTCGAGGGCGACGCGAGCAGGGCGACGGGTGCCGGGATCACGATCGAGCCCGCAGGCGGCTCGGGACAGCCGACGTCCGACCCCATCGCTCTGTTCAGCTTCGCCTGATTGCGCGTCGACGATGACGCGGCAACGCGAGTATTGCGCTGCCGCAGTTAATGCGGCACGATGGTGGCATGAACAGCAGTGAGCGCCGGCCGCCAGCACCCGAGGCCTCGAGCGAGACCGTCCGGGCGGCGATCGAGGCCGCCACGGCGGCACTCGCCAAGGCCGACCCGGCGGCGCCGAGCGCCGCACTGCCCCTGCTGCGCTCCGCCCAGGAGCACGTCACCACCGCCATCGACGAGGCCATGGCCGCCGTGCTCGTCGCCGAGGGCGGCACCATCCGCACCACTGGTGCGCTCGCCGGCCTGTCGGAGAACGCCGTCGGGCCGCGGCTCGCCCGCACCCGACTGCTCGCGGCATACGGCTCGGAGTCCGGACGCGTCACGGCAGCCGGCGTCGAGCGCGCCCGCTATGACCTCGAGGAGGGACGCCACCGCGTGGCGGCCGACCTGCCCGACCAGCCCAAGCCGATGCGTTTCCGCGCTCGGCGCACCACCTGAGAGGGGACCACGATGACCGACCCGAACCTCACCCACCTCTACTTCCTGCTCGACCGCAGCGGGTCGATGCAGTCCATCAAGGACGACACCGAAGGCGGCTTCGACGCCTTCATCGCGGAGCAGCGCTCGCAGCCGGGCGACTGCCGTGTCACCCTCGCCCAGTTCGACGACCAGTACGAGGAGGTCTACCGCGACCGCCCCGTCGGCGACGTGCCACCGCTCAAGCTCCAGCCACGCGGCAGCACGGCCCTGCTCGACTCGATCGGCCGCCTCGTCGGCGAGGCCGGCGAGCGGCTTGCCGCCCTGCCCGACGAGCAGCGTCCGGGAGTCGTCATCGTCGGGATCATGACCGACGGACACGAGAACGCGTCGCGCGAGCTGACGCACCCGCAGGTCAAGGCGCTGATCGAGCGGCAGACCAAGGACTACGGCTGGCAGTTCCTCTACATGGGCGCCGACCAGGACGCCATCGAGGTGGGCTCGAGCATCGGCGTGTCCGCCGCCAACTCGATGACGTACAGCCGGGGGCGGGTCGCCGCCGCCATGGCCGCGACGTCGCGCAACATCGGCCGCACTCGCTCCGCCGTCGCTGCGGGCGCCTCGATGCAGGAGGCGTCCTCGCTGATCGCGTTCGACGCCGAGCAGCGCGCCGCCGCCCAGGAGTGAGCGCCCGGGACGGGCCCGCGGGGTACGTTGTCGCCATGACGGACGACGAGCAGTTCACCGTGCCCGTCCCACCGGTGCCCACCGCGAGCCGGACCCAGGAGCTGCCGGTCGCCGAGCCGACCCGAGTCCTGCCCTTCGCTGCACCAGCCGTCCCGCCCAACCCGTATGCCGGAGGGCCGGCCTGGCCGGTCGGGCCTCCCCAGGGCGGCCCGGCTGTCGACCCGCTCATCGGCCAGATCGGGGCCGCGCTCCTCTGGGTCGTCGTCGGCTGGTGGGCCTTCCTCGTCATCCGTGTCCTCGGCCACCTCACCCGCTTCGGGCTCACCGACACGATCGTCATCCGCACCATCGACCGCGGCGCCGAGGAGACGGTCGTCGCCGCCGTCCTCTCCGTGCTCGCGGCCCTGCTGCTCCTTCTCGGGCGTGGTCGCGCGGGTCGTTCCACCTTGGGCTGGGCCTCCGCGGTGCTCGCCGTCCTCACCGTGGCGGTCGCCGTCTGGCGGCTGCTGCCATGACGCGGACCTCCTGAGCGGGGCACGCACGGTGCTCGAACCCTCGGCAGCGGCGGCAGTCGCCGACGCCTACGGCCTCCCCTCGCCGGCCCGGCTCACCGGGCCGGTCGCGCGGGGCCAGCTCGGTCAGGTGTGGCGGCTCGACACAGCGCACGGCAGCTACGCCGTCAAGGAATGGTTCGCGGCGCCCGACCTCGCCGACGCCTCGCGCGACGCCGAGCTCGTCGAGGCCGCCCGCAGCCACGGGGTGCTCACCCCCGAGATCGTGCGCACGCCGCGCGGCGCGGTCGCCACGACCGTCGACGGCACGGCGGTCCGCGTGTTCGGCTGGGTCGACCTCCGGGCGCGGTCGCGCCGCCTCGACCCGGCGCAGGTCGGTCGCACCGTGGCCGGACTGCATCGCGCCGGCCCCCGCAGCGTCGACGGCGTCGACAACTGGTTCGCGACGGGTTTCGGCGAGCAGAGCTGGCGCGAGCTGTTCCGTCGCGTCACCGATGAAGGCGCGCCCTTCGCCGGCCAGCTCGGGGCGCTCGTCGACGAGCTCGTCGCCGTCGAGTCGGTCATCGAGCCGCACGAGGCGCCGATCGCCTGCCACCGCGACCTGTGGGCCGACAACGTCCTCGCGACAGCGGACGGACGCGTCTGTGTGATCGACTTCGAGAACATGGGCCCTGCCGACCCGAGCCAGGAGCTCGCGATGGTGCTCTTCGAGTTCGGCAACGACGACCCCTCCCGTGCGCGACGCCTCCACACGGCCTACCGCGAGGCCGGCGGCCCGGGTCGCGTCACCAGGAGGGGACACTTCACGATGCTCGTGGCCGAGCAGGCGCACATCGGTCAGCTCGCCTGCTCGCGCTGGGTCGGCACGCCCGCGGGGTCGGAGCGCGAGCGGCTCGCGGCGTGGTTCCTCGAGATCCCGGAGGACCCCGTCACCCTGGCCCGGATCGACCGGATCCTCGCCGCGGTCGCCTGACCAGGGCCGTCCGACCCCGCCACCGCGGGCCTACGCTGGCGCGGTGACGAGTCTCGGACGCCTGCTGCTGGCCCAGGTCCGCGCCATCGGCTCACGCAACGCGTGCCTGCCCGCTCGCGAGGTGCCCGGCGGTCCGTGGACCGTGCTCGGGCAGCGCACCTACCGCACCGGCGCGAGCGGCAGCACGAGCGAGGTCGTCGAACGCGCCCGGGCCGTGCATTCGGTGACGAGCCTGCGCGCCTACCGGGACGCCGGGCGGGCAGACCTGTTCGTGCAGGTCGTCGAGTTCGCCTCGGCCGGCGACGCGCGGGTGGCGGTGGACGAGCTGCGCGCACTGCCGCGCTCGGTGCCTCACGCCAAGGGCGTGTCCGACGTGGGACCACTGCGAACGGCGTCGCGTCCCGAGGTGGCGGGCGCCGACCGGACCGAGGCCGCGGAGCAGGCCTTCGTCCTCGACGGCGAGCACGCCCGCACGCTCACCCTGTGGTGCACGATGGGCCCGTTCGTCGTGGTGGCCGGTCTCGGCGGCCGCGCCGAGGTGGTGCGCTGGTCGCAGCTGTCGGGGATCGTCGAGGCGCAGCTCGCGGCGCTCAGCCGCGACCGAGCAGCCGGCTGAGGAAGCCTCCGCTCGCAGGCTTCTCGGACGTCTCGTGCCCCTCACATCGCTGGTCGGCGGGCACGTGGCGCATCACGTCGTCGACGTGCTGGCCGCAGCCCGCCCATGTCGTCCTGCCGCACGTCCGGCAGGTCACGGCTCGGCACATCGTCGGTCTCCTCCAGCGGTCGTGGCACATCCCCGGGGATGTCCGGCGACCGTCACGCTAACCGGCGGAGGAGACACGGCGCCAGTCGGGGGACAGCCGCACGACGTCGCCCACGACGACGACGGCCGGCGCCTCGACCGCTGCCGCAGTGGCCAGCCGGGCGATGGTCGCGACCGTCCCGACCGTCGTGCGCTGCGTCGGCATGAAGCCCCGCTCGACGATCGCAACCGGGCAGTCGGCCGAGCGGCCATGGGCCACAAGCAGGTCCATGGTCCGGCTCAGGCGGCTGACGCCCATGAGCAGGATGAGCGTGTGGTCACCGCCCGTGGGCAGCACCGGGATGTCGTCGTGCCCGGTGACGACCGTGAAGCCGCGCGCGACCCCGCGGTGGGTCACCGGGATGCCGGCCGCCGCAGGCACCGAGACGGCACTCGTGACGCCGGGCACGACCTCCACGGGTATGCCGTGCGCCTCGCAGGCCTCGCGCTCCTCGCCCCCGCGGCCGAGGACGTAGGGGTCACCGCCCTTGAGTCGCACGACGCCGACGCCGCGCTGGGCCTCCTCGACGAGGATGTCGTTGATCCGCGACTGGGGCACCGGGTGGCGACCGGGCGTCTTGCCGACATCGATGACGCGAACGGACGCGGGCAGCCGGTCGACGACGGCGCGCGGAGCGAGCCCGTCGACGACGACGACGTCGGCCGACGCGAGCAGCTCGTGCCCTCGGGTCGTCAGCAGCCCGTCAGCACCGGGCCCGCCACCGACGAGCGCGACCCAGCCAGGGCGACCGTGGGTCCGGGTGCGGCGCAGGTCGAGGGCGCCCGAGACGATCGCCCGCTCCACGCCGTCGCGGACGGTCACGGCGAGGCCGGGGTCCCCGGCGGCATACGCCGAGACGGTGACGCGGCCGTCCGGGGTGGACACGTCGGCACGTGCGGCCACGCTCGCGCTGGTGCCCGCGGCATCGGTCGCGTCGACGCACCAGATCCGCAGGGTCTCGGCGTCGGCCGCGACCTCACGGTCGACGGACGGCTCACCGGTCGCGGTGTGCGCGAACCAGGCGCCGTCGAGGTCCGCCGGGCCGGCGTAGTCGCGCTCGAGCCACTCGACGCGGTCGTCCGCCAGGAGGTCGCGCAGGTCCTCGCAGACCCAGGGCGCGACGACGCGCACGACCGCACCCTCGTCGAGGAAGGCCCGCACCCGGCGCGCCGAGACGGGGCCGCCGCCGACGGCCACGACGAGGCGGCCGGTCAGGTCGAGGACGACCGGCAGGGCGGGCTTCAGATGTCCCATTCCTCGTCACCCTCGGGCCGGGTCGGCGCCGGCGCCGAGCTCGGCAGGGTCGCGCCGACCATGCCCGCAGCGACGGTGCGACCGTCGTGGGCGTCGATGAGCAGGAACGAGCCGCCACGGCGCGAGACGGAGTAGTTCTCGACCGGCACGGGGCCGGCGAGGCGCAGCGTGACCAGGCCGATGTCGTTGAGCGACAGCGCCTCTGACGGGACGGTGTGCAGGTCGTCCAGGTCGAGCGCGCCGTCGAGCGAACGAACCGCGGTCTGGACCGTGCGTGACCCGTGCTTGAGGAGCAGGCGCTGGCCGGGCCGCAGCGGCGCGTCGCCGAGCCAGCACACGACGGCCTTGATGTCCTGGGTGGGCTCGGGGGCGTCGGACGCCGACGCGATGACGTCGCCCCGCGAGATGTCGATCTCGTCGGCGAGGCGCAGCGTCACCGACTGCGGCGCGAAGGCCTCCTCGAGCGTGCGCTCGCCGAGGTCGATGCCCACGACGGTGGTGCGGCGGCCGGACGGCAGGGCCACGACCTCGTCACCGACGCGCACGACGCCCGAGGCGACCTGGCCGGCGTACCCGCGGTAGTCGCGGTAGGCCTCGTCGCGCGCCGCGCCCTGCGGGCGGATGACGAGCTGCACCGGCAGGCGGAAGGACTCGTTGGCCGGGTCGTCGGACGGGGGCAGCGCCTCGAGCAGCTCGAGCAGGCTCGGGCCGGTGTACCACGGGGTGCGCGCGGACCGCCCGGCGATGTTGTCGCCGTCGAGCGCGCTGACCGGGATCGCGATGGCGTCCTCGAGCCCGAGGTCGCGGGCCACGGCCTGCACCTCCGCGTTGACACGGTCGTAGACCTCCTGCGAGAAGTCGACGAGGTCGATCTTGTTGACGGCGACGACGACGTGCGGCACCCGGAGCAGCGCGGTCACCGCGAGGTGACGGCGGGTCTGCTCGAGGACGCCCTTGCGGGCGTCGACGAGGAGCACGACGACGTCGGCCGTGGAGGACCCGGTGACCGTGTTGCGGGTGTACTGCACGTGGCCGGGGCAGTCGGCGAGGACGAATGAGCGGTTGGCCGTGGCGAAGTAGCGGTAGGCGACGTCGATCGTGATGCCCTGCTCGCGCTCGGCGCGCAGGCCGTCGGTGAGCAGCGCCAGGTCGGCGGCCGTCAGGCCACGGTCGCGGCTGACCCGCTCGACGGCTGCGAGCTGGT
Organism: Terrabacter sp. GCM10028922; assembly: GCF_042666095.1. Taxonomy (NCBI): domain Bacteria; kingdom Bacillati; phylum Actinomycetota; class Actinomycetes; order Micrococcales; family Intrasporangiaceae; genus Terrabacter; species Terrabacter sp. GCM10028922. Next base: position 511,676 of record NZ_JBHTFG010000010.1, on the reverse strand, counting down.
CGGACAGCACGGACTTCGTGTCGTGGAGCAGCCGGCCGACGAGGGTCGACTTGCCGTCGTCGACCGAGCCGGCGGTCGCGAGCCGCAGCAGCGTGCCACGGGCGGCACCGGCGACGGCGGCAGGGTCGAGGACGGGTGCCGTGGTCTGTGTGGGGCTGGACATCAGAAGTAGCCCTCCTTCTTGCGGTCCTCCATGGCAGCCTCGGAGATCCGGTCGTCGGCGCGGGTGGCGCCGCGCTCGGTCAGGGTCGAGGCGGCCACCTCGAGGACGATGTCGGCGTTCGTGCGGGCGGGCGACTCGACGGCCCCGGTGCACGACATGTCACCGACCGTGCGGTAGCGCACGAGGCGCGTCTGGACCGGCTCGTCGTCGCGCGGCTGGCTGTACGGGCCGACCGCGAGCCACATGCCGTCGCGGTGGAACACCTCGCGCTCGTGGGCGTAGTACAGCGGCGCCAGCGGGATGTCCTCCCGCTCGATGTAGCGCCAGATGTCGACCTCGGTCCAGTTGCTGATCGGGAAGACGCGCACGTGCTCGCCCGGGCGGTGCCGCGGGTTGAAGAGGTTCCACAGCTCGGGCCGCTGGTTCTTCGGGTCCCACTGGCCGAACTCGTCACGCAGGGAGACGATGCGCTCCTTGGCGCGGGCCTTCTCCTCGTCGCGGCGGCCGCCACCGAAGACGCCGTCGAAACGGTTGTCGTTGATGGCATCGAGCAGCGGCAGCGTCTGCAGCGGGTTGCGCGTGCCGTCGGCGCGCTCACGCAGCCGTCCGTCGTCGATGTAGTCCTGCACGCTCGCGACGACGAGCCGCAGGCCCAGCCGCTCGACGGTCTCGTCGCGGTAGGCGAGCACCTCGGGGAAGTTGTGGCCCGTGTCGACGTGCAGCACCGGGAACGGGATCGGCGCCGGCCAGAAGGCCTTGGCCGCGAGGTGCAGCATGACGACGGAGTCCTTGCCTCCGCTGAAGAGCAGGGCGGGGCGCTCGAGCTCGCCCGCCATCTCACGGATGACGAGGATCGCCTCCGCCTCGAGCGCGTCGAGGTGGGTCAGGCGCCGGTCGTCGGCGGATGCCGCCGCGGCCGCGTCAGCAGTCGGCACCGTGGGCACGGTGAGGTCCTTCGTCGTCGCCGTCATGTGTGGAGTCCGCACTCGGTCTTGGAGAAGCCGGCCCAGCGGCCGGCGCGGGGGTCCTCACCGGGCTCGACCCGGCGGGTGCACGGCTCGCAGCCGATCGACGGGTAGCCGTCGGAGAGAAGGGAGTTGACCTCGACCTGGTGCTCCTCGGCATACGCCAGGAGCTCGTCGAAGGTCCACGCCGCGAGCGGGTTGATCTTGATGAGGCCGTTCTTGTCGTCCCACGACACGAGCGGCGTGTCCGTCCGGGTCGGGGACTCCTCGCGGCGGACACCGGTCACCCAGGCCTCGTAGAGCGGCAGCGTGCGCGCGAGCGGCTCGACCTTGCGCATCTGGCAGCACAGGGCCGGGTCGCGCTCGTAGAGGCGGGCGCCGTACTTCTCGTCCTGCTCGGCGACGGTCAGCTCGGGCATGACGTTGACGAGGGTGATGGGCAGGTCCTCGGCGACGATGTCGCGCGTCACGATCGTGTCGGAGAAGTGGTAGCCGGTGTCGAGGAAGAGCACGTCGACGCCGGGCGAGAACCGCGAGACGACGTGCGGCAGCACGGCATCGGCCATCGAGCAGGCCACCGCGAGGGTGCCGTCGAAGTGGAACGCGGCCCACGCGGCCACCTCGTCGGCGGTCGGCTCGTTGTCGGGGTCGGCGCCCAGCGTCGCGTTGAAGTCGTCGACGAGGGCCTTGAGCTCCTCGGTGCTGCGACGGCGACGCGGCACCTTCGGCATCGCGAGATCCACGGTGGTCATACCAGCGCTCCTTCGTCGGCTCGGGCGGTCCACTGGGAGAACGTCTCGCCCCCCTCGCGCTCGTCGAGGAAGCGGCGCACGACGCGCTCGACGTAGTCGGGCAGGTCGTCGGCGGTCACCTTGAGACCGCGGACGGTGCGGCCGAGGCCGGCCTCGTCGCGGTCGACGGAGGCGAGGCCGCCGCCGAGGTGCACCTGGAAGCCCGGCACCTGCTCTCCGTCGATCGTGACGAGCTGCCCCTTGAGGCCGATGTCGGCGACCTGGATGCGGGCGCACGAGTTGGGGCAGCCGTTGACGTTGAGGCTGATCGGGGTGTCGAGCTGCGGCGCGACGTCGGCAAGGCGCTGCTCGAGCGTCGCGATGGTGGTGGCGGCCGTCGCCTTCGTCTCGACGATGGCGAGCTTGCAGTACTCGATGCCGGTGCAGGCCATCGTGTGCCGCCGGAACGGGCTCGGCGTCGTCGTCAGACCGAGCTTCTCGAGGCGACTGACGACCCCGCGGACGCGGCGCCCTGGCACGTCGAGCAGGACGAGCTTCTGGTGCGGGGTCAGGCGCAGCCGGTCGGAGCCGACCGACTCCATGATGTCGGCGAGGCCGGCGAGCACGTCACCGCTGATGCGGCCGACGGTCGGGGCGGCACCGACGTAACGCAGGCCGTCCTTCTGCAGGTGGACGCCCACGTGGTCGCCCGGCCCGGTCGCCGGCGCGGGAGCCGGGCCGTCGGGCAGGGCCCGCTCGAGGTACTCGTCCTGGAGCACCTGACGGAACTTCTCCGGACCCCACTCGGCGAGGAGGAACTTGAGCCGGGCCTTGTTGCGCAGCCGGCGGTAGCCGTAGTCACGGAAGATCCGGATGACGCCGTGCCAGACCTCGGCCGCCTCCTCGGGCCGCACGAAGACGCCGACCCGCTCGGCGAGGCGCGGGCTCGTCGAGAGGCCACCGCCGACCCAGAGGTCGTAGCCGGCACCGAGCTCGGGGTGGACGACCCCCACGAGCGAGATGTCGTTGATCTCGTGCACGACGTCGAGGCTCGGGTGGCCGGTGATCGCCGACTTGAACTTGCGCGGGAGGTTCGCGAGCTCGGGGTCACCGATGTAGCGGTCGAGGATCTCGTCCATGACCGGCGTCGGGTCGATGATCTCGTCCTCGGCGATGCCGGCGAGCGGGCTGCCGAGGATGACGCGGGGGGTGTCACCGCACGCCTCGGTCGTCTGCAGGCCGACGGCCTCGAGGCGCCGCCAGATCTCGGGCACGTCCTCGACGCGGATCCAGTGGTACTGGATGTTCTGCCGGTCGCTGATGTCGGCGGTGCCGCGCGCGAACTCCTGGCTGATCTCGGCGAGGGTGCGCAGCTGGGCGAGGGTGAGCGCGCCGCCGTCGAGGCGGACGCGGAGCATGAAGTACTCGTCGGACAGCTCGGTGTCGTCGAGCTGGGCCGTGCGGCCGCCGTCGATGCCGGGCTTGCGCTGCGTGTAGAGGCCCCACCAGCGGAACCGGCCGCTGAGGTCCTGCGGCGGGATGGAGGCGAAGCCCTCCTTGGAGTAGATCTGCTCGATCCGCTCCCGGACGTTGAGGCCGCCGTCCTCCTGCTTCCACGTCTCGTTGGCGTTGAGGGGCTCGGTGCCGTCGACCTTCCACTGCCCGTTGGAGCGGCCGGCGCGCGGCGGGCGGGTCGCCGGGCGGGCGGGCCCGGACGCGATGTCAGTGACGGTCATGTAATAGAATGTATAACCAGCCATTATCTGCGCCCAATGGGGTCCAGATTCCGGCCCTTTCCCACCACCCAAGTGGGAATGCCGCCCCGCCGGGTCTCGCGGGCGGCGTCCTCAGCCCTGCGGCGGTGGTCCCGGGCGAGCCCGGATGAGGAAGGGTCCCATGAACCGGGGCGACTGTGAACCGCGTGACCACGGCGGCCGCCCCCGGCGGCGGTTCACCACGTCCGATTCGCACGTCCGACTCGCACGTCCGACTCAGGGGCCGGCCTGCTCTCCTGACGTGACCGCCTCGACGAGTCCGAGGACCGTGCGTACGTAGCGGTCGGAGTGGTTGTACGAGCGCACCGCGGCGCGCAGGTCGTCGGTCCGGGACAGGTCGCGGCCACCGGCGCACAGGTAACGGGCGGCCGCGAGCGTCGCGTCCTCGACGTTCTGCGGGTCGGCGACGCCGTCCCCGTTGCCGTCGGCGCCCCACAGCCGCCACGTCCCCGGGATGAACTGCATCGGCCCGACGGCCCGATCCCAGACGGGGTCGCCGTCGTAGCGCCCGCCGTCGCTGTCGCGGATGGCCGCGAAGGACCCGCCCGAGAGGGCCGGGCCGCGCACGGGCGGGACGACGTCGTGCCGGGCGTCGAGCGAGCGTCCGCGCAGCGATGACGACTCCACCTCACCGATCGCGGCGAGGAGCATCACGGGTATGCGGCAGCCCTTCGCCTCGCTGGCCGCCGCGGACTCGTAGGCCGCCCAGAGGATCTCCTCCTTCGTGCGGGCGGCGCGGCGGCCGGTCGACCCTGGACGCGGGGCGACGGCGGTCGGGGTGCGCAGGTCGGCCGGTGGCGTCCAGTTGCGGGGGCTGGTGCTCGAGCCTCCGCCGGGTTCGAGCCGGGCGACCTCCTCCGTCACCGGGACGCCCACGACGTAGGCGGCCGCGACCCTGATCCCGTCGAACAGCGGACCGACGAGCTCGGCCGCCACGGCACCGAACCCGGGACCTGAGGTCACTGGCGGGCCGGGTGCCCCGGAGGCACCCGGGCCCTGCCTGGGCGGGAACGTCAGCGCGGGCGACGGTGTCGGCGTCGGCACGGAACCGTCGTCTGCGGCGTGAGCCGGGAGGGCGGTCGTGAGGATGGCCGAGACAGTCACGAGCACGGCCACGAGCACGGCTACGAGCGCCGCGGTCGTGACTGCGGCGGCCCCTCGCTCGGTGCGACGCATGGTCCCTCGCCTCCTCCGACCATGGAACCCCAGAGGGAGGGAGCGCCGTGGCCGAACGAGGGGGCCGGTCCGATATGTGAACCGGTGAACGCCGGGCCCGTCGGGGGGACGCGAGCGGTCAGCGGGCCTTGACGGCGAGGACGTCGCAGGCCGCATCGAGGAGCACCTGCTGGCTGGTGCTGCCAGTCACGAGCTTCCCGACGGGTGAGCGACGTCGGACGCCGATGACGACGAGGTCGGCACCGAGCTCGTCGACCGCGGCGAGGATCTCGTCGGCCGCGGAGCGGCCGCTCGTCGGCTGACGGACTTCGTGCGCGATGTCGGCGTTGGCGAGCTGCAGGTCGATCGTGTCGATGTCCTCCGCCGTCGCGAAGGACGGGTCGGCGTAGTTGCCGTCGCGCCCGGTGTTGACGACGGTGAGCTGGGACCCGCGCTCCTTGGCGATCTCGATGGCGGCGTCGAGGGCTGCGATGCCCTCCTTGGTCGGGATGTAGCCGACGACGATCTTGGCGAACATGCCTCTCCTGACTGGGGTGCTGGCGTCCCGGTGGGTGCGCGTCCGGGTACGCGAGGGTTGCCCGAGTGGGGCGGGGCCGCCGGTCTCGGTCGGCGGCCCCGCCCGTCGGTGTGGACTCAGGGCTCGAGCTTCATCGCGCCGGTCATGATCGCGACACCGTCGGTCATCGAGTGCGACGACGGGGTGATGACGCCGGCCAGACCGCCCAGACGCTGGATGTGGATGCGGTCTGCGACGTCCCAGACGTGCGGCATGTTGTGCGAGATGAGGATGATGCCGAGCCCTCGGTCACGCAGCTGGCGAATCATCTCGAGCACCTGGTTGCCCTCCTTGACACCCAGCGCGGCGGTGGGCTCGTCGAGGATGACGACCTTGCCGCCGAAGGCCGCCGCGCGACTGACGGCGACCGCCTGGCGCTGGCCTCCGGAGAGGGTCTCGACCGCCTGGCCCATGTTCTGGATCGTCTGGATGCCGAGGTCCTGTACCGCCTTTCCGGCGCGTTCCTTCATGCCCTTCTTGTCGAGCATGCGGAGCACGGAGCCGAGCGGACCCGGCCGGCGCTCCTCGCGGGCGAGGTAGAGGTTGCTCGCGATGTCGAGCGCCGGGATGACAGCCAGCTGCTGGTAGACCGTCTCGATCCCGGCGTCGCGGGAGTCCTGCGGCCGCTTGAAGTGCACGACCTGGCCGTCGAGCCGCATCTCGCCGGAGTCGGGGACGAGGGCGCCGGTGAGGCACTTGATGAGGGTGGACTTGCCGGCGCCGTTGTCGCCGATGACCGCGAGCACCTCGCCCGGGTAGAGGTCGAGGTCGACGCCGTCGAGACCGACGACGCGGCCGAACGTCTTGACGAGGCCGCGCGCCGAGAGCACGGGTTCGCCCTTGTTCGCACTCGGCTCCGTCGTCGCGAAGATGCTGCCGTGGTGGTGGGTGGCCTCGTCGGTGGTGGAGATGTCTGTGGTGGAGACAGCGTCGGCGCTCATGCCTTGACCTTCCTGATCCATTGGTCGACCGAGACGGCGATGATGACGAGCACGCCGGTCGCGAGGACTCGGAACTGCTGGTCGACGCCGCCGAGCGAGAGACCGAACTGCAGCGACTGGACGATGAGCGCACCGATGAGGGTGCCGACGAGCCGGCCCCGGCCACCGAAGAGGCTCGTGCCGCCGATGACGACTGCCGTGATGCTGTTGAGGTTGGCGTCGACGATGGCGTTCGGCGTGGCGGCGCCGGAGCGGCCGATGAGCACCCACGCCGCAATGCCGTAGATGAGCCCCGCCACGGTGTACACCGTGAGGAGGACGCGCTGGGTCGCCACGCCGGAGAGGCGGGCGGCCTCGCGGTCGTCGCCCACGGCATACACGTGCCGTCCCCAGGCGGTCTGTGAGAGGGCGAAACCGACGGCGACGTACATGAGGCCGACGGCCACGACGCCCCACGTCAGGCGGAAGCCGCCGCGTGGGCCGAAGCCCTCGCCGAGCGAGTTGAGCAGGCCCGGGAGGTGGTCTGCCTGGATGCTCGAGCCGCCCGAGTAGAGCAGCGCGATCGCCGTGAAGATGCTGAGCGTGCCGAGCGTGACGATGAAGGGCGGCAGGTTCAGCCTCGTCACGAGCAGGCCGTTGAGCCAGCCGGCGACGACGGCGAGGAACAAGCCGATGAGCAGGGCCAGGAACCCGTTCATGCCGCCGTCCTGAGCCAGGCTCGCCATCACCATCATCGACAGGACGGTGATCGCGCCGACGGACAGGTCGATACCGGCCGTGAGGATGATGAGGGTCTGGCCGATGGCGAGCGCCGCGACGACAGCCGTCTGCTGCAGCATCAGCCCCATCGACGAGGGTGACGCGAACCTGGGGTTCAGCGACGTGAAGGCGATGAACGCGATGACGAGGATGAACAGCGGGCTCAGCCACGGGTATCCGTGGAGGACGTGCTGGATCCTCTGGAGCGGGCTCTGCTGCCGCCGAGCGAACTCGGCGGCAGCAGTGGACTGGGTGGCAGTCATGACTCAGTTGCCCCAGCAGATCTTGGTGGCCTCGTCCGAGCTGATGCTGTCGAGCCCCTCGACCTTCTTGTCGGTCACGAGCGCGACGCCGGTGTTGTAGAAGTCGAGGCCGGGCGAGACCTTCGGCTTCTCACCGCCGGTGGCCACCTTGGCGATGGCCTCCATCCCCAGCGTCGCCATCTTCAGCGGGTACTGCTGTGCCGTCGCGCCGATGACGCCGTCCTTGACGGACTTGACGCCAGCGCAGCCGCCGTCGACCGAGACGATGAGCGCGGTCTTGCCCTGGGCCTGCAGGGCGCCGTTGGCGCCGACGGCCGTCGGCTCGTTGATGGTGTAGACGAGGTTGATGTCGGGGTTCTTGCTGAGGCACTTCTCCATGGCCGTGCGGCCGCCGTCCTCGCCGCCGTTGCCCGCCTCGTTGCAGACGATCGTGTAGTCGCCGCCCTTGCCGCCGGTGTACTTGCCGGTCTTGTCCTCGTCGCCGTTCTTCTTGCCGTCCTTGACGTCGATGCCCATGCCCTCGAGGAAGCCCTGGTCACGGTTGTAGTCCACCGAGACGATCTTGTCGTTGAACAGGTCGAGGAGCGCGATGACGGCTGGCTTGCCGTCGAGCTGCGCCGCAGCCCACTTCCCGTCGAGCTTGCCCGCCTCGCGGTTGTCGGTGGCGAAGGTGATGTCGACGGTGTCGGCGGGGTCCGGCGGGGTGTCGAGGGCGATGACGTAGAGACCCGCATCGCGAGCCTTCTTCATCGCCGCGTTGACTCCGGTGCTCATCGGCGTGATGAGGATTCCCTTGTCACCACGGGCGATCGCGTCCTCGATGGCGGTGATCTGCCCGGCGTCGTCACCCTCCTGCTTGCCGGATGCGACGGTGAGGCTGACGTTGTTCTTGTCGGCGTCCGCCTTGGCGCCCTTCTGCATCGCCACGAAGAACGGGTTGCTCGAGTCCTTCGTGATCAGCGCGACGCCGATCTTCTCGCCGCCGGCGCCGCCGCCGGTGCTGCCCGAACCGCCGCCGTCGCCGCTGCCGCATGCCGCGGCACCGAGGAGGAGCGTCCCGGCGGCAACGGCCACGAGGGCGCGGCGTCCGGCCGCCGCGCGTCGGGAGGAGGTGGGGCTCTGCTGCATGACGTGACCTCTCTGTCTGACGTCGCCTTGTGACAACGTTGTCAGGTCCGGTTATAGGCGCCCCCTTGCCGTGACGTCAAGTGATGGGCTACAAATCGCAACGTGGATGAGACAACGATGTCATCTGATCCGGAGGCGGCCCCGCCGTCAGACGAGGTCGCCCCGCCGACCGTGGCGCGAGCGACGATGAAGGACGTCGCAGCGCTGTCGGGGGTGAGCATCAAGACCGTCTCACGCGTGGTGAACGACGAGCCCGGCGTCTCGCAGCAGGTGCGCGAGCGCGTCAACCGCGCCGCGGCCCGCCTCGACTACAGCCACAACGTCCACGCGAGCAACCTCCGGCGCACGAGCGGACGCACCGGAACGATCGCCGCCCTGTTCCAGGACATCAGCAACAGCTTCTCCGCCAGCCTGCTCCGTTCGCTCGAGGACGTCGCGCGAGGGCACTCGACCGCGGTGCTCGCGGCCAGTCTCGACGAGGAGCCCGAGCGTGAGCGCGCCCTCGTGAAGGCCTTCGTCGCCCGGCGGGTCGACGGACTGGTGCTCATGCCGGCGACGTCTCGTCAGGAGTACCTCGCGGCCGAGCTCCGAGCCGGGCTGCCGACCGTCTTCGTCGACCGCGTGCCGCACGGCGTCGACGCCGACTCCGTCACCGTCGACAACGTCCTCGGGTCCCGGCATGCCGTCGAGCACCTGCTCGCCCATGGCCACCGACGCATCGTCGTGCTGAGCGACCTCGGGGCCATCCAGACGGCCGGCGACCGCCTGCGAGGCTATCGCGACGCGATGGGCACGGCGGGGATCCCGGCCGCCGAGCAGCTCGAGGTGAGCGACCTGCGCACTCCCGAGGATGCCGAGCAGGCGGTGCGCGCGCTCTACCACCGGTCGGGTCCGGCGCCCACCGCCGTCTTCGCCGGCCGCAACGACCTGGCCGTCGGGGCGGTACGGGCCCTTCGCTCGCTCGGGCTCGCGCACCGGGTCGCTGTCGTCGGCTTCGACGACTTCCCTCTTGCCGACCTGCTCGATCCCGCCCTCACGGTCGTGCGGCAGAACGTCGCCCAGATCGGCGCCGAGGTCGGCCGGCTGCTCTTCGCGCGGATCGCCGGCGACACGGCGCCCCCGCGCCGCGTCATCATCGAGCCGACGCTGGTCCTCCGCGGGTCGGGCGAGATCTCCCCCTCCTGACCCGCACCGCGGCTCGTCTACGTCCTTGACATTGGATAGCGGAACTATCCATTATTGGACAGCCTCACTATCCAATGCTTCAAGGAGCTCTTCATGGACGCCGTCACCTGTCCGACGCCTCGCGCACGCTCGCCGGCATCCTGCTGCTCGCGCTCGTCACGGTCGAGACCGGCGGGCTCTACCTGGTGAAGGTCGTGACGGGACGCGCCGGCACGACCGCCTTCCAGGAGAAGTTCGCCCGCGCCGGCCATGCCCACGCCGGCGTGCTGCTGCTGCTCGCGCTCATCTGCCAGCTCCTCGTCGACCACAGTGGCTTGACCGGTGGTTGGGAGTGGCTGGCGCGCTCCGGCGTCGCGGCGTCGGCCCTGCTCATGCCGGGCGGCTTCTTCTTCTCCTCGATGGGCGCCGGCCGGGACCGCCCGAACCGGCTCATCGGCCTCGTGTTCGGGGGCGCCGTTCTCCTCGCGATCTCCCTGACGACGCTCGGGATCGGCCTCGTCACCGCCTGACGAGGACGCGCTCCACGCGGTCGGCACCGGCGGCTGCACCGCCCGCAGCGGCGTACCCCGAGGCGACCCGCCGCGCACCCTCTGCGCGCGTCGCGGCCTCCCGGACGGCGTCGCGCAGCGTCTCGGCCGTGAGACGTCGCGGGGTGAGCTTGGTGCCGGCGCCCGCGTGGACGACCCGGGCCGCGACCTCGAGCTGGTCGCGCCCGAAGGGAACGACGCACACAGGTATGCCGCGCGCCAGGGCCTTCTGGGTCGCGCCCATGCCGCCATGGGTGACGGCGACGACAGCCCGGTCGAGGACGGTGCCGTGAGGGACGAACTCGACGACACGGACGTTGGCGGGCAGGTCGTCAGGGGCGCTGACGCCGGCCGGCATCGTCGCGACGACCGTCCAGGGCTCGCCCGCGAGGCCCTCGACCGCGGCCCGGACCAGGGCCTCGTCGGCCTGGTACTCCGACGACGTCGTCACGAGCGCGACCGGACCCTCGATCTCGTCGAGCCAGTCGGGCACCTCAGCCGGTGGCTCCCACGGGAGCGCGCCGATCATCGTCACGCCGTCACCCCAGTCGTCGTGGCGGTACTCGAACGGCTCGGCGGTCGTGACGAGCAGGGCGTCCGCGCGCCGGAAGAAGGCGTCGGCGGTGTCGATGGGGGCCAGGCCACGGGGAGCACGCAGCGCGTTGATCCGCGGCACCATCGCCTTCTCCGCTGCGCCCAGGACGAGCGGCCGCAGGAGGGCGTCACGCAGCCGGCCGAGAGGCCCTGCCATCGGCATCAGGCCGGGACCGAACGGCGGGGTGCCGCGTGACCGGAGCGGTGGCGTGTACGGGCTGAAGAAGATCCAGGGCCCGCCCCACGCCTCCGCCACCAGCGAGGCACCCCAGGCGTTGATGTCGACGATGACGACGTCGGGGTGCACCTGCCCGATGGCGCGCTCGAGGTCGGGAGCCTCGAGGGCCGCACGTTCGCAGAAGGTGCGCACCGTCAGCTCGAGGGCCTGCCTGGGGCCTCTGGCCTCCCAGTCCGCGTGGACGATCTTCCCGATGGCAGGGTCGAGCGGCTCAGCGGACAGGCCGAGGGAGCGCAGGAGGTCGACGTGCGAACCGAGGGTGCGCACGTGGACGTCGTGGCCGCGGTCACGCAGCTCGAGCAGCAGCGGCGTCATCGGGAACAGGTGACCGAGGGCTGGAGAGGTGTAGGCGAGAACGGTGGACATGGGGCCCCTCCCGGGCATGGGCGTGACGCGTGCGGCGTCAGCGCTCGGTGGTGAACGGCTCGAGCAGCTCGAGCAGCGCGGTGGTGAGCTGGCGCCTGCTGAGGCCGGCGTCGCGGCGCAGCAGCTTCCAGGTGTAGACGTCGCACACGGCGACGAACTGGGCAAGTCGGCGGTCGTGCTCGACCCCCGTCAGCCCCGACAGCTGGGGCGCGAAGACGTGCGCGCACCACTCACGGTGCAGGGCCCGAGCCCTCGCCGTGATGTCCCCGATGGTGGGCGACGACTCCTCCTCGGCGAGCAGCCGCAGCGCCACGTCGCCGGTCGTCTCGTAGTGCTCGACGACGTTGTCGACGATGCCCGGCAGGTCGCCGATGGGCGCGGTCATGCGCTGTGCACGCACGGCGTCAGTGCCCCGCGCTGCGGCGGCCGCGACCAGGCCCTCCTTGTCGCCGAAGCGGCGGATCACCGTCTGGACCGTGACCCCGGCACGGGCAGCGACGGAGGCGAGGGTGAGCTGGGGGTACGGCACCTCGAGGAACAGCGCTGCCGTCGCGTCGAGGATGCGCTCGCCCGTCTCGGCCGTGGACCGCGCACGCTCGCGCATGACGTAGCCACGACCGCCTTGGCCTCCCTCGCTTTTCATGTTAACGAGGTTAACTCCAATATGTTGGACGTGTCTACCGCAACCTCGAGTAGAACTCCGGGAGCCGCCGGCCGTATGCCGCAAGCAGCTCCCGCGCGACCGTGACCGAGTCGACGAGCGGGTGGAGCGCAAACGCCTGCACCGCAAGCGATCTCGACTGCTCGACCGCCGCCCTGATCACGAGCTCGTCGACCGCCTTGACCTGCTGCGCCAGCCCGAGCGCATGACCGGGCAGCGGACCGACCGCGACCGGCACCGGGCCCGACGCATCGACCCGGCACGGCACCTCGACGACGGCGTCGTCGGGGAGGCAGGCCACGGTGCCGCGGTTGCGCACGTTGAGGATCAGGCGTGCCGGCTCGTCGCGCGCGATCGCGGCCATGAGGGCGAGCGCGACTCCCTCGTAGCCGCCGCCCTCGACGTCGGCCTCGGACCGCTCGTGCGACTCGCCGTCGTCGGCCTCGCGCGTCTCCTGCATGTACGTCGCGTTGCGCTCGCGGCGCACGGCATCCCACCGGTCCCACGCCTCACCGGGGTGTCTGGCGACGGCGGGGTAGAAGTCGGCCTGCTGGGCGACGAGGTACTCGCCACGGGTCTGCGGCGCACCGGCGATCTGGGCGATCGCGTCACGCGTGAAGTAGTAGTAGTACAGGTACTCGTTGGGCAGTGCACCGAGCGACCGGAGCCAGTCCGTGCCGAAGAGGTGGCCCTCCTCGATGCCCGCGAGCGCGGCGTCGTCGGTGAGCAGGTCGGGCAGCAGGTCACGGCCCTCCAGCCGCAGGCCCGTGAGCCAGCCGAGGTGGTTGAGCCCGGCGTAGTCGATGTCGAGGTCGCCGAGGTCATGGCCCAGGGCGGCGGCCGCGCGCTTGGCGAGCCCGAGTGGCGAGTCGCAGATGCCGACGACCCGGTCGCCGAGCACCGACTGCATCGCCTGGGTCACCAGGCCGGCCGGGTTGGTGAAGTTGATGACCCACGCGTCGGGCGCGAGGTGCTGGACCCGACGCGCGACGTCGAGCGCGACGGGCACGGTGCGCAGGCCGTAGCCGACCCCACCGGGGCCGGTCGTCTCCTGGCCGAGGAGCCCGAGGTCGAGGGCCAGCAGCTCGTCGACCGTCCGTCCCTCGAGACCACCGACCCGCATCGCCGAGAAGACGAAGTCGGAGCCCGTGAGTGCCATGTCGAGGTCGGTCGTCGCCGAGACCGTGGGCGGCGCGACCCCGGCGGACGCGTACTTCTCCGCCTGCTGGGCGAGCACCTGGCGCATCACGTCGAGACGGGACGGGTCGGTGTCGTGCAGGACCACCTCCGTGACCCGGCGCTCGGCCGTGTCGTGCAGCAGCGCCCCGTGCACGAGCGGCACGCGGAACCCACCGCCGCCGAGGATGACGAGCTTCATGGCAGCACCACCCCCGGACCGTACCAAGGCGGGACGAAGCGCTCACCCGACGCGCGAGCGGAGCACGGGTGACGGCATACGTCGGCGTGGATGCTCGCCGGCAGCACCGGAAAACCCGCGAGTCGCGCACGAGGGTGCGCGATCATGGGGGCGTGCCGCACCACACGTTCGACCCGCTGGCGTCGCGTCGCACCGACGACGACCCGCAGCTCGACGTGTTCGTGTGGGGCACCGTCTTCCTCGACATGATCTTCGCCGGGCTGCCGACCGCGCCCAAGCCGGGCACCGAGGTCTGGGCCGAGGGCCTCGCCTCGTGCCCCGGAGGCATCGCCAACCTCGCCGTCGCCACGCGGCGGCTCGGGCTGCGCACGGGCCTGGCGGCGGCCTTCAGCGACGACGACTACGGCGACTTCTGCTGGCGCACGCTGGAGCAGCAGGAGGGCATCGACCTCGCCCGGAGCCGCCGGTTCGCCGACTGGCACAGCCCCGTCACGGTGTCGATGTCGGTCGACCGCGACCGCAGCATGGTCTCGCACGGACACCCGTCGCCCGTGGGGGCGAGCGAGCTCATCGGCACGCCGCCGAGATCACGGGCGATCATGGTCGACCTCGCCGAGGACGAGGCGTTCGGCGCCACGGGGCCGACCTGGGTCGACCAGGCCCGCGAGCGCGGCGCGATCGTCTTCGCCGACGTCGGCTGGGACCCGAACGAGCGGTGGTCGCCGCACGTGCTCGAGCGGCTGGAGCGGTGTGACGTCTTCATGCCGAACGCCGTCGAGGCGATGGCCTACACCGGCACGAGGACCCCGGTCGAGGCCGTCTACGCGCTCGCGGACCGCGTGCCGGTCGCCGTCGTCACCGACGGCGCCGACGGCGCGCTCGGGATCGACGCCCGCACCGGCGAGGAGGCCCGGGTGCCGTCCCTGCGTGTGCACGAGGTCGACCCGACCGGGGCCGGCGACGTGTTCGGCGCAGCCCTGCTCGTCGGGACGCTCGCCGAGTGGCCGCTCGAGCAGCGGATGACATTCGCCAGCCTGTGCGCGGGGCTCGCGATGCAGCAGTACGGCGGCTCGCTCGCGGCCCCGGGGTGGGGCGACCTGGCGGACTGGTGGACCGCGCTCGTCGCCGACACGAGCGGCGACGCGTACCATCGCTCGCTCCGGCGACGTTTCGCCTTCCTCGACGACATCGTGCCGCGGGTCCCGGTCATGGCGTGCCGCCGCGCGACGGCGACGATCGCGCGCCGCGCCGACGTCGAACCCTTCTGAACCGCACTCGAGTCACGGGCTGCGTCTCGTGTCATGGCCTGCTGGTGGCACGGCCGCCCGTGCCACCAACCGCGGTCTGTGCGCGAAAGCCCGGCCACGCACACGTCTGGCCGCGGCGCTCAGGCCCCGACGACCGAGGTCTGGTCCCAGTCGCAGCCGCACGACCCGCGCACGACGAGGCGTGTCGGCAGCACCTGGGGGTGCACGTCGAACGTCCGGCCGGCGATGCGCTCGTGGAGCCGGATGGCGGCCCACCGTCCGAGCTCACGCATCGGCTGCTGCACCGTCGTCAGACCGGGCGCGAGGTAGCGCGAGGTCATGATGTCGTCGAAGCCGACGACGGCGACGTCGTCGGGCACCCGGAGGCCCTCGCGGCCGAGGAGCACCATCGTCGCGAGCGCGAGCTCGTCGTTGGCGCACACGATGCCGTCGATGTCCGCGCCTGAGGCCTCCGCGTGTCTCAGCCCGTCCATGACACGTCGGGCTGACGTCTCCTCGTACTCGACCCGGATCGGCTCGGCCACCTCCGCGCCGCGCTGGTGCGTGAGTGCGTGCAGGAACCCGCGGTAGCGCTCCGAGATGTCGTGCGAGGCGTCCGGATCGCCCACGAAGACAAGGCGTCTGCGACCGTGCTCGAGCAGGTGCCGCGTCAGATCGGCCGAGCTGATGAAGTTCTCGACCTGCACGGAGTCGCACCCCTCGATGGCGTCACGGGCGACGAGCACGGTCGGCGTCGAGCGCACGATCTGGCGCACCATCGAGTCGCTGACCGTGTCGTTGGCGATGACGATGCCGTCGACCCGGCCGAGGATCTTGCGTACCGCTGCCTCGGCGTCCTTCGAGGCGTCGCACACGACGACGACGGTCGACTGGCCGGCCTGCGCGGCCGTCACCTCGAAGCCCGACAGCAGCTCTGAGTAGTAGGGCCCGCGAAGTCCCGGGAGCACCAACCCGTGCGTCTCGTGGGACGGCACGTCGACCGCGCGCCCTGCGCGCAGCGGGACGTACTCGAGGTCCTCCACCGCCCGCAGCACCCGCTGGCGCGTGATCGCGGACGCCGGGGTGGACCCGCTGAGCACGCGCGAGACCGTGGCGATGGACACGCCGGCCCGCTCGGCCACGGTGTAGATCGTGACCGGTCGCGCGTCATCGTGCTCTGTCGACACCGAGGCTCCTTCTCGCCGGCTCAACTGTGCACTCCACCGCGAACGTGCACAAGCCGGGCACACGGGGCGTGGAGGCCGACGGCGACGCCGAACCCATGCCGGGGCATGGGTTCGGCGTGGGGCTTCGTCGGTGGAGCCTCGCCGAGCGAGCGCGCGGCTCAGAACGGGTTGGGGATCGCCTCGATGAGCGTGCGGGTGTACGCGTCCTGCGGCGAGCGGATCACCGCAAGGGTCTGCCCCTGCTCCACGACCCGACCGTTGTTGAGCACGATGACCTCGTCGGCGAGCATCCGCGCACTGAGCAGGTCGTGGGTGATGTAGAGGATGCCGACGTCCTTCGTCTGGACGAGGTCGTTCAGCAGCTCGAGGATCTCGGCGCGGATCGACACGTCGAGGCTCGAGATCGGCTCGTCGGCGACGATGATCTCGGGCTCCACCGCCAGCGCCTTGGCGATGACGACGCGCTGGCGCTGGCCTCCGGAGAGCTCGTAGCCGTACCGGTTGACGAACCGGCCCGCCGGCGTGAGGGCCACGGTCTCGAGCAGCTCCTCGACCCGGCCACGCAGGGCCTCGCCCCTGAGGCCGTGGTAGTTGGCCAGCGGCCGGGCCAGGATGTAGCCGAGCCGCTTCGCCGGGTTGATCGAGCTGTACGGGTCCTGGAAGACCATCTGGACGTCGCTGCGGTAGTCGCGCAGCGAACGTCCGCGGAAGCCGGCCACCTCCTGGTCACCCCTGGGGCCGTGGAACACGATCCGGCCGGACGTCGGGCTGTCGACGCCGGTGATCATCCGAGCCAGCGTCGACTTGCCGCTGCCGCTCTGTCCGACGAGGGCCGTCACCTCGCCCTTGCGCAGGACGAAGCTCGCGTCGGTCACCGCCTCGGTGTGCTGGACGGTGAGGCCACGGCGACGGGTGAACACCTTCGAGACGTGGTCGACGGTGAGCACGACGTCGCCGCGCAGCGCGCGCGTCGACTCCTCGGCGGTCTTGACGAACTGCGGGCCGTCGAAGGTGCGCTTGGGCTCGCCGTGCTCGCCGGCACCGCCCTCCTCGCGCTGGAGCCGGGCGACGTGGCACGCGGCCCGGCCGGCGCCCAGCGGCACGAGCGGCGGGTCGACCTCGGTGCACCGGGCGATCCGCTCGGGGCAGCGCGGGGCGAAGCTGCAGCCGACGATCGGGAGGCTGAGGTCCGGCGGCCGGCCCGGCACGTAGGTGATCCGCACGGTCTCGGCGCGCGGGTCGCCGTACGACCCGAGCAGACCCTTCGAGTACGGGTGGAGCGGATCGCGCAGGAGCGCAGCGGCCGGCTGCTCCTCTACGACGCGGCCGGCATACATGACGAGGATCCGGTCGGAGAGGTCGAGCACCGTGCCGATGTCGTGGCTGATGAACAGCACCGCGAAGCCCTGCTCCGCCTGGAGGCGGCGGACGTTCTCGAGGATCGAGTGCTGCACGACGACGTCGAGGCCGGTCGTCGGCTCGTCGAGGAGGACGAACTTCGGCTCGAGGGCGAGCGCGAGTGCGAGGTTGACGCGCTGGCGCATGCCGCCGGACAGCTCGTGCGGGAAGGCTGAGATGAACCGGTGGTCGATGATGACCATGTCGAACAGCTCGCGGATCCGCTTCGTCACGGCCTCGCCCCGGAGCGTCGAGTGCTGCTCGATGACGTCGCGGAACTGCGCCTGCACCCGCGTCACGGGGTTGAGCGCGTTCATGCTGCTCTGGAAGACGGTCGAGATGTCGCGCCAGCGCAGGTCACGCAGGTCGTCCTCCGGCAGGTGCGTGATGTCGGTGCCGTCGAAGGTGATGCTGCCGCCGCTGATGCGGCCCGGTCGCTGGAGCAGGCGCAGCAGCGCAGTGCCCAGCGTGGTCTTGCCCGAGCCGGACTCGCCGATGAGGCCGACGAACTCGCCGGGCTCGATCGAGAAGCTGACGTCCCGGACGGCGTCGAGCGGCCGGTGTGACCTCGGCTCGTAGCGGACCGACAGGTCCGACACGTCGAGCAGGCTCATGCGTCCTCCCGGAGGTGCGGGTTGCTCAGCAGGTCGACACCGAAGTTGATGAACGACATGCCGGTGATGAGGATCGCGAGGACGAGGCCGGGCACGAAGACCCACAGCCAGAGCCCCTGCGTGATCGCGCCCTGGGCGTTGGCCTGGTAGAGCATCGTGCCCCACGAGACGCTCTGCGTGTCACCGAGACCGAGGACCGCGAGGCCCGCCTCGGCACCGATCGCCCCGGTGGCGGCGCCGACGAAGGCCGCCGCCACGAGCGAGCTCATGTTGGGCATGATCTCCCGGAAGATGATGCGCGTCGTGCCCTCGCCGGAGAACTTCGCCGCCGTCACGAAGTCGCGGTTGCGCAGGGTGATGATCTGCGCACGCTTGGCGCGCGCGCCACCTGCCCATGACGTGATCGCGATGACGAACACGATGAGCCAGACGCCACGCACCTCGGAGTAGGCGACGAGCGTGATGATGAGCGGCAGGGCCGGGATGACGAGCGCGACGTTCGTGACGAACGACAGGACGTCGTCGACGATCGTGCCCTCGGCGTAGCCCGACACCATGCCGATGACGAGGGAGATGATCGTCGCCAGGAGGCCGCCGAAGAGTCCGACCAGCAAGGAGATCCGTGTCCCGTAGATGAGCTGCGACGCGATGTCGCGGCCGTCGGTCGTCGTGCCGAGCCAGTTCTCGCCACTGGCATCGGCAAGCGGTGTGAACGACGAGTCGAGCGGGTCGTGCCGCGCGATGAGGGGGGCGAAGACGGCGACGATGACGTAGACGGCGACGATGACGACGCCGACGCGGGCCTTCCTGCTGCTCCAGACGACCTCCCACCAGCGGTCGGGGCGGCCCGCGTCCGAGACCTGCTCGACAGTGAGGGCCTGTGCCGAGTCGCCTTCTGCCATGACGTCTTTCGCGGGGGTGGTGGTCATGACTGCGCCCTCCTCGCGCGCGGGTCGAGCACTCCGTAGAGCAGGTCGGCGACGAGGTTCGCCACGAGCACGCCGACGGTCGTCAGCAGCATCAGGGTCTGCAGGAGCGGGTAGTCCTTGTTCTCGACCGCCTCACCCATGAGCCGGCCGAGGCCCGGGTAGTCGAAGGCCTGCTCGACGAGGATGGCGCCACCCAGCACGCCGCCGAGGGCCAGGGCGAAGCCGGTGACGCTCGGGAGCAGGGCGTTGCGGGCGGCGTACTTCAGGGCGACGACGCGGTCGGGCAGGCCCTTGGCCTTGGCGAGCCGGATGTAGTCCTCGCCGAGGTTCATGATCATCGTGTTGCGCATGCCGAGGATCCAGCCGATGGGCGTGACGATGAGCAGCGCGAGAGCCGGCAGGAACGAGTGCGACACCGCCTCCTGGACGAAGGCGAAGTTGAGGCCCGGTGTCGACTCCTCGTAGCCGCCCGACGTCGGGAACCAGCCGAGGCTGTAGCCGAAGACGTAGAGCAGCAGCAGGGCGATCCAGAACGGCTGGAGCGTGCCGAGGAACGTGGAGCCCAGGGTCACGACGGAGTCGAAGCGCGAGTTGCGCCGCCACGCGGCATACGCCCCGAGGACGACACCGACCACGAAGGAGAGCACCTGCGTGACGGTGACGAGGATGACCGTCCACCAGAACGCCTGGCCGATGACCTCGGTGACCTTGAAGGGGTAGTAGCTGTACGACAGCCCGAAGTTGCCGCGCCCGAGCTCGCCGAGGTACGTCCCGTACTGCTGGATCATCGAGCCGTCGGGGGCGCCGAGCATGGCGCGCATGGCGCGCACCTGTGCCGGGTCGAGCTGTGCGTCCTTGCCGGCCAGCTTCTTGACCATGATCTCCGCAGGGTCACCCGGCTGGAGACGGGGGATGAGGAAGTTCAGCGTCACCACGGCCCAGAGCGTTGCGACGAAGAAGCCGAACTTCCGAGCGACGTACTTCACTTCGGCGCGGTCAGGCGTGTGATGACGAGGAGCCGGTCGTCAGAGGGGTTGGCGTACGGGTCCTGCTCGCTGGGCCAGCCGACCGCCTTGTCCGTGCGGTAGAGGATGCGGGCCGGGGCGTAGATGAGCGGGGTCACGGGGTACGACGTCATCATCGTGTCGACCAGTTCACCGAGGTACTTCTTCTGGTCGGTCTCCTCGGTCGACTGCGACAGGTTCGTCACGGCCTGGTCGACGCTGGGGTCGCTGAACCGGCCGACGTTGGGCAGGATCTCGGTCGCCGTGGGGAACTGCTTGCTCGACAGCTTGGCGCCGATGTTCTTGGCGAGCTCGCAGCCACCGTGGAGGTACTCGAGCATGAGCTGGAAGTCGCCCGTCTTCTTCTGGCCGTCGACCGAGTCCGGGGCCGAGGCGGTGACCTTGGTCGCGACCCCCGCGTCGTTCAGGCCCTTGGCGACGACGTCCGCGACGGCCTGGTAGTCGATCCACCCGGCCTGCACCGAGAAGTTCACGGCGAGCGGCGAGCCGTCGGGCATCGTGCGCTTGCCGTCGGCGCCCTTCTTGTAGCCGGCCGCGTCGAGCAGCTGGTTCGCCTTGGCGACGTCGTAGGGGATGACGGTGTCCTGACCGGCGTACTTCTCCGGCAGCAGCTTCTCCATGGAGGGCAGCTTGAGACCGGTCTGGCTGGCCGGCTTCATGATCCCGTAGGTCGCCTTGACCGACATCCCCTCCTTGTCCATCGCGTAGCTGATCGCCTCGCGGAACTTCGGGTCGTTGAACGGCGGCTTCTGGTCCTGGCCCGTGAGGACCGTCATGCCGTTGGGGGCGTAGTAGAGGTGGTTGGTCTTCGGGTCCGCGTCGACGAACGTCTTCTTCGGGTTGGGCACCTCGCCCCAGTACGCGTCGAGCTGGCCGGAGCGCAGCTTGAGGGCCGCCTGCGAGGCGTCGTAGTTGCCCTCGAGGACGAGCTTGCCCACCTTGATCTTGTCGGCCTGCCAGTAGTCCGGGCGCCGCTCGAGGACGAGGCGTCGGCCGTTGTAGCTGCCGATCGTGAACGGACCGGTGAAGACCGGCGTCTTGTCGACGTACTTCGACGGGTCCCCGACCTTCGAGTAGTAGTGCTCGGGCAGGATCTTCGTCGAGATGATGCCGTCGTACTTCGGGGCCGCGTTGCCGCTGAACTCGAAGACGACCTGGTTGCCCTGGGCGGTGACGGACTTCGCCGGCGCACCGAACGTGTCGTTCCAGACACCGGCCTTGTCGATCGCCGGGTACTGCTTGCCGAGGTTGAAGGTGAAAGCGACGTCCTTGGCGGTGAAGGGCTTGCCGTCGCTCCACTTCACGCCCTCACGGATGTCGAGCGTCAGCTTCGTGGCTCCCTCCCACGTGGCCTTCGTGGCGAGCCACGGCGTCTCCTCGCACGTGAGGTTGTTGCGCACGATGAGCGGCTCGTAGAGCCAGTTGGACGTGAGCGGCTTGGGGGAGTTCGGGTTGTAGTTGACGAGTCCGCCGACGGTCGCGTCGGCATCCGACGGGAACGTCAGCTGGGCGATCATCCCGCCGGTACCCGCACTCCCGTCGCTCTCCTTCTGCTTGGCGCTGCCGGCGCAGCCGGTCAGGGCGAGGACGGCGGTCAGGCCGGTCACGATCAGCGTGGGCTTCGTACGAGTCGGCGTCATTGCGGACCTCCGTCGGGGGCGGGATTTCCGCCAGAGTAGGCGCGGGCGAATGACCGGTGTCAACGCTCTTGAGGCATGTAAGTACTTTCATAGGGTTCGTCGTGCGTGCCCTGACTTTCATTTGTTTTCAAGGGGATTCACTCTGGAGTGCAAACGGGGCCGCTGGTAGGAATGAATGGTGCTCGACGACAACGCCGTCCTGACCGCGCCCACGGTCTCCATCCTGGAGAGCCGCTCGGGCCTCGTCGCCGAGGTCCTCGACAACGGTGCGCTGCGGCGCCTCGAGGCCTTCGGCACGAGCCTGCTGCTCCACCCTGCGACGGTCGCGGAGGCGGGTCTGACGAACATCCACCTCCGCGTGCACCGGCCGGACGGCACCCGCCGGATGGCACTCCTCGGGCCGGGGAGCGGGTCGGTCGTGACTCGCGTCGGGCAGGCCGTCGTCCTGACCGGCAGCCACGAGGCGCTCGCCTACCGACTCTCGCTGCGGCTCGGCGACGGCTCGGCCGACGCGCCGACCTGGCACTGGGACGTCGAGCTGACGAACTCGTCCGACGAGCCGGTCACTGCCGACGTCGTGCTGACCCACGACCCCGCGCTCGCGCCCCTCGCGAACGTTCGCATCAACGAGTACTACGTGAGCCAGTACCTCGACATCACGCCGGTTGCGACGTCAGGGCACGGCACCGCGGTCGCCGTGCGCCAGAACATGCCGGGCGAACGCGCGCCGTGGCTCATGGTCGGCACCGTCGGCACCGGCGCCGGCTGGTCGACCGACGCCCTCCAGGTGGTCGAGCGCACCGAGCGCGGCGTCGTGTGGAGCGGCCTCGACGCGGCCGAGCTGCCCTCGCGTCGGCTCCAGCACGAGCACTCGCTCATCGCCCTCCAGGACGCGCCCGTCGAGATCGCACCCGGCAGCACCCACCGCACCGGCTTCTGGGGCATCGCCCTCGAGGACCATCCCGCGGCGACCTCCGACGACGACGCGCGCTGGGCCGACGTCGCGGTCGCGGCGATCCCGGCAGAGGACCCGGAGCCGGGCGACCGCGCAACGGGCCGGCCGACACCGGCCACGCTGTGGTCCTCCAGCCCGGCGTTCCCGTCCCGAGCGCTCACCCAGGAGGAGCTCGGCGCCGCAGACCTGCTCGCCGGTCGCACACGCACCGAGACCTCCGACGCCGGGACCGAGCTGGCCTGGGCCGTCCACGGCGGAGAGCTCGTCACGCCCGCGAAAGAGCTGGCCGTCCTGCGTCCTCACGGGCACCTCCTGCGCACCGGCGACACCTTCACCCCGGACTCGCGCTCGCTCGCCTCGACGGTCTGGATGGCCGGCACCTTCCACTCACAGGTCACGCGCGGCCACGTCGGTCGCAACCCGCTCGCCACCGGGCGCCGCACCTACCTCGGTCTCCAGCGCGCCCACGGCGTGCGCCTGTTCGTCGAGACGCCCGACGGCACGTGGTGCCTCCTCGAGACGCCGAGCGCATGGTTCACCGGCCTGGACCACTGCACGTGGTGGTATGCCGCCGAGTCGGGCCCGCTGCTCACCGTGACCTCGAGCGCCCCCGCCGCCGAGCACCTCCTGCGCCTCTCCGTGCGCCAGCGCGGCGCACCCTCGCGACGGGTGCTTCTCGCGATGCAGGTCGCCGACGACCTGACACCGGCCCCCTCGGTGACGACCGCCGGCGACCATGTCGACGTCACGACCGCGCACGACCCGCGCCCGTGGCGGATGTCGTGGACCGGGCCCGGCAGCGCCGACGTCGGCGACGCGCGTCTGCAGGGGGACGGCGTCGCACGTGGGCCGGGCTGGCTCACCGTGCTCTTCGAGCCGGCCGAGCAGCTCGACCTCGTGGTGGCCTCGGCTCCCGGCGCCGGAGAGGCGGCCGAAGGCGAGGTGACCCCCACGGACAAGCATCTCGGAGCGGCTTTCTGGGACAAGGCCGCCCATGCCGTCTCACTCGAGAGTGCGCAGCTCGGACACGACCTCGGGGCGCAGGCGGACCACCTCTCCGCCGCCCTGCCGTGGTTCACCCACAACGCCTTCGTCCACTACCTGTCGCCGCGCGGCCTCGAGCAGTTCTCGGGCGGCGCCTGGGGCACCCGTGACGTCTGCCAGGGACCGGTCGGCCTGCTCACCGCCCTCGGGCGCCAGGACTCGGTGCGCGACGTCCTGCTCCGCGTCTTCCGCGCGCAGAACGCCCGCGGTGACTGGGGGCAGGCCTTCGAGTTCCTGCCACCGCTGCGCGAGTCGGGGCAGCAGGACTCGCACGGCGACGTCGTCTTCTGGCCCGTCCTGGCAGCCGGCGACTACCTCCGCACGACGGGGGACGCGGGCCTGCTCGACGAGACCGTCGCCTTCGTCGGCGATGATGCGCTCGGCGAGCCCGCCACGGTCGCCGAGCACCTGCGCCGCGCCGTCGACCGGATCACGGAGTGCACGGTCCCCGGGAGCCCGCTGCCGGCGTACGGCCACGGCGACTGGAACGACTCGCTCCAGCCCGCGGACCCGCACCTCGCCGCGCATCTCGTGTCGACGTGGACCGCCGTGCTCCAGACGCAGTCGCTGCGCACCCTCGCGGAGGGCCTCCGCGCGGTCGGTGCCTCCGGTGACACGGGGGGCCTCGCCGACGACGCCGACGACCTCGCCGAGCGCACGCACGACGCGCTGCTCGACCAGCTCGCATCCGACCCGGTGCTGCCCGGCTACCTGCTCCACCACGACGACGGACGGGTCGAGCCGCTCGTGCACCCGACCGACGAGCGCACCGGCCTGCGCTACGGCGTGCTGCCGTGGATCCATGCCATCGGCGCAGACCTGTTGACTCCGGAGCAGGCGCGCCACCACCTCGACCTCATCGAGGAGCACCTGCTCGGCCCCGACGGCGTGCGCCTCTTCGACCGTCCCGTCCGCTACGTCGGCGGACCGATGACGGTCTTCCAGCGCGCCGAGGCAAGCACGTTCTGGGGCCGCGAGATCGGGCTGATGTACATGCACGCCCACCTGCGCTACGCCGAGGCGCTGGCCCGGGTCGGTGACGGCGAGGGCCTGCTCCGCGCGCTCGCGAAGTCGAGCCCCGTCGGCCTCGGGTCCGTGGTGCCGCAGGCCCGGCCGCGGCAGACGACGTGCTACTACTCCTCGTCCGACGGCGTCTTCGCCGACCGCTACGACGCCCAGGAGAGGTATGCCGCGCTCATGGCAGGCGAGGTGCCGCTCGAGGGCGGGTGGCGCGTCTACTCGTCCGGGCCGGGGCTCGTGCTGCGGCTCGTGACCGAGGTGATGCTCGGCATCCGCCAGCGGGGCGACGACGTCGAGATCGACCCCGTCCTGCCGCCGGGCGAGGGCTCGTCCGCGTCGGAGCTGACCGCGCGTCTGCCCCTCGGCGGTCACGACCTCACGGTCCGCTACGTCGTCGGCCACGCGGGTCACGGCGTGCGCCGTGTCACGGTGGGCGGCCGGGAGCTCGACCTGCGACCGATACGCAACCCCTACCGGCGCGCGGGGGCGGTCGTGCGCGCCGCCGACCTCGTCGCAGGCCCCGTCACCGGCCGGAGCACCGCCGACCCCACCGACACCGAGATCTACGTGGAGACCCACTGACATGACTGACACCACCGCCACGACCACCAGGCCGTGGCTCGATGCCGCGCTGCCCGTCGAGGAGCGCATCGACCTGCTCATGGCCGAGATGACGCTGGCCGAGAAGGTCGGCCAGACCCATCAGGTCGCCAACATCGATCCCGATGCCGACGCCGAGACCATCCGCGCCGGGCGCATCAGCTCGAGCCTCTACGCGTCCGGGGCGACGGGCGGCAACGAGCGCGACGAGGGTGTCCTCGTCGGCAGCATCGACGCCGCCCAGCGCCACGCCGTGGAGGGCAGCCGCCTCGGCATCCCGCTGCTCTTCGGCCGCGACGTCATCCACGGCCACCGCACCGTGGCCCCGATCCCGCTGGGGCTCGCGGCGTCCTTCGACCCCGACATCGCGGAGAGGGTCGGTGAGGTCGCGGCCCGCGAGGCCGCCGTCGAGGGCGTCGCGTGGACCTTCGCGCCGATGGTCGACATCTCCGAGGAGCCGCGCTGGGGCCGCGTCGCCGAGTCCCTCGGCGAGACGCCGGTCCTCTCGGGACGTCTCGCAGCCTCGCTCGTACGTGGCTTCCAGGGCAGCGACCCGAGCGGCCTCGACCGGATCGCCGCGTGTGCCAAGCATTTCGCCGGCTACGGCCTGGCCGCCGGTGGCCGTGACTACGACACGGTGAGCGTCGGCGAGAACACGCTGCGCAACCTCCACCTGCGCCCGTTCAAGGCCGCCGTCGACGCCGGCGTCATGACCGTCATGGCCGCCTTCAACGACGTCGACGGCACGCCCATGCACGCCCACGAGCACCTGGTCCGCGGCGTCCTCAAGAACGAGTGGGGCTTCGACGGCGTTGTCGTCGCGGACTGGAACGGCATCGGGCAGATCGTGTTCCAGGGCGTCGCCGCCGACAACCGTGAGGCGGCCGCCCTCGCCATCCGTGCCGGCGTCGACCTCGACATGGTCAGCGGCGCCTACCTCGCGCACCTCGAGGAGCTCGTCGAGTCGGGCGAGGTCGAGCTCGCCCTCGTCGACGACGCCGTGCGTCGCGTGCTGCGGCTCAAGTTCCGGCTCGGTCTCTTCGAACGCCCGTATGCCGCCCGGCCGGGTGCGACCAACGCCCCGACTCCCGAGTCCCGCGAGGTCGCGCTCCGAGCCGCCCAGGCCGCCCATGTGCTCGTCAAGAACGACGGCGTGCTGCCGCTCGACCGCGACTCCGGCACGGTGCTGCTGAGCGGCCCCTTCGTCGACGACGGCGAAGCCCTCCTCGGCACGTGGACCCTCGACGGCCGTGGCGAGGACGTCGTGAGCCCGGGCTCGGCGCT
This sequence comes from Terrabacter sp. GCM10028922, assembly GCF_042666095.1. Lineage (NCBI taxonomy): Bacteria > Bacillati > Actinomycetota > Actinomycetes > Micrococcales > Intrasporangiaceae > Terrabacter > Terrabacter sp. GCM10028922. The sequence continues at coordinate 485,327 of NZ_JBHTFG010000010.1, read as the reverse complement.
GAAGGCGCGACTCGGCGACCGCGTCGAGGTGAGCGACGGCCGCTTCTCGGACCGCACGCTCCAGCAGTCCCGGCGGGCCGAACGCACCGTGATGCTGCTCGGCGAGCACCCGTCGCGGTCCGGCGAGGCGAACTCCGTCACCGACATCGGCCTTCCGCACGGCCAGCTCGACGTGCTGAGGGCGGTCGCCCGGCTCGGCAAGCCCGTCGTCGCCGTGGTCTACACCGGCCGCCCGCTCGACCTCGGCGAGGTGCTCGACCTGGCCGCTGCCGTCGTCGTCGTGTGGCACCCCGGGGTGGAGGCCGGCACCGCCCTCGCCTCGATCCTCCTCGGCGACGTCGAGCCCCACGGCCGACTGCCGATGACGTTCCCCCTCTCGAGCGGCCACATCCCCACGAGCACGCACCAGCGGCCCACCGGCCGGCTCATCCGTGCCGACGTCGATCACGAGGAGGGCCGCTACCTCGACGCGCTCACCTACCCGCGGCTCCCCTTCGGGCTCGGCCTGTCATACACGACGGTCGACTACGCCGCGCCCACCGTGTCGACCTCCACCATCCCCACCGACGGCTCCCTCACCCTCACGGTCACCGTGGCGAACACCGGCGAGCGCCCCTGCCGCGAGGTCGTCCAGCTCTACGTCCGTGACCCCGTCGCCCAGGTCACCCGGCCCCTCGTCGAGCTCACCGACTGGGCGCTCGTCGACCTCGCCCCGGGACAGTCGCGGGAGGTCACCTTCGAGGTCCACGCCGAGCAGTTCGCGTACACAGGCCGTGACCTCACCGCCCGCATCGACGAGGGAGAGGTGGTCCTGCTCACCGGGCCCGACTCCGCCCGGCTCCAGCCCGTCACCATCACGGTGAGGAACGACTCATGATCGAGACCACGCGGCGCCAGATCCGCATCGACGGAGAGCCCTGCATCGTCATGTCGGGAGAGGTGCACTACTTCCGCGTCGCGCGCGAGGAGTGGGGCCAGCGCCTCGACCTGCTCGTCGGGGCCGGCTGCGACACCGTCGCCTCGTACCTCCCGTGGATCTTCCACGAACTGCCCGACGGCAGCATCGACGTGACGGGAGAGACCCGTCCCGAGCGCGACGTCGGCGCGTTCATCGACCTCGCGGCCGAGAAGGGCCTGCGCTTCATCGCGCGTCCCGGGCCGTTCGTCATGGCCGAGCTGAAGAACGAGGGCATCCCGTTCCGCGTCTGCCGCGACCACCCGGAGATCGTCCCGGTCGGCTGGGACGGGGCACCGGCTCCCTCCCGCACCGTCGACTACCTCGCCCCCGCCTTCCTCGCCGAGAGCGGCCGCTGGTTCGACGCGATCATGCCCGTGCTCGCGCCGCGGCTGCAGCCGGCCGGCGGCCCGGTCATCGGTGTCCAGCTCGACAACGAGGTCGGCATGCTCGCCTGGGTGACGAACTCGCCCGACCTCACCGACGGGCTCGTCGAGTCGTTCGGCGAGTTCGTCCGCGAGCGTCACGCCGACGCGCCCCCGTATGCCGTCCTGCCCGGTGAGGCCGGCTGGGCGGACCTCGTGCGCTCCCCCTCGGAGGAAGCTGCCGGGCCGCTGCGGCTCGACCTCGGCCTCTTCATGCGCCGCCGGTTCGGCGACTACGTCGCCACCCTGCGCCGGATGTGCGAGGAGCGCGACGTCGCGGGGGTACCGTTCTTCGTCAACCTCCACGGCACCGAGGGCGGCAACGGCGCGCCGTTCCCCATCGGCATCAGCCAGCTCGTCGACACGTACAGCGGCATCCCGGGGATGGTCTCGGGCTCGGACCACTACCTCGGCGAGGCCACGCTCAACACGATGACCGACCTCTACGTCATCAACGCCTTCATGGCGGCCGTGCACGACGACGACCAGCCCTTGACCTCGCTGGAGTTCGAGGCGGGGTCGGGCGACTACGGCGCCGGAGCCGAGATGCAGTACGACCCGTCGACCGCCGACCTCAAGACGCGGCTCTGCCTCGCGCAGGGCAACCGGCTCATCAACTACTACCTCTTCGCCGGCGGCATCAACCCGCCGCTGGACGAGGTCGTCGGCGACGGCAACGACCGCATCTCGTTCACCGGCGAGCGCCACGGCACAGCGGCGCCGGTCGGTCCTGAGGGGCAGCGCGGCTACACCTACGAGGCGACGAAGCGCAGCATCCACGCGATCAAGGCCAACGAGCAGTGGCTCTCCCGGATGGAGGAGGACCACGACGACGTGTCGCTGGGACTCGTGCTCGACGCCTACATGACGGAGTACCACCATCCCGGGTCCGCCCTCATGACGGAGGTCGTCGACGACCTGACGTCGCAGCGCGGGGCGGGTGAGCGCAAGGCCCTCGCACGATCGCTGCTGCTCGGCGGGTTCCGTTACGGCGCGGTGCATCTCGAGCGTCGCGACCCCGAGCCCGGCAGCACGGTGCTCGTCGGCGTCGGCCGCTACGTGTCGCGCACCGTGCAGGAGCGCCTCGTCGGCCACGTCGTGTCGGGAGGCAACGTCGTGCTGCTCGGCCGCCTCCCCGAACGCGACCTCGACGGCACGCCGTGCACCGTCCTCGCCGACGCACTCGGCATCAAGCCGGGGGAGGTCGTGCGCGACCACGGGCACTACTTCCCGTCGCTGGTCGCCCACGGCTGGGCCGAGCCGTGGCCGGAGATGCGGGCCGGCTGGCTCCAGCCGCTCGTGCACGAGCGCGGCGACGTCGTGCTCACCGACGTCTACGGCGCCGTGTGCGGCGTCGACGTGCCGCTCGGCGAGGGCCGGGCCATCGTGCTGGCCGCCCAGGTGCCGTCGGACCCGCTGCTCTTCGACCGGGCCCTGTCGAGCCTCGGCGTCGGCCCGGGGCTTCGCCTCGAGACGCAGTGGCCGGGCGTCTTCGCGACGACGACGAGCACGGCCGACGGCCAGCAGGCCCTGCACGTCATCAACACGTCCGGCGCTGCGGCCACGGTGACCGTCGCCCTCGACGGCACCGCGATCGCCGCGGGGACCACGCTGGAGGTCCCGGGCCGCACCGGGCACGTCCTGGCCCTCGGGCTCGACGTCGCCGGTCGCCGCGTCGACTGGGCCTCGGCGGAGGTCGCCGCCGTCGACGTGGACGGCACGGTCCGCTTCCGCCCTGGCCTCGACGAGGACGGCGGGACCACGGTGGTCGTCGACGGCACGGTGGTCCGGCTCGCTCAGGGCGAGCACACCCTCCACCCGCCCGACGGCACACCGGCTCCTTGACTCGAGGCAGCGTGCCGGGGTAGGCATCCGGTGAGTCCGCTGGGAAGTCGCTGTGAAGGCTCCCGGATCCCGGGACCCCGGCGGATCCGTACCTATCGTCATGGGGACAGATGTCCCCTTCGTGACGGGTGAGCGAGTCCAAACGATGACGGTCCAGGTCCGCCCCTCCGCCACGGGGTCGCCCGGTCACGGTCACGCCACCCAGCCGCCGAGATGGGTCATCGTGGCGGTGGTCCTCGCGGCGGCGCTGGTCCTGACGGATGCGGTCTCGCAGGCGGTAGCGCCCTACATCCGACGGGACGACTGGCCCTACCTGCTGCCGCCGGACACGCCCACGGCCGCGGGAGTCGTCGCCAAGAACCTCCTCGAGGGCCGCTGGCTCAACTCGGCCTGGTGGTACGTCATCGGGCAGCACAGCACCCCCGTCGCGGCTGCCGTGACGTACGCGGCGGCATACGCGCTCTTCGTCGCAGGCCTGTGGCGCCTCGTCCGGCTGCGGCTCCCGCAGCTGCACTGGGCGGTCGACGCGCTGCTCGGCCTGACGCTCTTCGTGTCCGTCGTGTGGGTGCGGCTGCTCTACTGGCCGGGCACGCTCACGCCCTCGGTTGTCGTCGCCGCGGCGGGTGTCTGGACCCTGCCGGCGGCAGCACGCAGCCGGCGCCGCCTCGGGGGGTGGCTGCTCGTCGTCACCGTCCTCGCGGTGCTCACCTACCCTCCCGTCGGGATCCTGCTCTTCGTCTGTGCCGTGCTGCAGGTGGGGCTGCGGCCGTGGCGCGACCTGGTGCTGCTCGCGGTCGGCTTCATCGCCGCCTACGCGGTCGGCGTCGCCGTCATCTACGTGCTCAACAAGATCGCGTTCGACCACTTCGGGCTGCGCATCGCCGCCTGGCGGCACCCGAACCCCCTGGTCAGCCTCTACGACGCGAAGGTCAACACCCTGCGCGTCCTGCGCGCCCTGTACCGACTAGGGGGAGTCGTCTGGGCTGCCGGCCTCGTGGGTGTCGCCGCGTCCGTGGTCGCGTACCTCGACGCGCGCCTCTGGCCGGCCCTGGTGCGGCTGTGGTTCGCCATCGCGGTCGTGGTCGGGCTGGGCTCGGCGCAGACCCTGGTGACCGGCATCGACACCGACCCCCGCGGTGAGCTCTGGGCCTGGCTCGCGATCGTCCTCCCGGCCGCGCTGCTGCTGGCCGGGTCGCGGTGGTCGCCCCGCATCGGAGTCGCCTGCCTGGCCGTCCTCGCCGTGGTCGGTGTCCTCACGTGGCGCTCGGACGTCGGTGACCACCAGGCGACGCGCCGCGAGTACTCCGCCCTCGTCGAGCGGGCCACGCGGCCGCGACCCGACGGGTCACGGCCGCAGGTCGTGCTCTACCAGCCGGCGAAGCAGCGGAACACGGCGAGGGGCCAGATCACCGCCGGCACCGTGCGGATGATGGTGCGCACGGCCCAGGACGGCGTGGTGCCGCGGTGGTGCACCGCGGCCGAGTGCCGCCGGATCGCGGCGGCCCGGCAGTCGGTCGTCGACCTCGGCACCGTCGTCGGCGTCGTCGTGCCGCCCCCGCCGGCCCGGCTGTGACGCCTACTTGACGGAGCCGGCGGTGAGGCCGCCCACGAGGTGCTTCTCGATGATCGCGAAGAGGATGACCACGGGCACGACGGCGATGACCGACGCCGCGAAGAGCTGGTCCCAGTGCTGCTCGTAGCCGGTGATGTAGGCCCGCATGCCCACGGTCAGCGGCTTGCGGTCGTCGTCGATCATGAGCGTCAGCGCGACGACGTACTCGTTCCACGCGGCGATGAAGGTGAAGATCGTCGCCGTCACGAGGCCCGGCAGCGTCAGCGGCAGCATGACCCGGCGCAGCACCTGCCAGCGGCCCGCGCCGTCGAGCGCCGCCGCCTCCTCGACCTCGAGCGGGATCGAGGCGAAGAAGCCGTGCAGGATCCAGATCGCGAAGGCCAGGTTGAACGCGGCGTTCGTGATGATGAGCGCGCCGTACGTGTTGATCATGTTGAGCTCGAAGAACTGTCGGTACAGGCCGACGACGAGCGAGGTGGGTGCGAACATCTGCGTCACGAGCACGAGCAGCAGGAACACGCCTCGTCCCGGGAAGCGGTGCCGGGCTGTCATGAACGCCGCGGGGACCGCGACGAGGATGACGATGGCGGTCGACCCGGCCGCGACGACGAGCGAGGTCTTGAGCCAGGCCAGGAAACGTTCGTCACCGAGCACCTGCGCGTAGGTGTCCCACTGCCAGACCTTCGGGAAGATCGTCGGCGGCGCGCTCTTGACGTCGGTGCTCGTGCGCAGCGAGTCGAGCACCATGACGAGGTACGGCGCGACGAACACGAACGCCACGAGCGCTCCGCCGATCGCCATGAGGATCCGCCTGCGCCGCTTGGGGTCCCGAGGCGCTGATGTCGAGCTGACCTGCGTCGCAGGCGTGCCCGCCGACGGCGGGGCTGAGACCGTGGTCGAGGTCATCGGCTCGTCTCCTCGCGCCAGTTGATGATCTTCAGGTAGACGGCGACGACGACGAGGATCAGCAGGACGTTGAAGATGCCCGCCGCGGCCGACATGCCGACGTCCTTCTCCTGGCTCTTGAACGCCAGCTTGTACATGAACGTGATCGTCGTGTCGTGCAGGTAGCCCGGGTTGCGGTCGTTGAGCGTGTAGACGATCGGGAAGCTGTTGAACACGTAGATGACGTTGAGCACCGTCGCGATCATCAGGGCCGGGCGCATGAGGGGCAGGGTGATGTTCCAGTAACGCTGCCACGGGCTCGCGCCGTCGACGGTCGCGGCCTCCATGACGTCGTCGGGGATGGCGCCCAGACCGGCGATGAAGACGAAGATCGTGAACGGCACCGACACGAAGACACCGACGACGACCATCGAGAACATCGTCCAGCTGTCGTTGCCGAGGAAGTCGATGGGTGTGCCGATGACGTGCAGCTTCAGCAGCACGTGGTTGATGATCCCGTAGTTGTAGTCGTAGAGCAGCACGAACAGCTGGCTGGTGATGACCAGCGACGCCGCCCACGGGATGATGACGGCCCACCGCACGAAGCGCCGCCCCGGGAACTGCTTCACGAGGAACTGCGCGAGGGCCAGGCTGATGACGATCGTGACCGCGACGACCGCGACGACCCACACGACCGTGTTGAGCAGGACCGTCCCGAGGTCTGGGTGGGCCAGGACCTTGGCGTAGTTGTCCCAGCCGGCGTCACCGCGCCGCAGCCCGGTGATCGAGTAGTCGCCGCGGGAGGCGTCGAAGAGCTTGATCGCCGGGTAGAGCACGACGCCGAGGATGAGCGCGAGGGCCGGCGCGAGCCAGACCAGGGCGACGAGGGGGTGGACCTGGCCGATGCGGCCGGCCCGCCTGCCACGGGACCGGCGGGACGGCATACGGGAGCCGGGGGTCCCCGACCCCGCGGCGATGGCGGGGTCGGGGGTCACGGTGGAGGGCTCGGTCATCGCGCCGCGAGCCTCAGCCGCCGTTTTCGGCGGTCTGCTGCAGCTTGTCGAGCACGCCCTTCGGGTCGCCGGTCATGGCGGCGCCGAGATTCTGCTGGACGGCGAGCTTGACCTTGTCCCAGGTCGGGTCGTCGGTCGGCGTCAGCTGCGCGTTGGGCAGCGTGTCGAGGTAGACCTTGAGCTTCGTCTCACCGGCGAACGCCTCGACACCGGACTTCGTGACGGGCAGGAAGCCCTCGGCCTTGATGAAGGTGTTGACCTGGTCGGGCTGGTAGTACAGCTCGTAGAAGGCCTTGACCGCCTTCTCGTTGCCCGGCTTCTTGAAGGCCATGAGGTAGTCGGTCACGCCGAAGGTCTTGCTCTCGGAGCCGTCGTTCGTCGGGAACGGCGCGACGCCGTAGTCGACCTTCTTGTCCTTGTCGAGGTCGGCCGCGAGCGGGCTGAAGCCGATGACCATGCCGGCCTTGCCGGACTTGAAGAGGTCGAACGCGTCAGCGCGGTTGCTGCGGGCAGGGTTGTTCTGGGTGAGCTTCGCGTCGGTCAGCTTCTTGAGGAAGGTCAGCGTCTCGACGTTCTTGTCGGAGTTGATCGTCCACTTCCCCCCGTCCTTCCACGTGCCGCCGTTGTTGAACAGCCACATGGAGAACTCGCCCTGCGACTCCTCGGGTCCGAGGGGGAGGGCGTAGCCGACGTTGCCACCACCGAGCGCGGTGATCTTCTTGGCGTCTGCCTCGAGCTCCGCCCAGGTCTTCGGCGGCTGGTTGATGCCGGCCTGCTTGAAGAGCGTCTTGTTGTAGAAGAAGGCGCGGGCAGAGGACAGGTCGGGGAAGCCGTAGAACTTGCCGTCGTACGTGCCGTACTTGACGAACGTGTCGAGGATGTCGCTCTTGACGCTCGCCGGCAGGACGGCATCGGAGTCGTAGAGCAGGCCGTCCTTCGCGTAGCTGGCGTACGCGTTGAGGTTGAGGATGTCGGGCGCCTGGTTGTTCTGGATCATCGTCGAGGACTGCTGGTCGATGTTGTCCCAGCTGACCACCTGCACCTCGAGGGTGTAACCGGTCTTCTCCTTGTACGTCTTGGCGAACGCGTCCCAGAACGCCTTGGTGTGGTCCTTGGAGTACTCGGCCGCGACGAGCTTGATCGTCTTGGCCTCCTCACCACCACCGGTGGAGCCTCCCGCGCCGCCCGCGTTGCCGGCTCCGGTGCCACCGCCACAGGCCCCGAGGGCGAGGCCCGCGATGGCCAGACCCGCGACGACCACAGAGTTCTTCATCGACCTCATGTCTCTCCTTGGTTCGGTGCCGGGAGTGGTTGGCGGCGTGATCACGCGCCCACCCGTCACACGGTGACGCCCAACCTAGAGCGGGATTTTGCTCACCGCAAGACCAAAGGTGACTGAAATTTGGTCCAATCAATCACAATCGCGCATCCCCCGTGCGCGGATCGCCTAGACCTGGTGCACCTCGACGCCCGCCTCGCGCAGCGCGTCGATCTCCGCCCGGTCTGCGCCCACGGTAGTGACGAGGTGGTCGATGCGCTCGGCGGGACAGATCGAGGCGAAGGTGCGCATGCCGAGCTTGTCGCCCGTGGCGACGCAGATGACCTGCTTCGAGCGCTCGATCATCGTGCGGATGATGGCGGCCTCCTCCTCGTGCCGGCAGGTCGCTCCCTCGCGCGCGGAGAGCCCGTTGACACCGACGACCGCGACGTCGAGCCACAGCTGGTGCAGGACGAGCTGCGCGAGCGGGCCGGTCACCTCGTAGGACTCCGGGCGCGCGACGCCGCCGAGTGAGACGCACTGCACGTGCGGTCGCAGCACCGCCTCGGTCGCGATGTTGAGCGCGTTGGTCACGATCGTGATCTCGCCCTCGCTCGCGAGGTCCTCGCGCGCCGTGATGGCCCGCGACGTCGCGGTCGTCGTCGTGCCGCCATTGAGCCCGATGACCTGGCCCGGGCGCACGAGCGCGGCCGCCGCCTCGGCGACGCGGGCCCGGTCGTCGTCCGCGCGACTGCTCCGGTAGCGGTACGGGAGCTCGTAGGCGACCGAGGTCGCGACGACGCCACCGTGGTTGCGGGCGACGAGCTGTCGCTTGGCGAGCTCGGAGAAGTCGCGACGGATGGTGGCCTCGCTGACGCCCAGCAGCTCGGCGGCCTCCCCGACGCCGAGACGTCCGACGGTGGCGAGGCGGTCGAGCATGGTCGACCAGCGGCTGGCGCGGTTACGGGCGAGATCGATCTCTTCGGTCACGCGCCGACCATACCGCGCAGTTCGAGCAATGGACATGTGCATCTATGCGCGTTTACGCTGTCTTTCGATCAAACACAGTCACATCACTACGGCCCTGGGCCGTCACGACCGTCCGGAGCCCCACGATGCCGCAGAACCAGCACCTCGCCCAGGAGATCGCCACGCAGCCGGACGACTGGGAGCGGGTCGTCGGACGGCTCGCGACGGTCGCCGAGCACCTGCCGAGGCCGGGCGAGCGCGTCGCGACGATCGGCTGCGGCACGTCGTGGTTCATGGGCCAGGCGTATGCCGCACGCCGTGAGGAGCTCGGGCAGGGCGTCACCGACGCGTACGCCGCCTCGGAGCACCGCCTGAGCCGTGGCTACGACCGGGTCGTCGTGATCACGCGTTCGGGCACGACGACCGAGGTCATCGAGGTCGTCGAGTCGTTGCGGGCCTCCGGGACCCCGCACGTGTCGATCGTCGCGACCGCCCGCACGCCGGTGGTCGAGCGGTCCGCCGCGACGATCCTGCTCGACGACGTCGACGAGCGGAGCGTCGTGCAGACGCGGTTCGCCACGACGACCCTCGCACTGCTGCGCGCCTCCCTCGGCGAGGACCTCGCGCCGGTCGCCGCGCAGGCCCGCGCCGTCCTCGCCGAGGAGACGTCGACGGCATACGGCCGGCTCGCGGTGGCCGAGCAGGTCACCTTCCTCGGACGGGGCTGGCCGGGCGGCATCGCCAACGAGGCCGCGCTCAAGCTGCGCGAGTCGGCGCAGTTCTGGTCCGAGGCCTACCCGGCCATGGAGTACCGCCACGGCCCGATCAGCATCGCTGCCCCCGGCCGTGCGGTGTGGGCGTTCGGCGACGTGCCCGAGGGCCTCGCGGACCAGGTCCGGGCGGCCGGCGCGCACTTCGAGCACCGCGACATCGACCCGCTCGCCGAGCTCGTGCGCCTGCACCGCCTGTGCCTCGCGAAGGCCGACGCGGCCGGGCTCGACGCCGACGCCCCGCGCAACCTCACCCGGAGCATCGTGCTCACCTGAGGGGGCCCTGGACCCGATGCAAACTGCCCAATCGACCATTACAAACAGTCGAGTGGGCACTTTCACCCACCCCCACCCGGTGGAAAGTGCCCACTCGACCATCACAAACAGTCGAGTGGGCACTTTGCACCCACCCCAAGAGTCGAGTGGGCACTTTGCACCCGCCCCCACCCAGTGGAAAGTGCCCACTCGACCATCACAAACAGTCGAGTGGGCACTTCGCACCCACCCCCACCCGGTGGAAAGTGCCCACTCGACGGGGTGGTGGGGTCAGCGGAGGGCGAGCAGCTGCAGCAGGCGAGCGGCCTCGTCGGTGACCGCGTCGCGCGCGGCGCCGAGGTAGACCCTCGTGTCGACGGTCGGCGACTGCTCGAGACGGTCGGTCATCGCGCGCGTGAAGACCCGGTTGAGGTGCGTCGCGATGTTGACCTTCGTCATCCCGGCCCGCACTGCCGCGACGAGGCCGGCGTCGGGTACGCCCGAGGAACCGTGCAGCACGAGCGGCACCGGCACCGAGTCGCGCAGCGCCGCAATGAGATCCGTGTCGAGCTCGGCGGTCCGGTCGGCCATGGCGTGGCTGCTGCCGACGGCGACCGCGAGGGCGTCGACGCCCGTGTCGGCGACGAACCGGGCGGCATCCGCGGGGTCCGTGCGGGCTCCGGGGGCGTGGACGCCGTCCTTGCCGCCGATCTCTCCGAGCTCGGCCTCGATGCTCATGCCGGCGCTGTGGCACAGCTCGACGACGCGTCGGGTGGCGGCGCGGTTCTCGTCGTCGGGCAGCATCGACCCGTCGAACATGACCGACGTCAGCCCGAGCCGCACGGCCTCTTCGACGAGGTCGACGTCCTCGGCGTGGTCGAGGTGCACGACGACGGGCTGGGCGCACGCGTCGGCGATCGCGAGCGTCGCGGCCGCGAGGGGCCCGAGAGACCCGTGGTAGCGCACACAGTTCTCCGAGATCTGCATGACCACGGGGAGGCCCACGCGTTCGGCCGCAGCGGCGTACGCCTCGGCGTGCTCGATCTGGACGACGTTGAAGGCCCCGACGGCCCGCCCGGCGGCTGACGCCTCCGCGAGCAGGGGCGTCAGGGGCGAACGGCTCACGGACGGATCTCCTCGATCTCGACGGTGGGGAGCAGGCGGTCGACGTCGGCCGGGTCGACGGAGCCGGCGACCGGCTGGAGGACGGCGGCGCCGGACCACGCGATGCCGCGGCGCAGCGCGGCCGCCCAGGCGTCGCGGCCCTGCGGCAGGCCCCCCTCGAGGTCGGCCGCCAGCGCGGCGGTGAGAGCGTCACCGGCGCCCGTCGGGTTGCCCGACAGCGGACGGCGGAGGTGGGCGCGCAGGGCGACGTCCTCGTGGACGAGGACGAGACCGTTCGTGCCGTCGCTGACGACGGCTGCCCTCGCGCCCGCGACGACGAGGGCGCGGGCCGCGCCGGGGACGCTAGGCACCTCGCCCCTCCCGAGACCGGTCAACGTGACGGCCGCTTCGACCCGGTTGGGTTTCACGAGGTCCGGGCCGGCACCGAGCGCACGGGTCAGGGGGATGCCGCTGACGTCGAGGACGACCCGCAGGCCGGCCTCGCGAGCCATGAGGGTGAGGCGGCGGATGAGGTCGTGGTCGGTGCCGGGCGGGAGGCTCCCCGACACCGTGAGCACGCTCGCCTCGGGCGCGAGTCGCACGAGCTCGTCCGCGAGGCGGTCCCAGACCCGCTGCGACTGGCCGATACCGGGCTCGTTGAGCAAGGTGGCACGCCCGTCGGCCTCGACCACGGCCACCGAACGCCGGGTCGGGCAGGGTGAGCTGACGAGTCGGTGCGGGACCCGGCGAGCGTCGAGGTCGGACGCGAAGAGGCCGGCGTCGAGCTCGAACACGGGTGCGACGGCCACCGCCCGGTGGCCCATGGCCGTGAGCACCGCCGCGACGTTGAGGCCCTTGCCGCCGGCGCGCTCGCTGACCGAGCCGACGCGGTGGGACTCGCCGAGCGCGACGGACGTCACGGCATACGTGATGTCGAACGCCGGGTTCGGCGTCAGCGTGATGATCATCGACCGACGAGGTCGAGCGCGATGGTCGCGGCCCCGAGCGAGCCGGCGCGGTCGCCGAGGGCTGCTGCCTCGACGGCGACGTCGTCCCGGCCGCCCAGGCGGACGGTCAGCGCGTCGCGGAGCGGGTCGAGGAGGGTGTCGCCGGCGTGGACGAGGCCGCCACCGATGAGGACGAGCTCGGTGCCGGCGGCCGCGACGACCGGGGCGACCATGATCGCGAGGGCGTCGATCGCCTCCTGCCAGATGCGACGGGCCTCGGGCTCGCCGGCGTCGGCGCGACGGGCCACCTCCTCGGCGTCGCCGACGAGGCCGGTGGCCTCGGACCAGCGGCGTCCGATCGCTCCGGCGCTCGACAGCGCCTCGAGGCAGCCGCGCTGACCGCACGCACACTGGGGGCCGTCGGGCACGACGACGATGTGTCCGATCTCGCCGGTCCAGAGCGAGCCGGTGACGAGCTGACCGCGACAGAGGATCGCGCTCGCCAGGCCGGTGCCGAGCGGGACGAAGAGCACGTTGTCGGCCTCTCGGGCCGCGCCGAGCCGGTGCTCGGCGAGCAGCCCCGAGCGGACGTCGTGTCCGACGGCGACCGGGACGTCGACGTGGGCGGCGACACCCCCGCGCAGGTCGAGATCGCGCCAGCCGAGGTTGGCCGACCAGACGCCGATGCCCGTCACCTCGTCGACGAGCCCGGGCACGGCGACGCCGACCGCGAGCAGGTCGAGCTGACCACCCGCATCGCCGGCGCGGGCCGTCAGCTCGACCACGGACTTGGCGGCGACCTCGCCGAGCTGGTGGCCGACGTCCTCGGGCGTCGGCCACACCGCCTCTGCGAGGACCTGCCCGTCGGGCGTCACGAGGACCGACTTGACCCGGGTGCCACCGACGTCGATCCCGACCACTGCTTCGCGCATCACGCCGCGCAGTCTATGCGCATTAGTGCGCGGTTTTTTACCTGAACAATCACACTTGGACACGCAGAGAGGCGGCGGGGCACAACGTCAGCCTCCCACCGACGGCGCCTGGCCGCTCGGGAAACGCGCGCCCGGCGGCGATGCCGTCCCCGGCTCACGCACGCCGCCGACCGACACGTGCAAACGGGTTGCGGCGGAGCGTGATCGGGACGACGCTGCGCGCATGGCACTGGAGATCCACAACATCACGTTCGACTGCGCCGACTCGCGAGACCTCGCCACGTTCTGGGCTGGCCTGCTCGGCTGGAACGTCTACTACGACGACGACCCCGAGGTCGTCGTCGCACCCTGCTTCCCGCACCCCGGCACGGGTCTGCTCTTCGTCCCGGTGCCGGAGGGCAAGACGGCGAAGAACCGCGTCCACCTCGACGTCGCCCCCGACGAGGGCACCCGCGACGAGGCCGTCGAGCGGGCCCTCGCCGCGGGTGCCACGGTCATCGGTGACCACCGCAAGGAGGACGGCACCGGTTGGGTGACGCTGGCCGACCCGGAGGGCAACGAGTTCTGCATCGAGCGCGGCGCGGCCGAGAAGGGTCCGCGGGCGTCCGCGTCCTACCGCATCGGCTGACCGCCGGCGCGCCGGCTGACCGCTTCGCGGTTGGCCCTCAGTCGCCACCCTGCGCGAGCGCTACGGTCTTGGGCACGACGAGCCGCCAGGCGTCGATGACGATCTCACGCATCCGGACCTCGTCGAGCGCCGCGAGCCTCACCTCGACCCAGTTGAACCGCAGGTCGGAGCGACGCGGCATGAGGAAGACGTCGGGCTCGCTCGCGACGAGCACGTCGCGCTCCTCCTTGGGGAACGCGAAGCCCATCTGCGTCTCGTCGGCGGAGAAGGCGAGCCACACGATCTTGCCGACGCGGAACTTCACGCGATCGCGGACCAGCACCTCGTACGAGCGAGGCAGCTGCTCGGCCACACGGCGCACGTCGTCGATGGTCACGGGCACCCCTCCACCCTGCCACACGGCCGGGCAGCACGCCGTTCCGATGCGTCCGGCACGAGGGACCTGCTCCGCTGGCGGCGACACCTCTTCCGTCGAGGCACGCGGCGGCATACCCTGCGTCCTGTTGCGACCTCGACGGCACCGGGCCGGGCGGGCTGACACGTCGACCTCTTCCAAGGAGCCGACGTATGCCGTTCTCGCCGTCCCAGCACACCGTCCCCGAGCGCCTGCTCGCCTTCCTCGACCGACTCGGATCCGAGCTCGACCGCCGCGGTGACGCGGTGGCGCTCCTCGGCCTCGGATCGGTCGGGCGCGACCTGCACCGACTCGACGAGCACTCCGACGCCGACTTCTTCGTCGTCGTCGACGACGCGGCAGCGTGCGACCGCTACCTCGCCGACCTCGACTGGCTCGAGGCCGCGCACCCCGTCCTGTGGTCGTTCCCGAACAGCCCGGCTGGGCGCAAGGCGCTCCTGGCCGACGGGCTCTTCGCGGAGTATGCGGTCTTCCCCCTCGCGGACATGTCGACCGCCGGCTACCCGCCGGGCCGCATCCACTGGAGCCGCGCCGACGCACCGGCCGGGCTCGAGACACCGAAGGTGCCTGTGCCGCACGCGCCGCCGCTGGAGCATGAGGTGGGCGAGGCGGTCACGAACCTCTACGTCGGACTGCACCGCGACCTCCGAGGCGAGCGCCTGACCGCGACGCGGTTCATCCAGGGGTATGCGGTCGACCGCTGGGTCACGGTGCTCGGCCACCTCGGACTGGGGGACGGTGACGCGCAGGACGCCTTCGTCGTGGACCGCGGGGTCGAGCGGCGGTTCGGCGCCGACGTCCTGCCGCTCGCCGACCTCGTGCCGGGCTACGAGCGCAATGCGCTGGCGGCCGCGACCCTCCTCGACCTGCTGGAGGCGCACGTCGAGCTCGACCCGACGATCGTCGGCGCCGTGCGCGACCTCATCCGCCGTGCACGGGCGGCCGCTCAGTCGCGCGCGAGGTCGAGCGCGTAGACGAGCAGGTTCGTGTCGCCGACGGGCGACCAGTCTCGCTCCGGCACCCGGACGAAGCCGAAACGCTCGTAGAGCCGGTGCGCGGCGTGCATCATCGGCTGCGTCGACAGGACGACGCGCTGGCGGCCGAGCGTGCGGGCCCGGTCGAGGCACGCGGTCACGAGGGCCGTACCGACGCCGCGCCCGCGGCCACTCGGCGCGACGGCGAGGGTGCGGAACTCCGCCTCGTCCTGCTCGGCGATGTTGGCGAACGGGCCCGGTCCGCCGACGAACGCGACGCCACCGAGGACCGAGCCGGTCTCGTCCACCGCGACGAGGACCTCGGCATGATCGGCCCGGTGGTGCACGTCGCGCAGCACGTCGAGATACGGGTCCTCGGCGCCGAGGTCGAGCAGGTCGTCGTCGAGATAGGCGGTGGCGGTCAGCTCACCGAGCACGTCGTAGTCCTCGGGCCGGGCCGCCCGGATCGTGAAGCCCTCCATGTCGGCAGTCTCGCAGCCTTGCCGCGAGCGTCACGCGGCGAGGCGCCAGGCGAGGACGCCGAAGAGGACGCCGAGGGAGTTCGTCGCCCAGTGCATGCCGACGCTCGCGAAGAGGCTGCCGCTGCGCCGGCGCAGCTCACCAGCGAGGACACCTCCGAGCGCGGTGAAGAGGACGGTGCCGCCGACCACGGCGACCTTGGCGAAGGGCCCGAGCCCGGCGACCGCGCTGCCGATCGCCTCGTTGCCGGTCGCCGAGGCCATGGCCGGGAAGACGTGCCAGAGCCCGAAGAGCACCGATGATCCCACCACGACCTGCCACATCCGGGCGTGCCGAGACAGGAAGCCCCACAGCACCGAGCGGAAGGCAACCTCCTCCAGCAGGATCGTGCCGACCGGGATCATGACGAATGCGGTGAACAGGGCGCCGGCCGGGGGCAGGTGGTAACGAACGTCGAGGAAGGCGGTGCGGGTCGTGGGCAGCAGGATGCCGACGAGGTAGACGAGCCCGACCACGGCGACAACGCCGAGACCCCAGCGGATGCCGCGCGCGTGCGTGCGCCGCGCGAGCCCGAGCTGGTGCCACGACAGGCCCTGCCAGCGGGCGAAACCGAGCAGCGCGACCGCGCCGACGGGCCCGAGCCACATCGTGTCCCAGCCGAGGACGTGGTTGGCGAGGTTGACCGCCGCGAGCGCGAAGACGACCACGACGGTGGCGGCCAGGCGCGCCCGGCGACCACGCGCGATGAGCGCGAGGCGGTGCCGGCGTACGACCTCGTGGGACTGCACGACACCGCCGTCGGGTGGGCCCCCGATGGCGGACGGTGTGGTCACGAGTGCAGTCATCTTCTCCATGGTGGCACGCAAACCTGTGCCGGACGCGTGTTCAGCCGAGCAGAGGACCTCGTGCGCCACCACCGTCACAGGGGTCCCCCTGGGCGCACAGGTCGCGCGCCGTCAGCGCCGCCGCTCGACCATGCCGCGCACGTACTCCGCCTGCCCGAGGTGCTTGGCCGCGTCCTCCAGCACGGACATGATCCGCACGCCGGCCGTCACGGGAGGGTTCCAGCGGCGGTCGATGACCCGGCCGTATGCCGCCGCGTCGAGGCCCTCGACATACGCGACGGTGCGCTCGTGGACGGCTCCCTGGTAGCCGGCGAAGAGCTCGGGGTCGGCGACGGTGAACCGGCCGACGTCCTTCGAGCTCATGCTCCAGCCGTGGGTGTCGGGCGGGTACGGCAGTCCGAACCGGTCGACCCAGCCGTCGCCGACCCACACCGAGCTGTCGGCCTTCGTCAGTTGCGAGACCTGGTCGTCCTGCTGCCGCGCGAGGTGCCAGACGAGCCACGCGATGTGGTTCGCGTCGGCGTCCGGGCGCCACAGCAGCTCGTCGACGGAGAGACCGTCGACGACCTCGGGCACACCGTCACGGATGCGGCCGAAGCCGTCGAGCAGCAGGTCACGAGCGGTGTCTGTCGTCACGTCGTCCACCTACCCAGCATGCACCCGCAGCCGGTGCGGAGGCAGCCGCCGCCAACGACCGCCCGCCCGGCAGAAGGCTGCCGGGCGGGCGACTCGCGTGCGAGTGCCGTCAGAGCGTCACCGAGGTCGTGCCGGCCGGCACGCTGGCGGCCAAGGGCTTGCCACCTCCACGTGGATGGACGAGGACCTTCGTCGGCCTGTCCGCCTTGATGGTGAACGTCGCGCCCGAGCTCGTGAGCACGAAGTCGCGCACGACGACCCGTCCGCCCGTCGAGTTGAAGGCGAGGAGGCCGTCCTCGTGGACGACCGTCGCGGTCGGGCCCGCCGTCACGTCGTAGCGGTGGCCGTGGAGCGGCACCCCGTCGACCTCGTTCGTGCCCGGCAGGCCGAGGGTGCCGAACCGGAAGCCGGCCGGGTTGCCCCACGGCTCGTCGGCGATGAGCTCGTGCGTTCCCATGAGCGGCATGAGGTTGCTCCACGAGTAGGTGCGCCAGGTCGTGTCGGTCGCCGCGCTGTTGATCACCTGGCCGGGCTCCGGGTCGAAGTACTCGGGGAACCAGCCGAGCTCCTCCCAGGTGGTGAGCCACAGCTTCGTGCTCTTCGTCGCGAGGTCGGCTGCCGGCTTGTCGAAGCCGTACCGCTTGAGGCCGTCGTAGACGGTGGCGTTCATCGGCGGCCAGACAGCGCCCTTCCACTCCTCGCAGGCGTCCTCCTCCAGATGCTTCTGGAAGTACTCGTAGCCCGTGACGCCCGGGTGATGGTCACCGGCACTGCAGAACGCCGGGTCGTTGCGCGCCACGCTCGGCACCGCGTACTCGCCCCAGAACTCGTCGGGGTCGAGCAGGTGGTCCTCGACGAGGACCTTCGCGCGGTCGGGCGTGGCCAGCCCACCGAAGAGCGGGTAGAACACGGTGGGTGTGTTCGTCGGCTCCCACGACCCGTCGAGGTAGCGGTTGAGGTAGAGGCCACGGTCGGCGTTCCACAGATGGGCGTTCATCCGGGTCTTGAGCTGCTCCTTGAGCGCCGCGTACCTCGCCGCGTCGTCCGGCTTGTCGAGCGCTGTCGCCATCTGCGAGAGGTTCTCGGCGAAGAGGCCGTAGTAGGAGTTGAGCGCGACGTCGGTGAGGTTCGTGTTGTCGCGGTGGTCGGTGCCCTCGGTCACGACCTGCTGGAAGTTCGCGTACTGGGGGCTGTCGTCGAGGCCGAGGTGGTTGCCGCGACCGCCGAGGCGCGGACCGGCCCACGGGCTCTCGAGCAGTCCGTCCTTGTCGGTGTCGAACTCCGGCATCCGCGCGATGTAGCTCGTGAGGTACGGGTAGACGAGCTCGAGGATGCTCTTGTCGCCGGTTCGGGTGTACGTGCGCCAGGCCAGGTAGGCGTGCATCGGGCCGGCGTTGAGCTGGTCGTAGCGCGGACCGCCGTTCTGGTCGTAGAAGTCACGGACGTGGTCCAGGGCGAGCGCCGGGTCGAGGCTTCCCGCGGTGATGCCGTCCCAGCCGGAGTCCCAGCCCTTGAAGATGTCGTCGCCGCCGCCACCGAGTCCCCACATGACGAAGGACCGGTCGTACTTCTCGTCGTAGTTGGCGTTGAGGGCCATCGCGTCGCGCATGAAGGTCGCCGCTCGGCCGACCTCACCGCTGCCGTGGACGCTCCCGTCGTCCACGTGGGCGCGAGCGTCGGCGATGAACGCGAGCGTCTCCTCCTTGGTCCGGGTCGCCTGTGGCACGGGGGAGTCGCCCAGGTGCGCGGTGAACGTGACGGTCTCGCCCCTGGACAGCTCGTATCTGAGCGCGGCCGCGCCCTGGCCCGCGGCCGCGGGCTTCCCGACCATGCCGGCGACCATGTCCTTCACGGTCGCCCACGACGCCGACGCATCGGACGGGGCGTCGGTGTCGACGCGGAAGTAGCCGGTGCGGCTCGCGTCGCGAATGCCCGCGGAGCTGCCGGTGAGCGACGACGGCCCGTCGACGGCATACGTGCTGGGCTCGAGCCACGGGGCGCTCGCGTCGAGCCAGACGGATGTGTCGTCGTCGAGCGCGGTGACCGAGCCTACGAGCTCGGTGTCGTCGACGCGGGCGTACCTGACGACGACGTTGCGCTTGCCCGCCTGCATCGCGTCGTACTTCGCCTGGAGACCGGGCAGCTGCGCCTGGGCGTTGGCGACGTCGGTCGCCGACCAGCTCTCTGGGTGGTCGATGGTGGCCCGGAGGCCGCCGAGCCGCTCCTTCGTGATGACGCGGTCGTCGGTCGAGAGCTCGATCTCGTAGTACGACCCGTCGGTCGCGATCGGGCCGAGCCTCCAGATGCTCGGCACCATGTTCTCGTTGATCACCTTGCCGTCCTTCGTCAGCAGGTCGACCGAGACCGAGAAGCGGGTCTCGCCCTCGCCGACGAAGAGCGCGCCGTTGAACTCCTGCTCCTTGAAGCCTGGCATGGCGAACGGCCGGCTGAGGGGCGCCGGCTCTGGATGGTCCGAGGTCGTGGACGTGGTTGTGGTCCTGGTTGCGGTCGCGGTTGCAGGCGCTGTGGCCGGTCCGCGGGGCGTCATGGGGGAGGCGCTGGCGGCACCCGGGGCCGCTGCTCCGACGGTGACCACCACGAGGGTGGCCACGGCTCCGGCGGTGACGCTGCGTGCCCTGAGGGCTCGCGATGGTCGAGACATCGTCGTCCGTCCTTCGATGGATGTGAGCGTTAACATCCGGGTGTTGCTGCACGGTAAGAGGCTTTTGTCCGCATTCGCAACCCCAATCTCACAGCCGGCGTCCAGAAACCGGGCCGAACGCGGTGCCGCGCAGCTCCGCGCAGATATCTCGCCCCGCCGTGTCACAAACCGAGCCCGCCGTTCGACGTGTGGGTGAAGGGACGCCACGAAAAAGTCCCTTGACCTCACGTCCACTTGAGCCCAGAGGATGGCCAGCATGACGACGACAGACGCCACCATCAGCACCGACGCACTGCGCCGAGCCGTGAGCGGCACGGTCCACGAGCCCGGCCACCCCGGCTTCGACGCCGCACACGCAATCTTCTACCGCCACCTCGACGCAGCACCCCGCGTCGCTGTCACCGCTGCAACGGCCGAGGACGTCTCGGCCGCGGTGACCTTCGCCGTCGAGCACGGCCTCGAGATCGCCGTGCGCAGCGGGGGCCACAGCGGCGCCGGCCACGGCACCGTCGAGGGCGGCCTCGTCATCGACCTCAGCGGCCTCGACACCATCGAGGTCGACGCCGAGGCGCGCACCGTCACGGCCGGCACCGGCGCGACCGCCGGCGAGGTCACCGCCGCCGTCGGCGAGCACGGCCTCGCCATCGGCTTCGGCGACACGGGCACCGTCGGCATCGGCGGCATCACGACCGGCGGTGGCGTCGGCTTCCTGAGCCGCGCCCAGGGCCTCACGATCGACAACGTCCTGTCCGCTCAGGTCGTCACGGCCGACGGCACCATCCACGAGGTCGACGCCGAGCACGAGCCCGACCTCTTCTGGGCGGTCCGTGGCGGCGGCGGAAACGCCGGCGTCGTGACCCGCTTCACCTACCGCCTCCACGAGGTGCCGCAGATCGTCGGCGGCCTGCTGGTGCTACCGGCCACGGCCGAGACCGTGGCCGAGCTCGTGCGGGTCACGCAGGAGGCACCCGAGCAGCTCGGCGCGATCGTCAACGTCATGCCCGCGCCGCCGATGCCGTTCGTCCCGGCGGAGGTTCACGGGCAGCTCGTCATCTTCGCCCTCGTGTCGTACGCCGGGTCGCCCGAGGAGGCCGAGCCCGTGCTGTCGCGCCTGCGCGCGGTCGCGGCGCCCATCGCCGACCTGCTCAACCCGATGCCGTATGCCGGCCTGTTCGCTGCCGACGAGGGCGCCGACTACCACCCGGTGGCCACGTCGACGACGGGCTTCGCGCAGGAGTTCGGCGTGGCCGACGCGGCCCGCGTCATCGACGAGCTCGGGGCGCAGCTCGGCGCCCCGGGCGTGCAGATGGCTGTCGTCCAGCTGCGCCCGCTCGGCGGGGCCATTGCCCGCGTCGCGTCGGGCGCCACGGCGTACGCCCACCGCGAGTGGCCGCTGATGTACAACGTCGCCGCGATCGTCGACGGGGTCGAGCACCTGGCGGCCCAGGATGGGTGGATCGAGGCCCTCGGGGCCGCGATCGCGAAGGGCACGCCGGGCGCGTATGTCGGCTTCTCGCTCCCCGACGACGCCGACGCCGTCCGGAGGATCTACCCCGGCCCGACCTTCGACCGGCTCGCGGAGGTCAAGCGCACCCACGACCCCGGCAACGTCTTCCGCCGCAACCACAACGTCCCGCCGGCCGGCTGACCGGCAGACCTCCGCGGCCCGGTCACGAGTGGTCGTCCGGGAGGGAGAGGAGGACGAACGCCTCGACGGGCTCGTCCTTGCCCTTGAGGTCGAGGGGACCGAGTGGCGCTGTGGTCGCGCCGGGGAGCATCGCCAACGTGTCGGCGGTGACCGCGACGCGGCCGACGGGCGCCTGCCCCTCGATCCGGGACGCGACGTTGACGGCGTCGCCGATGACGGTGTGGGTGCGGCCACCCTCGCTGCCGAGCACGCTGACGAGCACCTCGCCGCTGTTGATCCCGACTCGGAACCGGGGCCAGCCGGGGTGCTCGTCGGCGATGCGCGCCGTCTCGGTCTGGAGGTCCAGACCCGCCTCGGCGGCCCGGCGCGCATGGTCGGGCTGGTCGCCGAGCCGGTTGAACGTCGCCATGATCGCGTCGCCGATGAGGCGGTCGATGGTGCCACCATGGCGTTTGACGACGGCCGGGATCGCGACGGTGAAGTACGCGTTGAGCATCGCGGTCACCTCCGTCGGGTCGTGCCCCTCGGAAAAGGTCGTGAAGCCCTTGAGGTCGGCGAACAGGATGGTCATCTCACGTCGCCCGGCGAGGGTGTCCGCCGTGTAGAGGGCCGCGTAGCGCTCCTCGTGCCAGGACTGCTGGGCGCCCCACGCGACGAGGACGAACGCCGCGAGCATGAGCAGGTGCCACTCCCACCACGAGTAGTGCCAGTTCGGCGCGAGGACGATGGCGACCATCGCCTCGGCGAGCAGGACCATCGCCGAAGCCATCGCCGCGGGGAGGAGGCCACCCCGTCGCCACCACAGTCGGGCGTACGTCCCGGCCGTCACCGCGTAGAGCACGACGGCGAGCACGGCCGCCACGGCCATGGGGCCCGACCCGCGTTCGAGGCCGGGCCCGACGTCCAACGGCGGCAGGCGCAGGAGCGAGACCACAGCCCACGCGACCATGAGGAGGATGAGGGCGACGCGCGCCCACCGCGCCCGGCGCATCTCTGCGGCCGCCCTGCCGGCGTCGACCTCGCGCACCGACGCGACCGCGAAGAGCGAGCCGATCGCGATGCCGACCGGGGTGGAGACGTTGAAGCCGGCCGACGCGGTCTCGAGGAGCATGCGCGGCGTCGCCAGCGCGTGCAGGCCGAGGAAGCCTGCGGCGGAGAGGAAGGCCAGCGAGACGTACATGACGCGCACGTCGCCGCGCCGCACCGCGGCTGCCCCGGTGCCGTATGCCGTGAGCGCGCTGAGCAGGGCCGCGCCGAGGACGATCCAGAAGTGCGTCGACTCGTGCTGCCACTGCCGGTCGAGCTGCCCCGAGAGCCGGAGCAGGACCAGACCGAGCAGGGGCAGTGCCAGCGCCGCGGCACCGACGGCGACGCGCCGCCGGGCTCCCGCGCGTGCCTGGCCCGTGCCTGTGGGGGCGGGCGCTCGAGGTCCGACGGCGGCATGCTCAGCCACGGTCAGCCTGGGCTTCCGTCTCTGCGTGGCGGGACTTGGCCTGGGCGAGCGCGAGGAACTGGTGGACCTCGGACACGACGACGGACCCCTCACCGACCGCTGACGCGACCCGCTTGACGGATCCCGCCCGCACGTCGCCCGCCGCGAAGAGACCCGGCAGCGACGTCTCGTGGGCGCACGGCGGACGCTCGAGGGACCAGGCACCTGCCTCCCGCACGTCGGCTCCGGTGAGCAGGAACCCCCACCTGTCGCGGACGACGGCCTCGGGCAGCCACGACGTGTGCGGCTGCGCGCCGATCATGACGAAGAGGCCGTCGGCCGCGATCGAGCGCCGCTCGCCGGTGGCGCGGTCGGCGACGACGATCTCCGAGAGCCAGCCCTCACCGCTCCCGTCGACGACGTCCGCGTTCGGGACGACCGTGATCGTCGGCGAGGCCTCGATCTCGTCGATGAGGTAGCGCGACATCGTCGAGGAGAGGTCGGGCGTCCGGATGACGATGGTCACGTCCGCGGCATACCTCTGCAGGTGCAGGGCGGCCTGCCCGGCCGAGTTGCCGCCACCGACGATGACGGTGTGCGCGCCCATGAGCCCGTGCGCCTCGGACACGTTGGCCCCGTAGTACACGCCAGAACCGGTCAGCTCCTCCAGCGCGGGCACGCCGAGTCGGCGGTAGGCGACGCCGGTCGCGAGGAGCACCGACCGCGCCTGCACCTCGCCGACGTCGGAGACCGTGGCCCGGAAGCACGGGACGCCGGCCTCGTCCGTGAGCGGGTCGATGGCGGTGATCCGCCGGGTCAGGACGAACCTCGCACCGAAGACCCAGGCCTGCTGGAATCCACGCTGTGCGAGCTCGGCCCCGGAGAGGCCGCGCGAGAAGCCGAGGTAGTTGCGGATGAGCGAGCTCGTACCGGCCTGGCCGCCGAGCGCCTGCTCCTCGACGCACAGCACCGAGAGGCCCTCGGACGAGCCATAGACCGCGGCAGCGAGCCCGGCCGGCCCGGCGCCGACGATCAGCAGGTCGACGTCGCGCACCTCATCGCCGCCACCCGGCGCGCCGAGGTCGGTGGCGATGCCCCACGCCTGGCAGATCTCGACGTCGCTCGGGTCGATCAGCACCCGACCGCCGAGCGCCGCGAGCCAGATGACGAGGGGGCCCTCCGCGTCGGCCGGACGCGGAGCCTCGATCGACTCGAGCACGGCAGTCGCCTCCGGGGTGCCGCGGTCGAGGTAGGCGTGCGGGATACCGTTGCGGCTCAGAAGGCTTCGCACCGTGTGGCCACGGGGGTCGCGAGCCGCACCGACCACGACGACCTCGCGGCGGCGGTTCTCGACGGTCCTCGACCACATCTGCACGAACTCCGAGACGGTGCGGCAGAAGAGCTCGTCCGGTGAGGTCCACGGCTCGAGGACGTAGTAGTTGATGTCGCCGAGCGACATGCCGCGCAGGATCGCGTCTGCGGTCCGCCGGTCCGCCCACGCGCCCCACGGCACGAGGAGGGCGCGGCCGGCATCCGGGTGCAGCGTTCGCACCGCGCGGAGCAGGTCGGCACCCCCTATGCCAGGCAGCCATGGGTCCGCGAGGACGAGGGCGACCGGATCGCCGCGCTCCGCGGCGAGCTCGAGCTGCTGCAGTGCGGCCGCGCTGTCGGACTCGCTGCGCACGCGGAAGTCCGCACCGAAGCGGCGCGCGAGCTCTCCCTCGGTGCGCGCCAGGCCGTCGAGGTCAGGATCGACGACGAGCAGGAGAGGACGGGTCATGCGTCACCCCTCACACGGTCGTGCAGACAGGTCGGAGTACGACCACCCCCTCCTCCGACGGTAGGCGAAACTGCGGCCTCCGGGTCCGGAACGGCCGATCCCGTCGCTGTCGGCGAGGATGGGGTCCATGGCACCCGTGGCACATTCCTCCTACGACGTCGACCGGATCCGCTGGCACTTCCCGGCCCTCCGCGAGGGAGCCGCGCACTTCGACGGGCCCGGCGGCTCGCAGGTGCCCGACGCCGTCGCCACCGCGGTCGTCGGCACGCTGACCTCGGCGATCTCGAACCGCGGCACCGTGACCCCCGCCGAGCGGCGCGCCGACCGGATCGTCCTCGCGGCGCGTGCTGCGATGGCCGACCTGCTCGCCGTCGACCCGGGGAGCGTCGTGTTCGGCAGGTCCGCGACGGAGCTGACCTTCCACCTGGCCCGCACGCTTTCCGGCGACTGGGGACCCGGCGACGAGGTCGTCGTCACCCGGCTCGACCACGACGCCAACGTGCGGCCGTGGGTCCTCGCCGCCGAGGCGCGCGGCGCAACGGTGCGCTGGGCCGAGTTCGACCCAGCCACAGGCGAGCTCGCGCCGGATGCCGTGGGGGCCGTCATCACGGGGCGCACCCGCCTCGTAGCCGTCACCGCGGCGTCCAACCTCATCGGCACCCGCCCCGACGTGCGCGCCGTCGCGGACCTCGCCCACGCGGTCGGCGCGCTGCTCTGGGTGGACGGCGTGCACGCGACGGCGCACGTCACCACGGACGTGCCGGCGAGCGGAGCCGACTTCTGGGTCTGCTCGCCGTACAAGTTCCTCGGCCCGCACCTCGGCGTGCTCGCCGCGGCGCCTGGTCTGCTCGAGACCCTGCACCCCGACAAGCTGGTGCCGTCGTCCGATGCGGTGCCGGAGCGGTTCGAGCTCGGCACGCTGCCCTACGAGCTGCTCGCCGGCACGACGGCGGCCGTCGACTTCCTCGCCGATCTCGTGCTGCCCGACCCGTCTGCACCACGCCGTGACCGGCTCGTCGCGTCCTTCACCGCTCTCGAGGAGCATGAGGACGCCCTCCTGGCCACGCTCGAAGCCCGGCTGCGCGCGATCCCCGGCCTCACGGCATACAGCAACGCGAAGCGTCGCACGCCGACGCTGCTCGTGACGGTCGACGGCCACGACCCGCAGGCGCTGCGTGCCGCCCTCGCCGAGCGCGGGGTCAACGCGCCGGCCGGCAGCTTCTACGCGTGGGAGTGCAGCCACCACCTCGGCCTCGGCGCGGCCGGGGGTCTGCGGATGGGTCTCGCGCCCTACACCGACGCCGACGACGTCGACCGGCTCGCGACCGGGCTGGAGGAGATCTGCGGCCGGGCCCGAGCAACCCCCACGGCGCGAAGCCACTCGCACACGGGTGGCTCCGTCGCCTGAGGGTGGCTCGCCGGCACCACGGCCCTCACCACCCCCGTCACCGCGGCAGCTCCTCGATGCGGACGTCGACGACGACCCCGTCCCGCAGGTCGAGCAGCGCAAAGGTGCCTGCCGGCTGCCGTCGCCGGTCGGTGGGCGAGCCCGGGTTGAGGATCCGCAGGCCGTCAGCGGTCTCGTCCAGAGGGATGTGTGAGTGACCGAAGACGACGAGGTCGGCGCCGGGGAAGAGGCCACGCAGGCGCGATCCCCCGCCCTGCCGCTGGCCGCTGTCGTGCACCATGCCGACCTGGACACCCGCCAGGTCGAGCTGGAGGGTCTCGGGTGCGCCCCACTCCGCCACCTCCGGCACGTCGTTGTTGCCGACGACGACGTGGACGGGCGCGAAGGTCGAGAGCCAGTCGAGCACGTCAGGCGTGCACACGTCACCGGCGTGCAGGATGACCTCGGCCGCCTCGAGGTGCGGCAGCAGAGCCGGCGGGCAGCCCTTCCACCGGCGCGGGCTGTGCGTGTCGGAGAGCACCACCACCTTCATGGCCGCCGCCCGTCGTCGACCGTCGTGGTGAGCTCCATGGCCTCTCCTCCGGCTGCGTCTCGATGAGAGGGTGCGCCCCCGACGCTACGCCCCACCGGCGGCAGGACGATGATGGCGGTGAGGGCCCGACCGGCGTGCCCGACGAGGTCCAGGAGGTCAGGATGCGCATCGCGGTGCTCGGCACGGGCGGGATCGGCGGCTACTTCGGGGGGCGGCTCGCGGCGTCCGGACACGACGTCACCTTCGTCGCGCGCGGGGCCCACCTGGAGGCGATCCGCGAGACAGGACTTGCCGTCTCGAGCGTCGCGGGCGACGTGACGGTCCACCCCGCTAACGCCACGGACGACCCGGGGTCGATCGGGCCGGTCGACGTCGTCCTGCTCGCCGTCAAGACGTGGCAGCTGCCGCCGGTTCTCGAGGCCGTGGCCGGTCTCGTCCACGGCGACAGCGTGGTCGTGACGACCCAGAACGGCGTCGAGGCCCCCGACCGCGTGGCTGCTGTCGTCGGCCGCGAAGCGGTGCTCCCCGGCATCGCGAAGATCTTCGCCTACATCGACGGTCCCGGCCGCATCACGCACGCCGGCGGACCTGCATCGTTGGTCTTCGACGAGTGGTCACCCGCTCCCGGCGGCCCGTCCGACCGGGTGATGCGGCTGCGCGACGCCGTGACGGCATCCGGCGCCGTCTCACCCGCGCCCGAGGACATCTGGGCCGAGCTGTGGTCGAAGATGCTCTTCGTCGTGCCGTTCGGCGGGTTGGGAGCGGCCCTCGATGCCACGGTCGGGGAGCTGCGTTCGAAGCCCTCGAGCCGTGCCCTGCTCGAGGACGCGATGCACGAGGTCGAGGCGGTGGCGCGGGCGCGGGGCGTGCGCCTGCCGGACTCCGTCGTCGCGGGCACCATGGCGTTCGTCGACGACCAGCCACCGGAGGCGACCACTTCGCTCCAGCGCGACCTGCTCGCCGGCAAGCCCTCCGAGCTCGACGCGTGGACCGGGGCGGTCGTGCGGCTCGCGGCGGAGTCGGGTGTCGACGTGCCGCTGCACCGGCTGCTCCTCGAGGTGCTGACGACCCGTCACCCGCACGCGCTGCCGAGCTGACGGCATACGCACACGACCGCTCGCCGCCGCCCGCTCCTCAGAGGTCCGGGCGGCACACCCCGCGGCCGAGGACGGCGAGGCCACGACGGTCACCGTCGGCCGGGCCGTCGACCGAGCCGCCGGACTCGGACATCAGCTGTGAGCTGTCGGCCACGTGGTTGAGGCCGAGGACGTGGCCGACCTCGTGCTCGATGACGGCCCGGGCCGAGTCGGCGCGTCCGGCGCGCAGCAGGTCGGTCATCGCGTCGCGGTCGAGCCACACCGATCCCGTCACGTAGACGAGGACCCCGTCGCGGGCGGCGCGCGGCGTGCTGCCGCCGAGTCCCACCGTGCCGCCGGCGAGCCTCGGGATCTGTTCGGGCGTCGCGAAGGCGATGTAGACCGGCGCCCAACGGTCGCCGTAACGGTCCGGCTGGTAGGGGTCGCGCTCGGGCGTCGGGGCCTCGTCCGTCAGGCCGTCATCGATGAACTGCAGACCGCTCGCCAGCGACATCGTGGCAACGGCGTCACGGACGAGCACCTCACCACCCGGGGGCAGCCCGACCGAGCTCGTCGTGAAGTGGACGGGCCGACAAGGGTCGTACGCCACCGGGTCGGTGCCGCTCGGCTGGAGCCGCATGAACGTGTAGCCGCCCTGCCCCCTCGGCATCGTCGGCGGGGCCCCGAGCGGCGCCTGGGCTGCGCCGATACCTGCGGGCGGGGCGTCGACGCCGAGACCGTGCCGCGAGTCGAACGGCCGGGCCTGCCAGAGCCACATGGGCACGGCCAGCACGAGGACGGCCAGCACGGCCATCCCCGGCCAGAGGAGTCGGCTCGGGTGTGGCGACGTCGCCCGGTGCCGGCCGGGCGCGCGAATGTAGGACCCCTGACGCATGTTCAGCAATATGCCGTGTACCGCCCGTCGTGTCGCATCGAGGACCAGCGATCGGCGCCGGCCGCCCCCCTGACGTACCCGCAAGGGCGGGCCGAGCCATGCTGTGGGCAGGTCCGTGGGCAGGTCCGGGCGGCGCGGAGCAGGTGGGCTAGGTTCTGCGTCCGTGGAGTGGTTCGAGCTCGTACGCGACCGGGTGGTCCCGGCGACCGGTGACGTGGCCCTGTCGGCTCCCCGGGTCGTCGTCGTCCTCGCCGTCGCCCTCGCGCTCATCGTCGTCGATCCGCTCTGGCGGGTCGTGCGCCTCGTCGTGACCCTCGTCCACGAGCTCGGGCACGCGGTCGTCGGGGTCCTCGTCGGTCGCCGGTTCACGGGTTTCGTGCTGCGGGGTGACATGTCCGGCCACGCCGTCACCCGGGGGCCCGTACGGGGGCCGGGCCGCGTGGCCTCGACCTGGGCCGGCTACCCGGTGCCCGCGATCCTGGGCGCCGGCATGGTGTGGGCGGCGGGGCGCGGCTGGTCGGCGCCCCTCGTCACGGCGGGGCTGGCCGTCCTCCTGTTCGCCCTCGTCCGGGTCCGCTCGGCGCTGACTGTCGTCGTCATGGCCGTCGCGATCGCCGCGTCGGGTGCGCTCTGGTGGTGGCGGGACGACACGCTCCAGCCGCAGGTGCTGGTGGGCCTCGGCGTCGTGCTCCTCGTCGGGGCGTGGCGTCACCTCGGCGCGGTGCTGCGCGACCGCAGCCGCGGCAGCGACCCCGGCGTGCTCGCCTCGCTGACTCACGTGCCACGCGCCGTGTGGAACGGGTCGTTCGTCGTGGTGTGCGCGCTCGCGACGTGGTTGGTCGCCGCAGAGGCCGTCGCAACCCTTCGCTGATCGTCCGCGAAATGGTCGTGAGGGCTCGCTCCGTATGGGTACGGGGAGCCCGGGCGCGGCGCCAGGGGGAGCCGCACCCACGTCGCGCCTCGTGCGCGGTCTGAGCCTCGGGGGAACGTCGCGGCTGGTGCACGGCTGGCCGTGACGCCAGCCCGGTGGCATAGGGGGACACACAAAGGTATGCCGCCGGGCTGGCTTGAGGCTCAGTTGAGGCTGAACGGAGGCAGCGGCGGACTGGCGACCGCGCCGAGCGCGGTTGCGAACTCGAGCTCACGCTGCGTCAGCTGGAGTCCGAGCCGCAGACGCGACTCGGTGTCATTGCTCTCGAGCAGACGCTGGCGGTCGGCCACGTCGAGGCTCACGGTGTCGGGCACGGCATACGCGAGCGCCCTGTCGTCGATGGGGATCTCCGCCTCCTGACCCGTGGCGGCCGCGAAGTCGGTCAGCTCCGAGCGCAGCCGGGCGGCGAGCTCGACGATCGTGGCCGCGTCACCGTCGGGCTCGGGGAGCCACGTGACGCGCCCGGTGGCGTACGGGGTGCCGGCGTCACCGTCGATCGCATCGAGGCGGAAGCGGTCGGTGCCCTCCGAGATGACGATGAAGCGTTCGCCCTCGAGGGCGGCTGCCTGCGTCAGCAGGGCGCCACAGCCGACCGGGTGCAGCGCCCGCACCGCGTCCTCGCCCACCTCGTGACCCTCTCGGATGGCGACCACGCCGAACACCGGGGAGCGCTCGTCCTGGGCGTCGAGCAGGTCGTGGAGCAGCTGCACGTAGCGGGGCTCGAAGATCTGCAGCGGCAGCCGGGCCCCGGGCATGAGCACGGTGCCGAGCGGGAACAGCGGCAGGGTCGCCATGTGATCCAGCGTAGGTCGGCGCCGCAGGGCGCGACAGGTGCGCCGCCCGTCAGTCGGGCAGGCCCGACGCCATCCACTGGGTCGAGCCGAGCTCGTCGTCGCTGGTCCCCGCGGCGTGGGCTCCACGGGACTCGTCGGCGAGCTCCTCGACCGCCTCCATGAGGTCCGCCGGAGAGCCGTTGATGGCGGTGGCGAGCCCGAGCGCGAGGCCTCTGACCTCCTGGTCGCCGAGCCCCAGGCGGATGGCGACGGCCGCGGCGTTGGCAGGACGCCTCTCCGGGTCCTTCTCCAGGCACTCCAGGATGAGGTCGCGCAGGTCCTCCGGGACGTCGTCGGGCAGCGGCGGCGACGGCTCGTTGACGTGGCTGAGGGCCGTCGCGATCGGGGTGCCCCGGTCGAACGGCCGCTGACCCGAGAGCATCTCGTGCGCGACGACGCCGAGGGCGTACAGGTCACTCGCCCCCGTCGCCGCGTGACCGAGCGCCTGCTCCGGGCTGATGTAGTTCGGCGTGCCCAGCATCTCGCCGTGCTGCGTGTGCCCGGACGCATCGAGCGCGCGCGCGATGCCGAAGTCGGTCAGCTTCACCAGACCGTCCTCGCGGACCATGATGTTCGCGGGCTTGACGTCGCGGTGCACGACCCGAGCCTCGTGCGCCACGCCGAGCGCGAGGGCTGCCTGACCGATGATCGAGCGAACCTCGTGCGGCGAGAGGGGCCCGCGCTTCCGGAGGATCGCCGAGAGCGGCTCACCCTCGACGAGCTCCATGACGAGGAAGGCGAGTCCGTCGTCCTTGCCGTAGTCGAAGACGGTCGCGATGTTCGTGTGCAGCAGCGCCGCAGAGTGAACGGCCTCGTCGTGGAACCTCAGGGCGAAGAGGCGCTCGTGGTCGGTGTCGGGCCGCATGACCTTGACCGCGACGGGACGCTGCAGCACGTCGTCCGTGCCGGCCCACACGTCGGCCATGCCGCCGGAGGCGATACGCCGCTCGAGTCGATAGCGGCCGCCGAGGACGAACCCTTCGTGCAAGCGGTTCATGTGAGGGGGCACCTGTGCCTTTCGGACGGAAGGTGCACGTCAGTCGACATTCTCAGGGGCCTTCGTCAGCAGAAATGGTAGTTGACCAGAGCGGTGGTCAGCGTCCAGCGGCCCGGTCTCGGCAGCTCGCCCCCGCGCAGGGCTCCCGCCTACATACCCCGGCCGAAGCGGTCCGCAACACCCCATCGGCGCGTCGTGCACGAGCGGTCGTCTGGCGCGAGGGGGAGCCGTCGTCGAAGGGCCCCGGCACGCGAAAAGGGCCCCAGCTCCGAGAACTGGGGCCCTTCGTCATCGCGTGCGCGAGGGGGGATTTGAACCCCCACGCCCTTTCGGACACTGGCACCTGAAGCCAGCGCGTCTGCCGTTCCGCCACTCGCGCGTGACAAGAGGACAGTGTGCTGCATACCCGACGAGTTCGCCAAACCGGCCCACACCGGCGCGCCGGTCAGTGCCGCGCCGCCCCCCGCCGCCCACTTCCTCGCCCACATCCTCGGCCAGCTTGGCCTCGAGACCGTCGAGGCCCAGGTCCAGCCCGAAGTCGAACGTGATCGTCATCCCGTGATCCCACACGGCATACGCCGACGTCGTATGCCGTGTGGCCCCGGAACGAGCGCTCAGCCGCCGTGCGGCTCGCCCAGCCGGTAGTCGGGCGTCGCGAAGCCCCCACCGAGCAGACCCGGAGCTTCGCTCGGGTCGCGCCGCTCGACCTCCGCGGCGTACGCCTCGGCGTCGTCCTGTGGGTCGAAGCCGATCCCGAGGCCCGGGGCCAGGTCGACACGGCGGCGCGTGTTGCGCGAGACGCCCCAGACGACGTGGTGACCGGCGGCCTCCGTCGTCAGGGCCGCGTGGACGAGGCGGGCCATGTCGTCACCCGACAGCCAGGACTGCAACGAGCGGGGCGCCTCCGGCTCGTCGCCGAAGGTCATGATGCGTGCACTGACGACCGTCATCCCGAACCGGCCTGCGTAGAGGGCCCCGAGCGCCTCGAGCGCCGCCTTGCTCACTCCGTAGTACGTGTCAGGGGCCGGCAGCGGCATGCCCGACCGGGCCGCCTCTGAGTCGACCGGCACGAACCCGGCCGCGTGGACGGAGCTCGCGAGCAGCATCCGTCGCACGCCCGCGAGTCGCGCTGCCTCGCACACCGCGCGGGTGCCGTCGATGTTGACGGCGAGGATGTCGGCCCAGAGCTGCTCGTCGGAGTACGCGCCGAGGTGCACGACGAGGTCGGCCCCCGCGAACGCCGCGGCCTGACCGTCCACGTCGCGCAGGTCGGCCTCGACGGCCCGCTCGAGCTCCTCGTCGACGTCGTCGAGACGCACGCCGACACCGTCGACGAGCACCAGCCGGTGACCCGCAGCGCGCAGCCTCGGCCGCAGCGCGGTCGCGATGCGGCCGGCGGCGCCGGTCAGCGCGAGAAGGGCCACGTCAGCCGCACCTGCTCTCGAGAGGCCGGGCCGGGCGCCGCGTCAGAGACCGTCGACGACGACGGCGGCCATCTCCATGCACGCGTCGTGCGTCTTCTTGCTGATCTTCAGCGGGTCGAGGTGCAGGCCCGGCGCGAGCATCGGGTCGTACGGGATGTCGACGACCGCTCGAACCCACTGCTCGAAGTGCTCACGGGTGTGCACACCGGCGCCGATGTCGTTGCCCTTGGCCGACGTGTGGGAGATGACGCAGACGGCGTTGCGCACGAGGTCGCCCCGGCCCATCGCGACGAGCGCGTCGAGGTTCTTCGCCGCGACGACCGACGTGTCGTCCTTGAGCGAGGTCGCGAAGACGAGCATGTCGGCGCGGGCCGCGGCCGCCAGCCAGTTGGGCGAGAGGCGGTTGTTGCCCGTGTCGACGACGATCATCCGGTAGAAGCGCGAGAGCTGCGTGTGGAGGTCCTCGAACTCCTGCTCACCGATGATGCGCATGGCCTCGTCGTCGTCGGCCGACGCGAGCACGTCGAAGGAGAGCCCCCGCTGCTCGCGCACCCAGTGCTCGAGCTCGGACGTGCCGGCGTTGGGGTCGTTGGCGATCGTGGGCAGCGCCCCGAGCAGGTCGACGACCGTGCGGTGGTGGCTCTGCGACGGGGCGCGCATGCCGAGCGTCCCCTCGGTCTCGTTGTTGTCCCACGCGAGCACCGAGCCCGAGCGGTAGCGCCCGAGGTAGCTCGCGAGCATGAGCGTGACGAGGGTCTTGCCGCCACCGCCCTTGGTGTTGATGACCATGATCGTCTTGCGGCCGTTGAGCGGACGGGCGATGCGGTCGATGCGGTCGCGCTCGAGCAGCTCCTTGACGCTGGGGCCCAGGCCGAACGCCTTGCGCAGGCCCGAGTTGGCCTTGACCTTCTGCCGCTCCCCCTTGGAGCGGGCCGTGATGAGGTCCTCCGCGCTCGGCCGGTCGGAGTTGCCCGATCGGGCCTCGGGCGTGAGGTCGTATGCCGTCTGGTGGGCGTCGTAGCCTCCCTCGGCGGCCGCCGCGGCCACGTCGGGGTCGACGGCCGGCCGGGCGGCATACGCCTGCTGAGCCGCGGTGTGGTCGTCGGAGTAGTGCGTCGCGCCGCCTGAGGCGTCCGCCGACGGGTCGGTCGTGGCGCCGGCGGGTGTCCAGCCGGAGTACTCCTCCTCGGAGGCGGCGGCGGTGTCGGCGTTGTGCTGGAGGGTCGCCCAGTGCTGGGTCGCGTCGTCGACGGCCGCATTGGCCGCGGCGTCCGACGCGGCCGAGAGGCCGGGGTCTGACGGCTCCCACGGGGTCCAGCCGTTCTGGTCGCCGGCGCTGTCCTGGGCGCTGATGCTGTTGGTCGTCTCGGTGTCGTACTCGGCCGTGTACTCGCCGCCGTACTCATACGAGTCGGACCAGTCGTTGGCGCCGGTCCCTCCCGCGGCCACCGTGCCGCTGTCGCTCGGCTGCCAGGACGTGTCGTCCCAGGTGGAGCTCCACGGGTCGGCCGGGGTGTCGTCGACCTGACCCGCCGTCGTCGCTGTCGGGATCGGAAGGGTGAAACCGCCCGGGATGGAGTTGTTCGCGGGGAAGCCGGGAAGTCCCTGACCCTCGGTGCTACCGGTCTCGTCCTTGCTCATCGAGCCCTCCTTGCTGGCCTACCACGTGCGAGGACCCGCCTCGGGACCCCGTGCGATGGTCCCATGCTTCCGTGGGACATCAAACCCGCTGACCACGAGGTAAAGGGGCAGAACGGGAGTTTCGGGCACCCCGTACCCGGCCGCGGGTTGGAGGGTCGGGGGGTCGACCCGGTTACGATGAAGCGCCCGGCAGGAGCGCTCACCAGGAGGAGGAGACGGCGTGGGAATCATCAACCGTGTCGAGCACGGTCTCGCCAAGGCTGTCCACGGTGCCTTCGCCAAGGCGTTCAAGTCGGAGGTCCAGCCGGTCGAGATCGCCTCCGCGATCCGCCGTGCCATGGACGACCGTGCAGCGCTGCTCGGCCACGGCCGGGCCATGGTCCCCAACCTCTACACGATCGAGCTGAGCCAGACCGACTACGAGCGGCTCGGCGACTACGAGGAGGACCTCTCCGACGACCTCGTCGCGGCGGCCCAGGAGCACGCCGACTCGCAGGGCTACCAGCCGGGCGGGCCCCTCGAGGTTCAGCTCGTCGAGGGCGAGGGTCTCGAGACCGGCGTCTTCCGCGTCCGTCCCGCGACGGCCAAGCAGGCAGGACGCGAGAACGCCCAGGCGCCTCCGGCGCCGCGCCCGCACGCCAGCACGGGCACCGCCGTCGACGAGGCCCCCGTGCAGCGTCCCGCGCCGCGGTCCAACCCGTCGGCCCGTCCCTGGCTCGACATCGGGGGCGACCGCTACCCGCTGCTCGGAAGCCTGACGACCCTCGGCCGCGACGAGACCGCCGACATCGTCATCGACGACCCGGGCGTGTCCCGCCGCCACAGCGAGATCCGGGTGACGACCGACGGACCGCACCTCGTGACCTCGATCCGCGACCTCAACTCCACCAACGGCACCTTCGTCAACGGTGAGCGCGTCTCGAGCCAGCGGCTCCAGGACGGCGACCGCCTGACGATCGGCCGCACGACCGCGACCTTCCGCGCCGGGCGCCGGTGAGAGCACGATGAAGATCACGATGAAGGCCTTGGACCACGCCCGTCCGGTGATGACCTGTGGTGACGCATGAGTGAACTCACCCTGACCCTGCTGCGGCTGGGTCTGCTCGCGCTGCTGTGGATCTTCATCTTCAGCGTCGTCGGCGTGCTCCGCACCGACATCTACGGCACCGCCGTGAACAGGCGCGGCCAGCGCAAGGCAGCCAAGCAGGCGCAGGCGAAGGACCGCCAACCCAGCGCACGCCGAACCCCCGTCCCCTCGCCCGGCGGCGGGGGCGCGGCCGCCGCAGCAGGGGCAGCCGGCGCGGCGCCTGCGGCGGAGGCCGGGTCGGGCGCGTCCGGGTGGCGCGGACGGGGCCGGGGCAAGAGCGTCCCGACGAGGCTCGTCGTCACCGAGGGCCCGCTCACCGGCACGTCGCTGCCGCTCCGCAGCGGCGGCGTCCTCATCGGCCGCAACCCGGAGTGCGCGCTCGTGCTCGACGATGACTACGCATCGGGCCGGCACTGCCGCATCTACCCCGACACCTCCGGCCGCGACGGCTGGGTCGTCGAGGACCTCGGCTCCACCAACGGCACCTTCATCGGTCGCGACCGGCTGACCGGCTCGCGACCCGTCGAGGTCGGCACCACGCTGCGGATCGGCAAGACCGTCCTCGAACTGCGAGGTTGAGCCGATGGCCATCGCCCTGCGCTACGCCGCGCGCTCCGACCTCGGGCTGGGACCCAAGTCCCGCAACGAGGACTCGGGATACGCCGGCCCCAACCTGCTCGTCCTCGCGGACGGCATGGGCGGGCACGCTGCAGGCGACGTCGCCAGCTCGATGATCGTCGGCGAGCTCGCCCCGCTCGACGAGGAGGACGTCACCGCCGACCAGGCGATCCCGCTCCTCGAGGAGGCGCTGCACGCCGCGAACGCCAAGCTCACCAAGGCGATGCGCGAGAACTCCGACCTCGCCGGCATGGGCAGCACGACGATCGT
This sequence comes from Terrabacter sp. GCM10028922, assembly GCF_042666095.1. Lineage (NCBI taxonomy): Bacteria > Bacillati > Actinomycetota > Actinomycetes > Micrococcales > Intrasporangiaceae > Terrabacter > Terrabacter sp. GCM10028922. Next base: position 449,184 of record NZ_JBHTFG010000010.1, on the reverse strand, counting down.
CATGCTCCGCACGGGCAACAAGCTCGCGATGGCCCACATCGGAGACTCCCGGGCCTTCATGCTGCGAGGCGACACGTTCTCGCAGATCACGAAGGACCACTCCTTCGTGCAGCAGCTCATCGACGAGGGCCGCATCTCCAGGGAGGAGGCCGGTCACCACCCGCAGCGCTCGGTCGTCACCCGCGTCATGACCGGCCAGCCCGACGACGAGCCCGACACGTCACTGCGCGAGGCGAAGATCGGCGACCGTTTCCTGCTCTGCTCCGACGGCCTGTCGGACTTCGTCGGCGCGGACGTCATCGAGGAGATCGTCCGCGAGGCACGCACTCCGGCCGAGGCCGCCGACCGGTGCATCGAGGTCGCCCTCAAGGCCAGCACGCGCGACAACGTGACCGTCATCGTCGCGGAGGTCGTCGACGCCGACGGCGACGACCTGCCGACCACGGTGCCGCAGGTCGTCGGCGCCGCCGGCAGACGCATGCGGGGCCGCACGCGCGCCATCCCGACGAGCCCTGCCGAGAAGGCGGCGGCCCTGTCGCGCCAGGCCACCGGCCGCTCCGACGCCGACGACGACTCGCTCGAGCTGGCCGAGGACCGCACCCGTTCGCGGCGCTCGAAGATCGTGACCCGCATCCTGGCCGCGCTCGTTATCGCCGCCATCCTCGGCGGCGGCGGGTACGCCGCCTGGGCGTGGTCGCAGAAGCAGTACTTCGTCGCCGCCGACGCCGGCCGCGTCGCCATCTTCCGAGGCGTCTCGCAGGACATCGGCCCGATCACCCTCTCGCACCTCGAGTCACAGTCCGACGTGCGCGTCTCCGACCTGCCGGTCGACGTGCAGGGCTCGGTCGGCAACACGATCTCGGCACGTGACCTCGCGGACGCACGGACCAAGGTCGACGCCCTGCGCACGGAGGCGCAGCGCTGCCAGCACCTCGCCCAGACCGGCACGCCGTGCGGCACGAGCCCGACGCCCACCCCGTCGACGGTGCCCTCGACGCCGCCGAGCACCGCGCCGACCACGCCCACCGTGCCGCGGCCGAGCACGACGGCGCCGAAGCCGACCACGACGACCCCGCCGCGCGTCGCCGCCGCCGGTGGTCCCGGCGCCATCGGGGAGGTCGCGTGACGACGACCGTCGAGCCCTTGACCCCGCGCACGCGCCGCGGCGCCGAGCTGCTCCTGCTGCTGCTCGCGGTCGCCATCGTCATGATGGCGTGGGTCACGACCGACCTCAACCGCAACGGCACGGTCCCGGCCAACATCATCCCGGTCGCGGGCGGATTCACCGTCCTCGCGCTCGGCGTGCACCTGGTGCTGCGCTGGAAGGCCGCCTACGCCGACCCCGTGCTCCTGCCGATCACGACCGTCCTCAACGGTCTGGGGCTCGTCATGATCCACCGCCTCGACCTGGCCGCGGGCAAGCTCGGCGCCGACGGCGACGCGTACCGCCAGATCATCTGGACGACGCTCGCCGTCGCCCTCGCCGTCGGCGTCCTATTCGCCCTGCGTGACCACCGGCTGCTGCGCCGCTACACCTTCGTGACAATGGCCGTCGGATTCGTGCTGCTCCTGCTGCCGCTCGTGCCCGGCATCGGCCGCACGATCAACGGCTCGCAGATCTGGATCTCCATCGGACCGATGAACTTCCAGCCCGGTGAGTTCGCCAAGATCGCCCTCGCCATCTTCTTCGCCGGCTACCTCGTGCAGACCCGAGACGTGCTCTCGCTGGCAGGCAAGAAGGTCCTCGGCTTCACGTTCCCGCGCGGACGCGACCTCGGCCCGATCCTCGTCGCATGGGTCCTCGCCCTGCTCATCCTCGTCTTCCAGAAGGACCTCGGCTCGGCCCTGCTGTTCTTCGGCCTCTTCGTCGCGATGCTCTACGTCGCGACGGAGCGCGTCTCGTGGATCGCGATCGGCCTGCTCCTCTTCGCCGCGGCCGTCGCCTTCGCACTGTCGGCGTTCACGCACTTCCAGAAGCGCGTCGACCTGTGGCTCGACCCGTTCTCGCAGGACAACCTCGAACGCTCCAACCAGCTCGCGAACGGTCTGTGGGGCATGGCTTCCGGCGGCCTCACCGGTACCGGCCTCGGCGCCGGTCGGCCGTACCTCACGTCGTTCGCGGAGAGCGACTTCATCTTCCCGAGCCTCGGTGAGGAGCTCGGCCTCTTCGGCGCCGTCGCGATCATCGTGCTCTACCTGTTGTTCTGCGAGCGTGGCATCCGCACGGCGCTCGGCGTGCGTGACGGCTTCGGCAAGCTCCTCGCCATCGGGTTGTCGTTCTCGGTCGCCTTCCAGCTGTTCATCGTCATCGGCGGCGTCACGCGCGTCATCCCGCTGACCGGCCTGACGACCCCCTTCATGTCGCTCGGCGGCTCGTCCCTCCTCGCCAACTGGGTGATCATGGCCCTGCTCCTGCGCATCTCCGACCAGGCCCGCCGACCGATGCCCGAGATGCCCGTCGGGGTCGCCGCCGACGAGCCGGCACCGGCCGAGCTGACCCAGGTGGTGAAGCTGCCGTGAACACCCCCATCCGTCGGCTCTCCGTCCTCATCGCGTGCCTCTTCACGGCCCTGCTCGTCGCCTCGACGATCGTGCAGTTCGCCCAGGCGAAGTCCCTCGGTGCGATGGCGACCAACAAGCGCACCCTCCTCGACAACTACTCACGGGAGCGCGGCTCGATCATCGTCGGCGGCCAGGCCGTCGCGAAGTCGGTGCCCGTCGAGGACCAGTACCGCTTCCTGCGCAGCTATCCCCAGGGTGAGCTGTACTCCCAGCTGACCGGCTTCTACTCGTACTCCGTCGGCGCGCCGTACGGCCTCGAGCACGCGTCCGACGACCTCCTCTCGGGTGACGCCGACACGCTGTTCGTGCGCCGCATGACCGACCTCATCACGGGCCGCAAGACCTCCGGCGCGACGGTCGAGCTGACCATCGACCCCAAGGCGCAGGCCGCGGCCGACGAGGCCCTCGGCGACAGCCAGGGTGCGGTCGTCGCGCTCGACCCGAAGACCGGCGCGATCCTGGCCATGGTCAGCCACCCGACGTACGACCCCAACCCGCTCTCGAGCCACGACCTGTCCAAGGCCGCAAAGGCCTGGCAGTCGCTGTCGACCGACAAGGGCAAGGCCTACCTCAACCGGGCCATCAGTGGCGTGTACCCGCCCGGGTCCACCTTCAAGGTCGTCACGGCCGCGGCCGCGCTCGAAGACGGCATCGCCACCGACGAGGGCTCAACGGTCCCCGGCCCGGCCAAGCTCGACCTGCCGCTGACGAGCACCAACCTGCCCAACGAGAACGGCCAGGCGTGCGGGCCCGGCGACGAGACCACCCTGATCCACGCGCTCGAGATCTCGTGCAACACCGCGTTCGGCTCGCTCGGTCTGGAGCTCGGCGGCGAGAAGCTGAGAGCGCAGGCCGCCAAGTTCGGCTTCGGCGACTCCCTGCAGGTGCCGATGCGGGTCGCGACGAGCTCGGTGCCGGCCGACCTCAACGCGCCGCAGGCCGCGCAGGCCGCGATCGGTCAGTACGACGTGCGCACGACCCCGTTGCAGATGGCGATGGTGGCGGCCGGGATCGCCAACGGCGGCCGGGTCATGACGCCGTACCTCATCGAGTCCGTGCGCAGCGCCAACCTCGACATCATCGAGTCGACGCCCGATCCGGTGGAGCTCTCGCAGGCGGTGTCGGAGCAGACCGCCTCGACCCTGACGAAGATGATGGTGTCCGTCGTGCAGAACGGCAGCGGCGCGCGGGCGCAGATCGACGGCGTCGAGGTGGCCGGCAAGACCGGTACCGCGCAGCACGACCCCGACAAGCCCCCGCACGCGTGGTTCATCTCCTTCGCGCCCGCCACCGACCCCAAGGTCGCCGTCGCGGTCGTCGTGGAGGACGGCGGCGTCACGGGCAGCGAGGTGGGCGGCGGCCGGGTCGCCGCGCCGATCGCCCGCGAGGTCATGGAGGCGGTGCTGAGCCGATGACACTCACGACCGGTGCGACGCTCGGTGGTCGCTACACCCTCGGCTCCGTCATCGCGGCGGGCGGCATGGGCGTCGTGTGGGAGGCCACCGACGAGGTGCTCCAGCGCGCCGTCGCCGTCAAGATCATGCGCGCGCCGGGTCCCGACGACGAGGCGTTCCTCGAGCGGTTCCGCGACGAGGCGCGTGGCAGCGCGTCGCTCCACCACCCCAACATCGCGGCCGTCTTCGACTACGGCGAGGAGGACGGCACGGCATACCTCGTGATGGAGCTCGTGCCGGGCCGCACCGTCAGCGAGCTCATCCACGCGCACCCCGACGGTATGCCGGCAGACGACGTGCGCTCGATCCTCGGTCAGGCCGCCCTCGCCCTCTCGGTCGCCCACGAGGCGGGCATGGTGCACCGCGACGTCAAGCCGGCCAACATCATCGTGACGCCCGTTGGGCAGGCGAAGCTCACCGACTTCGGCATCGCGCGCCTGGGCGCCGGGTCGGGCCACACGATCACCGGCGAAGTCCTCGGCACCCCTGACTACATCAGCCCCGAGCAGGCCCTCGGCGAGCCCGCCACCGCGGCGAGCGACGTCTACTCGCTCGGGGTCGTCGCACACGAGATGCTGACGGGCCGCAAGCCGTTCGACATGGGCACGCCGGTCGCGACCGCCCTCGCGCAGGTCAACGACCCGCCGCCGGACCTACCGGACACGGTGCCCGCAGACCTGCGCGCCATCGTCGTCGCGAGCCTCGCGAAGTCACCGGGCGACCGGCCCGCCGATGCCCGAACGGTGGCCGAGGCGACCGGTGTTCCGCTCGGTGCCCTGCCGGCGTCGTCCCCGCCGCCCGCGGACGACGCGACCGAGGTGCTCCCTACCGACGCCACCGAGGTGCTGGCCGACGCCACGACGACGGCCACGACCACGGCCGCCGTGCCGGCGCCGGTCCTGTCGGCACCGTCGCCGGTCGACGCGACGCGCGCCATGCCGATCACCGCGACTCGCGCCAGCCGGCACTCCGGCGGATCCACCTCGCGGACAAGCCGATCCGGTCAGCGCCGCTCTCGTTCCCGCTTGGCATGGCTGGCCGTCCCGGCAGTCGCCCTCGTCACCTGGGGGGCCTTCGCGCTGGGCAGCATCATGGGTGGACCCACCCCGGCCACCACCCCGACGGCCCCGCCCTCGCACACGGCCTCGGCCGGCACGCCGGCCCCGTCCACGAGCACCACGAGGTCGACGACGTCGCCCACACCGACGCACACGACGGCGACGACCGCGACGACGACCAAGCCCGTCGAGCCCACCACCCCCGAGCCGACCAAGCCGGGCAAGGGCAAGGGCAAGGGCGGCAAGGACAAGTGACATGACAGACCAGCCCGAGCAGCGCGACACAGGCGCCCGACGAGCGGACCAGGATGAACCACCAGCCGGACGAGCAGTTCCCCAACGAGCAGAGGCGATCGACGTGAGCACCGCAGCCCGTGTCCTCGGTGGACGTTACGAGGTCGGCGAGCTGATCGGCCGAGGCGGCATGGCCGACGTGCACCTCGGCCACGACACCCGGCTGGGCCGTCAGGTCGCCATCAAGATGCTGCGTTCCGACCTCGCCCGCGACGCGAACTTCCTCATGCGCTTCCGGCGCGAGGCCCAGTCCGCGGCCGGCCTCAACCACCCCTCGATCGTCGCCATCTTCGACTCCGGTGAGGACGAGAGCTTCACCGAAGGACCCAACGGCACGCGCACGACCCTGCCGTTCATCGTCATGGAGTACGTCGACGGCGAGACGCTGCGCCAGAAGCTGACCCAGCACCAGCAGCTCGACCCGGCCGAGGCCATCCGGGTCACCGAGGGCATCCTCGACGCACTGTCCTACAGCCACCGGATGGGCATCGTCCACCGCGACATCAAGCCCGCCAACGTCATGATCACGAGCGGCGGCCACGTCAAGGTGATGGACTTCGGCATCGCCCGGGCGATCGCCGACACCGCCGCCACGATGACGCAGAGCCAGTCGGTCGTCGGCACCGCCCAGTACCTCTCGCCCGAGCAGGCGCAGGGCCAGACGGTCGACGAGCGCTCCGACCTCTACTCGACCGGCTGCCTCCTCTTCGAGCTGCTCGCCGGCCGTCCGCCGTTCACGGGCGACTCGGCGGTCGCCATCGCGTACCAGCACGTCGGTGAGCTCCCGCAGCCCCCGAGCGTGTGGAACGACTCGGTGGGCGGCGACCTCGACGCCGTGACGCTGCACGCCCTGGCCAAGGACCGCGAGGCCCGCTACCAGGACGCCGCGTCCTTCCGGGCCGACCTCGAGAACGTCCGTCTCGGTCGCCAGATCAGCGCCGCGGCGCTCGGCACCGCTGCAGTCGTCGGCGCCGCCGCGACCCAGACCCTCCCGCAGTCGTATGCCTCGCCCGGCGCCCCGACCGCGGTGCAGCCCGCCATGACGTCCCGGCGCGAGCGGTACCAGAACACTGCCGGCCTCCCGGCCGTCGGCCACGAGGAGACCGACTCCAGGGGCCGGCAGGGCGGCCGGGGCAAGGCCGCTCTCATCACGGCGCTCGTCATCGCCGTCCTCGCCCTCGTCGGCTGGGGCGCGGCCTCCTGGTTCAGCAACCAGACGCCCAACGTCACCAAGGTCGCCGTCCCGACCATCGAGGGGATGAAGGAGGACGTCGCCGCCCGAACCCTGACGACCAACGGCCTACGCGGCGAGAAGACGACCGCCGCGAGCAGCGACGTCGACAAGGGCTCGGTCATCAGCCAGTACCCCGAGTCCGGCACGCAGGTCGCCGAGCAGTCGGTCGTCAAGTACGTCGTCTCGTCCGGCCCCGACACGCTCACGGTCCCGGACGTCACGGGCTTCGACAAGGACACCGCCCGCGAGGAGCTCGAGAAGGCAGGCTTCGCCGTCGCGGGCTTCACCGAGGAGAACACGCCCGACCAGGACAAGAACAAGGTGACGAAGACCGAGCCGGCCGCCCAGGCGGTCGTGTCCAAGGACACCAAGATCCGTATCTTCTACGCCACCGGCAACGTCAAGGTGCCCGACAACCTCGTCGGGCAGGACTGGGCCCTGGCCGCGGTCGCGCTCCAAAACGCCGGCCTCGAGCCGCGCAAGCAGACGGTCGACTCCGACAAGAACCCCGACGAGGTGCTCTCGGTCGACAAGGCCGGCGACGTCGTCAAGATCGGCACCGAGATCGTCGTCAAGGTGGCCCGCGCGCCGAGCCCGAGCCCGTCCACGGTGACCGTCACCCCGCCGCCCGCGACGACCGAGCCGCCGACAGGCACTGTCGAGCCGACCACGCTGCTTCCCTGACCCGGCTGCACGGTGGAAAGTGCCCACTCGACCGGATGACGAGGTCGAGTGGGCACTGTCGTCCGCCCGACGGCATACGCCCCGACGGCGACGTCAGACGGCGACATCAGAGGGCGACGTCAGACGGCAGCGGTGACGAGCGGGCTCAGCCCAACCGAGCGTTCGACGGCCTCGCCGTCACCGCACATGGCGAGGAAGTTGGCGAGCATCCGGTGACCGCCCTCGGTGAGGACGCTCTCGGGGTGGAACTGCACGCCGTGCAGCGGCAGGTCGCGGTGACGCACGGCCATGACGAGGCCCGAGTCGGTGTGGCCGGTGGCGACGAGCTCGTCGGGAAGGGTCGCGGGGTCGATCGTCAGCGAGTGGTAGCGCGTCGCGGTGAACGGGCTGGGCAGCCCCTCGAGGACGCCGGTGCCGTCGTGGTGCACCAGCGAGGTCTTGCCGTGGAGCAGCTCCGGTGCGCGGCCGACCGTCGCGCCGGCGACGACGCCGAGGGCCTGGTGGCCGAGGCAGACGCCGAACATCGGCTTCGAGAGCCGTGCGCACTCGCGGATGATGTCCATCGACACCCCGGCTTCCTCGGGGGTGCCCGGGCCCGGTGACACGAGGACGCCGTCGTAGGCCGCAGCGTCCGTAGCAGGCACCGCGTCGTTGCGCACGACCGTGCACTCGGCGCCGAGCTGCTCGAGGTAGCCGACGATGGTGTAGACGAAGCTGTCGTAGTTGTCGACGACGAGGATGCGGGTCATGCGGGGCCTCAGTGGTGGTGGCGGCGGTGGACGGGCGCTCAGCGGATCGGCGACGCGTACTGGAAGTCGACCGACCCCGAGTATGCCGGGAACTCGATCGAGGTGTGGGTGTGGATCCCGTAGCCGAGACCGACGGCGTCGACGTACTGGCGGTAGATGTTGACCGCAGGGTCCGCGTCGAGACCCTCTTGCAGGCGGTCGATGTCACCGATCGCGGTGATCCGGTAGGGCGGGGCGTAGACACGCCCCTGGAGGATCAGGGTGTTGCCGACGCAGCGGACCGCGCTGGTCGAGATGACCCGCTGGTCCTGGATCATCATCGCCTCGGCGCCCGAGGTCCACAGTGCGTTGACGACGGCCTGCACGTCCTGCTGGTGCACGACGATGTCGTCGGCGGTGAAGCCGTCGGGCAGGGAGTCGGCGGTGCGCTTGGCGTCGTCGAGGGTGACCTCGATGGCCTCCCCCCTGACCTTGGTCGTCGCGGCCGTGGCGGCGAGCTCGTCGGCGGCGCGGGTCAGGCTCGAGAGGTGCTTGTCGGTCGGCGCACTGGCCTTGGCGAGGGCCTCGACCTCCTTCTGGAGCTCGTCGAGGTCCGTCGCCTTCTCGGCGACGCGGGCGTCACCTTCGATGATGAGCTGCGGCAGGTCGCGGTCGGCCCGCAGGTCTCGGCCCTGCGCCGCCTGGAAGCTCATCGCGAACATCACGCCTGCCGCAGCCGTGACGACGGGCACGAGCAGGCGCCAGGTCACGCGCCGGCGGGGTGCCGGAGCCGCCGGGGCCACGTCGTCGTGCGCCACCTCGGGCGGGTCGACGTCCGTCATCACCGATGTCCTCGCTCGCGCGGACCCTCCGCGCTGACACCATTGTGCACGGCTCGCCTCATCGGACCGATCTCAGGTGCGGCGGCGAGGGCTCGGGGTGCCGTCGAGCGCCGGCAGTACGCGGTGAGCCCGTCCATGACACCGGTCATTGGCTACCCTTGGCTCAACTCAGAGCAAGGAGAAAGCAGTGCCCGAGTCCAAAGGCCGCGACCACAAGGCGACGGCGTACACCCCGCCCCGCACGAGCAAGGCCGCAGAGCCCAACCCCACCTGGTGGGCGCCCGTCTTCATCACGCTGCTCGTCCTCGGGCTGCTGTGGATCGTCGTCTACTACGTGAGCGAGTATAAGTACCCCATCGGGTCCATCGGTGTGTGGAACCTCGGGGTGGGCTTCGTCCTGCTCATGGGTGGCTTCATCATGACGATGCGCTGGCGCTGACGCCGCTGACGCCGCTGAGGCCCCGCTGAGGCGCTCCGGCTGCCCACAAGACCACGACGCCGGCTGTCCACATCTGTGGACAGCCGGCGTCGTCGTCTGTGGTCCACAGCTGTGGATGATGGCCGTGCACAACCCGGACCGCGCATCGCCACGGTTATCCACACCATTGTCCCCAGCTGGGGATGAATCACACGTGTGTAACTACATCCACAGGCTTTTCCACAGGCGGTGGACAACTCTCACCGGGAGCCTCAGCGGAAGTCGCTGGAGTCGATCATCCGGATGGCCTCCGGAACCGAGAGGTACTTCGCGACGGTCACGGCAACAAGGACCGCGAGCACTCCGCCGAGGGCGACCCACACCAGCTGACGGATGCGCTGGCGTCGGAACGCGACGATGACGCCGGCACACGCCAGGCCGGTGACGAGGCCGCCGAGGTGGGCCTGCCACGAGATGCCGGGATAGAGGAAGCCGAAGGCCGCGTTGATCGCGATCGTCGCGTACATCGCGGTCGAGGACCGGCCGAGGTGGCGGTTGAGCACGAGCAGAGCGCCGAACAGGCCGAAGATCGCGCCAGAGGCACCGACGACCCCGGTGACCCAAGGCCGGTCCGTGCCGGTCATGAGCCCGTCCCGCGTCGGCGAGCCGGCGAGCAGCGTGACGGCGACCTGGCCGCCGATACCGCTGATGAGGTACAGCGCCGCGAAGCGGGCGCGCCCGAGCATCGGCTCGAGGTACTGGCCGAGCGACCACAGCGCGAACATGTTGAGCAGGATGTGGAAGATGGTGTCCGGCGAGTGGAGGAACGCGGCCGAGACGAAGCGCCACGGTTCGGTCCAGCCGAGCGCCGGGGCGAAGGCGAAGTCCCCGGTGACACTTGGGCTCGCCCGCTGGGCGAGGTAGGCGACGGCGCAGACGGCGATGATCGCGTACGTCACGACGGGCGTGCCGTCGGTCGCGCGGCCGCCGAAGACGGTGCGCGCGCTGGGGGCGGTGCGGGCGGCCTCGCGCACGCAGTCGACGCACTGGATGCCCACTGCCGCGGGCCGCTGGCACTCGGGGCACGCGGGGCGTCGACAGCGCTGGCAGCGGACGTACGCCTCCCGGTCAGGGTGGCGCGGGCACACGGACGGACCGGCAGCGGGTTGTGGCACGTCCGGTTCCACCGGGGGCTGGCCACTGGTCGGGTTGTCAGACAACGGGATTCCCCCTGCCGGTCGCGTCCGTGGATGAGGTGAGGTCAGTCCTCGATGGTGACCGAGTTGATGACGACGTCCTCGAGCGGCTTGTCGTTGGCACCCGTGGCGACCGCACCGATCTTGTCCACGACGTCTCGTGACGCCTGGTCGGCGACCTCGCCGAAGATCGTGTGCTTGCCCTGCAGCCAGGTGGTCGCAGCGGTCGTGATGAAGAACTGCGAGCCGTTGGTGCCGCGGCCCATGCGCTTGCCGGCGTTGGCCATGGCGAGGACGTAGGGCTTGGTGAAGTCCTTGTCGGGGCTGATCTCGTCGTCGAACGTGAAGCCCGGCCCACCGAAGCCCTGACCGAGCGGGCAGCCGCCCTGGATCATGAAGTTCGGGATGATCCGGTGGAAGATCAGGCCGTCGTAGAACGGGGTCGGGTTGGTGCGTCCCGCCTCGTCCTTGTACTCCTTCTCGCCCTTGGCGAGGCCGACGAAGTTCTCCACCGTCTTCGGGGCCTGGTGCGCGAAGAGGTCGACGACGATGTCGCCGTGGTTCGTGTGCAGGGTTGCCTTCATGCGCCCAATCCTCGCACGGCGGATGAGCACGTATGCCGTCCGGCCGGGTAAGCGTGAGTATGACCGGTGGGGCACGGAACCCTTCAAGTGGACCCACCGTTGCCCAAGGGGAAGGATCATCCTCACCGCCAGATGAGGACGCGACCCGATGAGTCGCCGGGCCCGGCCCGGTGCAGGACGGAGTGCCGATGTCGTTCATGGACAAGCTGAAGAAGAAGGCCGAGGAGCTCGACCTCGAAGCCAAGGCGAAGCACCTGCAGGAGACCGCGGCACACGCGGCCAAGCAGGCGCGGGAGAAGGCAGGCGACTTCGCCGCCGAGAACCGCGAGAAGATCGACGGCTACGTCGAGTCGGCGACCGCCAAGATCGACGAGAAGACCGACGGGAAGTACCACGACAAGGTCGTCAAGGTGAAGGACCAGGTCGCCAAGGGGGTCGACAAGGTCGCCGAGGGCCACACGGCAGGGCCGACGACCGCAACCGGCGCGGCCGCAGCCGCGGGCGCCGCCGACGTGACCCCCGGTGCGCCCTACCCGGTCGACCCCGAGGCGCCGACAGCGGTGGACCCGACGACGGACGCCACGGCCACGACGCCGGACGAGACCGGTTTCGACGCCGCGGCAGGTGACCTCCCGGCCCCGACGCAGGAGTCGCTCACCGACACGACGCTCGAGGACACCGTGCTGGGACTCGACCACCCGCCTGCCACGCCCGGCACGCCCGGCCACGGCGACGCTCCTCAGCCCGAGGACGCCGACCTCGCGACCGAACGCGGGACCGACCGCGCGGCCCAGCCCCCGCACGAGGCCACGAGCTGAGTGGTCGAGGCACACGGCATACGGGACCGGGCGTCTCCGACGGGTGCGACCCACCCGCCGGCGCCCTCCGTGCGGTTCGTGGCCGAACTTGGCAGGATGGGTAAGGACGAGAGGACCTAGGAGGACGCATGTTCCGAACCAAGCAGTCCCGCACGGAGGCTGCCGTCGACCAGGCGCGAGCTGCGGCAGCCGATCTCGGGTCGGCAGCAGGCGACCGGCTCGGCTCCCTCAGACATGGTGCCGCCGACTCGGCGAGCGGGGCAGCCGCCGCCGCCAGAGACCGGGCGTATGCCGCTCGGGAGGCCGCGACGCCGGTCCTGCACGACGCTGCCGACGCGGCACGAGAGCGCTTCCTCGCGGCCCGCGAGGCTGCGGCCCCGGCGCTGCACGACGCCGCCGACGTGGCCCGCGACCGCTTCCACGACGCTACCGTGAGCGCCCGCGAGGTCGCCGGAGAGGCGCTGCACGAGGCGGCCGACCGGGCCCGGCCCAGGGTCGAGTCGGCGCAGTCGACGCTGGTCGAGTCGGTGCTGCCGAAGGTGGGAGCAGCCATCGCGACCGCTGCCGCTGCCCTCGCAGCCGGCGCCGAGCAGGCGCGTGAGGCGGCCCAGCCGCACCTGGAGCAGGCCGCCGCTCAGGCGCGCGAGACCGCCGCCGTGGGTGGGCACCGCGCCCAGGATGCCTACGCCGTGCTCAAGGGCGATGCCGTCGCGAAGAAGCGGCGCGGCAAGGGCAGGTGGCTCATCGCCATCGGCCTGTCGGCCGCAGCCGTGGCCGCGGTCGCGGCCTTCCGCAAGCAGAAGGAGGCCGACGACCCGTGGGCGACCCCGCTCGACTCCCGTTCCGCGGGTGCGGCGGGTGCCGTCAGCACCACGGACAGCGCGACCCTGAAGGACAAGGCAGCCGAGCAGGTCGGCCATGCGAAGGAGGTCGTCGCCGACGCCGCGAGCAAGGCCAGGGACAAGGCAGGCGACCTCGCGGCCAAGGGCCAGGCGGCGATCGCCGACGCCAAGGACCGCTCCGGTGAGGCCATCGACGACGCGACCGACGCCTACGGTGCCGACACCGAGGAGCCGGCCGGCGCGTCAGCAAGCCCTGGGCAGGTGACGGCCGTCGACGCAGCGCCGGACTCCGATGCGATCACGTCTGACGCGGTCGAGGGCGGCACGATCAACGGGGCCTCGACGAAGGCGTCACCGCGTGGGTCGGCCAAGGCGCGGATGGCCAAGGAACAGGGAGACCGCTCGAGCTGACAAAGCGCGACTCCACACAGAGAAGGACCCGGGTGCCTGAGGCATCCGGGTCCTTCTCTGCTTGAGCTGGCTCGCACCGACAGGGGGACAGTGCGAGCCAGCACAAGCAGAAGGGCTGGGCGCGGTTCGTGCGGGCCCAACCCTTCGCTGCACCCAGTCTGCCATGAACTGGCTGGTTGCGCGAGGGGCTCGATGAAGATTGCATCACATTGAGCGTGTCAGTGCTGGGTCCTTCCACGCGAAACGCCGCTGGATCCGGGCCTCGGGGAGGCTCGGACGATGCTGCTCTGACGAGCATGGCACCAGGCCGCGGGTTGCGCCAGAGCAAGTCAGCCGTCGATTGGCGGTGGACCGGGCGACCGGCCGGTCCACCGGACCCGCCGGGACGGTGCGTGAAGGCCCGGCTGGCCCGTGGTCTCGCGAGTACGATCGACCGAGGGGACTCCGGCACCGTGAGGTGGGCCGATGGGCATGATCGTCGACGTGCGGCTGGACGAGCGTGAGGCGGACGCCTCGCGCATCGACGCCTTGCACCGCAACGTCCTCGAGGAGCTGCGCCAGGTCGACGAGCTCGAGGTCGCCACGACACGAGTCGTCGGTCCACCCGGCACCCGGGCCATCGACGTCGCGGCCCTGAACAGCCTCGCGATCGCGGTGCTCGGATCCGGGGGTCTCACCGCGCTCGTGGCGACGCTGCGTGGCTGGCTCGGCCGGGAGCGCGGCACCACCCGCACGGTGCGTCTCGAGATCGACGGCGACGTGATCGTGCTGAGGGGCGGGTCGTCGGCGGAGGAGCAGCGACTGCTCGACCTCTTCGTGCGCCGACACGAGGAGGCCAGATGACGTCCCTGCCGGGCGCCCCGGAAAGTGCCGGCACGCGCCGCGCCCTCATCATCGCCAATGACACCTACGAGCACGCGAGCCTGACCCAGCTGCGTGCGCCCGAGGCCGACGCGCGTGCCCTGGCCGAGGTGCTCGGCGACTCGGACATCGGCGGCTTCGACGTGTCCGTGGTGCGCAACGCGGCGTCATACGAGGTGCAGGCCCACATCGACGATCTCTTCGCCGACAGCCGCCCGGAGGACCTGCTCCTGCTGCACTTCTCCGGGCACGGACTGAAGAGCGACACGGGCGAGCTCTTCTTCGCGGCGCGCAACACCCGCCCGGACCGGCTGGGCTCGACCTCGGTGTCCGCGGACTTCGTCCAGCGGTGCATGCGATCGGCCAGAGCGCGCACCATCGTGCTCTTCATCGACTGCTGCTACGGAGGCGCTTTCGGTGAAGGCGTGGCGGTGCGTGCGGGGGGTCCGGTCAACGTAGCCGACAGCTTCCCGGCGGGTCGGCTCGGCGGGGGCCGGGGACGCGCGGTGATCAGCGCGTCGAGTGCGATGGAGTACGCCTTCGAGGGCACGACGCTGACGGCGGACCACCAGCCGCAGCCCTCGGTCTTCACCTCGGCGCTCGTCGAGGGGCTGCGCAGCGGCGAGGCGGACCGCGACGAGGACGGGCTCGTGGCGCTCGGCGAGCTCTACGACTACGTCTTCGACCGGGTGCGTGAGCAGAACCCGCGCCAGACCCCCGGCCGTGACGTCGAGATGTCCGGCGAGGTGTACCTCGCGCGGAGCAGGCGCAGGCGGATCCGTCCGGTGCCGATCTCGGAGGCGCTGAGGACCGCTCTGGGCAACCCCGACCCGACCTATCGGCGCGGCGCGGTGCTCGAGCTGCGCGACCGGCTCGGGCACGAGGACCTCGGGGTGGCCCTCGGTGCGCTCGAGGCCCTGCGCGAGGTTGCCCGCTCCGACACGAGGTCCGTGGCCGACGACGCCGTCGCCGTCATCGACGCCGCCGCACCCAAGGTCACGCCGACGGCGCTCGACTTCGGCGACCTGCACCCGGACGCCGACGTCGCCGTGGAGCGCGAGCTGCACGTGCACGGGCTCCCGATCGCACGCGAGGTCCGCGCCGAGGCCGACCCACCACTGTCCGCCCTCGTGGAGGGCGGGACGGTGACGGTGTCGTTGTCACCGCCCGGTCGCGCCTTTGCCGGAACCGTGACATTGATCGGGTCGACGGGATCGGTGATCGTGCCAGTCGAGGCGCGGGTGACCAGTCGATGGGCCAGCCCACCGACGGAGGTTCCAGCGCCGACGCCGCCCGAGCCGGTCGGTGAGGCGGCCGGATCCGCCACGGCCGCAAGCGGCCCCGAGCTGACCGAACGTCGCCTCACGCCGGCCGAGCCCACTGCCCAACCGCACATCACGCCACCGCCGACGCCGGTGGAGCGGCCGCTCGAGGACACGAAGGAGGCGCTGGGCACGGCTGGGGACACGGCATACCGGAGGATCGGCGCTGGGTCGGCGGGGGAGTCATCCGAGGAGGAACGCCGTCTGGGTCGATGGCCCGCCTGGGGACTCTTCATCGGCGCCGTGATGGTTCTCGCCGGCACCACGTGGTGGTTCGCCGACCAGGACGCCACGGTGACGGTCGAGATCCTGTTGGGACCCGGCGTCCGGGCACTGCTCGCCGTCGTGGCGGCAGCGCTCGTGCTGGCCCCGCGCGTGCGCGCAGACGTGGCCATCGGCTTCCTGACGGGATGTGTCGCTGCAGCAGGGATGGGCGTCCTGACCTCGATCGGCGTCGCTGTCGAGTCCAGGATCGAGAACCGGGACATCGTGGTGGGGTGGGTGCTCGCCTTCGTCGGGCAGTCGCTCATCACGATCACCGGTCTTGCCGTCGTCGCCGTGACGGCCTGGCGCTCACCGCTTCCCCGGGGGCCGATCGCGTGGCGCGACGGTGCCACGTATGCCGTCTTGGCCACTGCCGCCGTCACGGCGGTCGTGCTGGCAAACTACGCCGGCTACGTGGGTTCTGTCGACATTCCCATCGCCGGCTACTGGGCGGCCATCCTCTACCTGTGGGGACTGCTCACGGTCGCGCTCACGCTGCTGGCGCTCTCAGCCAGACCCAGCGCCGCCGGCCGGATGATGCTGCTCGCGTGGGCGATCGCCGTCCTGGGGCTCGTCCTGTCGGAGTGGGTCCTGCTCACGGCCGAAGGTGGTGACGCGTCGGGCATGCCGTGGCTCGTGACGACGACTGCGCTGCTCGCCATCGGCGCCGGCTTCATCGGCCGTCGCGCAGCGCCGGCTTGACGAGAGGGCCGGGAGCGACACGAAGGCCGGTTCAGGACGGCCGCTCTGCGAGGCGCTCGTACGCGCGGAACGCGTTCTCCCGGGCGGACATCCGCATCATGCGGCGGGCGTCGTCGAAGGACCACTCGTCGTCGTCGACGAACCGGCCCAGCACCGTGGCCATCGCATTGCGCCAGAGCCGCGCGCCGAGGAAGTGCAGGTCCGACGGGCCGCAGGCGTCCGAGCTGTAGAGCACCTTGTCGAACGGCGCGAGCTCGAGGCTGCGGGCGACGAGGGCGGGTGAACGGGCGCCGAGGTGGTTGACGGCGAGGCCGACGTCGAGGAAGACGTTGCGGAAGCCCTGCGCGAGGTAGCCGGCCTCGCGCTCGAACGGGTAGCAGTGCAGGAGCATGACCGGCACGCGGGCGATGCTCGGGTCGCGCAGGAGCTCGGTCAGCAGGAGCGGGTCGGACCGGCGCAGGTCCAGGTCGCGGTCGCCGAGCCCGACGTGCAGCTGGATCGGCAGTCGACTGGCGGCCGCCTCGTGGAGGCCGAAGGCGATGAGGCGTGGGTCCGTGAGCCTCGACGGGTCGCCACGGCGCAGCCAGGCATCGACGTGGTGCTCGACCTCGCGATCACCGGGCCGGCCGAGGTCGACGTCGAAGCCGGCGCGATACGCGAGGACCGACTTGGCGGCGACGGCCCCGATCGAGCGGCGCTCGAGCAGCTCACGGAAGCGGACGGCATACGTCTTCGGGGTGGCTCCGTCGGCGACGACCTGTTCGGCGAGCGTCTCGAGGCGCACGACCTCGAGGGCGTCCCCGCCGCCCGCGTCGGCCATGGCGGCGGGGGAGAGCAGGTCGTCGGTGCGGAACCCGGTGTCGACGAGCCAGTGGCTGACTCCGGCTGCGGTCAGGAAGCGACGGTTGACCTCGTCCTCGCCAAGCTGGGCGCGGGCCGCCCAGTAGTCGTCGGCGGAGGCATGCCGGTCGAGTCCGAGCACCGGCGCGCACCACGCGCGGATGGCGAAGCCGAGCTGGCTGTCGAACGGGTTCGCCTGCGGCGGAAGCGGATCGGTGTCCACCTCGTTGAGCGCGTCGCCGTATGCCGTCCGGGTCGGTGCCTCCCTCAGCGCGCCGTGCACGTGGTGGTCGACGAGCCGGATCCGGTCGAGCTCTTCGAGCAGCTCTGCGGCCGCGCCGGCCCAGCGGTCGGCCATCAGACGGTCCAGGCGAGCCGGAGGCGAGCCGTCAGCTCGGTGGCATCGAGGTCCGCGAAGACCTCGCCCTCGTGGCGCCGGACGGCGAGGAGGGCGGCTGCCGCCTGCTCGCCGAGAACGTGCTCGGCGACCGAGCCGGTGAAGGCGTCGAGGATCGCGGTGTGGTCGGTGAGCACGAGCTCGAGCCCCGCGGCGGCGCGGTCCTCGGCGTCGAGCTGGCCGACGTCGAGCGTCGTCTCCGGCGGCAGCAGGAGGGTGCGCTCGATGCCGTCGAGGGCGAGGCCGAGGATGACGGCCGTTGCGAGGTACGGGTTGGCCGACGGGTCGACGAGCTTGACCTCGATGTTGGCGCCGTGCGGGTTGGCCGGACCGGGTGCGAGGTAGCGCACGGCAGCCTCACGGTTCTCGGTGCCCCAGCAGACGGTCGCCCCCGACCACATGCCTGGTTGGAGACGGAGGCCGGAGAGCACGGACCCGGCGAGCACGGCCTGGGCGCCGAGGAGCCCGTCGAGGATGCCGGCGATCGCGTGCCCACCCGGGCCGGTCAGGTCGGCGGATCCGGACGCTGCCTCGTCACCGAACAGGTTCGCGCCGTCGGCCACGAGGGACAGGTGCTGGTGCGCGCCGTTGCCCACGAGGCCGGCGAAGGGCACCGGCGAGAACGACGCGGCGAGGCCGTGCGCGCGGGTGACGACGCCGACGACGGTCTTGAGCAGGATGACGGAGTCAGCCGCCTCGACCGGGGACTGTGGCGCGAGGGACAGCTCCAGCTGGTGCGCCCCGTACTCCGCGTGGACCTGCTCGACGCCGAGACCCGCTGCGGCCGCCGCCTCGACGATCTCGCCGATCAAAGTCGATCGGTCGACGACCGCCGAGAGCCCGTACGGCGTCCACGAGGCTGCTGGCAGCGCCGAGCCGTCGGGCGCAACGAGGACGAACTCGAGCTCGTGGCCGACGAGCGGGGTCAGGCCGACAGCCTCCAGGCGAGCAACGGTGCGGGCCAGGATGCCGCGGGGCTCGGCCGGGTCGGGCTCGCCGTCCTGGGTGACGGCATACGTCGGTCCGGCGGCCACCCCACCCGGCAGCACGCGTACGGCCTCGGGGACGAGGCGCAGCCGCAGGTCGCCGACCGCGTCGTGGAACGGCGTGAGCTGGATCGAGGCGTCGAGCGAGTACCCGTTGTAGACGGGCGACATGCCGGCCCCGGCGGTGACGAAGTCGGCGGTGCGTGCGACCGGCATCGCTTTGGCGTGAACGAGGTTCGAGGCGTTGGTCGCCCAGCCCGCGACGATGCGTACGCCCTGCCGGGCGAGTGACTCGGTCAGCTCGGCCGGCTCGGTGAGGTCGCTGTCGCTCATGAGGGCAGTCTGCTCCGGCGGGTAGCTCGTGGCGACAGCTGGGGCGAGCTGATCGCGCGCCAGGTCGTGCTGTCGCCAGGACGAACCGGTTGCGCGATCACGCGCGCGATCAGCCTCCGGGACTAGATTCGCGCCCGTGCGCCTTGCACCACCATGCGGCACGACACCCTCGTCCTGACCAGGACCCTGCCCGCGCCTCCGGCGGCCGTGTATGCGGCGTTTGCCGAAGACACCATCCGGCGGCGGTGGATCCGGATGCCGGGTTCCGGCGCCCGCTACGCGCACGACTTCCGCGTAGGAGGTGGCGAGAACGCTCGGGCGTCGTTCACCACCCTCGACTCCCCGACCGAGCAGCTGGAGAACCAGTCGCACTACCTCGAGCTCGTCGACGATCAGCGCATCGTCTTCGCGTACCGGGCTGTCGTCGACGGCGTGGTGCGCTGGGCGTCCTTGGTGACGGTGGAGCTCGGTGTGGCCGACGGGGGCGACGACGCAGTGGTCGCGAGCGTCGACCCACCCACCTCGGTGTCGACGCGGCTGACCTGGACCGAGCAGGTGGCCCTGATCGTGGCGAGCGACGGTGATGGGGACGTCGACCTGGCTCATCTGCGCGGAGGCATCCAGCTGCGTCTCAACGCACTGACCGTCGCCGTCAGGTAGTTCGTCGCTGCCGGACCAGCCAGTACGGTTGGGTGACGGCCACGAAGGGACAGGACGGTCGCACCATGCCAGTTACCCAGCCGCTGGGACGCAGCGACGTGCTCGTGCCGCGGCTCGGCGTCGGTGCGATGACCTGGGGAGAGGCGCACGGGCTGGCCCGGCTCCACCCGGCCAAGATCGCCTACGGCGGCGCGGAGGGCCTCGACGAGGAGCGCGCCGCATGGCAGGTCAGCATCGCGGCGGGGGTGACCCTCTTCGACACGGCAGCCATGTACGCCGGCGGCGCCTCGGAGCGGCGGCTCGGCGAGCTCTCCAGTGACGCAGCGTTGATCGCGACGAAGTTCCCCGCCACTCTGCGGGCCGGCGCCGACGACATGCCGGGCCAGCTCGCCGACAGCCTGGCCCGGCTGCGACGTGACCACGTCGATCTCTACCAGCACCACTTCCCCTCGCGGCGGGTGGACATCCCACGCCTGATGGACCTCATGGCCGATGCCGTGGCTGCCGGACGAGTTCGCGCCGTCGGAGTGAGCAACTACTCCGCCGACCAGATGCGCCAGGCGCACGCGGCCTTGGCCCGGCGCGGCATCCCGCTCGCGTCCAACCAGGTGCAGTACTCGCTGCTGCACCGCCGACCCGAGACCAACGGGGTGTTGGATACCTGCCGTGAGCTCGGCGTCACCCTCATCGCCTACCAGCCGCTGGCCAGCGGCGCGCTGACCGGCACGTACACCCGGGCCAACCGACCCAGAGGCCTGCGGCGGTACCGCAAACCGTTCGACCGTCGGGGTCTGGCGGCCCTCGAGCCGGTCACCGCCTTGCTGCGGGAGATCGGCGAGCGCCACGGCAGGACCCCGGCTCAGGTGGCTCTTCGCTGGTTGATCGAGAACGACACGATCCTGCCCATCCCGGGAGCCAAGAACCGCAAGCAGGCCATGGCGAATGCCGAGGCGTTGACGTTCCACCTGACCCAGGACGAGATCGACACGCTCGAGGTTGCGACGCGAGCCTGGCGCTAGCTCGATGGGCGCCCCGGGCGTCGACGACGGGCGCCAGTGTGGGGCGTTCACGGCGTTCCGGTCCGGAACGAGCCGCCCAGGAGCATCCTGACCCCATGGCAGACAGCACGCCGAGGAGCATGTCCGTCCCCTTGACGGCGTTCATCGCAGGAGCGGTCGTTGCGCTGCTCGTCGGGGTGTTCGGCAAGGTGCACGACCCGACCCTCGCCGGCACGACGACGTTCGGCTTCCGCACGGTCATCGACATGAAGGTCGTGCTCTCCGTCGTGATCGGAGTGCTCGCCGTGGTCCAGCTCATCGGGGCGCTCTGGATGTACGGCAAGCTCGGCGTCAGGGCGCCGTCCTGGCTCGGCACCGCTCACCGGACCTCGGGAGCGATCGCTCTCGTGCTCACCGTGGTCGTCGCGTACCACTGCCTCTGGGCCCTCGGCCTGGAGACCGGGACCTTCGCCGACGGGGAGCCCGTGCCGGCGCGGACGGTCGTGCACGGCGTACTCGGATGCGCCGTCATCGGTGCGGTTGTGGTCAAGGTCGTGGCAGTCCGGTCAAGGCGAGCACCCGGGTGGTTCCTTCCCGTGGCCGGCGGTCTGCTCTTCGCTCTGCTCGTCGTCGTCGTGCTGACGTCGGCCGTCTGGTACATCGGCGCCAACGGCTGGCCCGGCTCGGGTGGCTAAGCACTCAGGACCGGTGACAGTCCGGTTCCTCGTGCGCTAGCGTCCCCTTACGGCAAAAGTCGCGGCCGAACGAGTGGGGGAGGTCCCCATGCCAGGCATCGATCTGTGGATTCTCCGATCACGGCGTCGACTGCTGGGCGCGGTGGGATTGGCGGTTCTTGCGGCGGTCACGTGGCTGACGCCGGCCGCTGCGGCGCCGGCCGAGGAGGTCATCGTGCTGCCGGGCGCGAGCTCGGCTGAAGGTGTCGCAGCTGGGCGTGGCTCCACGTTCTACGCCGGAGAGCTCTTCGGCGGTGACATCTTCCGAGGTGATCTCCAACGTGGCACCGCCGAACAGTTCATCGACGCGCCACCTGATCACATGGCCTTGGGCCTGAAGCTCGACGACGCCAGTGGTCAGCTGTTCGTCGCCGGTGGCTTCACCGGCCAGGGCTACGTCTACGACGGCACCACCGGTGCGGCCGTCGCGACGTACCAGTTCGGGACGCCGGGCACGTCGATCATCAACGACGTGGTGATCACTCAGGACGGTGCCTGGTTCACCGACTCCGTGCAGCCGAAGCTCTACTTCGTGCCGATCAGCCCAACCGGGACACCAGGAGACTTCAACGTGCTGACGCTGACCGGTCCAGCGGCCGACACCAGCGGCGACTTCAACCTGAACGGCATCGCCGCCACACCGGACGGGCGCACGCTGATCGTGGCCCACTCGACCAACGGGGCGCTCTACACCGTCGATCCGCTGACCGGCGCAAGTGAGCTTCTTGTGGCGGGCGTCGCTCCGGACGGAATCCTCTACGAGTCCGGGAGGCTCTGGGTGGCCGAGCCCTTCCTCAACCAGGTCACCCGGCTACGACCGAACCCAGATCTGACCGGAGCGGTCGTCGAGGACGTCATCACCAGTGAACTGTTCCAGACGCCGTCGACCATCGCGCTTCACGGCGACCAGCTCGCCGCCGTGAACGCCAAGTTCGACACCGGCTTCCCGCCGACAGCCGACGAGTACGAGGTCGTCCTCGTCGAGCGGTGAGACGCGTCAACGGGCCCACGACCGTCAAGGCGACGTATGCCGGCCAGGGCATGACCGCGACGTGGGTCAACCTCGTCGCCCTCGTCGTCCTCATGCTCCTGAAGCCTCTCGGCGGCGCCCTCAGCGACCGGGTCGGGCGCACGCGTGACTAGCCGGAGTAGCCCTTGAAGACGTGCACCCCGTCATGGGCGCCGCTGGAGTTGGAGCGGTTGGTGTTGAAGTACAGCCTGCCGCCGCTCGTGCCCACGCTCTCGATCTCGAACTTCGAGTAGACCGACGACGTGATCCGGAACGACAGGGTGCTCGTCGAGGTCAGCGTGCCGCGGGTCGCTGCCGTGATGCCTCGGTAGACGAGGACGATGCTGCGGTTGTCCTTGGTCAGCGGGTAGTAGAGGAGCTTGGTCGAGGCGTCGTAGAAGAAGCCCTGGTTGGTGAAGGTCGTCAGGTCCGAGACGGTCTTGCCGTTGACGAGCGCACCAGCGACCTTGAGGTCGAAGGCCTTGGAGAGGTTGACGGTGCCGGTGTTGGCCCGCAGCGGGATGCTGCCGTTGTAGACCGCGGCGCCGGACTTGAAGAAGAACGTAAGCGTGGTGCTCGAGACCGACACCCGGCTGATCCCGGACACCGTCTTGGTGACCCCGCCGAGCTTCACGGCGTACGAGCCCACCTTGTAGTAGGTCGTGCCGTCGTAGCGCAGCTTGACGAGCTGGGCCCCGCTGCTCTTCATCGTCACGACGAACAGGTGGTGCCGGCCGTCGATGTCGCTGATCGTCATGTCGTTGGCGTGGCCGAGCCACGTGTTGTACGACCGCTTGTCGGTGCCGTTGGTCATGAGCTCGCGCTTGCCGGTGCTCTTGTTGACCCGGTAGATGACAGCCCTCGAGTCGTCGCCCTTCGTCTTGACGACGTAGAGGTAGGTCGCACCGGCCGCGAAGCCCTGGGCCGCCGTGCAGCTGTTGGAGTCCGGCGTCGACGCGATGTCGGAGTACTCGTTGTAGTAGGCCGCCTGGGCCACCGAGCTCGTGCCGAGCAACACCCCGACCACCATCGCGAACAGCACGGTCACGCGCGCAACTGCCTTCATGTCACTCCCCTGTGAACGCGGCACCTCACGGAGCGGGCGCCGACCCTGCCCGAGGCTAGGCACGGGACCCGACCGGGGCATCAGTCTCCGTACTCAAACCCGTGCTCGCCCCTGCAGCTGAGGGGTCACGTCCGGAAGGGTGGTGTATGAGCGTGATCCGGCAGCTGTTCGTGACAGTCATGGCGAGATACAGCGGCAGTCCAACCGTCCACAGGGCAATGAAGGGGCCCCGGATGGCGGGAGGTTCCACGAGTAGCCCGGACGGATGGAAGCGCCTGTGGACCTCAACGCTCAAGCAGGTGCGCTCGGTGCTGAGTCGTTCGGTGCGGCGGGCCATGAAGCGCGGGCTGGTGGAGCGCAACGTCGTCGACCTCTGCCCGGCGACCAAGGGTCGGCCCGGTCGACCGTCGAAGTCGCTCACCTTGCAGCAGGCCTCCGACGTACTGGACAAGACGCGCCGCCATCACATGCACGCGTACATCGTGGTGTCGTTGCTCGTCGGTCTGCGCCCGGAGGAGGTTCGGGCTCTGCGCTGGTCTCGAGTGCATCTTGCCGAGGACGGCGGGGAGGTCCCATACGTCGAGGTGTGGCGGTCGGTCCGGGTCGGCGGTGACGTCAAGACGCGGAAGTCTCGGAGGACTCTGGCAAGCTCTGGCTACGTCGTCGCAGTTCTCAAGGGTCACCGTCAGGACCAGGCCGCGGAGCGTGAGCAGGCGGGTGCGCGCTGGCAGGACCACGATCTCGTCTTTCCCTCGCGGGTCGGGACCGAGCAGGACGCGCACAACGTGCGGCGGATGTTCCGGGACGCCCTGACGCACGTGCCGGGGCTCGACCCCAAGCAGTGGACGCCGTACGAGTTGCGGCACTCGTTCGTGTCGATCCTGTCCGAGCGCGGGTTGGCTATCGAGGAGATCTCGCGCCTGATGGGCCACTCGGGAACGGCAGTCACCGAACTGGTCTACCGGCACGAGCTGCGCCCCGTGCTTGAGGCCGGCGCCAGCGTGATGGACACCGTGTTTCCGGCACTGAGCAGCGGGAGCGAGGACGACGATGACGACGCCGCGTAGTCAGGCAGTCTGTCCGGATCGGCCCTCGGGTGCCGAGGCGTCCGGCGACACCGGTGGGCGTTTGCCCAGGTGGGAAGTGGTGGAGCCAAGGGGACTCGAACCCCTAACCCCCTGCTTGCAAAGCAGGTGCGCTACCAATTGCGCCATGGCCCCTGATGTGGAAGAGCGGCCTCAGGCCGAGGTCGACGTCTCGTCGGTCGCCGTGGGACGGGGAGCCGGGTTGACCGGTGCCTGCACGTCGTCCGTGGCCTGCGTCCACAGGTCCTGCTCGGCCTGCTGCTGCTTCGCCTTCTTGCGAAGGAACAGCAGACCTGCGACGGCGCCACCGATGAGGGCGAGACGCTTCAGCATTCGACGATCCTCTCCGTGGTGGCGGTGATGGTGGGCCTAGGAGGACTTGAACCTCCGACCTCTTCCTTATCAGGGAAGCGCTCTAACCGTCTGAGCTATAGGCCCATCGTCACCTTCGCGCGCTCGGTCGACCCCGTCGGAACGGATGACCGGACGCGAGGGGAAACGTTACCTGATGCCCCCGGCAACCTACAAAACGGTCCGGGACCACCCTCCGGACGGCCGTATGCCGGCAGGCGGGCGGCTGCTGCACGGGGGCGTCCCAGCACGGCAGGGAGCGGGATCAGTCGTCGGTGAGGGTCAGCTGCACGCCACCGACGAGGGCCGAGCAGATGTTGTAGAGGAAGGCCATGACGGTCGCTATCGCGGTCATCAGGATGACGTCGATGACGCCGATGACGATCGAGAGGGACACGACGCGACCGAAGCCGACGTAGTCCTTGATCGAGAACGGGTCGGACGTCGTCGTCTGCAGTGACTGCAGGACACCCTCGACGTCGGTGAAGACGTTCATCGTCGACAGGATCATCCACAGCACGGCCGTGAGGATGACGCCGGCGATGCCGAGCGCCACGGAGAGCAGGAAGCTCATCTTCATGACCGACCACGGGTCGACGCGCGCGACCGCAAGACGGACACGGCGCGGGCCCTTGTGCTTGCGCTGGGCCGCCGGGCGGGCGCCGGCGGCCGTGGTCGCACCGGCGTGGCCGGCGCCGACGCGCTGCGTCGGGGCCGTGCGGTTGGTGACCGCGCCGCGCGAGAGGGCGTGGCCCTGGTCCGCGCTCGCCGCACCGGACGTGCTGGCCGAACCGGTCAGGCCCGAACCGGCAGCGCTCGAACCGGCCGAGCTCGAGGCGGACGGACCAGAGCCCGAACCGGACAGCTGGGAACCGCTCGCGGAGTAGGTGGCGCCGTTGGAGCCGTAGTAGCCGGATCCGTTCGAGGTGGGCTGGTCGCTACGGCCGGACGAGCCGGCTGACTCGGAGCTGGTCCTCGTGGACGCGCCGGACGCGCGCCGGGAATCGTCGGACCCGCCGGTAGCACCTGCCCCACTCCGGGAGCCTTCGGGGCTGCTCGTGCTCATTCGTCACCTCCGGTGTCGCCCTCGGACGAGCCGGCCTCGTCGTTCGACGTCTCGTCCGACGGTACGCCATCGACGGCGGGAACCGTAGCCGGCGCTCCCGTACCGGTCGGCTGGTCGACGCTCTCACCGGCCTCGATCTCCTCGACGGCGATCTCCGACTCGGCGTTGCGGGCCACGGCCACGATCGAGTCGCCCTTGTCGGGCGTCGCGAACTTCACGCCCTGGGTGGAGCGGCCGGTGTGTCGGACCTGGTCGACGCGCGAGCGGACGATCTTGCCCTTCTCCATGACGACCATGACCTCGTCGGTGTCGATCACGGTCAGGGCACCGACGAGGTCGCCGCCCTTCTCGGAGAGCTTGGCCACCTGGATGCCGAGACCGCCGCGACCCTGCAGGCGGTAGTCCCTGACGGGGGTCCGCTTGGCGAGACCGTTCTCGAAGACGACGAAGACGTCGGGGCTCTCACCCTCCTCGACGACCGAGATGGCGAGCAGGTCGTCGCCGTCGCGGAACTTCATGCCCGTGACACCGGACGTGGATCGGCCCATCGGACGCAGCGCCTCGTCGGTGGCGGTGAACCGCAGCGACATGCCCTTGCGCGAGACGAGGAGCAGGTCGTCGCGGTTGGTCGCGAGGCCCGCGCCGACGAGCTCGTCTCCCTCGCGGAGGTTGACCGCGATGAGACCGCCCGAGCGGTTCGAGTCGTAGTCGGCGAGCCGCGTCTTCTTCACGAGGCCACCCCGGGTCGCGAGCACGAGGTAGTCGGAGGACTCGTAGTCACGGATGGCGAGCACCTGGGCGATCTGCTCGCCCGGCTGGAACGCGAGCAGGTTGGCGACGTGCTGGCCCTTGCTGTCTCGGGAGCCCTCGGGCAGCTCGTACGCCTTGGCCCGGTAGACCCGGCCGAGGTTGGTGAAGAAGAGCAGCCAGTGGTGGGTCGTCGTCGTGAAGAAGTGCTCGACGACGTCCTCACCACGGAGCGAGGCACCACGCACGCCCTTGCCGCCACGCTTCTGCGAGCGGTACTGGTCGACTCGAGTGCGCTTGGCGTAGCCACCGCGCGTGATCGTGACCACGACGTCCTCCTCGGGGATGAGGTCCTCCATGGACATGTCCCCGTCGAAGGGCACGATCGTCGTGCGGCGCTCGTCGCCGTAGCGCTCGACGATGTCGGCGAGCTCCTCCGACACGATGTCGCGCTGGCGCTGCGGCGAGGCCAGGATCGCGTTGTACTCGTCGATGAGCGCCTGCAGCTCGTCGTGCGCCTCGATGAGCTTCTCGCGCTCGAGGGCAGCGAGACGTCGCAGCTGCATGTTGAGGATCGCGTTGGCCTGGATCTCGTCGATCTCGAGCAGCTCGATGAGGCCGTCGCGTGCGACGTCCACGGTGCGCGACGCGCGGATGAGGGCGATGACCTCGTCGAGCCGGTCGAGTGCCTTGAGCAGGCCACGCAGGATGTGGATGTCGGCCTCGGCCTTGCGCAGGCGGAACTTCGTGCGCCGGACGATGACCTCGATCTGGTGGTCGACCCAGTGCCGGATGAAGCCGTCGAGCGGCAGCGTGCGCGGCACCTCGTCGACGAGGGCGAGCATGTTCGCGCCGAACGTCGTCTGCAGCTGGGTGTGCTTGTAGAGGTTGTTGAGCACGACCTTCGCGACGGCGTCGCGCTTGAGCGTGATGACCAGGCGCTGGCCGGTGCGACCCGAGGTCTCGTCGTTGATGTCGGCGATGCCCGAGATCTTGCCGTCCTTGACGAGGTCGGCGATCTTCATGGCCAGCATGTCGGGGTTGACCTGGTAGGGCAGCTCCTTGACGACCAGGCACTGCCGGTTGCGGATCTCCTCCACCTCGACGACGGCTCGCATGATGATCGAGCCGCGGCCCGTGCGGTAGGCCTCCTCGATACCGCGGTGGCCCATGATGAGCGCGCCGGTCGGGAAGTCCGGGCCCTTGATGATGCCGAGCAGCGCCTCGAGGAGGTCCTCGCGGTTGATCTCGGGGTGGTCGAGGTAGTACTGCGCACCCGCCGCGACCTCGCGCAGGTTGTGCGCCGGGATCTGCGTGGCCATGCCGACGGCGATGCCCGCAGAGCCGTTGACGAGGAGGTTCGGGAAGCGGCTCGGCAGCACGGCCGGCTGCATCGTCTTGCCGTCGTAGTTCGGGACGAAGTCGACAGTGTCCTGCTCGATGTCGCGGACCATCTCCATGGCGATGGAGGCCATCCGGCACTCGGTGTACCGCGGGGCGGCCGCGCCGTCGTTGCCGCGCGAGCCGAAGTTGCCCTGCCCGTCGACGAGCGGGTAGCGCAGCGACCAGTCCTGCACGAGGCGTACGAGGGCGTCGTAGATCGCGCTGTCGCCGTGCGGGTGGTAGTGACCCATGACGTCGCCGACGACGCGCGCGCACTTGTTGTAGCCGCGGTCGGGGCGGTAGCCGCCGTCGTACATCGCGTACACGATGCGGCGGTGCACCGGCTTGAGGCCGTCGCGCACGTCGGGCAGCGCGCGGGAGACGATGACCGACATGGCGTACTCGATGTAGCTGCGCTGCATCTCGGTGTTGAGGTCGATGGGCTCGACCCGGTCGTGCTGGCCGACGTCGGCCGGGACCACGACCGCCTGGGCGTTGGGGTCGCCCTCGTCGTCGTCCCCGCCGTCGCCACCGTCGCCGCCGTCCCCGCCGGATCCGCCCCCGAGGAGGGCCTCGAGGTCGGTGCCGCCGGTCTGCTCGTCGGTCTGCTCTTCGTTCTGTCCGGGCGTCTCGTTGACGTCGTCTCCGTTGGTGGGAGGCAGGTCGTCGCTCACGTCAGATCCCTTTGTCTCTCAGTCACATTCATTTCGTATGCCGTGTGGTCACGTTTCACGTGGAACGCTCGGCGCGACCGGCTGTGCTTTCGGGGTCGGGGCCGCAGGCCCGTCCGGGCCGTGAGCTCCCGAGCGTTCAGATGTCGAGGAACTTCACGTCACGCGCGTTCTTCTGGATGAACGTGCGGCGGGACTCGACATCCTCGCCCATGAGGATCGCGAAGACCTCGTCGGCCTTGGCCGCGTCGTCCAGCGTGACCTGGAGCAGCGTGCGCGTGCTCTGGTCCATGGTCGTCTCGCCGAGCTCCTGGTAGTTCATCTCGCCGAGACCCTTGTAACGCTGGATCGGGTTGTCCTTGGGCAGGCGCCAGCCCTTGCCCTCGCCGAGCTGGCGCAGACCGTCGCGTTCCTTGTCGGAGTAGGCGAACTGGTGGTCGGCGTTGCTCCACCGGAGGCGGAAGAGGGGCGGCTGCGCGAGGTAGACGTAGCCGGCCTCGATGAGCGGGCGCATGAAGCGGAAGAGCAGCGTCAGCAGCAGGGTGCGGATGTGCATGCCGTCGACGTCGGCGTCGGCCATGAGCACGATCTTGTGGTAGCGCGCCCTCGCGATGTCGAAGTCCTCGCCGATGCCCGTGCCGAACGCCGAGATGAGCGCCTGGACCTCGTTGTTGGCGAGGATCTTGTCGATGCGCGCCTTCTCGACGTTGAGGATCTTGCCTCGGATCGGGAGGATCGCCTGGGTGTGCGGGTTGCGGGCCTGCGTGGCAGAGCCGCCCGCGCTGTCGCCCTCGACGATGAAGACCTCGGAGAGGCTCGGGTCCTTGCTCTGGCAGTCCTTGAGCTTGCCCGGCAGGCCACCCGACTCGAGCAGGCCCTTGCGGCGGGTCGCCTCACGCGCCTTGCGGGCCGCCATGCGCGCGGCCGCGGCCTGGACCGACTTGCGGACGATGTCCTTGCCCTCGTTGGGGTGCGCCTCGAGCCAGTGGCCGAACTCGTCGGTCATGGCGCGCTGGACGAATCCCTTGACCTCGGAGTTGCCGAGCTTGGTCTTGGTCTGGCCCTCGAACTGCGGTTCGGCGAGCTTGACCGAGATGACCGCCGTGAGGCCCTCGCGGACATCGTCGCCGGTGAGGTTCTCGTCCTTCTCCTTGAGGAGGTTCTGCCGGCGGGCGAAGTCGTTGATGAGCTTGGTCATCGCCGCGCGGAAGCCCTCCTCGTGCGTGCCGCCCTCGTGCGTGTTGATCGC
The DNA here is from genome assembly GCF_042666095.1 of Terrabacter sp. GCM10028922. NCBI lineage: Bacteria > Bacillati > Actinomycetota > Actinomycetes > Micrococcales > Intrasporangiaceae > Terrabacter > Terrabacter sp. GCM10028922. The sequence goes on along the minus strand of NZ_JBHTFG010000010.1, from coordinate 419,335 downwards.
GTTGGCGTAGGTGTGGACCGACTCGCTGTAGGCGTTGGTCCACTGCATCGCCAGCTCGAGGCTGAGCGAGCGGGCGGAGTCCTCGACCTCGATGGAGATGACCTCGGGGTGCACCGGCTCGCTGCGCTTGCTGCCGTTGATGTGGTTGACGTAGTCGACGAGGCCGTTGTCGTAGCGGTAGCTGACCCGCTTGGCCGTGACCTTCTTCTTCTCGGGCGCCCCGGCTGCGTCGGACGCCGCGCCCTGCGGGCCGTCGTCGTCGGACTCCTCCACGACCTCCAGGCCCTCGCCGAGGTCGTCGAGGTCGACGTCCTGCTCGTCGGCGGCAGCCTGCTCGACGCGCTCGTCGACGAGGTTGATCGTCAGGCCCTTGTTGAGGAAGGCCATCTGCTGCATCCGCGCACGGATGGTCTCGAAGTCGTAGTCGACGGTCTCGAAGATCTGGTCGTTGGCCCAGAAGGTGATCGTCGTGCCGGTCTCGTCGGTGGCCTCCTGACGGTCCAGGGGACCATCGGGCACACCGTCGGTGAAGCTCATCCGGAAGACGTGGCCCTTCTGGCGGACGGCAGCCTTGAGGCGGGTCGACAAGGCGTTGACCACCGAGCTGCCCACTCCGTGGAGGCCTCCGGACACCTTGTAGCCGCCTCCGCCGAACTTCCCACCGGCGTGCAGCTGCGTCAGCACGAGCTCGACGGCGCTGATCTTCTCGACCGGGTGGATGTCGGTGGGGATGCCGCGGCCGTTGTCCTTGACCCGGACGCCGCCGTCGGCGAGCAGGGTCACGTCGATCGTGTCCGCGTAGCCGGCCAGCGACTCGTCCACCGCGTTGTCGACGATCTCGTAGACGAGGTGGTGCAGGCCCCGCGGCCCGGTCGAGCCGATGTACATGCCGGGACGCTTGCGGACGGCCTCGAGGCCCTCGAGGACAGTGATCGCGCTCGCGTCGTAGTCGACGCCGTTGGGGCGGGAGTCGATGGGTGCCGCTGGTTGGTCGACGAAGGACGAGGGTCCGGTGGAACTGAGGGTGGTGCTGCTGGTGGTCGGCTCGTCAGCGTCGGACACGTCTCTCCTCGGTGGTCAGACCTCATGCGGGCGGCTCGACGTGGACGTCGAGCCGCAACCTCACCAGTCTAACGGTCCGGCGAGGCAAACCGTGCCCTGAGACGCGCCAGAGGGCCAGTTTCCGGCCCGCACACCCTGTGTTCCGAGGGGGGAGTCACGCCCCGACCCCTCAGCGCCCCTGTGACGCCTTCCCACGAGCCAGCCGTACGACGGCGTCAGAGCGGGCCGGACAGCTCCATTCTCTCCCTTCCACGAACGCCGGAAGCCGCTCGTCCACAGGTGTTCACGCTCACTTCCCCATGGCTTCTGCCGGGGTATGCCGGGAGGCCGGGTCCCAGCGGAACCCGGCCTCCCGGCATCCGGCTTCGGCGAACGTCAGAGGATGCCGCGGGCCTGGAAGGCCGCCTTGGTCGTGGTGGCGTCGGCGGAGCCGTAGAGCGCGGCGGCCGTGTCGACCGTCTTCTGCGCGGCGGCGGCCCACGTCGTCGACGGCGCGTAGCCGAACTGCGCCTCGAGGATGATCCGCGTCGCCTTGTCGCGACCGAACGCCTTGTTCAGGTCCCAGAGCGCGTGGCTCCAGATCTCGCCGTCGTCATGGATCTCACCCGTGCGGTTGGCGACGGTCTTGCTCGTGTCGAGCCGGCGGATGCAGTGCGGCGTGCCGGACGTGTAGGAGGTCGAGTCCCAGTCCATGACGCACGCCCACGGGGTCGTCGCGGTGTCGGAGGAGTTGGCCTGCGACATCGTCGCGGCCATGTAGTCGCCGAAGCCCTCACCGATGGCGCCGGCGTCGGAGCTGCTGCCGAAGCCGGGCACCTGGTCGTCGTGGATCGCGTGGCCGTACTCGTGCCACACGACCTCCTGGTCCTCGCCGTCGTCCACGCCACCGGTCCCGACCGTGATGGTGTCCTGGCTGGGCGTGTACCAGGAGTTGTCCTGCGTCGTCGTGTTGATGCTGAGGTCCTGGGCCTCGTTGTTGACGTCGGTGAACCCGAGCGACTGGATGTAGGTCTGGATCCGGTCGACGGCGTAGTAGCTGTTGACCTGCTCGAACCGGGTGTCGCTGCGGGTGTAGCTGAACGCGTTGGTCGCGGAGTAGGCGGCGGCGTTCTTGCCCTTCTTGCTGTTGACGACCGTGGCGAAGGAACCGCGCAGGTAGCCGGAGCCGTCGAGGTTGGCGATCGTCACCGTCTTGTAGGCGGCCGCCGGCACGGCGGCATCGGCGTTGTTGCCGTCGGTGAGCGACTCGTTCTGGAGGGCGACGATCGGGTTGGGGTCGAAGACCTTGCCGGTGCCGCTGGCGAGGACACGCTCGTCGGTGACCTTCGTGACCGTGCCGCTGCGGGCATCGACGAGGACCTTCTTGTCCTGGTCTGTCGTCACCTCCCACGCCAGGGTCGCGACCGCTCCGGCGGCGTCGGGGACGACGACGAGACGGGTCACGCGGGCGTTGCCGTGCGCCTTCGCCGCGCTCGCCGCGGCGGTCCGGGCCAGCCCAGGTGTCGTCGAGGCGAGCCCGCTCACCGTGCGCCGGCCGTCGTCCACCGAGGCGGTGACACCCGTGGCGTGCACGGCGTAGTAGCCACCGAGCACCGGTACACCGCGGTACGTCTGGGCGTACCACGTGTGTGAGCCGAGAAGGCTCTGGCGCACCTTGACGAGGCTGAGATCTGCAGGCACCGCAGAGCCTGTAGCGGTGGGCAGGGGAGCCGCGACGGAGCCGGTGGCGGCCGTCGACAGCAGGGCGCCGACCGCCGCGACGACGGCGGCGGAGGCGATGAGAGGCGTACGACGCATGTCGAACCTTTCGGAGGGTTGTGGTGTCGCTGGTGGCGACGACACAGGCAACCACCCGGAGCACGCGTCGCACGGCAAGGATTCGTAAAGAGTTCCCCTCGTTTCGGCAGGTGCCGAGGACGGCGTCGGTCAGTCGTGGGCCAGGGTGCGCTCGAACAGCGAGTGGATCGCCTCGGGCAGGTGCGGCTCCTCGACCGTGACGTTGCAGCCGACCTCGTCGCACACGACGGAGTAGGTGTACGCGTCGGGGTGGCTGCGTTGCGGCGTCGCGGCGATCCGCTGGAGCGTCGGCGCCGCGAGCAGGTGGCGCCAGTCCCTGGCATCCCGCTCGGGCAGGTCGCCCAGGGCCATCTGCCGCTCGCGCACCTGGCCCGCGAAACCCCCGGTGCGGCGCAGCAGGAGCCGGGCGCCGACACCGGGCACCTCGCCGGTCGGCTGCTCGTCACCCTCGGAGTCGCCCGCCGAGTCGCGACCCGGCACGGACTCGCCGGGCGTCGGCTCGCCCGACCCGACGCTCGCCCCGAGCACGCCCACCTGCTCCCAGGCCGAGCGCACCGCGGCCTGCTGAGCCGATCCCTCTCCATGGGCGGTGGCCGCGGCGGCGACGGTCAGCTCGGCGAAGGTCGCGAAGTCGCAGTCGGCCTTGATCCCGTCACCCGACACGACCGCATACCAGACGGCGCCGGCGTCCTCCCACGCGTTGCCGCCGATGGCGAGGGCTGCGAGGACGAACGCGCGGTTGGGGATGCCGGAGTTGATGTGCACGCCGCCGTTGTCGTCGTCGGTGTCGACGTAGGCGTCCATGTGGGCGGGCTGCGGGTCGGTGCCCAGGCGCGGATCGTCGTAGGCGGTGCCGGGGTTGCGCATGTCGCGAAGGGCCCGGCCCTGGACCGACGGGTTGAGCACGTCGGCACCGACGAGCCAGTCGGCCTGCTCGGCGCTCTGCCCGAGCTGGCGCTGCTTGACGAGAACGCCGAAGACGTCGGAGATCGACTCGTTGAGCGCCCCCGACTGGCCCTGGTAGAGCAGCCCGGCCGTGTGCTCGGTGACGCCGTGGGCCAGCTCGTGGCCGATGACGTCGAGGCTCTTGGTGAACCGTTCGAAGATGACACCGTCGCCGTCACCGAACACCATCTGGGATCCGTCCCAGAAGGCGTTGTCGTAGTTGCGGCCGTAGTGGACCGTCGCGAGCAGCGGCATGCCCTTGCCGTCCAGCGAGTCGCGGGAGTACGCCTCTGACCACAGCTCCCAGGTCGCGCCGAGCCCGTCGTAGGCCTCGTTGACGGCCTCGTCCTGCGAGGCGGCCTGGCCCTCGCCGCGGATCTTCGTGCCAGGAGTCGTGGTGGCGCCCTTGGCGTCCGAGATCGTCCGGTGTGGTCCGGCCCCGTGCGCCTCGGGGACGTCGGCCCGCCGCGGTGCCCGCCGACCGGTCGGCCGTGCTGTCGGGGTGCGACGCGACGCCCGCAGCTCGGCGTCGTGGCGCAACGCCTCGCGCGCGTGCTCGACGAGGAGCGGCTCGTCGCTCGCCGCCATCGCCTCGAGCATGTACGGCGGCACGATCGTGCACGCGGACAGCTGATGTGTCGGCTGGGGTGCGGGGTGCTGCGTCGAGGTCATGACGACAGTCTGCGACGCGACACCGACAGGCGCCCGGCGACGCACGGGGGGGAACTGCCCACTCGACCACGAGCCCCTGTCGAGTGGGCAGTTCGCACCCGGCCCGGGGCCGGTCAGCCGTACGTGTCGCGCGGCCCACGCGAGTCGGGGGAGCGCCGCGCACCCCGGCTCCACGACGGTGCGCTCGGGCCGACGACCCGGAGCTCCTTGACTGCGCCCGCGCCGATCTCCTCGTCGATCCGCGCGAGCAGTGACGACGACAGCAGACGCATCTGGGTGGCCCAGGCGGTCGAGTCGGCTCGCACGGTGAGCACGCCGTCGACGAACGTCAGCGGCTCCACGTGACCCGCGATGTCCGGACCGACGATCTCGGCCCACCGGCCCATGACCGACCCGACCGCGACGTCGACCTTCCAGCCGCGGTCGATGAGCAGCCGGTCGAGCTGGTCGCCGAGCAGGGACGGGTCGCGACCGTCGCGTGCCGACCCGGAGAGCACCGCAGCGTCGCCGATCGGTCGGCGCCGCTTGCGCGGCTTCATCCCCGGCCGCAGCCCCTTGTCGGCCGCCGCGGCCCGCGCGCGAGCCAGGGCCGAGGCCGCGGCGTCCGCGATGCGCGTGGCCTCGTCACTCGGCTCCGGGGCGTCGTCGCCCGGCGGTTCGTCACTCATCACCCGAGTCCAGACTCGAGTCCACATCCGTGTCCACGTCCGTGTCCACGTCCGCAGCCGCGCCGGCAACCGCGCCGGAACCGCCGACGTCCACCTGGCCGAGCTGGACGGCATACGTCGTCCCGTTCTCGCGCAGCACGGCTGGCACGTCCGCGCCGACGGCCGCCGTGATGAGCACCTGCTCGCAGTCGGCGATGAGCGCGGCGAGCCGATCCCGGCGCCCGGAGTCGAGCTCGGAGAAGACGTCGTCGAGCACGAGCACGGGGTCGTCCCCGAGATCGCGCCGCAGGAGCCGGTATGCCGCCAGCTTGAGTCCCAGCGCGAAGCTCCACGACTCGCCGTGGCTGGCGTACCCCTTGGCGGGCAGCTCGCCGAGCGAGAGGACGAGGTCGTCGCGGTGCGGACCGACGAGCGAGATGCCGCGCTCGATCTCGGTGGTGCGCACCTGCTCGAGCGTCTCGAGCATGCCGCGGCGCAGCTCGTCGATCTCCGGCACCTCCCCGGCAGCGATCTGCTTGGCGAGGTCCTCGTGGAGCGAGCTCTTGTACGTGGCCCGTGCGTTGGAGGCGGCCGCGCTCACCGCGTCGTAGCACTCGGAGAGGTCGGGCACGAGGTCGCGCAGCAGGCGCAGGCGCGCATAGACGAGCTGCGACCCGACGGTCGCGAGGTGGTCGTTCCACACGTCGAGGGTGTGCAGGGCGGCCTCGCGGGCCTCGTCGAGTGGCTGGTCACCGGGGCGGGACTGGCGTCGGGCGCCCTTGCGCAGCACGGGCGCCGCCGACTTCAGCAGGGCGTTGCGCTGCTTGACGACCTTGTCGTAGTCGGAGCGCACCCCGGACCAGCGCGGCTGGCGCTGCACGAGCAGGTCGTCGAGGAAGCGGCGCCGCTCTGAGGGGTCTCCCTTGACGAGGGCCAGGTCCTCGGGCGCGAAGAGGACCGTGCGCAGGGTTCCCAGCACGTCGCGCGGCCGCGCCACCGGCGAGCGTCCGAGCCGAGCGCGGTTGGCCCGACCCGGCGTGATCTCGAGCTCCACCATCGTCTCGCGGTCGTCGCGCACGACGGCGCCGCGGACGATCGCCTGGGCCGCACCGAACCGCACGAGCGGCTGGTCGGTCGCCACCCGGTGCGATCCGAGTGTCGCGAGGTAGCCGACCGCTTCGACGAGATTGGTCTTGCCCTGACCGTTGAGACCGACGAGCGTCGTGACACCCGGCGTCAGCGCGAGCTCTGCGCTCGGGTAGCTGCGGAAGTCCTTGAGGGTCAGGTGTCGGACATGCAAGGAGGGTGCGGCGCTCTGCTCAGGCCTTCGTGGCGGACTTCGTAGCGGTCTTCTTCGCAGCCGCGCGCTTCTGGCCGCGGGCCGAGTCGGCCATGTCGGTGGCCTTGGTCGCGGTCGCGCGCCCGGAGGAGACTGCCTTCTCGGCCGCGGCGACGTTGGCCTTCGAGGCGCGGGCGGACGCGCGCTTGCTGGCCTGCTTCGTCGCCGCTCGGCGCGAGGCCCCCTTCTTCGCGGCTGCCTTCTTGGCGGGGGCGGCCGGCACGTCACCCTGACGCAGCTTCTCGCCCTCGGCGATGGTCATTACCTGGTGGCCGCCGAACTGGCCGCGCAGGGCAGCGACGGCCTGCATCGTCGGCGAGCTCGACTGGCGCGAGGCGAACCGGGCGAAGAGCGAGGCGGAGATGACGGGCATCGGCACCGACAGGGCGATGGCCTCCTCGACGGTCCAGCGCCCCTCGCCGGAGTCGTTGGTGTAGTCGGACACGTCGTCGAGGTGCGGGTTCTCCTCGAGCGCGTCGACCATGAGGTCGAGCAGCCAGGAGCGCACGACGGTGCCACGGCTCCATGCCTTGAAGGCGCCCGGGACGTCGGTGACGATGTCCTTCTTCTCGAGCAGCTCGTAGCCCTCGGCGTAGGCCGCCATGAGGCCGTACTCGATGCCGTTGTGGACCATCTTCGTGTAGTGGCCGGCACCGACCTTGCCGGCGTGGACGAAGCCTTCCTCGCGCGGGCCCTCTGGCCGCAGCGCGTCGAAGATCGGCATCGCCTTGTTGACCCACTTCTTGTCGCCACCGCACATGAGGCCGTAGCCGTTCTCGAGGCCCCAGATGCCGCCGCTCACGCCACAGTCGACGTAGCCGATCTTCTTCTCGCCGAGCAGCTTGGCGTTCTCGAAGTCGTCGGTGAAGCGGGAGTTGCCTCCGTCGATCACGAGGTCGCCCGGCTCGAGCAGCTCGGCGAGCTTGGCGACGGTCTCGCGGGTCGGGTCGCCGGCCGGCACCATGACCCAGACGACGCGCGGGGCAGCGAGCGCCTTGACGAGCGCCGGCAGCGTGCGCACATCGGCGACGTCGGGGTTGCGGTCGTAACCGACGACCTCGTGGCCCGCGCGGCGCAAGCGCTCACGCATGTTGCCGCCCATCTTGCCGAGACCGATGAGACCAAGCTGCATGTCGCGAGCCTTTCTGCAGGGAGTGCGGGCGGAGCGGATCGTGGAACGCGGTTCGAGGCTACGCCAGCCTGACCGCGTCCGGCGGGACGCGGCTCGCTGCGGACACAGCCGCAGGCGTCAGCTGGCGAACCGCACCGGCATCAGGACGTAGCGGTAGCTGCTGTCCGGGTCGGAGTCTGCCTCAGCCTGTCCGGTCAGCACGGCCGGCCGGCTCGGCTGAGTGAACGACAGGCGGCTCCAGGGGGTGCCGACCGCGTGCAGGCCGTCGAGGAGGAACTGCGGGTTGAACGCGATCTGGATCTCGGGACCGTGGAGGGTCGCCTCGACCGCCTCGGAGGCCTGGGCGTCGTCGCCGGTGCCGGCCTCGATGGCGACCTGGCCGTCGGTGAACTTGAGCAGCACCGGGGTGTTGCGCTCGGCGACGAGGGCGACGCGCTTGACGGCCTCTTCGAGGGCCGCGGTCTCGATGACGGCCTCCGTGTCGACCGATGTCGGGAAGATCGAGGTGACCTTCGGGTACTCGCCGTCGAGCAGGCGCGTCGTCGCGCGACGCTGCCCCGCCTCGAAACCGATGAGGCCGTCGCCGCCCTGGCCCAGTGCGAGCTCGACCGAGCCGGACGCACCCAGGGCACGGGCCGTGTCGGAGAGCTGACGGGCCGGGATGAGCGCGACGTGGCTCGCGTCGGGGGCGGCGGGGCTCCAGTTGAGCTCACGCATTGCGAGGCGGTAGCGGTCGGTGGCCAGGAGCGTGACCTTGTCGCCGTCGATCTCCATCCGCACGCCCGTGAGGATCGGGAGCGTGTCGCCCTTGTCGGCCGCAACCGACACCTGGGCGACCGCCTGGGTGAAGACGTCGCCGGCGATGGTGCCGCTCGTCTCGGGGGACGCAGGCAGGGTGGGGTAGTCGGCGACCGGCATCTCCCGGAGCGCGAATCGCGACGAGCCGCAGGCGACGTTGACCTTGCTGCCATCGGTGCTGACGTCGATCGGCTTGTTGGGCAGGTTGCGCGAGATGTCGGCGAGCAGACGACCGAGGACGAGCACCTGGCCGGACTCGGCGACATCGGCCGGGACCGTGATGCGCGCGGACACCTCGTAGTCGAACGCCGACAGTGTCAGCGTGCCGTCCTCGTTCGCGTCAACGAGCACGCCGGCGAGAACGGGAACCGGCGGGCGGGCCGGGAGGCCGCGGGCCACCCAGGTCACGGCCTCAGCCAGGACGTCTCGCTCAACCCGAAACTTCACGGTGCACTCACTTCGAGGGGAAGGACTATTGGGGCTCAGACACTAGTGCCTGGCGGTGTCGGGCACCACAGACACTCCCTAGGGCGCCCACGAGACCTGGACTGCTTCGCCCAAACGGGGCGGGCGGGGCTGAGACCCGTTGTCGGGGCATCTCCCCTGATAGAGGGTCTCGTCATAGTCATAGGTGCTGTGGATCCTGTGGACAACCCGCGTCGGGGCAGGTCAGGAACGAAATGGGGATGTGCACGACGTGTGGGGCGGGCGCAGGCTAGCCCGGACGCGGGTGTGGACGGCGAACGAGCGTGCACACGCCGCGCACAGCCGGGCTGTGGGTTGTCCGCAGGTTGAGCGCCGCCGTCCACACCCGTCCACAGAAGGATGTGGAAGAGCCGACACCATATGTCCGGTTCGCCCTGTTTGGTGACTAGTCACCTGTGCATGGAGCTGCCCTCCGCTTCCACAGAGTTGTCCACAGTCGGTGGACAACTCTGGTGGGTCGACGCGCGGGGCGTCTGCCCACCCTCGGTCACGGTGAGGTCACGCTGTGCACACAGCTGTGGACAACTCTGTGGACAGATGTGGACCTCTGACGGTGGCTCGCGCGCCGGGGGCGGGTCGACAGTGGTGGGTGGCTGGTCGACGCCCATGTCCACCCGGTCCGTCAGCGCGTCTCGGACGGGGCGAGGACGTGCCTGCTCGACGCCGCCAGGAGGATCTCGAAGAGGGCTGCGCTGTCCGGTACGGGGCCCAGCTGGGAGAACACCTCGCTCGTCACGGCGCCGAGGAGCAGGGTCCAGGCGGTGATCCCCTGCGCAAGGGTGACCGCATCGAGGCCCGTCGCCTCGAACATCGGATCGGCCAGCATCGGCCCGACGCCCGCGGTGGCTCGCTCCGGGGGCACCCCCAGGTCCGGGGCCTCGGCCAGGCGCCCGGCCAGCCGGGCGTCCTCGAGGAGGGAGACGAGTAGCGCGAGCACAGCGGTGCCGGCCTGCTCGGTCCGCTCGGCGGGCGCTTCGTAGTCCGGCACAGGCGACCCGTAGAGAAGGGCGAAGTCGTGCGGGTGCTCGAGCGCCCACTCCCGCAAGGCGTGACCGATGGAGGTCCACCGACCGGTGAGGTCATGGGCGGGAACGGCGTCGTGCGCCGCGCGCACCGCGGCCGCGAGGGACCAGTAGGAGTCGACGATGAGCCGGGTGAGCAGCTCGTCACGACTCTCCACATAGCGGTAGATGCCCGACGAGACCATGCCGAGGTCGCGGGCCACGGCCCGGAGGCTGAGGGAGGCGGCCCCATGGGAGGCGAGGTGGGCTCGGGCGACGCGCAGGATCTGCGCCTCGACCGCGAGCCGGTTGCGGGCCCGCTTTCCGAGTGCGGCAACCGGCACGTCGTCGGCCTCGGCGGTGGCGTCGGCGGTGGCGTCGGCGGTGCCGTCAGCGCGGCGGCTCGTCTCCATGGGCCGAGCCTGCCACATCCGCGGAAAAAATGTGAGCAGTGCTCTTGATTTTTCCCACATCTCCTAGCATCCTCTGAACGTGAGCAGTGCTCACCAAGAGCTACCACCAAGGGAGCAGCAGACATGACCCACCACCTCGTCCTCGGCGCCGGCGGCGTCGGCCGCACGACGACCGCGGCCTTCGTCGCGCTCGGCCACACCGTCACCCTCGCCTCGCGATCCGGTCGAGTGGCCGAGCGGCCGTGGGAGGCAACGCGGCCTGACGCCGTCGAGGTGGTCGCGGCCGACGCGGGAGACACCGCACGCCTCACGGAGCTCGCTCGCGGCGCCACGAGCATCGTCAACGCCGTCAACCCTCCGAGCTACATGACGTGGGACACCGACTGGCCGCCGGTCGCGGCAGCGACCCTGGCGGCGGCCGAGGCGACCGGGGCCGGGCTCGTCATCATCGGCAACCTCTACGGCTACGGGCGGGTCGACCGTCCGATGCGCGAGGACGACCCGATGCGTCCGAGCGGTCACAAGGGCGCCCTGCGCGCCGACATGTGGACCGAGGCCCTGGCCCGGCACGAGGCCGGGCGCCTCCGTGTCACCGAGCTGCGCTCGTGCGACTACTTCGGCCCCGGCACGACGGCGCGCACGAGCTACCTCAACGACATCATCATCGACTCACTGCTCGCCGGACGCCGACCGTTCCTGCCCGTCGGCCGGGCGGACGCCCCTCACTCGTGGACCTACGTTCCCGACGTCGGTGCCCTGGCCGCCAGAGTAGCGACGAGTGACGACGGCTGGGGCCGGGCCTGGCACGTGCCGACCGCCGCGCCCCGGACCTTCGACGAGGCTGCTGCGGACGTCGCCCGCGTGGCCGCCGTGCGGTCCCGCCGGGTACGCGTGCTGCCTCGGGCGCTCGGCACCGCGGCCGGGCTCGTCGTGCCGTTCATGCGCGAGGTGCGCGAGACACGGCACCAGTTCGAGCGCCCCTTCGTGCTCGACTCCACCTTCACCGAGCAGACCTTCGGGCTCGCACCGACACCGTGGGAGGAGGCACTCGAGGCTACGGTCGCCGCCCGGCGCCGCTGACGGCATACGTCACAGGCAGGCGGGACCGCAACAGGTCACAGTGGGCGTCAGTGGGACTGCTGGCGGATGCGGTTCGTCAGCTCGGTGACCTGGTTGTAGATCGCACGGCGCTCACCCATGAGCTCGCGGATCTTGCGGTCGGCGTGCATCACCGTCGTGTGGTCGCGGCCGCCGAAGTGCTGGCCGATCTTCGGCAGCGACAGGTCGGTCATCTCGCGACACAGGTACATCGCGATCTGGCGCGCCGTGACGAGCTGACGCGACCGCGACGAGCCGCAGAGGTCCTCGAGCGTCACCGCGTAGTACGCCGCCGTGACGGCCATGATCGTCGCCGCCGTCACCTGGTTCGGGGTCTCGTTGGGCAGCACGTCCTTGAGGACGATCTCGGCCAGCGGCAGGTCGATCGACTGACGGTTGAGGTTGCTGAAGGCGGTGACGCGGATCAGCGCCCCCTCGAGCTCGCGAATGTTCGTGCTGAAGTTCGTCGCGATGTACTCGAGGACGTCGTCCGGCACCTTCATCCGGTCCTGGATCGCCTTCTTGCGCAGGATCGCGATGCGGGTCTCGAGGTCGGGCGGCTGGACGTCCGTGAGCAGGCCCGACTCGAAACGGGTGCGCATCCGGTCCTCGAAGCCCGACAGCTCACGGGGAGGGAGGTCACTCGTGATGACGATCTGCTTGTTCGCGTTGTGCAGCGTGTTGAACGTGTGGAAGAACTCCTCCTGGGTCTGCAGCTTGCCCTGGAGGAACTGGATGTCGTCGATGAGCAGCACGTCGACGCTGCGGTAGCGACTCTGGAACGCACTCGCCTTGTCGTCGCGGATGCTGTTGATGAAGTCGTTCGTGAACTCCTCGGAGTTCACGTAGCGCACCCGCACGTTCGGGAACATCGTGCGCGCGTAGTGGCCGATCGCGTGGAGCAGATGCGTCTTGCCCAGCCCTGACTCGCCGTAGACGAAGAGCGGGTTGTACGCCTTGGCGGGGGCCTCCGCGACCGCGACGGCCGCCGCGTGCGCGAAGCGGTTGCTCGCACCGATGACGAAGGTGTCGAAGGTGTACTTCGGGTTGAGGCGGGTGTCGCCCGGCGAGGTCGGCTCGGGACGCTGCTGCAGGCGCAGGGGGCCGCTCTCGCCGGCGCTCAGCGGGTCGGGCCCGAGCTCCATGCGGGTCTGGAAGTCGGGATAGAGCGCGCTGCGCGGCTCGTCGAGGTCGGCACCGTTGAGTGCCGGGGCACTCTCGGCGAGGTCACGCAGCGGGTTGGGCGGCGACTGCATCCCCTGGCCGGTCAGCCCGGTCGGTCCCGCGGAGGATCCGTAGCCGGTCCGACCGTTCTGCTGGCCCCCCTGCTGACCGCGTGAGCCGTCGTGGACCGAGGCCTGGCCACTCGGCTCGTCGGTGATCATCCCGAGGTCCGTCTCGAGGCTCTCGTCGACCGAGACTGCGAGCTGCACGGGGTGGCCCAGCTGGTCGCCCAGGGCGCTGTGGATCTGCTCCCGGACCCGCTGCTCGAGGAAGTCCTTCGTGAACGTGTTGGGTGCGCGCACCAGTGCCGTCTGGTCGAGCACGCCGACGAGGCGGCACAACCGGACGAAGGCGCGCTCCTGGTTGGACAGGCCGACCGAGTCGAGAGTGCCGAGCGTCTGCTGCCAGATCTGCGCGTAGTCGACGCCTGTCGGAGCCACCTGTTTCCCACCTGCCCCTGAATCAATTGCCATGTGTCCGTTGCGGTTCCCGGTTCGGTGCGGGTCGCTTTGTGCGGACTTGGTTCCGCCGTCCGGACGGTCTGGGTTCGTCCGTGTCTGGTGAACGATGCCCTGTTGTCCACACGTTTGTCCACAGGCTGTGCATGGGGAGTCGAGGAAACGGGCAGAGTCGAAAACCTACAGCCGAGCACCCCGTGCTGACAATCGAGTCATCCACAGATTCCCCGATGCTCGGCGTGTCGGCTTGCACACGTGCCGAGACGTCCGAGGATCGTGGGTTTGCGTTCCGCGCGGGCATCCACGCGCCGGTTTGACCCTCGTTCCGGGGCTCCCGTATCGTTGGCCGAGCGTGTCGGCGACCTCTTTCGCATGCCCATGGCCCCGAACGGCCCACCGGACCAGTCCGGAGAGCCCCGGACTCCACGGGCTTGCCGATTGCGGTCGCAACGACCATCGCCAGCCCCACCACGGGTGCACACCGACGCCGTCCTCGGCCCGGACGGGCACTCGCAACCTACGGAGAATCCTCGTGAGCAAGCGCACCTTCCAGCCGAACAACCGTCGCCGCGCCAAGACGCACGGCTTCCGCCTGCGCATGCGCACCCGCGCCGGCCGCGCCATCCTCGCCGGCCGCCGTCGCAAGGGCCGCGCCGAGCTCTCGGCCTGAGCAGCCGAAGGCCTCGGCGTGCTGCCGGCACGTCACCGACTGCGTGAGCGGGCGGACTTCACGACGGCAGTACGCGGGCCCGGCGCCAGCAGAGCAGGCGGGCGACTCATCGTCGTGCATGCCAACCGGACCGATGCGCGTGCGGAGCTTCCGCCGCGCGTCGGTTTTGTTGTGTCCAAGGCCGTCGGCAACGCCGTCGTGCGCAACCGGACCAAGCGCCGGCTCCGCGCGAGCGTCGCGACCCGGCTGAACGGCATACCCGCGGGGTTCGACCTCGTCGTGCGCGCCAACCCGGCTGCGGCCACCGCCACCTGGGACGATCTCGAGGGCGCCGTCGCGCGCCAGCTCGAGAAGGCGTGCTCACGATGAGCGTCTCCCTCAGCCGCGTGCTGTCGGCGCCGCTCGTGCTGGCCGTCCGGCTCTACCAGCGCTTCGTCTCCCCGCTGCGCCCAGCGACCTGCCGCTTCTACCCGAGCTGCTCGCAGTACGCCGTCACGGCGCTGACCCGCTTCGGCCCGGTGCGCGGCACCTGGCTCACGGCCCGGAGGCTCGGCCGCTGCCACCCGTGGAACCCGGGTGGGGTCGACCCCGTTCCGAAGACATGGGCAGAGCGCAACGACTGGAGGCCCGAGGACTTCCGGCCCGGTGAGCCCAGCACCGACCACGCGCACCCACATCCCACGACCTGACCAACCGGCATAAGGTTGCCGATCAGTGGTGAGCGGCCGTTCACCCGAATGCCCCTCGAACCGGCCGGCCCACCAGACGACAGAGGACACACGTTGATCGAGTTCTTCAACACCCTGCTCTTCCCGATCAAGCTCGGTGAAGCCTGGGTCATGTATGCCTGGCACTGGCTCTTCGACAAGATCGGGCTGCCCACCGGCTGGGCCTGGGCCATGTCGATCGTCGGCCTCACCGTCATCGTGCGTGTGCTGCTCATTCCGCTCTTCGTACGGCAGATCCACTCGTCACGGCGGATGCAGCTCATCCAGCCGGAGATGCAGAAGATCCAGAAGAAGTACAAGGGCAAGCGCGACCCGGAGGCCCAGAAGGCGCAGCAGGCAGAGATCATGGATCTCTACCGGCGCACGGGCACCAACCCGTTCAGCTCGTGCCTTCCGATCCTGATCCAGAGCCCCTTCTTCTTCGCGCTGTTCCAGCTGCTCAACAACCTCAAGGCGCAGGCCGAGGGCAAGCCGGGTCACGACGCGATCGGGCCGATCACGAACACGGTCGCTGCGCAGATCGAGAGCTCGACCATCTTCGGCGCGAAGCTCTCGGACGCGTTCATCATGCAGGGCGCGACCTCGCCGCTCAGCACGAAGATCCTCACGGCGATCCTCATCATCCTCATGTCGGCGACGACCTTCACGACGCAGTACCAGCTGATGCGCAAGAACATGCCTGCGTCGGCCCTGGACAACCCGTTCGCCAAGCAGCAGAAGGTGCTGCTCTACCTGATGCCGATCTTCTTCGCGATCTCCGGCATCAACTTCCCGATCGGTGTCCTGCTCTACTGGCTCACCACGAACCTCTGGACGATGGGCCAGCAGTTCTACGTCATCCGCAACATGCCCGCTCCCGGGTCCGAGGCCGAGGCGCGCCGTCGCGAGCGGCTCAAGAAGCGCGGCAAGGACATGGAGGAGCTCACGGTGCCGGGCCTCGGCTCCGACGACGAGGTCCTCGACGACGCGCCGAAGGCGGGCCAGAGGCAGCAGCCGAAGGGCAAGAAGCGCGCCAAGGCGCAGCCGCCCAAGAACCGCCGCTGACGGTTCTCCACATACTTGTCCACATTGCCTTTGGGCCTCTGAACTGCGGAAACGTAGGTTATCCACAGAAGAGCCCGGGTTCACGAAGGAGTATCCATGAGCGACACACAGGCCACTGACGTCGAGACCCCCACCGACGTGACGCAACAGCCCACCAGCGAGAGCAACGCCGTGGCGCCCGAGGCCGTCGCCGAGCAGGCCGCCCCGGTGCTCGAGGACGACCTGGGCCCGCAGCCGGCGGACTCGAAGAGCGATGACGCCGAGCCGGAGGAGTTCGAGCCGGAGGACGTGGAGGCTGACGGAGTTGACGACGTTGACGGCGTTGAGGGTGCTGACGGTGCGGCGCCCGGCTCCGCCAAGGGCGAGAAGAAGTCACGCGTCCGACAGCTCGAGCGGGAGGGCGAGGTGGCCGCCGACTTCCTCGAGACCCTCCTCGACATCGCTGACCTCGACGGCGACATCGATGTCGACGTCGACGGCGACCGTGCCGCCATCGCCATCGTGGACTCCGACGAGGGTCGCGTGCCGCGTCGGCTCGTCGGCACCGACGGCAAGGTCCTCGAGGCACTCCAGGAGCTGACGCGCCTTGCCGTGCAGGTCGAGACCGGTGAGCGGAGCCGGCTCATGCTCGACATCGCGGGGCACCGGGCGCAGCGTCGCTCTGCGCTTGTCGAGCTGGCCAAGTCGGCGATCGCCGAGGTCAAGGAGTCGGGCACGAAGCAGGCGCTCGAGCCGATGACCGCCTTCGAGCGCAAGGTCGTGCACGACGAGGTTGCTGCCGCTGGCCTGGTCTCCGAGTCCGAGGGCGTCGACCCGCACCGCCACGTCGTCATCCTTCCTGCGTGACCGCTCCTCGTTTCACGTGAAACGAGGCAGCGAGAAGGCAGATCGCCGGCAGACCCCGAGGAGTGAGCGCGTGGCCCACGATGCTCTCGAACCGGTCGCGCCACCACAGACCCCCGTGGCCGCTGCCGCCATCTTCGGTGACCGACTCGAGCTGGCAGAACAGTTCGTTGCCGTCCTGGCCGACACTGGTATCACCCACGGGCTGATCGGTCCGCGAGAAGCGCCGCGACTCTGGGATCGACACGTCCTCAACTGCGCTGTCGTCCAGGAGGCGATCCCGGTCGCGGCGGCCACCCAGCGCGTCATCGACGTGGGCTCTGGTGCTGGCCTCCCGGGTGTGGCCCTCGCCATCGCGCGACCGGACCTCGAGCTCCATCTGGTCGAGCCCCTCGCCCGACGGACGGAGTGGCTCTCCGGGACGGTCGCCCAGCTCGGCCTCGTCAACGTCACCGTCCACACCGCGCGGGCAGAGACGATGTGGGACCAGCTCGACGCCCCGTGGGTCACCGCTCGCGCAGTGTCGCGCATCGTGCAGCTTGCAGAGTGGACGCTGCCGCTCCTCACGGCCGGTGGCAGCCTGCTGGCGCTCAAGGGCTCCCGGGCGGCGCAGGAGCTCGAGGAGGGCCGCACGGCCCTGACCCGACTCGGCGTCGTCGAGGCCGGCGTCGAGGCCTGCGGCACCGGCCTGCTCGACGAACCGACCTTCGTGCTGCGCGCCACGATCGGTGACGTCGTCGACCGGCGACTCTTTCGTTCACGACAGCCCTCGAGTGCCGGATCCGCACGCCGAAGGGCGGATCGCCCACGTGGTGCGCGACGCCCCGGCCCGGCGGCGGGCGGCCGTCCGCCGCATCAGCCATGATCGTGTCCAGACCATTTCGATGGCCGGTCCGCGCGAAGGTCCACGCGGTTCGACCCTCAACCTCGGAGGTGCTGTCCCCGTGACGATGTCGACCAACTTGGGCTGGCCGAGCGAACCCGAGCCGGGTCCTGAGCATCGGCGCCTGGGCTGGCTGGCGCGCATGCTGGGTGTTTCACGTGAAACAGCCGACGAGACGACACTGAGCGGCGAGAACGGCCACGCTGGTGGCGAGGACGTCCACGCTGGTGTCGAGGGCGACGGGACCGCGCCCTCCGGTGAAGCCCCCGCAACGCCGGCCGAGCGCCTGGACGCCGAGGATCTCGGTGCCTCGGAGGAGGTCGAGGTCGGGCTGCCGGCCGAGAGGCTGGGAGCGACCGAGGAGGCCGAGCTCGCGGGAAGCCCCCCGCCCGCGGACGACGCGGCCTCCGCGCCGGGCGTCCCCGAGCAGAACGGCACGTCCTCGGCGGGTGTCGGCGAGATCCCTGCGGGACCATCGGAGCGCCCGGCGGAAACCCCTTCCGTGCAGGGGTCCGAGTCCCCGATCGAGGCGCCCGTCGTCTCGCAGCCGACTCGTCCGGAGGCGGGGGAAGCCAGCGAGGAGCCTGTGGACAACGCCGTGGACGAGGCGTCCGAATTCAGCGCTCTTGAACGGAGAACGGCCTCGTCCGAGGCTGGGGACAACATTGTGGACGAGCACGCCGGGGACGGATCGGCACCCCTCGCCTCCACGGCACCGCCGGAGGCGAGCCAGCCCGCCGATCGCGTCGATCACGCCGACCGGGCCGACCGGGCCGACCGGGATGCCCTTGCCGCAGCCATCCCCACTCCGGGGGACGACACCCCCCTGGCGCGCGAGCTTGCCGAGAACGCTCGTCGACGCATCCAGCTGACCGGACGTCGGTTCCCGAAGCCCACCTCGCCGCGGGTGCTCACCGTGGCCAACCAGAAGGGCGGCGTCGGCAAGACGACGACGACCGTGAACATCGCGGCGGCCCTCGCACAGGCCGGTCTCAAGGCCCTTGTCATCGATCTCGATCCTCAGGGCAATGCGAGCACTGCCCTGGGCATCGACCACCACGCCGAGGTTCCTTCGATCTACGACGTGCTCGTGGACGGCACCAAGCTGCTTGACGTGATCCAGCCGTGCACGACGGTGGAGAACCTCTTCTGCGCCCCGGCCACCATCGACCTTGCCGGCGCGGAGATCGAGCTCGTCTCTCTCGTCGCGCGCGAGTCGCGGCTGCAGAAGGCGATCGCCGCTGCGGGGGAGCAGGGGCACGAGTTCGACTACATCCTCATCGACTGCCCGCCGAGCCTCGGCCTGCTGACCGTCAACGCCATGGTGGCGGCCAGTGAGGTGTTCATCCCGATCCAGTGCGAGTACTACGCCCTCGAGGGTCTCTCGCAGCTGCTCAAGAACATCGACCTCGTGCGGGTGCACCTCAACCCCTCGCTCCACGTCTCGACGATCCTGCTGACCATGTACGACGGGCGCACGCGCCTGTCGGCACAGGTGGCGGACGAGGTGCGCGAGCACTTCCCGGAAGAGGTGCTGCGCACAACGGTCCCGCGGTCGGTCCGCGTCTCGGAGGCGCCGAGCTTCGGCGAGACGGTCATGACGTACGACCCCGCGAGCAGCGGGGCTCTCGCGTACCTCGAGGCCGCGGGCGAGATCGCCGACCGAGGTGCAGCCGGCCGCACCTGACCGGGCGTGGTCCACGAGGCATCGTCCTAGCGGGACCGTCACCACGAGGTGGCGATCCCGTTTCACGTGAAACGTGACCGCCCTTGTGGTCCTGTCCTGCAGGGCTGAGCTGCGGATCTGGCTGTCAACACCCCGCCGGCAACACGACGGTTCAGGACTCTTCCGTTTCACGTGAAACACAGAATATCCGGCTGTTTCACGTGAAACACCAGACCGCATCCCTCCGAGCCACCTTCAACGGCAACGACATCCGGCTGCCGCTGCACGTCGGCGGCCGGGCAAGCACCTAGACTGAGCGCCGGACGCGATGGCCGCGTCGGTGACGGCAAGGGGTTGGCGAATGGCGGAGAAGCGTCGAGCACTGGGTCGAGGCCTCGGGGCACTCATCCCGAGCGCACCGAGCGGAGGCGCCGGCCGACCCGTGGACGTCTTCTTCACCGAGCAGAAGCAGGCCGAGCCCGTCGCGCCCGCCAGCGACCCTGTCGAGGGGGCCTCCGCTCCTGACGGGGCGAACGGGTCTCACCGGCCGGTGCAGGCATCCGGTGCGCCTGCCACTGGTGACGGCGCACCCCTCGCAGCCGAGGCCGTCTCGCGCACCGACGCCGCAGCGGCAGGGACGGTCGATGCGGCGGACGGCAGCGGACTGGCCGTCGTCCCAGGTGCCGAGTTCGCCGAGATCGACATCGACTCCATTCGACCGAACCCGAAGCAGCCCCGCACGGTGTTCGACGAGGATCACATGGCCGAGCTCGTGCACTCGATCCGAGAGATCGGCGTGCTCCAGCCGATCGTCGTACGCCGGATCCCGGCCGACCAGCTCGAGGATGCCGAGGGCAAGACCTATGAGCTCATCATGGGCGAGCGTCGCTGGCGGGCCTCCGAGGCGGCTGACCTGGGAGTCATCCCGGCGATCATCAAGGACACGAGCGACGACGACCTCCTTCGCGACGCGCTCCTGGAGAACCTGCACCGCAGCCAGCTCAACCCGCTCGAGGAGGCCGCGGCCTACCAGCAGCTGCTCGACGACTTCGGGTGCTCGCACGAGGAGCTGGCCACCCGCATCGGGCGCTCTCGTCCCCAGATCTCCAACACGCTGCGCCTGCTCAAGCTGCCGCCGCTCGTGCAGCGTCGCGTGGCCGCCGGCGTGCTGAGTGCGGGCCACGCTCGTGCCCTGCTCGGCATGGCCGACGGGGGAGCCATGGAGCGCATGGCACAACGGATCGTCGCCGAGGGGCTGTCGGTGCGCAACGTGGAGGAGCTCGTGGCGTTGGGCGAGGGCAACGACGCCCCGAAGCCGCGGCGTCCCCGCGCCGGTGGCCGCCACCCACAGCTCGACGACTTCACGTCCGGCCTGTCGGACCACCTCGAGACCCGGGTCGCGATCGCGCTCGGCCAGCGCAAGGGCAAGATCACGGTCGAGTTCGCCTCGATGGAGGACCTCCGACGCATCCTCGGCCTCATGGGCATGGCGAGCCCGGGCCGCGACTGATCGCCGCCCTGCGTCACAACCACCTGGGGGGCTGGGGGAGTCGCACGACGGTGAGCCCGTCGACGCGCAGCACGTCGGCCTTCGGCTGCTGCGCGACCGCCTCGGCGATCGACTCGCACGCGAGCGGCTTGCACCAGCGGGGGTAGATGCCGCGCTGGTCGTAGAGCATCTGCTGGATGGTCACTGCCGTCATGTTGCCCGCCGGTGACTTGCGCAGCTGCGGCTCCATCCACATGACCACCCGGTCAGCGGGGTGTTCGGCCGCGACGGAGGCCACGTCGGCGACGATCGCGTCGTACTGCACCCGTGTCTGCTGGTGCTCGCCCAGGTCACTGCGCCAGGCGACGCCACCCACGACCGCCATGCCCACGAGCGCCACCACCCCGATGCGGCGGGACACGCCAATTCCCTTGAGCAGCAAGATGGCTGGCAAGAACGCCGCGGGCCAGGACCATAGCGACGCGCGCGGGCCGGCGACGACGCCGGAGTAGATGGTCAGGGCGGCCTCGAGGCCGACGACGACCGCAACGCCCGCCAGCGCCACGAGGGCGAGCCGGCGGATGGACGCGTCGAGGACCGCCCAGACGAGACACACCAGTGAGATCACGCCGGCCCAGCCGAGCACCCGGGAGACGTTGGCGAACTGGCGGCCGTAGCGTGTGACGTTCTCGGCCAGGGTCTCGAGGCTGACCAGGGGGTTGGGCCCGCGCCACGCGGAGATCGTGAGCCCGAAGTCGCCGAACGCGAGCCAGTTGAAGGTGTACACGGCCAGGACTCCGACGCCGTACGCGAGAACGAAACCGGCGGCGAGCAGGGCGAGCCGGCGTACGCGGGACCGCAGCTCACTGACGACGAGGCACAGGAAGACGAGCGCGGCGACGGGTGGGTAAGAGAGGACTGACAGAACGACGAAGAGCAGGAGCCATGCCACCAGGGTGAGCCGCCTACGTCTTGCCCACGGGAGCGTCCACGCGGACGTGGCGGCGACGATCATGGACGCCGACAGCGTGCCGGGCCAGTACGTCAGCCGCACCCAGATCGGCGAGACGAACGCCGCGAGCGTCGCGCAGAAGATGGCGCCGGGGTGCCGCAGGCGGAACAGGCGGACGAACCCGCACGTGAAGGCGCAGTGTGCCGCGAAGAACACGACCGACGCGACGACGATCGAGGTCCACTGGCCGACGAGGACCCAGTAGACGGTGTTGAGCCAACGCCCCTCGAACCGGTTCCGGGCGAACTGCCCTACCGAGCCGGGTGCGTCACCTGGAAGGGTGGACGTCCAGTCGTCGTGCCGGATGAACGGGTGGAAGACCTGCAGCAGGACTCCCGTGGCGAGAGTCCCGACGATGAGGGCGGCGGCGAACGCGGCCCAGCTCGGCGCAGGTCGTCGCATCGTCGCGGACTGACGGTCGGTGGCCGACGGATCGGCCACGAGGCGCGCGGTGTCACTCATGCGGCAATCCCTGGTCCCGTGGCGTGCGTACCTGCCCCGCACCCCTGATCGTGCTCGCTTCCACGGTAACCCGGCATCCCGGCCTTGACCTGCGGGTCCGCTGGGGGACCCCTGCCAGTTGTCGAGGTTCGACGTCGGGCAGGATCGGTCCTGCGGCTTCGGGGCGGCGGGGCCGGCGGACAAGGGACGAAGAGGACGAGGATGCCCGAGGGACACACCATCCACGCGTTGGCCGATCGCCTGGAGCGAGCCTTCCGCAGCCACCGCATCGAGGCCATGAGCCCACAGGGCCGGTTCGCAGCCGACGCCGAGCACCTGGACGGACAGGTGCTCGAGCGCGCCCAGGCGTGGGGCAAGCACCTCTTCGTCGAGATCGGGGCGGTGACCCTCCACGTGCACCTCGGGCTCATCGGACAGTTCGCCGTCAAACCCCTCGGGGGTATGCCGCTACCGTCCCCGGTGGGAGCCGTACGGCTGCGCCTCGTCGGGCCCGAACACTGGGCGGACCTGCGCGGCCCGATGATCTGCACGCTCGTCGACCGAGCCCGACAGCGCGAGATCATCTCCACGCTCGGCCCTGACCCGCTTCGGCGTGCCCAGCGAACGGAGGCCGCCATGGCACGAATCACCAAGTCCCGCAAGGGGATCGGTGAACTCTTGATGGACCAGTCCGTCGTTGCTGGTGTCGGCAACGTCTACCGCTGCGAGGTGCTGCACCGGATCGCGGTCGACCCGTTCACCCCAGGGCGCGAGCTCGACCCGACGACGTGGCAGCAGATCTGGCAGGACCTCGTGCTCCTCATGCCGCTCGGGAGGACGTTCTCCCAGATCATCACGATGCCCGACCAGGTAGCCGCCGCGAGCCGGGCCCGCCGGTCCGGCCGCTCGCGAGAGATCACCCGCCGGCTCACGGGCGAACGACTCGGTGACACGTTCGAGCGACGGTTCCTCGTCTACAAGCGCACTGGTGAGGCCTGTCCCCGGTGCGGCGCGCCGGTCCGGGACACCCAGGTGTCGGGACGCACCCTCTACTGGTGCCCGGCCTGCCAGGTCCGCCACTGACGACCGGAACCAGACCGCCGAAAACGACTGAGCGACAGAATGACTCGGCTCACCACCTCGCGAAGGGGACGCGGGTCAACACCGGGATCTCGACGTAGTCGTGGCAACCGAGCACCGGTAGCAGGGCCCTCGGCGGCTGCGGCATCCGGGACCGTCCCTCCTCCTCGGGAAGGTCGCGCGGCGTGCCCAGGCTCAGCAGCTCGGACCGGAGGTGCATGCGACCGCCCCCGGCGGCACGGAGGTTGGCGAGCCAGTCGACGCCAGGACCGTATGTGAGCGCGATGGTCACGACGTCGCCACCGTCGAAGGCCATGAGAGGCACCCGGTAGGTCTGCCCGGAGCGGCGGCCGGCGTGCTCGAGCTCGACGAACCAGCCGTGCCCGCCGAGATGGACGACCGCCTTGTTGAGGACCGCCTTGTTGAAGCGCGTGACCGCGGCCGGGATCGGCACGGGAACCACCTCCGAGGTCCAGCGTCCCACCTCGCCGAGGGCGATGACGGCGCGCTCGAGCGGGCCCGCCGGCATACATTGGCGCCATGGTCTTCACGGGGAGCCGGCCGGCGCCGACTCATGTCATCGCCCACCTGTCCGACATGCACCTCATCGCCGGGCCGGGCCTGCTCCAGGGGCACATCGACACCGTGGCGAAGTTCCGCGGGGCGCTGGAGAAGGTGGAGGGCTCGGGGGAGCGTTTTGACGCGATCGTGCTCTCCGGCGACCTCACCGACAGCGCCCAGCCGGAGGCGTACGCGCTGCTGCGCCAGATGGTCGAGCCCGTCGCCGAGCGCCTGGGGGCTGCGCTCATCATGACCGGCGGCAACCACGACGAGCGGCGACCACTCGCCCGTGAGCTCTACGGACGCGACACCGACGAGCCTCAGGACACCGTCACGGTCGTCAACGGGCTGCGGATCATCGACATCGACTCGGCCGTGCCCGGTTTCCACCACGGCGGCTTCTCCGACGACCAGTACGACTGGCTCGCAAGGCAACTCGCGTCGCCGGCAGAGCACGGCACGATCCTCGTGACCCACCACGCGCCGATCACCTACCGGTCACCGGTCATGCAGCTGCTCGACTTCGACGACGTCGAGCGGCTGCGCTCGGCACTGGAGGGCACCGACGTGCGGGCGATTCTCAGCGGGCACCTGCACGTGACGAGCTTCGGCATGCTGGGCGCCATCCCGGTCTTCGTGGCGGGTGGGGTGAGCTACGTCGACGACGTCGGCGCCCCGCGCGACCTGCTCATGGGTGTCGACGGGCCGCAGTCGTGGAATCTCATCGAGGTGCACGACGACTCGGTCGTCGGCACGGTCGCTCCGGTCGAGCAGCACCCGACGTGGCCGAGCCTCAGCGAGGCGGTCGTCGAGTTCATGGCGACGGTTCCGGAGGAGGAACGCCGCACCGTCTTCTCGACGAAGCGCTGAGCGTCGCACGGGATGTTTCGAGATTCGAAATGTCGAGAGCCGGCCCCGTCGTTCGACATTGAGGTGACAGCAGCCCGCACCACGCACCAGAGGAGCACCCTGATGAGCACCAAGCCCGACACCATCACCACCGTTGCGCACGCCACGTCCGCGGACGGCACGACCATCGCCTACGAGGCGTACGGCTCCGGACCCGTGGCCCTCGTCGTCGGCGGCGCGTTCTGCGATCGGGGCGCCTTCCGTGATCTCGCGCAGGCGCTCGGCGAGCATGGCCTCACCGGCGTCACGTACGACCGGCGCGGCCGGGGCGACAGCGGGGACACCAAGCCGTATGCCGTCGCCCGCGAGGTCGAGGACATCACCGCCGTCCTGGAGGCTGCTGGCGAAACCGGCTCTCCCGCCTATGCGTTCGGGGTCTCCTCCGGCGGCGCTCTCGTCATCCAGGCCGCTGCCGCGGAGGCACGGCTCGCCAAGGCCGCCGCCATCGAGGTGCCGTATCGCACCGAGGGCTGGCCGCCGGCACCCGACGACTACATCGGCACGCTCGAGCGCTTCGAGGCCGCCGGGGACCGTGAGGGCATCCTTCGCTACTTCAACAACGTCGTCGTCGGCATGCCGGCCGAGATGGTCGACGGCATGAAGGGGACCCTCATGTGGGAGCCGATGCTCTCGCTCACCTACACGGTGAGGTACGACGGCCTCTGCCTCGGCGGCGATGACCAGAGCATCCCCGAGGACACGTTCGCCAGGGTGACGATCCCGTTCCTCTCGGTCTGCAGCAGCGGCACCCAGATGCCGTGGCTGCACGACGCAGCGCAGGTCGTCGCCGACGCCCTGCCGAACGCAACCGCTGTCGAGCTCCCGGGTGAGTTCCACCAGGTGCCGGCCGCGACACTCGCCCCGGTGCTCGCCGACTTCTTCCGGGCCTGACCGTCCGCGAGCTGGGTCACCAGTCCGCCGTCTGCCGTCGGGGCTCCTTGGACCACAGGGAAACCCGACGGCGCGGGGCAGGAGACCCGGCTCCGTCGTCTAGAGCAGCCCGAGGGCCGGGTTGTGCTCCGGAGGCACCACCTCTCGCGGCGGACCGGGGGGAGTGCCGTCGCCGAAGGGGTAGCCACCGAGCTCCTCACGCCCATGAGGTGTTGCCCAGCTCTCGAGCGCCGGGCCGAGCGGGACGACGCCAGTGGGGTTCACGTCCTGGTGCACGACGTAGTAGTGCCGCTTGATGTGCGTGAAGTCGACGGTGTCGCCGAAGCCCGGCGTCTGGAAGAGGTCGCGCGCGTAGGCCCACAGGACGGGCATCTCGGTGAGCTTGCTGCGGTTGCACTTGAAGTGACCGTGGTAGACGGGGTCGAAGCGCACGAGGGTCGTGAACAGCCGCACGTCGGCCTCCGTGACGTGCTCGCCGACGAGGTAGCGGCGGGTCCTGAGCCGATCCTCCAACAGGTCGAGGTGCTCCCAGAGCCTGCGGTAGGCCTTCTCGTAGGCCTGCTGCGTGCCGGCGAACCCGCACCGGTAGACGCCGTTGTTGACGTAGCGGTAGATCGGCTCGCTCACAGCCTCGATCTCGTCGGCGAGGGCCTCGGGGTAGAGGTCCGGGGCGCCGTCCCGGTGGAACTCGCGCCACTGCGTCTCGAGGTCGATGGTGATCTGCTTGAAGTCGTTCGTCACGACCGCGCCGGTCGGGATGTCGACGAGCGCCGGCACGGTGATGCCGCGCGGGTAGTCGGGGTCACGCTTGAGATAGGCGTCCTGGATGCGCGGGATCTTGAGCACGGGATCGAGCCCGCCCTGGTCGAGGTCGAACGTCCAGCTGCGCTTGTCGTGGGTCGGCCCGCAGATCCCCATCGACAGGGCGCCCTCGAGGCCGAGCAGGCGTCGCACGATGATGGCGCGGTTGGCCCACGGGCAGGCGCGGGCCACGACGAGGCGGTAGCGCCCGGCCTCGACGGGGAAGCCGTCGCGTCCGTCGGCGGTGATGCGGGTCGTGATGTAGTTGGTGTCGCGCTTGAAGCTCTTCTCGACGTAGGTGCCGGGCTCACTCATGCCGCCACCCTAGTTCGGCTCCACGACACGACGGTGGCTCTGCTGGTGGTGCCGATGTCGACTCGTGAGGTGAGAATGGGGAACATGCAGGGATCGAGGAGGCGTGATGCGTGAGCTGCGCCCCCTGACGCCTGACCGCGTCGGCGACCTCGTCGGGCCGTGCGCGCCGTGCACGTTCTGGCAGACGGTCCCGCGCAACGGGCACTCCGACCCGCGCGAGCCGCTCGAGCAGCTCGCCGACTGGGTCGAGACCGTGACGGCGGACTGGGGGCCGCCAGGCCGCGTTGCCTATGTCGACGGACAGCCGGCCGGCCACGTCCTCGTCGCGCCGGCCCGCCATGTCGCGCGCCTCGCGGCCTTCGCGACGTCGCCGTCCGACCCCTCCACGCTCATGCTGGTCACCGCCGTCATGACGCCGCCGTATGCCGGCGGCGGGCTGCGCAAGGTCCTCGTGCAGTCAGCGGCCAAGGACGCCCTGCGACACCGAGCCCGCTCGCTCGAGGTCGTCGCGGCCCGCCCGCTCGCGGTGTCGCGGCACTCGTGCGTGCTCGACGTCGCCTTCCTCGAGAAGGTCGGCTTCCGTGTGGAGCGTGACCACCCCGCCTATCCGCGGCTGCGCATCGAGCTGCGCACGGTCGTCACGCTCCGCGACGAGGCCGCCGCGGCGGTCGCGCGGGTCCTCGCCCGGGTCCCCGGCGTGCGGCCGGTGCCCGAGACGCACCCGAACGGGTCGAGCCACGCCAGCGTGACCGACCGCGCCTGAGGACGCCGGGGCCTCTGGCCGCGGGTCGGGCTCAGCCGACCGTCCGCCCGGCTCGCACCTGCTGAGCGCGCATCGTCTCGAGGTGACGGCGCAGGTCGTCGAGGCGCAGCACCCCGGTGCGAGCCGTGTCGGACTCGCCGAGGTAGACACGCTGGAGGGCCACGACGACAGCCTCTGCGATGTGGTCGAGCGTGTACGGGTCTGCCAGGGCCTTCGCGTCGCCCTCGTGGCTGAGGTAGCCGAAGTCGAGGCGCACGGCTGGCATCCGCGTGCGACGCAGCAGCGGCCACGTGCGCGCGTGGGAGCGGCAGTCGGTGAGCCCGGTGCGGGCCACGACCTCCCGCAGCAGCAGGTCGGCGAAATGCTCACCGACGACCGACCAGTCGGCCCGTCCATGGCTGTCGGGATGGCCATAGAAGTACGTAGCGGCGCCGTGGGCCGAGCCGGACTCCGCATGGTCGGTGTGGAGGCTGATCACGAGGTCGGCGTCGCACGAGTTGGCGAACGAGGCGCGCTCCTCGTCGCTGCCGCCCTCGGTGGTCTCGGTGCGGGTGAAGACGACGCTCACACCGTGGGCTGAGAGCCGGCCCTCGACGCGGCGGGCGAGGTCGAGCGCGAGGCGCGACTCCACGAGCCCGCCGTGCCCCTCGGCGCCCGAGTCGGCGCCTCCGTGGCCCGCGTCGAGCACGATGGTGCGCCCGCTGAGGCTGTAGCCGCTGCGCCGGATCTGCTCCCGCTCGCGCAGGGCGTTGGCCGAGCCGCCACTGACCGAGCGGCGCAAGCCGGCGAACGCGCGCATCGTCTCCGGCCCGACGGTGCCGTCCGGGGTCATGCCCACCGCCGCCTGGAACGCGCGCAACGCCGCATCGGTGTTGGGGCCGTGCAACCCGTCGACCTTGCCCGGTGTGAAGCCGAGCTCGGCGAGGCGCGTCTGCAGCGCCACGACGTCGTCGCCCTCGACGAAGTGCTCGGGGACGTAGCGCAGCACCCGGTCACCGAGCGCCCACCGCGCACCGTCGAGCACGGCATACGTCGACCGTCCGACGACGCCGTCGACGATGAGGCCGCGCCGCTGCTGGAACGACTTGACGGCCTGCTCGACGCGCTCGTCGTAGACCGGCTCGCCGAAGCCATCCGTGTGGCCAGGCCCGCCCGGGAGGTCGCCGGACAGCACGAGCCGCTCGCACACGGCGGCCACGGCCGGGCCTGAGTCGCCGCGCCGGAGCACGACTGACTGCGGTGGGGTCATCTCGGCTCCTTCGTGGGGAGGGGCTCCGGTCGGAGTCGCGGTGGGGCTCTGCGTCGGCCGGAGCAGTCGGGCGCCGTCAAGCAGCGTAGTACGGCGAAGAGGTGGCACCGGTAACGGTGCCACCTCTTCGGCGAGCCTGGTCAGGCGATGAACTCCTCGAGCTCACGAAGGAGCTTCGGCTTCGGGTGCGCGCCGACGATCGTCTTGACGACCTCGCCCTTGACGTAGACGTTGAGCGTCGGGATCGACACGACGCCGTAGCGGGCGGCCGTGTCGACGTTGGCGTCGGTGTCGAGCTTGACGACCTCGATCTTGTCGCCGTACTGCTCGTTGATCTCCTCGAGGATCGGGGCGACCTTGCGGCACGGGCCGCACCACGTCGCCCAGAAGTCGACGAGCACGGGCTTCTCGCTCATGAGGACGTCGTCGGCGAAGGTGGCGTCGGTCGTGTTCTTCAGTGCCATGGAGATTCCTTCTCGGTGTGCGGCGGGGCTGGGTGAGGTGGCTGGGTGGGGTGGCTGGTTCGAGGTTAGGCGTCGGCGCCGACGGTGGCACGGGGGTCGAGGATCTCGCCCGAGTCGGTCTCGTCGATGGCGGCCGCCTCGGCGGCGGCCTCGGCCGGTGAACCGGCGTCCTCGAGCGCGGCGAGGTAGTGCTCGGCGTCGAGCGCGGCCGCGCAGCCGGTGCCGGCGGCGGTGATGGCCTGGCGGTAGGTGTGGTCGACGAGGTCACCGGAGGCGAAGACACCGGGCAGGTTGGTGCGGGTCGAACGACCCTGCACGATGACGTAGCCGGCGTCGTCGGTCTCGACGACACCCTTGATGAGCTCGTTGCGCGGATCGTGGCCGACCGCGACGAACAGGCCGGTGATCGCGAGCTCGCGCGTCTCGCCCGTGACGGTGTCGCGCAGCGTGACGCCCGCGAGCTTGCCCTCGCCGTGGAGCTCGGCGACCTCGGAGTTCCAGGCGAACCGGATCTTGTCGTTGGCGAAAGCACGCGCGGCCATGATCTTGCTCGCGCGCAGCTCGTCGCGGCGGTGCACGATCGTCACGCTGCGCGCGAACTTCGTCAGGAAGGTCGCCTCCTCGACGGCGGAGTCGCCACCACCGACCACGGCGATGTCCTGGTCCCGGAAGAAGAAGCCGTCGCACGTCGCACACCACGAGACGCCGTGGCCGGAGAGCTCCTTCTCGCGGGGCAGTCCGAGCTCGCGGTAGGCCGATCCCATCGCGAGGATGACGGCCTTGGCGCGGTGGACGGTGCCCTCGCCGTCGGTCACGGTCTTGATGTCGCCCGTGAGGTCGACCGAGGTGACGTCGTCGGTCACGATCTCGGCGCCGAAACGGACGGCCTGCGCACGCATGCCGTCCATGAGGTCGGGGCCCTGGATGCCGTCCGTGAAGCCGGGGAAGTTCTCGACCTCGGTCGTGTTCATCAGCGCGCCGCCGGCGGTCACGGCGCCCTCGAAGACGAGGGGCGCGAGGTTCGCGCGTGCGGCGTAGACGGCCGCGGTGTAGCCCGCGGGGCCTGAGCCGATGATGATGACGTTGCGGACGTCGGACATGTGGGCTGCTCCTCGTAACGCTCTCGTGTCGTGCGAGCTCGCCCCCAGGGTTGCCGGCGGACGCCGGTGCCGCGGGAGGCCGCGAGCCGCATAGGCCTCAACCGATCCTAGGCGGTCGTTGTTCCCGCGCCCGTCAGGGCGCGGACCGGCGCTCGTGAGGCGCGAGAGCGTGTGAAGACAGGGCCCTGGTGAGGCTCACGGGACGGGCGTGGCGTCCTTGAGCACCCCGGGAGAGCCGGTGGTGCAGCTGCGCTCGACCGCCCAGGCCGTGCTGACGCCGCTGCGGGTCACGACCACGACCACCGCGGGCCGGCCGTCGTAGGTCGCGAGGTCGGCCGAGACGGCCTCGGGGGCGGGGCTCGCAGCGTCGAGGGCTCCGATGGCCTCGAGGCACGACTCGAGGCCGATCGGCGTCGCGATTGGGCCGATCGAGGGCGCCTCGGCCGCGAGGTCGCGGATGGGCTGTCCGGGGTGTTCCAGCAGCTGCCGCGCCTCGGAGGCGAGGTTGGTCTCGTCGTAGGCCGTCGTGCTGAGCTGGATGTGGAGTCCGCCGTTCGTGCTGGGCGCCGGGGTCGGGCGGGTCGAACCGGAGGTGAACCTGTCGCCGACGACGGCAGCGCCGTTGGGGCGCTTGGTCACGTGCAGTGCGGACGCTCCGACTGCGACGACCGCTGCCGCGGCGGCGATCGCGGCAGCGAGATAGATCGGCTTGGGTCGGTCGGCGCGCGAGGGCATGGCGAGCACGGAACCGCCGGTGTGGCCCGTGCTGTGGGTGTCGGAGACCGTCGACGACCCGGGCGCGCCCGGGACGAGGGGCCCGGGGTCGACGCGCAGCCGGGCGGCGTCGAGCAGGGCAGTGGAGATGCGGTCGGCGACTGCGTCGGGCATGGGTCCGGGGTCCGAGGCCTCGGCGAGCAGCGCCTGCACCCGGGCCTCGACCTCGGGGTCGAGGTGCGGCTCGGGCCCGGCATCCTCGATCTCGGGCTCGTCGGCGATGCCGGGGCGCGGCGCAACGGTCGGGAGGGTCTCCTGCTCTGCGGGGTCGCCGGTCGGCCGGTCGTGGTCAGGGGTGTGCGCGGACTCGTCCACGGATGTGGTCCTTCGGGCAGTGCGTGCAGTGGTCGTACGGGCTGGCAGAGGTATGCCGGACGCCAAGGGTTCGACGGCCCCCTGTGGCCGTCGGGTTCCACCGGATTCAACCATCATCCTCGGCACCCGGCGCAGGTTCGCCGCGCCGTCGGACGCTGCCTACCCACTCGGCACGCTGAACCCTCGCGGCCGGCCCACCCGCAGCACCCGCCACCAGTGGTGTCAGTCCTCGACGTCCTCGAGGTCAGTCCTCATGCACGGGGCGCAGGCCCGGCGTGAGCCCCAGGTGCTGCGCGAGCGCCGCCCGACCTCGGGCGCATCGTGACTTGATCGTGCCTTCCGCGACCCCGAGGATCACGGCGGCCTCGGCGACGGGCACGGCGTGCATGTCGACGAGCACGAGTGCGGCGCGCTGGCCCTCGGGCAGCCTGGCGAGCGCCTCCTGGATGTCGAGGCGCACCTCGGTCGAGGCGTGGTGGTCGTGCCGGTCGGCGAGCTCGTACTCCGGCAGCTCGGTGGTCGGCTTGCGGCGGCGGAGCCGGTCGAGGCAGGCGTTGACGACGATGCGGTGCAGCCACGTCGTGACGGCCGCCTCGCCGCGGAAGGAGTCGGCCCTGCGGAAGGCAGCGATGAAGCCGTCCTGCACACAGTCGGCGGCGAGCTCGGGGTCGCGAACCGTGCGCAGCGCGACCGCCCACATGCGGTCCTTGTGCCGGCGGAACAGCTCGGCGAAGGCGTGGTCGTCACCGGCGACATGCAGTGCCAACAGCTCCCGGTCGCTCAGCTCGGCGATCGGGGCGGCAACCCCCGGGTTCATCGGTCAGCGCACCGTCACTTCGTTGATCTGTGCGCGGTAGCGGCCGTCGGACTCGGCCTCGCCGGCCTTGGTCACGAGGACGATGATCCGGCTCGCGGGCTCGAGGGTCTCCTCG
Source organism: Terrabacter sp. GCM10028922 (assembly GCF_042666095.1). Taxonomy (NCBI): domain Bacteria; kingdom Bacillati; phylum Actinomycetota; class Actinomycetes; order Micrococcales; family Intrasporangiaceae; genus Terrabacter; species Terrabacter sp. GCM10028922. The sequence goes on along the minus strand of NZ_JBHTFG010000010.1, from coordinate 387,333 downwards.
GCCTTGATCGTGACCCGGCCCTCGGCGTCCTTCATCGAGCCGACCTCCTGGGCCCCGTCGAGCGAGTCGGTCGAGTCGGAGTCGGTGGCGTAGACGGTGACGTTCTGGGCGGCGGGGAGGTCGAGCTCGACCTCCTTGACGGCGGTCGGTGCACTCAGCTCGAGCAGGACCCCGACACCATCCTTGTTGCCGTTGTACGAGGGCGTGCCGTACCAGCGTGACCGCCAGCCGTCGTCGTCGGACCCGTCGTAGACGTTCTTGACGTTCTGGTCGGCCTCGTTGCCGTCCTCCGGGTCGAAGCCCGTGCCACCCGTGATCTCGACGGGGGCGGCCGACGGGGCCTGCGTCGTCGACGTGGGGGCCTGCGTGGACGTGCTGGGCTGTTGCTGCGACGTGCTCGGCGGGCGGGTCCGGGTGACGGTCACCGCCTGGGCGGGACCGTCGTGCTGGCCGATCTTCGCGACGTTGTTGATGCCGATGAAGAGCGCGACGAGGACGAGGACCCCGACGATCGCGAGGGCGATGCGGGACTGGGCGCCGCTCGGGGACTCGGGGACGTCCCGGCCGAAGACCGGCAGCGGCGGCTCGAGGCCCGTGGTCGGGGCCTCCTCGAGGGCGTCGGCGAGGGCGATCTCCTCGCCCTCGAAGTCGTCGTCGTGCGCGGATCGGCGCTCGGCAGCGCGAGCGGCCGCCTTGTCGGCCGCGGCGCGCGCGAACGAGCCGACCTTGTCGCCGATCGACCCAGCCACCCCTGCGGCCGCGGCGCCGGCGGCCGCGAGACCGCCGGAGATGCGTTCGGTCGCGTCGCCCGCGCCGCGCGACGGCTGGTCACCGGACGCCACGGACGGTCCCGGCGGTGCCTCGGAGACCTGGTCGAAGAAGGACGTGTCGGACTGGCTCGACGGGTCACCCGGCAGGCCGGCGGCGGCATCCGCACGAAGGCCCGTCCCGGCGGCTCCTGCCGCCCCGGTGGTCCCCACGGCCGGTAGGACACGCGTGGGCTCGAGCTCCTCCCGGCTGCGCAGCCCGATGCCGGTCGCGCCGTCGGACGCGGGCGGCTCGGACGGCCAGGGGGCGATCTGCAGGGCCAGGTCACCGGGCGACACCGGTCCGCGCCCGCCGCCGGACAGGGTCATCCGGCAGATGAGGTCGAGGTCGTTGGGCACGCCCACGGCGATCTCGGAGGGCGCGGCCACGCCTCCGACGATCGTCGGCGCGGGCTCCAGGCCCACAGGCGCACCTGCGGGGACCAGGCCACCGTCGACGGCCACCATGGGCCAGCGACCGGTCAGCCCGGCATACGCGATCTTGACGAGGCCGACGGCGTCGGCGCGAGAGGCCTGCTCGTCGGAGAGGAGGTCGGCGTCGGTGAGGGCGGCCTCGGTGGCGAGGCCGCGGACCTTGACCTCCCCGCCGGGCATGCGCAGGACCGTGCTCGGGGTCAGGGCGAGGTGGTGCAGCCCGCGGTGGCCGGCCTTGTCGAGGGCCGTCGCGGCCTCTCCGGTGAGGCGGCGCACCTCGTCGGGGGACAGACCGCCGCCCTGCAGCAGGTGGGAGAGCGGCACGGCACCGGTCAGGGGCTCCTCGACGATGAAGCCGACGCCCTGGTCGGACCCGACGTCGAGCACGCGGACGAGGCGTGAGTCCTCGACGCCCGCCGCGCGTCTGGCAGCGTCGAGCGCGGGGGCGGCGACGGACGAGCGGGCGGGAAAGCAGACGAGCACGACCTCGCGCTCGAGGGTGTGGTCGTTGGCGCGCCAGCGCTCGTGGTGGGTGCCCTCGGAGGTGCGCAGCGTCACCGCATAGCGGCCGCCCAGGACGGATCCGGGTCCGACTCCCTGCACGTGCGTCACCCTCCCTCGTCCGGTCGTCGTGCGTGGATTCGTGGCTCGGGGCCCATCCTAGGCCGAGTCAGCGGCGATCCCTGTCCTCCGAATCGCCGAGCGCCTCGTGGGCCGCGGTGACCGCCTCGATGTCCGCGATCTCGTCGACACGCGACGTGCCCTTGACGATGGCGCGCACGACACCGAACAGCAGGACGAGGCCGACGAGGATGCCGCCGACCCAGTAGATGGCCCCGTCGATGGGGTTGGCCGAGACCTTGATCGTCGCGGGTGACCCGATCTGGGTGCCGTCGGCGGTGGTGAGGAAGGCCCGGATCTCGGCCCGCCCGGCGGCGACCGCCGCGACCTCCACGGGCACGTTGGTGCGCGACGAGGGCCCGATCGTGATCGGACCGGGCTGCTCGATGACCTGGAGGCGTGGGTTGTTCGGTGCGAGACGCAGCCGGATGTCCTGCACCGTGTAGTCGAGGCCGTTCTCGATCGTCACCTGGAGCGTGCCGGTCTCTGCGAGCAGGTTGACCGTGGCACGCGAGGCGACCTTGATCGCGCTCGTCGCGGACCGGACGTCGCTCGCGACCGAGTTCGCGAGGTTGCCCCAGGAGCCCGGGCGGTAGCGCCATCGCGCGCTCGCGAGCTCGTCGAGGACCTCGCGGTAGGTGCGTTCGAACGCATCCCCGTCACGCAGCACCGACGAGACGCTGAGGAGGGTGTCGCGCTGGTCGGCCATCTGGGAGAGCCGGCGGGTGTTGAGGACCGGGCGAGGCGCTGCCGACGAGACGGGTGTCGTGGGTTTCGTCTGCGGCGCGGCGACGTCGTTGCCCCTGTCGGTGAGCAGCGACGCGGCGTCGACCGACTGGAGCCACGGGGCGCTGGAGACCGCGGCGAGGAAGGTCGCGAGGCCTGCGGCGTCGGGGTCGTAGCTGCGCGGCGCGACGACGAGCACCGACCGGGGGGTGCCGGCGCGCTCGCCGAGGAGCACGAGCGACTCGGCGAGGTAGCGCTGCACCGACAGGACGGGGCTGGGGTCGGCGCGTCTGGGCAGCAGCGCCGACAGGCGCGGGTCGTACGCGAGCAGCCGGGTCCCGGAGGCCGTCGCCCTGCGGGCGGTCGGGGTGTATGCCGTCGCCTTCGTGACGGCGGCCGCGCTGACCACGACGCCGGCGGGCTTCTTGACCGTCGTCCCCGACAGCAGCGTCTTGATGCCCTGCTCGCGCCCGGCCGGCAGCAGCCCGTCGACGGGCCACACGATGTCCGCCCGTGCCGGCTGGCCGAGACGAGTGGTCAGGGTGGCCGCCCGGCTGACGAGGTCGCGCACGAGGGAGTTGGCCGGGTCGGTGCCGACGGTCGCGGCGAGGTCGGCGTCGGCGTACGGCAGGGACCACACGCTGCGGCCGCGCAGCTGCGCGGCGACGTCGTCACCGAGGCCCTCGATGACCGACGCGGCGTTCGACGGGTTGCCGGTCGACGGATCGGTCGGCTGACCGGTCTGCTCACCCGTGGGCGGAGTCGTGGGCACGGCGGTGGTCGGCGAGGTGGTTGCTGCCGACGTGCCGGAGCCCGCGCCGGGTGTCGGCGTGCCGGTCGACGTGCCGCTCCCCGACGGTGTGGGCGTCGGGCCACCGGTCCCGGGGTCGGTCGTCGCCTCGGGACCGAGCACGGACGGGTCGACGGCGAGGTTGACGGGCCGGCCGCGGGTGCCCTCGAGGATCCGGGCCACTCGCGAGCCCGGCCCGATGACACGCTCCCAGGCGGCTTGTCGAGCGACGTCGTCGCGCGAGAAGAGGTCGATGTCGGGGTCGAGCGTGACGGGCAGGAGGGTGGCGACCTCGAGGGGGACGTACTCCTTGCGGCTGTTCCACGCGACGAACGTGCGGGTCTTGCCGGTGGGCTCGCTCGCCCCCTCCTGGACCACCTCGACCGAGACGGGCAGGGCCGCGAAGGGGTCGTCGGACCGGAGCCGCTCCCAGGGCACGGTCGTGCGGAACGCGCGGGTCTGGCCCGCGGCCACGGTCGGCAGGGCGGTGGTCGCGACCGTGTCACCGGAGGTCTCGGAGCGTCCGGAGGCCCAGTCGTCGAGGGCGTCGCGCTTGATGATCGTCCCGTCTCCGCGCACGACCCGCAGCTCCGGCGACGACAGCGGACCGGTCAGCGGTGCCGTGACCGTGCCCGTGATCGTCACGTCGGTGCCGGGGCGCACGACGGCCGGGGTCATCGTCCGCAGGACGATGACGGCGACGTCCTTGGCGGGCGTCACGCTGGGACGGGACGTCGGGGACACCCGGGACGCGGCGGCATGCTCCGGCGCCGCGGAGCCGGTGGAGGCGCGCGCGCTCGCGAGGGAGGTCGTGACCGTGCCACCCACCGACAGACCGAGCGCCCCGACGGTGACGACAGTGGCGGTCAGCATCCGAGCGAGGCGGGTCACGCGGCGCCCTCTCGATCCCGGACGCCGCGACCCTGCGCGGATCACGCCGTCCCTGCCAGCCGGTTCCACGCCGCCTGGGCGATGCGGCGCTCGTTGGGGAAGGTCAGCCGGCGGTGCACCTCGTCGAGCCGCATCCAGGCGACGTCGATGGCCTCGTGGTCAGGGTCGTTCTCGATGGAGAGCTCACCGCCCGTGGCCTCGAGCAGGTAGTGGTGCACGAACTTGTGCACGCGCTTTGTCGACGTCGCGAACCAGTAGTCGATCGTGCCGAGCTCGACGAGCACCCGGCCGACGATGCCCGTCTCCTCTGCGACCTCGCGCGCGGCGGTCTCGACGAGGGTCTCGCCGGGCTCGACGTGCCCCTTGGGCAGGCACCACTCGATGCGGCCCGCCCGGTTGCGGCGGGCGATGATCGCGATGAGTGCGAGGCCCTCCTGCACGTCGACGACGATGCCTCCGGCGGAGCGTTCCTCCACGGCGGGCAGCCGCCTCCCCGGCACGGGGCTGGGGACGGTCTGCGCGCTCACATCGCCACCATAACGGGCGCGGCGCGAACGGCCCCCGTCGTTGGGGGAGCCCGGGGCGGACGGTGCGCGCACGGCCTGTCCGTGGCGTGCACCGGGTCGCCGCGCGGCCGCTGGTCGGTCGGGGGCGCCCGGACGGCTCACTAGGCTGGGGCGCGTGCCCGATCGACCCGACACGCCCGTCTCCGGTGGTTCCGAGCCCGCCGACGCCGGCCTCCCGTTGCTGCGGGCGGCCGTCGCGCGGCTCGCGCCCGTCCTGCCGTTGCTCACCGAGCTCGGCCAGCGCTTCGCGGCTGCTGGTCACGAGCTGGCGCTCGTCGGCGGCCCGGTGCGTGACGCGTTCCTCGACCGGGTGTCGCCCGACCTCGACCTGACCACCGACGCACGGCCCGAGGCGATCCTGGGGGTCGTGGCGGGGTGGGCCGACGCCCACTGGGACATCGGTCGCGACTTCGGCACCATCGGGCTGCGCAAGGGCGCGCTCGTCATCGAGATCACGACGTACCGCGCCGACACCTACGACCGGACGTCGCGCAAGCCGGAGGTCATGTTCGGCGACAGTCTCGAGGGCGACCTCGTGCGCCGAGACTTCACCGTCAATGCGATGGCCATCCGGCTGCCGAGCCTGGAGTTCGTCGACGTCCACGGCGGTCTGTCCGACATCGTGTCACGTCGGCTCATGACGCCGGCCCCGCCGGAGGAGTCGTTCGCCGACGACCCGCTGCGGATGATGCGGGCGGCGCGTTTCGCCGCGCAGCTCGGCTTCGACGTCGCAGCCGAGGTGCGCGAGGCGATGACCGAACGCGCGGCCACGCTCTCGATGATCTCCGCCGAGCGGGTCCGCGACGAGTTCGTCAAGCTCGTCCTGTCGCCGCGGCCGCGCGCGGGCTTGACGCTCCTCGTCGACACCGGCCTCGCCGACGTGTTCCTGCCGGAGCTGCCGGCACTGCGTCTCGAGCTCGACGAGCACCACCGCCACAAGGACGTCTACGAGCACTCACTCATCGTCCTCGAGCAGGCGATCGGGCTCGAGGGGCCGGCCGACGGTCCGCCCGACTCGGTGCCCGGACCCGACCTCGTGCTCCGCCTCGCCGCGCTCCTCCACGACATCGGCAAGCCCGCGACGCGTCGCTTCGAGGACGGCGGTGGCGTCTCCTTCCACCACCACGAGCTCGTCGGCGCCAAGCTGACGAGCCGGCGGATGAAGGCCATGCGCTTCGACAAGGACACGACCAAGCAGGTCGCGCGCCTCGTCGAGCTGCACCTGCGCTTCCACGGTTACGGCGACGGCCAGTGGACCGACTCCGCGGTACGCCGATACGTCACCGACGCCGGGCCGCTGCTCGCGCGCCTGCACCGGCTGACCCGCTCCGACTGCACCACCCGCAACGTGCGCAAGGCACAGCGGCTCTCGCGCGCCTATGACGACCTCGAGGGGCGCATCGAGCGGCTCGCCGCCGAGGAGGAGCTGGCCAGCGTCCGGCCCGAGCTGAACGGCAACGAGATCGCCGAGGCGCTCGGCATCCGGCCCGGACCCGTGCTCGGCGAGGCGTACGACTACCTCCTGTCGGTCCGCCTCGACGACGGCCCGATCGGCAAGGAGGCCGCCCGGGAGAAGCTCATCGCCTGGTGGGCCGCCCGCGAGACCTCCGCCTGAGCCATCCGACCGGGGAGTTCTCCCCATCGCCGCGCTGACCTGCACGGACGTACGCTCACGCCAGACGGGGCATCCCGTCGAGGACGACCGCCAGGGGGTGGTCAGGCAGGGGGTCCCCATGGCGTCGATGGAGTTCCCGAGTGCGCTCTTCCCGGGTCGTCCGGCACTGGAGCTCCGGGTCCCCGACGGCTGGCAGGCCGTCCCGGCCGTCAGCGAGCTGGAGGGCGCGGCGCTCGCGGCGCTCCGGCCGCTGCCCGAGGAGGAGTTCAAGGCCAACGTCGTCGTCACCCTCGACGAGGTGGTGCCCGAGCACTCGGTCCGCACCGACCTCGACGCCGTCGCCGCCTCGGCCGCGGCGCGCCCCCAGGGGGCCACGGGTGAGGTCTACGCGCGGACCATCGGTGGGGTCACCTTCTTCGGTCGCGACCTCAGCTTCGTCGACCCCGTTGCCGGGACGCTGCTGTCGAGCAGTCTCTTCGGGTTCCTTCGCCGTGAGGTGGACGGAGGACTCGTGCGCATCACCGTCACCGGCACCATCGGCGCCGCCCGCCACCGTGAGGACTACGCGACCCTGCACGGGGTCATCGACGGGCTCCGGGTCACGCCCGCCGAGGGAACGACTCCTCTGGTCGACCACGCGCTCGCGGTAACCGGCGGGGAGGACCGGCCGTGACGGCCTACCGCAAGGGCGCCGACCCCGAGGCCCTGACCCGGATCGCCCGCAGCATCTCCGGCATGCAGGCCGAGCTGGGTCGCATCGAGTCGGCGACGCGCTCCGCGGTGGGCACGATCGGCGGCAGCTGGAGCGGCGACAACCTGCTCTCCCTCGTCGACACGTTCACCACGACGTGCCTCCCGGGCCTGCGTGCCTGCAGCGGAGCCCTCGACGCGATGGCCCGTCGCCTGGACGACAACGTCGCCGCCCAGCGGGCCGCGAGCGGCGGTGTCGGACCCGCCGGCACTGGCGGGCTCAACGACGTCACGAAGACCAAGGGCAAGAAGCACGACGCCATCGAGGTCCACCACTACACCCAGGAGTGGAAGCACACCGAGCACGGCGAGCGCGAGTGGGGGCTTCGGCTGCCGCTCCCGCACGACGGCTCCGACGACCCGGACCGGTTCGCCAACCGCCACGGGCAGGCGGCGCGGCTCCTCGACGGCGCCCTCGGAGGTGTCAACTGGACCCACAAGGACGAGGACGTCCGTACGGACTACGAGAAGACGTACCACGACGCGGCCGGCACCGTCACGGACCAGGCGCACGCCGACCACGCGGCATACGGCGGCACGCTCGGCACGGAGACCAAGCACCACACCGAGAAGGCCGGCATCTCCTACGACAACGGCCCGCTCGCGGGCCACGCGGGCGCCTCCGCGATGGCCGGTGCCGAGGCCAAGGCCGACACGTCGCTCGCCGTCGGCAAGGACGGCCTCAAGGCCCAGGCGGGCGCCAACGCGTTCGCGGGCGCCAAGGCGGCGGCCGAGGTGGGCGCGAGCATCGCCGGCATCGGGGGCACCGTGGGTGGCGAGGTCTACGCCGGCATCGGCGCGCACGCCAACGTGGACGCCGCCTTCAGCGCCGAGAGGGTCAAGGTCAACGTCGACGTCGGCGCCGCGGTGGGCGTCGGTGCAGGGGTGAAGTTCGGCGTCGACGTGCAGCCGAAGGAGTTCGTCGACGACGTCGGCCACGGCCTCGGCGGCGCGGGCTCCGCCGTCGAGGATGGATTCAGGCACGGCGCCGAGAGCGTCGGGCGGGTGTTCGGGTGGTGAGGGCGTCCCACTGCCCGGGCGTCGGCCGACCTGACACCTCCCGTCCAGAATGATTGACTGACCGCGCCGTCCCCGACCCCCGCGGGAACGACCGAAAGGACCGACCATGAGCACCCTCGCCTATCCGAGCGCGGACTTTCCGGGCCAACCCTCGGTGAGCCTCGAGGTGCCCGAGGGGTGGGAGCCCGCCCACGTGCCGGGCACGACCATGGCGGCCCGGCTCCCGCGTGAGGGGGCGTTCGCGCCCAACGTCGTCGTCAGCATCGAGCAGTGTGGCCCGGCCTTCCGGGTCGAGGACTCCCTCGAGCAGATCCGCACCATGGCCACGTCGCGCGGGGGCGCGGTGTCCGAGCCGTATGCCGCCGAGCTGGGTGACGCGCACTTCGTCGGGTGCGACGCGACCTGGCCCGACCCGGACGTCGAGACGGTGCTGCAGGCCAACCTCTTCCACATCGTGTCGTCGGGTCGACCGGGAACCGCGGCCCACCTCGTCCAGCTGACGGGTGGGGTCGGCGGGCCGGGCGCGGAGACCGATTACGAGCTGATCCGCCAGGTCCTGACCACGGTGCGCGTCACCCCGTGGGGACGCTCTCGTCACGGGGGACTGGGCGCATGAGCACGACGCTGCCGGCCATCAGCGTGGGCCTCGCGACTGACGTGGGCCGCGTCCGCCAGCACAACGAGGACTCCGCGCTCTCAAGGGGCACCGTGTTCGTCGTCGCCGACGGCATGGGCGGCCATGCCGCGGGTGAGGTGGCGAGCCGGATCGCCGTCGAGGCCCTCGTCGAGCTCGCCGACCGCCCCGTCGTTCAGGTGCGCGACATCGTCGGCCAGGTCGAGGAGGCCAACCGCCGCATCCTCGCCTCCGCCGCGCGCCATCCCGAGCAGACCGGCATGGGCACGACCGTCACGGGCCTCGCGCTCGTCTCCGTCGGCGGCTCGCGCCACTGGGCCGTCTTCAACATCGGCGACTCCCGCGTCTACCGCTGCCTCGACGGTGAGCTCTCCCAGGTGACGGTCGACCACTCGGAGGTGTGGGAGCTCGTCGAGCGGGGACTCATCACACCCGAAGAGGCCCACCACCACCCCGGCCGAAACATCGTGACCCGCTCGCTCGGTCGTGACCCGATGGGCGTCGTCGACACGTGGGTCTTCCCGCCCTACCCGGGCGAAGTCTTCGTCATCTGCTCCGACGGTCTGTCCAACGAGCTGACCCGCGAGCAGATCGAGGCCGTCGTGGCGGAGCATCACGACGCCCAGGCGGCCGCCGACGAGCTCGTCCGTCACGCGGTCCAGGCCGGTGGCCGCGACAACGTCACTGCTATCGTCGTCGCGGTGCAGGGGCAGGACTCCGACTCCGACGTGGACGAGGACACGACCCCGCGCGAGAACGTGAACGGCTCATCAGGGGAGAGCAGGTCGTAGACGTGAGTGGCCCGTCCGTTGTTGTCGACCGGGCCCCCGACGGGTGGACGCACATCGGGGGCCCCGGCATGCACCTGCTCATCGCCCTCGACGAGGACGACGAGCGCACACTCGTGGCCAGCGACGCCGCCGACGGGGGCGACATCGACGACGTCGTCGAGGTGCTGACGGCCGGCGGCATGCGCAAGGCCCACCACTTCGTCGGTGTGCACTGGCAGCAGCGCACGCGGATCGTCGCGTTCGGGCCGGTCGCGGCCGTCGTGACGCTCGCCGACGGCACCGAGCACGAGGTGCGCGCGCCGAGCGCCAAGGTCTGGACCGACCTCGAGCTGTCCGAGCACCCCGAGCGGGTCGTGCTGCGGGTCCTCGACGAGGAGGAGCGCACGGCGCCCGTGCCCCCGCAGAGCCTTTCCGCCGGAGGTGCCCTCTCGCCGGCACCGGGACCGGATGCCGCATCGCCCCCGACGCCGGATGCCGAGGCTCCTGGCGAGCCGTCTCCCGTGCCCCCGACCGACGACCCGCTCGCGAATGCCGGTGCGCCGGCAGCGGAGTCCTCGACCGAGGGAGCACCCGCGTCGACGATGCCGGCCGACAAGGCCTCGCTGCCTTCGCCGGGGGGTGTCCCGACGTTCGGTGCCGCGGCCCAGTCGTCGTCCACCGCCGCGGTCGCCCCCGGCTCGTCGGGCTCTTCCTGGGGGCGCAGCTGGGCCCGTCAGGTCGATGTGCCCTCGACGTCGGCGCTTGGAGAGCCCTCTGACAGTGCGGCTCTCGGCTCCTCGGCGTCGGAGCCGACTGTGCCAGAGGTGGATACGCCGAACGCGCCAGCCGACCCGACAACTGCAGAGGTGCCTTCCGAGGTGGCTGGCGACCGGGCGACAGGCCAGGCCGCTGACGCATCGCAGTCCCCCGGGTCGCCGGCATCGACTACGCCGGCTGGCGCGGGCAGCCCTGCGGTGCAGAGCGGTTCGGCGGAACCTCCCGTTGAAGCTCATCAGGACGGTGTCCCTGCGGTGCCTGAAACGCCTGCCGGACAGTCGGACTCACAGCCCGAGCGGACTGCGGCACCACCCGCTGCCCCGCCGGCTGCCCCGGCCGCACTGCGCTCGTGGGAGGCTGTTGCGCCAGCCGTCCCCGTGCGCGCCACCGTGGCACCGGCGAAGCCCGCCGAGACCCGGCAGGCCGACATCGCGTCGGGTCTCCCCGAAACGCCAGTGGCCGACGACCTGCCCTCTGCCGCGCCGCGTGACTTCGAGTCGACCTGGGCTGCGCGGCCGGTGCTCAAGACCGAGAGCGCCCAGCCGCGCACGAGCCCACCGGCGGCGTCCGCCGCCCGCACCCCCGCGCCCAGCGCCACGGCATCCGGCCCGACGACATCCGGCCGCACGACATCCGGCCCCGACGCCGAGGCCGCCGACGACGAACAGCCGGCCGTGCCCCCCAGCTACGACTACCTCTTCGGCCACACGACGCTCGCCGACGAGCACCGCAAGGTCCTCGCGCAGCTGGGCGCACCCGACGACGATGACGAGGGCGCGCAGGACGACGACGCGCCCGTGCTCCCGGCCGGCCCCGACACGTCCGACGCGCCGGTGACGAACGCCGCCCCAGCACCCGTGGTGCTGCCGCGCCCGATGCCGGCGGCACCCGAGGTCCCCGAGGGCGGCCTCATCTCGTCCGTGCCGTGGGCCACGTCCCGGCCTGCGCCCTCCGTGCCCAAGCCCGAGCCCGAGGTGCCGTCGTTCTCCGGCCGGCACACCCCACCGCCGGCTCCGAGCCTGCTCCCGCCGATGAACACCCCGCCACCGGGCACCCGGGCCCCGGAGGCCACGCCCCTCATCTCGACCGGGCCGCCGCCGGCAAGCCCGTCACCGGCGGCTCCGGTCCTTCCCTCGCCCGCACCGCCACCAGCACCGCCACCGGCACCGTCGCCGGGCGAGCCGTCCTTCGACGTGCCGATCTCGACGCCGCTGGGCACCACGCCCGCGCCGATGGCACCTGCCACGCCGTATCGCCCTGTCACGGAACCGATCCCGTCCGGTCCCGCTCCGATCACGGACCTCGGTTCAGGGGCCGACGACGACGAGACGGAGCTGACCGTTGACCGCAGCGCGCTGCTCGAGGCGCGCAACGCCGCACAGAACCAGACCTTCTCGGGTCCGAGCGTCCTCGCGGTGCTCTGCTCGGCGGGCCACCCGACGCCTCCCCACAGTGACCGCTGCCGCGTGTGCGGTGCAGGCATCCCGCCGCAGGAGCCGTTCACCATGCCGCGACCGCCGCTCGGCGTCCTCCGCCTGTCGACGGGCGACGTCGTGACGCTCGACCGCAGCGTGCTGCTCGGACGCGCGCCCAGGCTCGGTGAGGGCTTGGCCGCCCACGACCGCCCTCACGTCGTCAAGGTCCCGAGCCCCGAGCGCGACGTCTCGCGCAACCACGTCGAGGTGATCCTCGAGGGTTGGCACGTGCTCATCCGAGACCTCGGCACGACGAACGGCACGACCGTCACGCTTCCCGGCGAGGTGCCGGTGCGCCTGCGCGCCAACGACCAGCAGGTCCTCGAGCCCGGATCGCTCGTCGCGATGGCCGACGAGGTCTCGTTCACCTTCGAGGCGGCGCAGTGAAGAAGGGCACGCCCGCGAAGCTCCCCGGCCTCGTCTTCGTCCAGCCACTCGGGTCGGGTGGCTATGCCGACGTCTTCCTCTACGAGCAACAGAGCCCGCGCATGCCGGTCGCGGTCAAGGTGCTCAAGTCCGACGGTCTCACCGACGCCCTGCGCGAGCAGTTCGTCGAGGAGGCCGACACGATGGCCGCTCTCGGCGACCACCCCTACATCGTGCAGATCTTCCGTTCCGGCACGTCCGAGGACGGTCGCCCGTACCTCGTCATGAAGTACTACCCGCCGCCGAACCTCGCGATGCGCGCCCGCGCCGAACGGTTCTCCGTCGAGGACGTGCTGCGCACCGGCATCCAGCTCGCCAGTGCCGTCGAGACGGCCCACCGCGCGCGCATCACACACCGCGACATCAAGCCGGCCAACGTCCTCATCAGCGCCTACGGCGCACCCGGGCTGACCGACTTCGGCATCGCCGGCCGTGGTGCCCGTGACGGTGAGGTCGAGGTCGAGAGCACCGACGACGTCGGCGTCTCGGTGCCGTGGGCACCGCCCGAGGTGCTGTACGGACAGAGCAACGGTGACGAGCGGGCCGACGTCTACTCGCTCGCAGCGACCCTGTGGCAGCTGCTGGTCGGCCGCTCGCCGTTCGAGGTGCCGGGCGGCGACAACTCCGCGTACGCCCTCATGCCTCGGATCCGAAGCACCGCACCGCCGTCGACCGGACGGCAGGACGTCCCGGCGGGCCTCGAACGCCTGCTCGCTCAGGCGATGGCCAAGGACCCGGCGCACCGGCCGTCGTCGGCGCTCGAGTTCGCGCGCGCCTTGCAGGCGGTCGAGCAGCAGCAACGTCTGGCCCGCACGCCCATCGTCGTGCTGGACGAGCAGGGGCACACGACGCTCGTCAGCCAGACGCAGGGATCGCCGACCGGACGCTCGGTCGAGGACGACGACCGGACACGCATCAAGGCACCCCAGACCGTCGTGGCCCAGCCGGTCGGCCCGTCGCCGACTCTGCTCGACGACGACACGCGACGCAGGTCCGACGCCGGCGCAGCGCGCTGGTCGCCCGCGCCCATGCCCAGCCCCAGCCGCCCGGCCTCGGGGGCGCCCGTTCGAGCCGCCGCCCCCACGGACCCGACGACGAGCCAGACGGCGCCGCTCGGTCCTGACACGGCCGATGAGGCCACGATCCGCCGAGCGGCGAGCACCGCTGCGCCACAAGCTCATCCGACGACAGCGCCTGCCGCGTCGCCGCTGTCCAAGCCCGGTGTGGTCTGGGCGCTCGTCGCCGGGGTCGTCGTACTTGCCGCCGCCGTCACGTTCCTCGTGCTGCGTTCCGGTTCGGACCCGGCGGCGACCGTGATGCCGACACCGAGCCCCACCGTCTCGATGCCCGGCGACGACAGTGCGATCGGCGACGGCGTCTTCGACAAGCCCGTGCTCGAGCCCGAGTCCGAGGTCGGCCGCGTCACGTTCAGCTGGAGCTATCCGCAGCCATCGAAGAAGGACACCTTCCGGGTCTCGATCGGGCCGACGCCGTCGGACGCGGGGAACCCGGAGCGTTCTCGCACCGTCTCGGTCACGTCCAGCCGCTACGCGGTCAAGGCCGCCAAGGGCACGAAGGTGTGCGCCACGGTCATCGTCGTCCGTGCCGGACAGGCGTCGCCCGGGTCCGACGTGCAGTGCGAGACGGCGCGTTGAGGCCATGAGCTACGCAGCGAGAGGGAGCCGACCAGCCGCCTGCCTGCCCGTCCCGTGAGTACCGGGGCGGGTGGACACCAGGTGGCCAGAGGGGCAACCTCGACACAGACACCAGCAAACAACCACAGACTTCCGTAACCAGACATACTCGGCCGTCGTTGACCGCGAGTGCCAGCGCCGAGCGCGCGTCGACAGGATTAGGGGACCTGATCGTGATCCACAGCAAGGTGACCGTCGTGTTCTGCGGCGAGGAGTACTCCGTGTCACCCGACACCGGACTCACCATCGGCCGCACCGGTGACGTCGAGGTCGACGACAACCCGTACCTGCACCGCACGTTCCTCGTCGTCTCGTTCGAGAACGGGTTCTGGTGGCTGAGCAACACCGGATCGACCCTGACGGCGACGGTCGCCGACGAACAGGGCCTCTTCCAGGCGTGGCTCAACCCGGGCGCGAAGATCCCGCTCGCCATGAGGAAGCTCATCGTCTGGTTCACCGCCGGCCCCACGACCTACGACTTCGAGGTCCACGTGGCCAGCCCGGCCTTCAAGTCGGTGACCGCAGACCCGCCCGAACCCACCGACGACGACGAGGTCGGAGCGGCGACCGTGGGACGCGTGTCCTTCACGCCCGACCAGAAGCTGCTCGTCGTCGCGTTGTGTGAGCCGTTCCTCCGGCGCCGTGAGGCCGGCACCAGTCAGATACCCTCGTCAGCCGTGGCGGCCGAGCGTCTCGGCTGGACGCTCACCCGCTTCAACCGCAAGCTCGACAACGTCTGCCAGAAGCTCGCCGACGCCGGCACGCGCGGACTGCACGGCGGCGTCGGCAAGCTCGCGACCAACCGCAAGGCCCGGCTCGTCGAGCACGCCCTCTCGACCAAGCTCGTCACCGAGGACGACCTCGCCCTCCTCGACGCGCCCGACAGCACCGAACCGACACCACACACCGACGTAGAGAACAGGCGCGCCGACCGTATGGTCGCCGCCGAACAGGGGAACGCATGAGCACCGCCGCCACCAAGCGACGGATCGGAGTCATCTCCACCGTCGTCGTCGCCCTCGTCGCGAGCCTGCTCGTCTGGCTCGCGACCCGAAGTGAGGGTGAGATCGTCCGCAAGGCCGACCTCAACGACGGCGGCATCTGGGTGACCAACGCCGAACAGGCCCGCTACGGCCGCATCAACAAGCCCGCCGGCCAGCTCGACGCCGGTGTCCTGTCCGACGGCACGAACGGCTCCGGCCTCGACGTCTTCCAGGACGGCGCGGCCGTCGTCGGCTACTCGAAGGCCAGCAACCAGATCGTCCCGATCAACCCGTCCGAGGGCACGCTCGCCCCGGAGCAGGCAGTCGTGCTGCCCAAGCCGAGCACCGCCACCGGCAACCGGGTCTTCACGGCTCCGCTCGTCGACGTCCGCGGCGGCACCATCGCGATGATCGACCCGGCCAAGGGCGAGCTGCGTGCGCAGCGGGTCGAGGACCCCACGGGGGTCACGAGCCTGGACGGGCTGCAGACGCAGGCCAAGCCGCTCGCGAAGGTCGGCGGCAACGCTGCCGTCGCTGTCGGCGTCGACGGCTCGGTCTACGCCCTCTCCGCCGAGTCGGGGACGATCAGCGTCCTGCGCAAGGAGGGCAACGCATACGGCAAGCCTGTGACGACGAAGCTCGGCTTCACGTCGAAGTCGGCGCAGGTCACCGCCGTCGGCGCGCACTGGGTGGTCTGGGACTCCGGCACCGGCAAGCTCTACTCCGACGCGCTCTCGGAGCCCGAGCAGCTCTCGGTGGGCAGCGCCGAGCCCGGCAACCCCGCCTTCGCGGCCCTCCAGCAGCCCGGCCCCGACGCGCCGACCGTCCTCATCCAGGACGAGACGCAGCTGACGCAGGTCTCGCTGACGGGCGACAGCCCGACCGTCGGTGGCGTCAAGCTGAGCCAGGGCGCTCCGGGCCAGAAGCTCTTCCTGTCGGCCCCGGTCCGTCTCGGGTCGTGCATCCACGCCGCATGGGCCGGCGCCTCGAACGTCTACTACGGCCGCAACTGCGGGTCGCCCACCGACGCCGACACCGTCGACCTCGGCGCGATGAAGAAGGGCGTGCGCACCGACGGCGTCAAGCTGCGCGTCAACCGCGGGCTCATCGTCCTCAACGACCTCGACTCCGGCGACGTGTGGGACATCGACCGCAACCGCGTCAAGATCGACAACTGGAACTCCGTCATCCCGCCGCCGCAGACCGACGACAAGAACAAGAAGAAGGACGAGAACCTCATCGACGACGAGGTGACCCGCACGCCGCCCAAGGCGCAGCCGGACTCGATGCAGGTCCGACCGGGCCGCACCTCGACGCTCCACGTCCTCGACAACGACTCCGACTCGCAGGGCTCGATCCTCGCCATCGCTCCCGGCGACGTGGGCCAGCCCGGCACGCCGGGCATCTCCACGAGCGCGTCCGCCGACGGGCAGACCGTGCAGGTGACCGTGCCCGAAGAGGCCGGTGGCACCTTCTCGTTCGACTACACCGTCAACAACGGCACCACGGCGAAGAACGGTCGCGCGACGGCGAAGGTGACGGTGCGCATCGTCGGGCCCGACGTCAACACCGCCCCGAAGGTGCGCACGGGCCAGGCGAAGCTCGCCCAGGCGAAGTACCCCGTCGTCGCGAGCGGTTCCGTGCGGGTCGGCGTCATCGCCGACTGGCGTGACGCCGAGAACGACCCGCTCCAGGTCTCGGCCCTCGACCCGGCCAGCACGGGCGTCGACGGATCCGGAGCGCTGACCGTCAAGGCCAAGGCGGACAAGGGCGACCAGGTCGTCGACTACCAGGTCGACGACGGCCGCGGCGGCGCCGAGAAGGCGTCGGTCACGCTCGACGTCCTGAGCGAGGACGACTCCAAGGCGGTCGCGCCGAAGACGCAGCCCGACGTGCTGCGCGCCGTCGTCGGCAAGCCGGTGCAGCTGCAGCCGCTCGGCAACGACATCGCCGGCGCCGATCCCACCGACCCGCAGGCGCGGATGCGCCTCGCGCAGGCGGTCAAGGGGCCCGGCCAGCTGACCATCGACACCAACCTCGACACCAACGTGCTCACCGTGACCGGTCAGACGCCCGGCACCTCGACGATCACGTATGCCGCCCAGGTCGGCTCCGGGGTGAGTGTCGGTCGCATCCGCGTCGACATCGCACCCAACCCGTCGGTCGACCTGCCGCCCGTGGCCACCCCGGACGCGGCGGTGCTGCGCGGCCAGACGCCGGTCATCGCCGACGTGCTGTCCAACGACTACAGCCCGCGCAGCGACGTCCTGGTCGTGCAGCGTGTCGCGACGACTGACGCGTGGCTGCGCGTCTCCGTCGTCCAGGGCCGGTGGGTCCGGGTGGAGGCGACGTCGCCGCTCGACGGTGACACGCCGCGCCGCGGCGCCGTCCGGTACACCATCAGCGACGGCACGAAGACCGCGGTCGGCCAGCTCTCGGTCGTCCAGAAGCCCGAGCCGAAGGACAAGGTCCTCCCGACGGTCGTCGACGACGTCGCGACCGTGCGCGTCGGCGACGCCGTGACCATCCCGGTGCTCGACAACGACTCGATGAGCGAGGGCATCCCGCTCAAGCTCGACCCGCAGAGCGTCAAGGTGCTCTCCGGGGGTGGCCAGGCGTTCGCGTCGGGCACCGTCGTGCGCTACGTCCCCGAGCAGAAGACCCTGACCGGACCGAAGTCGGCGATCCTCGAGTACGCGACCTACCCCGAGGGCCTTCGGGCGCGGGCCGTCACCGGCCGCGTCAACGTGACGATCAACCCGCTGCCGGATGCCGTGAAGTACCCCAACCAGCCGCCGTCGGCGCGCAGCTTCTCGGCGAGCGTCACGGCAGGCGACACGCTCGCGATCACGGTCCCGACGAGCGGCGTCGACCCCGACGGCGACCTGACCTTCGTCAGCGGCATCGTCGGCGAGGAGGGCAAGGCGGTCGACCTCAAGCTCGGTCGCGTCCTCGGGTTCGGTGCGGCCACGATCCGCTACGAGGCCTACCCGCGCAGCGCGGGCACCGAGGTCATCCGCTACCAGCTGCGCGACCGCTTCGGTCTGACGAGCGAGGGCTTCGTGCGGGTCGGCGTCGTCCAGCCAGGCGACCCGCAGCCGCCGGTCGCCGTCGAGGACGACGTCGTCGCGGCCCCTGGGCGCACCGTCCGTGCCGACGTGCTCACCAACGACCTCATCTCCGCCGGCGACTCCGTGTCGTTCGTCGACCTGTCGACCCTCAACGACCCCGACGTCCTCAAGGACTTCCAGAAGCAGAAGGACGACACCTTCAAGGTCGTCGCGCCCGACGACGGTCCGGCCAAGGTGCTGACCTACGGCATCACCAACGGCCTCTTCGACCCGTCGAAGTCGACGCTGACGGTCCGCGGCCAGAAGGACTTCAACAACCCGCCGGTCGCGGTCGACGACACCGGTGTGGCGAAGCAGGGCGAGACCTCGATCGTCGTCGACGCCCTCGCGAACGACCGTGACCTCGACGGCGAGCAGGCCACCCTGAAGATCACGAAGTTCCTCGGTGACGGCGTGACCCGCGAGGGTAGGAAGCTGCGCATCCAGCTGCGCCCGCAGGCGCGCGTCGTGCCGTACTTCATCGAGGACGCCGACGGCGCCGCCGCAATGGCCCTGATCTACGTGCCCGCCGGCAACAACGGCTCGCCGTATGCCGTCGACGGCAAGGTCATCAAGATGGGCGCCGACTCGACCGTCAAGGTCACCCTCGGCGACTACGTCTCCGACCCGCGCGGCGGGAAGGTCACGCTGACGTCCCCCGAGACCGTGTCCACGTCGCCGGCCGACAACCTCCAGTTCGCCGTGGGGTCCGGCACCGAGCTCACGCTGACGTCGACGAACGGCTACGTCGGCCCGGCGGCGCTGATGCTCGAGGTCACGAACTCGACCGGTCCCAGTGACAAGGCCGCCCAGTCGGCCTACGTCACGGTCCCGGTCCAGATCGGCCCCGACGTCCCGGTGCTCCGGTGTCCCGACCACGAGGTGCGCCTCGTCGCCGACGGGCCCGCCCGCAGCTTCGACATCCCGCGCCTGTGCCACGCCTGGCTGCCGACGGGGATGGACCAGGGCAACGCCCAGTACGAGGCGACCTGGGACCCGGGCATCGACCGGGTCGACCTGAACCAGACCGGGGCCGGCGGCCGCCAGGTCGTCCTGCAGGCACAGCCCGCTGCGCAGGAGGGCGCCACCGGCGCGGTGACGGTCAAGGCCAAGGGCGGCGCCGAGTCGTACAAGATCCGGGTGCGCGTCGTCAGCTCGCCGCCGACCGCGACCCTGCGCCCGGTCCGGGTCGAGGGCCTCATCGCCGGCACGAGCCGGACGGTGAACCTCGCCCAGTACCTCGACAGCCCGCTGTCGGCACCCCAGTGCTCGGTGCAGTCCAGCCGCGTCGTCTCCGGGCAGGGTGTCAGCGCGTCCCAGAACGGCTGCCAGCTGACCGTGTCGGCCTCCGACAAGGGGCGCGGCGACGCGCGCATCACGATCGCCGTCACCGACGCGCCGGGTCGGCCCGCGGCCACCGGGCTGGTCTCGGTCAGCGTCCGCAGCAAGCCCGACCCCACCGCCGCCCCCGTCGCGGTCGCCGACCGGATCCTGGGCAGCAGCGCCCGCGTCGACTGGCGACCGCCGGCCTACGACGGCGGCCTGCCGATCCAGCAGTACGAGGTAACGGCGATCGGTCCGGGCGGCAAGGCGACGGCGTGCGGGTCGTCCCCGTGCACGATCACCGGCCTGACCAACGGCGAGGACTACACCTTCACCGTGCGCAGCCGCAACGCGGTGGGCTGGTCCGACCCGAGCCCGCAGAGCAACACCGTGCGGCCCGACACGAAGCCCAAGGCGACCTCGATCAGCGACATCACCCCGGGTGACCGGAAGCTCACGGTGCGCTGGACCGAGCCGCCCAACGAGGGCAGCAAAGTGCTCAAGTACCGCGTCCAGTGGGTCAACATCGGCTCCAACGCCGGTGCCACCGGGCAGGCCGAGGTCACGGCCCCGGGTCTCAGCAAGGTCATCACCGGACTCGTCAACAACGACGCGTACAACGTGCGCGTGCAGGCCAACAACGAGGCCGGCTGGGGTCCCTTCGGACCCGAGGTCAAGGCGCAGTCGTTCGGCAAGCCGGCCGCCGTGGCGGCGCCGACGCTGAGCCCCCGCGAGCCCGTGCCCGGTGAGCCGAACGCCCAGGTGTCGATCACCTGGCCGGCGACCGACCCGAACGGGCCGCCGATCACCAAGTACGACGTCTTCCGGCGCACGAGCGGCGGTCCCTGGAACCTCATCGCGACCCGGTCCGGCGGGGAGTCCCGCGTGGCCAGCGACACGGTCCCGTACCAGGGGCAGACGGTGGAGTACGTCGTCACCGCGACGAACGGCGGCCCCGCCACGTCCGACAAGGCCAACTTCTCGCCGTACGTCGCGAACGGCTATCCCGACACTCCGACCCTCCTGTCAGCCACGACCCCACGCGCGGACAAGACGATCGACATCACGTTCACGACGGGCAGCGCACACTCGGCGTCCTACGACTTCATCCACTGGACGACATCCGGAGTGACCGGGCGTTTCGACTGCCCCAACGGCAACTGCCCCAGTGCGGGTACGACCCGCCCCGTCGAGGCCGTGTCACGGACCATCGCCATTCGCGCTTGCAACTCCGCCGGCTACTGCTCGCCGATGTCCAACGCGATCCGTGTCCATCCCTATGGACCCACGAACGCGATCCGCAACCCGGGCGAGAACCACGACAACAACAGCATCACCTTCACGTGGAACGCCCCGGACAACAACGGCCGCCCGATCACGCAGTACCAGGTGACGGGCGACAAGGACGAGACGTTCGGCGCCAGCCGCGAGTCGACGACGATCGGGGGCCTGGGCTACAGCGAGAGCCGCACGATCCGGGTCCGCGCCTTCGCCACCGACTCGGGCTGGGGTCCGTACACGTCCATCACCGGCCGCACGAACCCGGCGCCCGCCCAGAAGGTGGTCTCGGTCTACAAGGGGCCCTCCTGCGGCCCGAGCAACTGCCCCAAGCCCGACGGCACCCAGTGCGGCACGAACTGCAACTTCGTCGGCTACGAGCTCGAGAACTACACCGGCAACATCGTGTGCAGCCTCGACAGCAGCGACGGCGCGTGGGGCACCCTCGACGACGGCAACTCCGGCCGCCACAACCCGACGAACGGCCGCAACGTCTCCGGGAAGTTCTACGGGTTCCCCAACGGCTGGGTGAGCGTCAGGTGCACCGGCTCGAACGGCTCCGACTCGGCGACACGCAACCCATGGGGATGACGGCAGGACCCTGCGAGACGACCGGACCGCCGGGTCCGCGCCACGCGGCATACGCCTCCGCACTCCACCACGACACCGCAGGCTCGATGAATGACATGACAGGAGAACGACACCCATGACGGCCCACACGACCGCCGGTCACATCACGCAGGAGCAGGTGACCTGGTTCGCCCACACGTTCGACCAGCTCGTCGGCAACATCGAGAAGGCTGTCCTCGGCAAGCAGCACGTGACCCGCCTCGCCCTGACCTGCCTGTTGTCCGAGGGACACATGCTCCTCGAGGACTTCCCCGGCACCGGCAAGACGCAGCTCGCGCGCGCCCTCTCGGCCACCGTCCAGGGCACGCACAGCCGCATCCAGTTCACGCCCGACCTGCTGCCCTCGGACGTCACGGGCGTGACGATCTACGAGCCGACGAAGCAGGCGTTCGAGTTCCACCCGGGCCCGATCTTCGCGACGATCGTCCTCGCCGACGAGATCAACCGCGCCTCGCCGAAGACGCAGTCTGCGCTCCTCGAGGTCATGGAGGAGGGCCGGGTCACGATCGACGGCAAGCCGCACTCGGTGGGCGAGCCGTTCATGGTCATCGCGACCCAGAACCCCATCGAGCAGGCCGGGACGTACCGCCTCCCCGAGGCGCAGCTCGACCGCTTCCTCATGAAGGCGAGCGTCGGCTACCCCGACCACGAGGCGACGATCGCGGTCCTCGCGGACGCGAAGACCCGTGACCGCGCGAAGACGTTGAGCCCGCTCATCGCGAGCAACGTCATCGTCGAGATGTCCAAGCTGGCCGACGAGGTCCACGTCGACCCGGCGATCCTCGGCTACGTGAGCCGGATCGCCGAGGAGTCGCGTCGCCATCCCTCGCTCAAGCTCGGCCTGTCGGTCCGTGGCTGCCTCGCCTACGTGCGCTGCGCCAAGACCTGGGCGGCGAGCCAGGGCCGCACGTACGTCATCCCCGACGACATCAAGCTGCTCGCCGAGCCGATCCTCAGCCACCGCCTGCTGCTCAGCGCGGAGGCGCAGTTCGCCGGCACGACGGTCGAGCAGTGCGTCGACCAGATCCTCGGCGACATCGCGCCGCCGGCTGAGCGCGCCTCGGCCTGACCGCGGCTCACGTCAGGACCGGACAGGGAACCGAGGGGAACGCATGACCCAGCAGGACCAGGGAGAGACGGCGTCGCGCGGCGCTCGTCGCCTCCGTATGCCGTCACGTCGCGGCGGGAGGGCAGCGTCCGTCCCGCCGGGGCGGGCTGCCGCGCTCGCGGGCGCGCCGGGCACGACGAGCCGCGGCATCCGCCAGATCACCCAGCCGATCACCCGCTCCATCGAGCAGGTGGCCGGCCAGACCGAGGGGGTCTGGCGGCCCGTCGCCGGCGTGCTGCGCTGGGTCTCGCCGCTCGGCTGGACGATCCTCGCGCTCGGTGTCGTCTCCTGGCTCGTCGGCGCGCGCTGGGGGTGGACAGAGCTGCTCATGGTCGGCGCGGCCGCCCTGCTGCTCTTCGCGATCTGCCTGCTGCTGGCCCTCGGCCGCACCAAGGTCCGCATCCTGGCCGAGGTCGACCCGCGCCGGGTCGTCGTCGGCGAGCCCGCGACGGGCCGCATCCTCGTCACCAACGAGGCGCGCACGCCGATGCTGCCGATCCTCGTCGAGCTGCCGGTCGGCCTGTCCGCGGCCCGGTTCGTCCTGCCCGCCCTGACGCCGGGCAACGCGCACGAGGAGCTCTTCGTCGTACCGACCTCGCGCCGCGGCGTCATCCAGGTGGGGCCTGCGACAACGGTCCAGGGTGACCCGCTCGGGCTGATGCGCCGCACCCTGACGTGGACCGAGCGCACCGAGCTGTTCGTCCACCCGCGCACCGTCGCACTCGAGTCGCTCGGGGCCGGTCTGCTGCGCGACCTCGAGGGCAGCACCACCGAGGACGTCTCGATGAGCGACCTCGCCTTCCACGCCCTGCGCGAGTACCAGCCGGGCGACGACCGCCGCTACATCCACTGGCGCAGCTCGGCGAAGGCCGGAAAGCTCCTCGTCCGCCAGTTCCTCGACACCCGGCGCTCGCACGTCACGATCATCGTCGACCCGGACCCCGAGCAGTACCGCTCGGGTCACGGCAAGACGGGCCTGACCGACCGGGACGTCGAGCGCGACGTCATGGCCGCCAACGCCCCGACCGCGATCCAGGCCGACGTCGAGACGGCGATCTCGACCGGCAGCTCGATCATGGTGCGCGTCATGCTCGACGAGCAGGACTGCACCATCGTCTGCGGCGACCAGAAGGTCACCAAGTCCGTGCCCCAGGTGGGCCTCGACGCCATGTCGCGCGTCGAGCCCGGCCCCGTCGACCTCTTCTCCGTCTCCCTCGACGCCGCCGACCTCGCGCCTGACACGAGCACGTGCTTCATCGTGACCGGGCCGCACCGGCCGTTGATCGACCTGCAGCGCGCGGCCGGGCAGTTCCCGCCCGAGGTCACCCGGGTCATCCTGGTCGTCGACCCGCTGGCCGACCACGGCATCCGTCATGGCGGTGGTCTCGTCATCCTCACGCTGAGCAGGCTCGAGGACCTCCGCATGCTTCTCGTCTCAGGGGTGGCCCGATGAGCTCACCGATGTCGCCGTCGTCAAGACCGGGCTCGATCCCGGCCCCGCCACCGTCCGCGCTCGTCAGGCCGCCGTCGGCGGGTGAGCGGGTGAGCACCCAGCTCGGTCGGCTGCGCCCGACCGTCCCGCACCTCGTCGACGCGGGCTTCACCGTCGTCCTCGTCGGTCTCGCGCTCATCGGCTTCCGCACGACGTTCTTCGGACTCGGCTGGCTGTGGGTCGGCCTTGCCGGGCTCATCCTCGGACTCATCCTCGCCCACGTCACGTCGACGTTCCGCGCACCCGGGGTGGTGACCCTGCTGGCGGTCGGGGCGGCATACCTCCTGCTCGGGGGACCCCTCGCGGTACGCGAGGGCCTCATCGCCGGGTTCATGCCGTCGGGCGACACGTTCGCCACGCTCGTGCACATGGCCGTGCCCGGCTGGAAGGAGCTCCTGACGGCACTGCCTCCGGTCGACTCCGAGGGGCCGTACATGGCCCTGCCGTTCCTCTTCACCCTCGTCGGCGCCGCCGTGGCGTATGCCGTCGCGCGCCGCTGGAGCGGCTCCGTCCTCGCGATCGTGGCCCCGGTCGCACTGCTCGTGACCTCGATCGTGCTGGGCACCCTCACACCCGCGGCGGTGCTGCTCCAGGGCTCCGTCTTCGCCCTCGTGGCGATCGGCTGGACCGCTTTGCGCAGCAACCGCAACCGCCCGGCGCTGCAGAACGGCGCCGGCCGCACGACGCGGGCGGTGACGACCGCGGCACTGCTGGCCGTCGCGACGGTCGGCGGGTTCTTCGTCGGACCGAACCTGCCCGGGGCCGGCGGTGCCGAGCGCACCGTCTTCCGTTCGGCGCTCGTGCCGCCCATCGACGTGACGCAGTACGCGTCGCCGCTCGCGGGCTTCCGGCAGTACACCGAGCCCAACGGCGCCGAGCTCTTCGACAAGACGCTGCTCACGGTCCGCGGCCTGCCGAAGGGCGTCCCGGTGCGCATCGCCGCGCTCGACTCCTACGACGACTTCGTCTGGGGAGCGGGCAACGTCGCCAACGAGGGCACGGGTGACGACCCGCAGGGTTCGAGCTTCCGCAAGGTGGGCAGTCACATCGCGGCCTCGGGTCCCGGTCAGGAGGTCACCGCGACGGTCGGCGTGCCCGCGGGCGGCTACGACGACGTGTGGCTCCCGACGTTCGGCACGGTGACCGGTCTCGACTTCGGCGGCACCCGCGGCGACCAGCTCGCGGACGAGCTGCGGTTCAACGTCGACACCAACACCGGTGTCCTGCCCGAGAAGCTCACGGCAGGCGACACGTACACCGTCACCGCCCTCGCGCAGCCGCTCGACGACAAGCTCCCGGCCAACGTCGACGTCGCCGACGGCTACGTCGTCGACGGGCAGAGTCTCACCTTCATCGACGACAAGATCGCGCCGTGGACCGAGCGCGTCGACGGCCAGTGGCAGAAGGTCGTGGCCGTCGCGAAGGCCATGCAGGACGGCGCCTACACCGACGGCGGCGCTCCCGGCGACTACCAGAACGTCTTCCTCCCCGGCCACAGCCTGCGGCGGATGACCCAGTTCCTCAGGGCCACCCAGCTCGCCGGCAACGACGAGCAGTACGCCTCCGCGCTGGCCCTCGCGGCGAACCGCATCGGCGTGCCGGCACGCGTCGTGCTCGGTGCCGAGCCCGACGGGCAAGGCGTCATCAAGGGCAAGGACGTCCACGCGTGGGTCGAGCTGCTGCGTGCCGACGGGTCGTGGCAGCCGATCTACTGGAAGCAGTTCCTTCCCGACCGCAACAAGAAGCCGCAGCAGCTGATCCAGAAGTCCGAGGAGAAGAAGACCGGGGCGCAGGTCCCTCCGCCGGCGGCCAACAACCCGCCGAGCGTGCTCCAGGGCCCGGACCAGGCGCAGAACGCGACCCAGCTGAAGAACCCTGCCAAGGACGACGCCAACCCGCTCGACCCCGACAACTGGCCGGACTGGCTGCGCTACCTCGTCTTCTTCCTCGTCGGTCCGCTCCTCGTGCTGCTCGTCGTCTACGGCGCCATCCGTTTCGCGAAGTGGCTGCGTCGTCGGCGCCGCCGCACGACCGGGGCGACGGTGAGTCGCGTGAGCGGCGGCTGGCGCGAGGTCGTCGACACGGCCCGTGACCTGCGGATGCCCCTGCCCGTCAAGGGAACCCGCCTCGAACAGGCCCGTGCCCTCGAGGAGCACGTCTTCGGGCCGCCGCCCGAGAAGCCGAGCCCCGTCGTCGACGGCGCCCTCATGGGTGCACCGGTACGCGTGACGTCGAGTGGGCACTCCGCGGCCAGCCCCGACACGGAGCCACTGCCGCCATCCGGTGGAGACGGGCCGGCTCGACGTGGGCTCGCGCTCGTGCCGCTGGCGGCCAGCGCGAACGGCCACGTCTTCGACGTCACCGAGCCGACCCCTGACGAGGTCATCGCGTTCTGGGCCGACGTCGAGACGGCACGCAAGCGAATCCGGTCCGAGCAGGGCTTCTGGCAGAAGGTCCGCGGGGACGTGTCGCTGCGCACCTTCCGCGACCACCTGCCGACCGGTGCGGGGCTCGGCCCCGCGGTCACCCGCACGTCGCGTGGCCAGGGCAAGCCTTCGCCGGGCCGCCGCGGGCGGCCGACGAAGGCCGGCATCGGCACGACCGCACCCGTGGAGACGCGGGCGAGCCGGAGCCGCACACGGGCCGGCAACCGACGAAAGGGACAGCAGCGATGAGGGCTCACAGGTGAAGCTGAAGTTCGTCCTCCGGTCCGGAGACCGCGAGACCGACCTCGTCGCGACGACGGACTCCGCCACCACGGTCGGCGACCTCGCCGCGTACCTGGCGGCCGCGGACCCCCACCGCTCGAGCGTGCTCGGGGTCGACCAGGCGATGACCCTCGCCCTCGTCGACCAGGAGCTGCGCGGCCTCGACCCCCGGGCGACGGTCGCCGAGAGCGGCCTCCAGTCCGGCATGCGCGTGTCGGTGACCCGCGCGGGGGAGGGCTTCGTCGACCGGGGTCGTCCCGCGGCGGTCGCCTACATCCGGTCGGGCCCCGACTCGGGCAAGGAGATCCCCCTTGCCCGCGGGACGGCATACGTCGGGCGGGGCCGCGGCTGCGAGGTCCAGCTCAGCGACGAGTCCGTGTCACGCAAGCACGCCAAGCTCGTCGTCCAGGAGGTCGTCGAGGTCGTCGACCTCGGCTCGGCCAACGGCATCACCGCCGGCGGGCAGCAGGTGACCCGCGCCCACCTCAAGAGCGGTGACGTCGTGCGCCTCGGCGACACCGAGCTCGAGGTGCACCTGCAGGGCGACGGCGTCGTCAGCCGTCCCGGCAGCGGCGTCCTCTCGGGCGACGCCGGCACCGTGGCGTTCTCGCGCTCGCCGCGGGTCGCGCCCCTCTTCGCCGGGCAGGAGTTCCAGGTCCCCGACCTGCCCGAGCGCGGCAAGGCCATGCCCATGCCCATGATCGCGATGGTCGTGCCGCTGCTCATGGGCGCCGTGCTCTTCGCGATCACGAAGAGCCCGTTCAGCGTCATCTTCATGCTGATGATGCCGCTCATGATGGCGGGCACCTACTACGAGGCCCGTCGTCAGCAGAAGAAGGACTTCGCGCAGGCGATGGAGGACTTCCGAGAGGACCTCGGCCTGCTGTCGCAACGCATCCGCGGCTCCCTCGACGTCGAGGGCGAGACCCGCCGCGGCGAGCACCCGAGCGGCGTGGAGTGCCTGACGGCCGTGCGCGACCGCAGCGCCCTGCTGTGGACCCGCCGCCGCGACGTCACGGGCTACGCGGAGCTTCGCCTCGGCAGGGGGACCCTGCCGTCCCGCTCGGCGATCAAGATGCCGGCCGTGGGCCGCTCGAAGGCCGAGGCCTGGCACGAGGTCTCCGAGCAGCTGCGCGGGCTCGAGATCGTCCACGACGTGCCTGTCGTCGCGACTCCGCTGACTGCCGGGGCGATCGGCGTCGCAGGCCACCGCGCCAACGCCCTCGGCTCGGCGCGCTCGCTCGTGCTCCAGGCGGTCGCGCTGCACTCGCCTGCCGAGCTCGCGGTGTGCTCCTTCGCCTCGGGCAGCTCGGCCCGCGACTGGGACTTCCTCAAGTGGCTGCCGCACACGACCTCGCCGCACAGCCCCGTCGGCGTCGACCATCTCGCCGCCAGCGCCCCCGCCTGCTCGGCACTCGCCGACGCCCTCGAGGACATCATCGAGTCCAAGGGCACCCCGCAGGAGCGGGAGACGGCCGGCGCCGCCCGACCCACCGTGCTCGTCCTCGTCGAGAGCGACGCCCCCATCGACCGCAGCCGCCTCGTCTCCATCGCCGAGCGAGGCCACTCGCAGGGCGTCGTGATCGTGTGGGTCGCCGAGACCCAGCAGCTGCTTCCGGCGGCGTGCCACACCTTCCTCGTCGTCGGCGACGACCACACCTCGCTCGCCGGCTACGTCCACGCCGGAGAGGAGGTGCAGCCGGTGCAGGTCGACCGCATCGGTTACGACGAGGCCATGGCCTGCGCCCGCCAGCTGGCGCCGGTCGTGGACGCCGGCGTGCCGGTCGACGACGCGAGCGACCTGCCGCGTGCGGTCTCGCTGCTCACCCTGACCGGCACCGACCTCGCGCGGTCTGAGGAAGCCGTGATCGAGAAGTGGGGCGAGTCCCGCTCGATCCTCACGGGCCCCTTCGCGCCGGCCGTGCTGCCGCGCAAGCCCGGCAACCTGCGTGCCATCGTCGGCCAGTCGAGCCAGGGCACCTTCTCGGTCGACATCCGCTCCGACGGTCCGCACGCCCTCGTCGGCGGCACGACCGGCGCCGGCAAGTCCGAGCTGCTCCAGGCCTGGATCCTCGGCATGGCCGCGGCCCACTCGCCGCAGCGCGTCACCTTCCTGCTCGTGGACTACAAGGGCGGTTCGGCCTTCCGCGACTGCGTCAAGCTGCCGCACACGGTCGGCCTCGTCACCGACCTGTCGCCGCACCTCGTGCGCCGGGCGCTCGCTTCCCTCGCTGCCGAGCTGCACTACCGCGAGCACCTCCTGGCCCGGCACAAGGCCAAGGACCTCGTCGAGCTCGAACGCCGCGGCGAGGTCGACGCGCCACCGTCGCTCATCATCGTCGTCGACGAGTTCGCCGCGCTCGTCCAGGAGGTGCCGGAGTTCGTCGACGGCGTCGTCAACGTCGCCCAGCGCGGCCGCTCGCTCGGCCTGCACCTGATCCTCGCGACGCAGCGTCCGGCCGGTGTCATCAAGGACAACCTCCGCGCCAACACGAACCTGCGCATGGCGCTGCGGATGGCCGACGAGAACGACTCCGACGACGTCCTCGGCTCCAAGGAGGCGGCGTTCTTCGACCCGGCACTGCCGGGCCGTGCCGTGTCGAAGACCGGGCCCGGCCGGCTCGTCCCGTTCCAGACGGGGTATGCCGGCGGGTGGACCTCCGACGTGCCGCCGCCGCCCGACATGCGGGTCGAGACGCTGACGTTCGGCTCCGGCGTCGAGTGGGAGCCGCCGCGCGTCGAGGGCGCCGACGAGGCCGCGGACCTCGGCCCCACCGACATCCAGCGCCTCGTCAGCACGCTCGGCCGGGCCGCCCGGGTGGCCGAGCTGCCCAGGCCGCGCAAGCCGTGGCTGCCGGACATGCGTGCTGTCTACGACCTCGCGAGCCTGCCCACGCAGCGCCGCGACGACGAGCTCGTCTTCGGTGTCGCCGACGACCCCGACAACCAGGCACAGCCCGAGATCGCCTTCCGGCCCGACAAGGAGGGCAACATCGCGATCTACGGCACCTCCGGTTCGGGCAAGTCGGTCTTCCTGCGCTCGATGGCGGTCGCGGCCGGCTACACGGTGCGCGGCGGACCCTGTCACGTCTACGGCCTCGACTTCGGCAACCGCGGCCTCGCGATGCTCGAGGCACTGCCCCACGTCGGCTCCATCGTGCCCGGCGGCGACCACGAGCGCGTCACGCGACTGCTCCGGATGCTGCGATCGACGATCGACGAGCGCGCCTCGCGCTACTCGGCGGTCAGCGCTGCGACGATCACCGACTACCGCCGGCTCGCCGGTCGCCCCGACGAGCCGCGCATCATCGTGCTCATCGACGGCATGACCGCCTTCCGGCAGGCCTACGAGGTCGGCGGCCGCTTCCACTGGCTCGACATGCTCGCCGGTCTCGCGGCGGACGGCCGACCGGTCGGCATCCACTTCATCATCGCGTCCGACCAGCGCACGGGCCTGCCGACGAACCTCGCTGCCGCCGTCCAGGGCCGGATCATCCTGCGGATGAGCAACATCGACGACTACTCCGTCTTCGGTGTGCCGGGCGACGTGCTGACGATGGCCTCGCCGCCCGGGCGCGGCCTCATGTCGGGCTCCGAGGTGCAGGTCGCGGTCCTGGGAGGGTCGTCCGACGTGACCGTCCAGGCCGCCGCCATCGAGGCGTTCGCCGACGCGACCCGCAAGGCCGGCGTCAGCGAGGCACCGACGATCGAGAGCCTCGCCGAGGTCATCCCGCTCGGTGACCTGCCGTCGGAGTTCGGCGGGCGACCCGTCGTCGGCGTCGCCTCCTCGACCCTCGAGCCGCACGGCTTCGACCCCAAGGGCAGCTTCATCGTCACCGGCCCCTCGGGGTCAGGACGTACGACGGCGATGGCCGCGACGGCTGCGGGCCTCTTCCGGTTCAGCTCCTCGTCGGCGCTCTACCTCATGACACCGAGGCGCAGCTCCGAGCTGCTCGACCTCGGCGTCTGGGCCGACACCGCTGTCGGGGGCGAGGCGTCGGCGGCGCTGGCGTCGCGTCTGGCCGCCGAGGTCGAGGAGGGTCGCATCACGAGGCCGGTCGCGGTCTTCGTCGAACGCATCGACGACCTCGCACCGTCGGGCGCCGAGAACGCCCTGACGACCCTCACCAAGGCCTGCGTCGACAACGACCAGCTCGTCGTGGCCGAGGGCGAGGCGGCGTTCTTCAGCAGCAACTTCGGCCTCCAGGCGCTGCTCAAGACGTCGCGCTCGGGTCTGGCGCTGCACCCCGACGGCAACGAGGGCCTGTCGGTCTTCAAGGCCAACCTGCCCTCCCTCAACCGGGCCGAGCTCCCGCCGGGCCGCGGCTTCATCATCGAGAAGGGCCGGTTCGAGCTGCTCCAGGTGGCCCTCCCGTGACCCCCGTCCCCGCAACACACCGACAAGTCCGCAACACACCGGGATCGGATGCCGGTGTGCTGCGGGCTGCTCGGTGTGTTGCGGGTGGAGCGCCGGGTGCGGGTTGGGTTGCGAACCGGGCGAATACGGTTGGGGCGCAAGGCGATCCAGCGAGCCGGGCGGCATACGGCATCGGCACGGCAGGGCCCGGACAGGTCATGGGGAGTGCTCCCCATCGACACTCCACGACGGCTCACATAGGTTTCTGCATGTCGACGAAAGCCGCTCATCGGGAGCAACTGCGCGAAGGCGGCAGACGTCGAGGAGTTCGGCAAAGCGCGGGCCTGCACGGTTGGTCCGGAGGAGAAACTTCCCGAATCAGTCGGGGGAACACAGGCAAAGGAGAAGGTCATGGCTTGGCTCGGAATGAACGACGATGAGGTCAACGCCCAGGGCAACGTCCTGCAGCAGCAGGCGGAGGCCATCCAGAAGCTCATCACGAAGGTCGACCAGGAGGTCGAGTCGCTGAAGCAGAACTGGCAGGGTGACGACTCCAAGCAGTTCGAGCAGGAGTGGACCGGCACGCACCGTCCCGAGCTCCAGAAGGCCCAGAAGCTGCTCACCGAGATGAAGTCGACGATCGACCACGAGGTCCAGCAGCAGCGCAGCACCTCGTCGCAGTACTGATCGACGTCGCTGACTCACGTCGTCTCACAACCAGACCAACAACGCAGACTTCTGAAGGGGAACTGACATGGCTGTTTACAAGAAGGGTATGAACGCCGACGCGGTGTCCGCGTCCGGTGACAAGCTCGTCGGCTACAAGGGCGAGCTCGACGGCATCGTCGAGGCCGTCAACGGGGCCGTCTCCACGATCAAGAGCAACTGGGGCGGCACGGACGCCGAGCAGTTCCAGAGCGACTGGCACGGCCAGCGCCAGGTCGTCTCGGCCGCCGGCGACAAGCTCGACGCCATGGGCAAGAAGTGCAAGACGAACGCCGAGGCGCAGAAGCAGACCTCGTCGAAGTGAGCCCGGCTGCGGCGTGAGCCCCGGCTCCGCCGCACCCGTCGCGAAGGGTGGTCCGCTCCATCAGGGGAGGAGCGGCCACCCTTTCGCATGCCCGGTTCCGCGTCCGGGCATGCATCGAGGGCCGCTCCCGGCTGGGAGCGGCCCTCGACGCGTTCTGCCCTGGTCGTACGTCTGGGTTCGCCTTCGGCTCAGGCGGGAGCGGTCGTGTAGCGCAGGTAGGGCTTGATCTCCTCGACGGCGTCCTCGCCGAAACGCTCCTTGGCGTCGGCCGTGGACACGGTCGGGGCGACGATGACGCGCTGGCCCTCGCGCCAGTCCGCCGGCGTCGAGAACGGGCCGCGGTCGGTGAGCTGGAGGGCGTCGACGGCGCGGAGGATCTCGTCGAAGTTGCGGCCCACGCTCTTCGGGTAGGTCAGCGAGAGCCGGACCTTGTTGGCCGGGTCGATGACGAAGACGGAGCGGACGCTCGAGGTGTCACCCTCGCCCGGGTGGATCATGTCGTAGAGCTCCGAGACCTGGCGGGAGTCGTCGGCGATGAGGGGATAGTCGACGCTGGAGCCGCTGACCTCCTCGATGTCGCCCTTCCACTCGTTGTGGGCGTCGATCGGGTCGACGGAGACGGCGAGGACCTTGACGTTGCGCTTGGTCCACTCGTCGTCGAGCGCGGCGACCCGGCCGAGCTCGGTGGTGCAGACCGGCGTGAAGTCGGCCGGGTGGCTGAAGAGCACGGCCCAGCTGTCGGCCTTCCAGTCGTGGAAGGAGATCGAGCCCTCGGTGGTCTCGGCCGTGAAGTCGGGGGCGGTCTCGCCCAGTCGCGGTGTTGCCATGGATCGGTCCTCTCGCGGTCGGGCGCACGTCACGCCCCGGTCTGCCAGCCATTGTGTCCGCAAAACCATGCATCGCGTTATGGGTGTCCAAATGTTGTGACGCTCAGGTGGGTGCCACGTCGACGACGAGCGGCAGGTGGTCCGACGCGTACCTACCCTGCGCGGCCGCCACACGGAGGGCGCCGTCGACGACGACGCGCGCTGCATCGACGCGCAGGTCGCGTGAGACGAGCACCCAGTCGATCCGCGCCGCCCCGACCACAGGTTCGTCGAAGTCGGGGAACGTGCCGACCCACCCGCCCTCCGGCTCGTGCAGCGCCAGGGCGTCGACGAGCCCCGCGCCCGTGAGCGCGGCATACGGGCCGTCCTCGTCGCCGACAGCGGCCGGGGAGTTGAAGTCGCCCATGACGACGGCCGGTCCGGCCGGCAGCGTCGCGGCGATACGGGCAGCCGAGCGGCGGCGGGCTTCTCCGCTCACGTTGTCGAGGTGCGTGTTGACGACGGTGTATGCCGTCCCGTCGCGGCGGTCGCGCAGGCTCACCGTCGTCGACGTGCGGGGATAGGCCGAGCCCCACGACCTGGACCCCGCCAGATCGGGGGTCTCGGAGAGCCACCGCGTGGCCCAGCCCGACAGGTCGAGGCGGTCGGTGTCGTAGACCACGGCCGTGAGCTCGTCACGGCGCCCGCCGCCACGGCCCTCGCCGACCCAGGCATAGCGGTCCGGCAGCGCCGCGACGAGGTCGTCGAGCATGGCGGCCGAACCCTCCTGCGTCCCGAGGACCTGCGGGTCGAGCTCGGTGAGGACCGCGACGACGTCGGTCAACCGGTCAGGCCAGTGCGGCGGGTCCACAGCGGTGTCGGTTCGCAGGTTCCAGGTCACGACGCGCATCCGGCCATCCTGCCCGGGCGGGGAGTGCTCCCCATCGCGGAGGGGGCCGGGGCTGCGTACGTTGACGAGCGCCGGCTTGCCGCCGGACTGCGTACGAAGTCACGTACGAACCACCAACGCACAGGGGATCAGAGATGACGTTGACGAAGAAGATCCGCACGGCCGTGGCAGGTGCCGCCGTCGCCGCGGCGCTCGCCGTAGCCGGCGCGCAGCCGGCGAGCGCCGGCACCGAGATGAACGGTTACTTCCCGTGGGTCAAGGGGTGTGACGCGGACCAGGCCCTGGTCGACTCGCGGCCGGTCTGGGACAGGTACGGGCGCTACGTCGGTCAGGTCCAGCTGTGGTGGTCGGGGCGGTGCGTGACCAACTGGGTGCGCGTGGCGCCGAACAACCCCAACGGCATGGGCTTGTCCGCCACGGTCTCCAACGTCTACGGCCGATACGGCGCCAGCGCCAAGGACTACTCGTTCGGCTACAGCGGCATGCTCTACTCGCCGTCCTGGTCGCCGTGCGTCAACATCGACATCCTCGTCAGTGCCGGCCCATGGAGCGACACCTACAACGACCCGGCGCCGCGCTACACGATCTGCTGACGCTGGGACGTCTCGGTGGAAGGGCCCGGCGGCACAGCCGCCGAGGCCTCGTGCCCCGCTGGTCACGATTGGGTCGTGGTTGTCCTGGTTCGCTCGCGGCGTCTCTCGGGCCCATGTCATGCTCCACCGCGTGACCGACGAGATGCCGCGGCCCAGCGGCCCACAGCAAGCCGGACCGGTGCCGCCCGGACCCGTGCCGCCCGGACCCGTGCCGCCCGGACCCGTGCCGCCCGGACCGATGATGCCCGGGCCGGTGTCGTCCGGGCCGGTGTCGTCCGGGCCGATGCTGCCGGCGCCGATGCTGTCCTACGAGCGGACCCCGATGCCCGGCGCCAACGGCCTGGCCATCGCGGCCCTGTGCTGCGGCCTCGTCGGACTCTTCCCGATCGCCGCGGTCGTCGCGGTCGTGCTCGGCATCGTCGCGCTCAGCCAGCTGCAGCGGCGGATCCAGCGCGGCAGGGGCATGGCCATCGCCGGCATCGTGCTCGGCTCCCTCTGGATCGTCCTCTGGATCGTCTTCGTCGTCGCGGCGGTGAACGACGCCCCGGAGCGCGACGTGTCCGGAGCCGTGGCCCAGCAGTCGGAGGTCTTCGTCGACGACCTCAAGGCGGGCGACTGCTTCTCCGGGGGCAAGGGTGACGATGTCGATCTCGTCACTGCCATCCCCTGTGCGTCGCCGCATGAGAGCCAGGTCGTGACCACGTTCGAGCTGCCCGACGGCGCTTATCCCGGCGAGGACGCGGTCATCGACGCCGCTGAGCAGGGCTGCGTCGACAAGGGCGACCCGCTCCTGACCGACAAGGCCTTCGACGAGCTCGAGCCGACCTTCATCTACCCGGACTCCTACACGTGGCGCGGCGACCGCTCCATCATCTGCGTCGTCGAGGCGCCGTCCGGCACCACGACGGGGACCGCGCTGAAGTAGCCGACGGCACCGGGCGAGCACGAAACCCGGCGTATGCGTGAGGCCCCCTTCCGGCTGGAAGGGGGCCTCACGGCATTCGCAAGGGAAGATCGCTGGGGTCAGCGCTCCTCGGTGCCTGCGATGAACGCCTCGAGCTTGGCGCGACCGAGGTCGTCCGGGCGCTGCTCCGGCGGGGACTTCATCAGGTAGGACGACGCCGACAGCAGGGCCCCGCCGATGCCGCGGTCCTTGGCGATCTTCGCGGCACGGATCGCGTCGATGATGATGCCGGCCGAGTTGGGGGAGTCCCAGACCTCGAGCTTGTACTCGAGGTTCAGCGGGACGTCGCCGAACGCGCGGCCCTCGAGGCGGACGTAGGCCCACTTGCGGTCGTCGAGCCACGCGACGTAGTCCGACGGGCCGATGTGGACGTTCTTGCTGTCGACGAGACCCGAGAGCGGGCCGGTCAGGTTGGACGTCACGGCCTGCGTCTTGGAAACCTTCTTGGACTCGAGACGCTCGCGCTCGAGCATGTTCTTGAAGTCCATGTTGCCGCCGACGTTGAGCTGGTAGGTCCGGTCGAGCACGACGCCCCGGTCCTCGAACAGCTTCGCCATGACGCGGTGCGTGATGGTCGCGCCGACCTGGCTCTTGATGTCGTCACCGATGATCGGCACGCCTGCCGCCTCGAACTTCGCGGCCCACTCGGGGTCGGACGCGATGAAGACCGGTAGGGCGTTCACGAAGGCGACGCCCGCGTCGATCGCGCACTGCGCGTAGAACTTGTCGGCCTGCTCGGAGCCCACCGGGAGGTAGGAGACGAGGACGTCGACCTTGCGGTCCTTGAGGACCTTGACGACGTCGACCGGCTCGGCGCCGGACTCGTCGATCGTGAGCCTGTAGTACTTGCCGAGGCCGTCGAGCGTGTGGCCGCGCTGGACCTCGACACCCGTGGTGGGGACGTCGGCGATCTTGATGGTGTTGTTCTCCGAGGCGTTGATGGCCTCGGACAGGTCCTTGCCGACCTTCTTGTCGTCGACGTCGAAGGCCGCGACGAACTGCACGTCGCTGACGTGGTACTCGCCGAACTTCACGTGCATGAGGCCGGGGACGCCGGCGGTCGGGTCAGCGTCCTTGTAGTACTCGACGCCCTGCACGAGGGAGCTCGCGCAGTTGCCGACGCCGACGATGGCGACGCGTACGGATCCCATGGATCACTCCTTGTTGTTGGTGGTGGTGCTCTGGGTGGGTGTGTCTGGGCTGGTGCTGCCGGGTGTGTCGTCGTATGCCGCCGGGCCGGGGTCGAGACTCGCGCGCCGTTCCGCGACGATGAGCTCCTCGAGCCACCGGACCTCTCGCTCGGCGCGCTCCTCGCCGTGCTGCTGGAGGGCGAGCGTGTAGCTGTCCATGCGCTCGCGGTTGCGCACGGAGGCCTCGCGGACGTTGGCGAGACGCTCCTCGAGCCGGGAGCGCCGCCCCTCGAGGATGCGCAGGCGGACCTGAGCCTCGGTGCGGGAGAAGAAGGCGAAGCGGACGTCGAAGTCGTCGTCGTCCCAGGCGTCCGGGCCGCTCGAGGCGACGAGGTCCTGGAAGTGCTCCTTGCCGTCGGCGGTCAGCTCGTAGGTGATGCGGGGCCTCTTGCTGCTGCCCAGGGCCGTCTCGGTGCTCTCGTGGATCCAGCCGGAGTCGACGAGGTGCTTGAGGGCGGGGTAGAGCGAGCCGTAGGACAGGGCCCGGAAGATGCCGAGGGCCGTGGTGAGGCGCTTGCGCAACTCGTACCCGTGCAGGGGCCCGTCGTGGAGCAGGCCGAGGACCGCGAACTCGAGCAGTGCAGCACGGCGGCTCTGCGGGCGATCGGACCTGGGCACGCCCTCACTGTACACACGGATATATCGCAGCGATACATCACAGCGTCACAGTTTGGGTCAACCAACCGGAACCAACCCCGCAACCCGGCGTGAGAGCCTGGTTTCGGGGTTGCGTCCGGTCGCTCGACCCGTCGGGCTCGACTCA
Source organism: Terrabacter sp. GCM10028922 (assembly GCF_042666095.1). NCBI lineage: Bacteria > Bacillati > Actinomycetota > Actinomycetes > Micrococcales > Intrasporangiaceae > Terrabacter > Terrabacter sp. GCM10028922. The sequence goes on along the minus strand of NZ_JBHTFG010000010.1, from coordinate 350,092 downwards.
GCGCTCGAGGGTGTAGACCGCGATGAAGGCGGTACCGCTGTTCGGTCGCGGCCCCTCGGCCACGAGACTCAGCGTGCGCGCCGAGCCGGCCGGCACCGGCGTCGGGCCCCAGCTCCCCACCGGCCGGCTCTCGCCCGTGTTGCGCAGGCCGTCGAGCCGCAGGCTGCTCGGCGAGCCGGGAGTGGTGGCCAGCACGGTGTCGCCGGCGGACCCCCACAGGACGACGGCCGGACCGGCCGGAGCGCCCGTCGGGGAGAGTCGACCCGACCGCAGCGGACTCGTGGACAGCCGCTCGAGACGGTAGCGGTACCCCTGGTGCTCGACGACGTGGGGCAGTGCCGTGACCGGCGTGCCGGACAGGTCCTTCACCGTCGTCTGGGACCCGAGCTCGTAGACGGCGCCGGTCAGCTGGGCGCCGTCGACCGACGCAGGCTTGTTCGTCTTCGCGTCGACGAGCTGGACGCGGACCCTGGCGGCCTGCCCCACCGTCAGCTCGGTCCAGCCCTGCCCAGGCTCGCCCGGGACGCCACCACCGGCCGGCAGGTCTCGCTCTGCGGGTCGGCCGGGCGAGCATGAGCTGCCGAAGAAGCCCTTGGCGCCTCCGAGGCTCACGGTGACCATGTACGTCGCGGCCTCGTCGTCGGTCAGGCCTGGCAGGTAGCACTCGGCGCCGTACGACACGTGCGTCGTCGTCGGCGTCAACACGAGCGAGAACTGCGCCTGGCCTCGCTCGCCGATGAAGCCGACGGCCAGCCGGTCGTCGGCGACCCGGGCGCGGTAGCGCAGGCCGTCCTTCACGATGTCGCCGGGCGCGTCGGGCACCGTACGGAACGGCATGCCGTCGGCGCCGATCATCGGCGCCGCGCTCGACGAGACGCTGCCCGCAGGGACGGCCGGTGCCTGTCGGTCGAGCGAGGACACGACGCCGACGGCGAGGGCCGCGACTGCGAGGGTGGCGACCGAGCCCGCGGCGGCTGCGCGGCGGCGCTTCGTGGAGCGGACCCGCTGCGCCACCCCTGCCCCGAAGTCCGGTGCGGGGCCGAGGTCGTCCGCGTGCATGGTCAGCTCGTCGCGAAGGTCGGTGAGGTTCATCGGACACGCTCCTCGTCGGAGGTGGGGCGCAGGGTGGGGTCGATGCGGAGCTTGGCGAGCGCCCGGCTCGCCTGGCTCTTCACGGTGCCGACCGAGCACTGCATGATCTCGGCGGTCTCGGACTCGGACAGGTCCTCGTAGAAGCGCAGGACGACAACCGCGCGTTGTCGTCTCGGCAGCCGGGCGAGTGCTCGCCAGAGGTCGGTGCGGTCGTCCACGCGTACGTCCTCGGTGGGACGGTGCCCGGCAGCCGCCGCGCGCTCGGGGAGTTCGGCTGTCGCCTCCTCGCCGTTCCAGCGCCGGCGCCACCAGCTCGAGTACGTGTTGACCATGATCCGGCGGACGTACGCCTCCGGCTGGCCGTCGATGCGGCCCCATGCGAACCAGGCCTTGGCCAACGAGGCCTGCACGAGGTCCTCGGCGAGCTCACGGTCGTGGGTCAACAGGTATGCCGTGCGCAGCAGTCGCGTCGAACGCGTCGCCACGAAGTCGTCGAACGACGCCTTCTCCATGGTGCGTCCCCCTGTCAGCGGCCCGGACGCGGCGTTGCCCGCCTCGGCCTCGGTGCCCGTCGTCGTCGTCACAATCTGGTGGACCGGCTGGCCCCTGCGAAAGGTTGCACGACCCCCCGGAGTACCTGAAGCCATTCTGTGGGCCGCTTGTGACGGTCGTGTGAGAGGCGTCCGCCGTTTCGGCGTCGTGGCTCCGGTCAGGTCATACTGAGTGGCGGCCCGGGACGGTTTCTCGGGTCTCATCGGTGAATGGAGCAGGTTGTGACGCAGAGCAGGCGCGACGTCCGCGCTGCCCAGCTGGCGGCCGAGAAGGGTCGGACCAGAGGCAACGGCAACGGCCACGGCAACGGCCACGGCAACGGTCGCGGTGGTGCCGGCTTCGACGACGGTGACGGCGAGGGCCGCACCGGTTGGAAGAAGTGGGTCGTCGGCACCCTGAAGTGGGGCTCGATCGCGGCGGCCGTCCTCTTCGTCCTCGGCGCCATCGGTGCGGTGATCGCCTACAACCAGATCGCCATCCCGCAGCCCAACGACCTCGCCAACAAGCAGGTCTCGATCGTCTACTACTCCGACGGCAAGACCGAGCTCGACCGCATCGCCGTGCAGGACGGCAACCGCGAGTCGGTGAACCTGGACAAGGTGCCGAAGTCCGTCCAGGAGGCCCACATCGCTGCCGAGGACCGCACCTTCTACCAGAACAACGGCATCTCGGTCGGCGGCATCCTGCGCGCCGTCAAGACGACCGTCACGGGTGAGGCGCAGGTCGGTGGCTCCACCATCACCCAGCAGTACGTCAAGAACTACTTCCTGACCCAGGACCGCACGCTCTCGCGCAAGGCCAAGGAGATCCTCATCGCCGTCAAGATCGACGGCCAGCTCTCCAAGCGCGAGATCCTCGAGAAGTACCTCAACACCATCTACTACGGCCGGGGCGCGTACGGCATCCAGAGCGCGGCCAAGGCGTACTTCGGCAAGGACGTCAGCAAGCTCACGGTCGGCGAGGGCGCCGTGCTCGCGTCCGTCATCAACGCGCCGTCGCTCTACGACCCCGCCAACGGCGAGCGCGCCGAGGCCAACCTGACGAAGCGCTACGGCTACGTCCTCGACGGCATGGTCGCCGAAGGCTGGCTCAGCGCCGCCGACCGAGCCAAGTACGACGCGCTGCCGAAGATCCAGGCGTACAAGGGCAACAAGTTCTCCGCCGGCCCCAACGGCTTCATCACGGCCCAGGTCAAGCGCGAGCTGCTCTCGACCGGCCTGTCCGAGCAGGACATCGACAACGGCGGCCTGCGCATCGTCACGACGATCGACAAGAAGGCGCAGACCGCGGCGATCGCGGCGATGAAGGACAACCTGCCCAAGAAGGTGCAGGGGGGCCTCGTCGCGATCCGCCCGGGTGACGGTGCCGTCGTCGCGATGTACGGCGGCGCCGACTACGCGAAGAGCCAGTTCAACACCTCGACCCAGGCGATCATGCAGGGCGCCTCGAACTTCAAGCCGTTCGCGGTGCTCGCCGCGGTCCGCGACGGCATCTCGACGAAGACGAAGTTCGACGGCGACTCGCCGCAGGAGATCGACGACACCCGCATCACGAACTTCGGTGAGCGGTCGTACGGCATGGTCGACATGCGGCGCATGATCGGCCGCTCGATCAACACCGCGTTCGTCAACCTCAACAAGGAGATCACCCCGGCGCTGACGCGTCAGGCGGCGATCGACGCGGGCATCCCCGAGAGGACGCCGGGCCTCGACGAGACCCTGACCAACGTCCTGGGCACTGCGTCCCCGCACGTCATCGACATGGCCTCTGCCTACTCGACGATCGCGTCACAGGGGGTGCGGTCCAAGCCGTACTTCGTCAAGAAGGTCACGTCGACCACGGGCGACTTCAGCTACGAGGCCAAGCCGCAGACGCGTCGCGCCTTCGACAAGGACGTGACGGCCGACGTCACCGACGCGATGACCTACACCGTCAAGGACGGCGGCACCGCGACCAAGCTCCAGCAGCTCGACCGCCCGGTGGCCGGCAAGACCGGTACGTCGTCGTACGCCAAGTCGATCTGGTTCTCCGGCTTCGTGCCGCAGCTCGCCGTCTCGATCGGCATGTACAAGCCCGACGCCGATGGCAACCCGCAGACCCTGACCGACGCCGAGGACACCAACCTCACAGGTGGGACGATCCCCGCCGACGTGTTCTACGCCTTCATGAAGGCCGCCCTCGAGAACGTCGAGGTCCAGGACTTCCCGAAGCGTGCCGGTGTCGGCGACGACAGGGTTCCGACGCCGACGACGACGTTCACGCCGCCGCCGACGAGCGAGGCGCCCACCACGACCGAGCAGACGACGACCGAGGCGCCGACGACGACGCAGGAGCCGACCAGGACCAACGGCACGGGCAAGCCCCAACCGACGACGACGACCGAGGAGCCGACGGTCACCATCCCGTTGCCCTTGCCGTCGGAGACCTCGACCAAACCGGGCAACGGCCCATGACGCCGCGGTGACCGAGCGGGTCGACGACCCCGTCGTGCGGGCGGCCTCCGAGGTCATCGGCGGTCCCCGCGGACGGTATGCGGCCGCACGTGAGCTCCCCTGGGTGCTCACGGCGGCCGTGCTGTCCGCCCTGACGGCGGTCACGGCCGGTCTCGGCATCCTGCTTCGCGCCCCCTGCCTGCGCACCGGTTTCACCGGCGACACCCAGTTCTGGAGCGCGTGCTACGCCGACCTGCCCACCGCGTACCGCGACGCGAACCTCAAGGCCGGCCTCGCGGCATACCTCCAGGGTGGCGACGGGGCGCCCGTCACGGGGCAGCCGCCCCTCACCGGGTTCGTCCTGACCGCGATGGCGAGCCTCGGGCCCGACGAGGGCAGCCTCAAGACACGCGCGGTGTGGTACTTCGCGCTGTGGTCCGTGCTGCTGACGCTGCTGCTGCTCGCGATCGTGTGGCTCGTCGCCTCGTCGGCCGCCCGGCCCTTCTCCGCCGCGCACGTCGCGCTGTCGCCGGTCGCGGCGCTCGTGGGCTTCGTGTCGGCGGACCTGCTCGGGGTGATGCTCGCCGCCGCGGGCATGTGGGCGTGGTCGCGCCGCAACCCGACCCTGGCCGGCGTGCTCCTCGGCCTCGCCATAGGAGCGCGCTCCTATCCCGTCCTCATCCTGGTCGCCATCGTCCTGCTGTGCGTACGGTCCGGGCGGCTGCGCGAGATGGGCCGCACCGTCGGGTATGCGCTGCTGACCTTCGGGGGGCTGCTGTCGGCGATCTGGCTGCTCAACAAGGACGCGGCCGCCTCTCCGTACCTGAACTGGGCGTCGGCCGGCGCCGGCTACGGCTCGCCGTGGCTGCTGCCGCAGCTCGCGGGACACCCGCTGCCTCCAGGTGCCGTCACGACGCTCGCGGTCGTCGGCTGGCTCGTCGCCCTCCTGGTGGGGGCGGTGCTCGCGCTCGCGTCGGCGCGGCGCCCGACGATCGCCGAGGTCTCGCTCGTCATGGTCGGCATCGTCCTCGTGACCGGCAAGTCGTTCACCGTGCAGAGCTCGCTGTGGCTGCTGCCGCTCGTCGCGTGGTGCGCCCTCCAGTGGCGCGACCACCTCGTCTGGGCGGGGGCCGAGGCGCTGAACTTCGTGGCCGTGTGGCTCACCATCGCGGCGACCAGCGTGCCGGACCGCGGCATGCCGGCCCCGTGGTACGCGTTCTTCTCGATGCTGCGCGTCGTGGCCGTGCTGTGGCTCGTCGCGGTCGTGTGGCTGCGGGCGCGTGAACGCTGGAGCCGGTCGAGCGTCGAGCCCGACGACCTGGCCGGGCCGATGAGCGGGGCCGAGGACCGCCTCATCGTCCGTTTCTCGTGAGTGCACGGCGAGCGCACGGTGAGCGCACGGTGAGCGCCACCGATTTCTTCGTATGCCGGGTGGCCCGGTAGTCTTGCCCAGTTCGTCGTGTGCCCGGTTGCCTGTGGATTCGAACCGACCGATGTCGGTGAGATCTGCGAGGCTGAACCCGGCTGGACATCAGGCCGGGCCCAGGCTCGCGACGGGACGAATGCAACCCTCCTGTCACGAGAGAGACTCGTGACCGCCAAGACCAGAGGAGGTGGGTTAGAAGCATGCGTCAGTACGAACTCATGGTCATCCTCGACCCGGAGACCGAAGAGCGCACCGTCGACAAGACGATGGACAAGTTCCTCTCCGTCGTGAAGAGCGATGGCGGCACCGTCGACAACGTCGACATCTGGGGCCGTCGCCGTCTCGCCTACGACATCAAGAAGAAGTCCGAGGGCATCTACGTCGTCGTCACCATGTCTGCTGAGCCGGCCACGGCCCAGGAGCTCGACCGCCAGCTGAACCTCAGCGAGTCGGTCATGCGCACCAAGCTGCTGCGCCCCGGCGCCTGATTCAGCGACAGCTACTGAACCGCTCGATCAACCGACGAAGGACTGATCCATGGCTGGCGACACCGTCATCACGATCATCGGCAACCTGACCGCCGACCCCGAGCTGCGTTTCACGCCGTCGGGTGCAGCGGTCGCGAACTTCACCGTGGCCTCGACGCCGCGGCAGTTCGACCGCCAGAGCAATGAGTGGAAGGACGGCGAGACGCTGTTCATGCGCTGCTCGGTGTGGCGTGACGCGGCGGAGAACGTCGCCGAGTCGTGCCAGCGGGGCATGCGCGTGATCGTGTCCGGCCGTCTGAAGTCTCGATCCTACGAGACCAAGGAAGGCGAGAAGCGCACCGTCGTGGAGATGGACGTCGACGAGATCGGCCCGTCCCTGCGCAGCGCGACCGCAAAGGTCAACAAGACCCAGCGCGGTGGCGGCGGTGGCGGCTTCGGCGGCGGCCAGGGCAACCAGGGCAGCGGCGGCTGGAGCGGCGGCGGCCAGGCCGAGGACCCGTGGGCGACCGGCGGCTCCGCCGGCGGTGGCCAGGCCGGCGGCTGGGCACAGCCCGCCGGTGGCCAGCCTGCAGCCGGTGGCCAGCCCGCAGCCGGTGGCCAGCAGGGCGGTGGCTGGGGCCAGGCCCCCAGCTACGACGAGCCCCCCTTCTGATCGTCCCGATCGACACGCTCGAGCAGGTCAGCACCGCCGTCCGGTGAATGAGCCGGACGGCATACCGAAGAAGTTCAGAACCCATCCCGGGGCACGAAACCCCGGGCTCTCATCAAGAAGGAGAGCACCACGATGGCAAAGCCCGTTGTGCGCAAGCCCAAGAAGAAGGCCAACCCGCTGAAGGCGGCGAAGGTCGAGAACATCGACTACAAGGACACTGCGCTGCTGCGCAAGTTCATCTCCGACCGCGGCAAGATCCGCGCGCGTCGCGTGACCGGTGTGTCCGTCCAGGAGCAGCGTCTCATCGCCACGGCCGTCAAGAACGCCCGTGAGATGGCCCTGCTGCCCTACTCGAGCTCGGCTCGCTGAGCCCGTTCGGGAACAAGGAGAACACCATGAAGCTCATTCTCACGCACGAGGTCTCGGGTCTCGGTGAGGCCGGCGACATCGTCGAGGTCAAGGACGGCTACGGCCGCAACTTCCTGCTCCCGCGTGGTCTCGCGACCCCGTGGACCAAGGGTGGCCAGAAGCAGGTCGACGCCCTGACGAAGGGCCGTGAGGTCCGTGCGATCAAAGACCTGGACCAGGCCAAGGGCGTCCGGGGCCAGCTCGAGGCGACGGCCGTCAAGGTGCCGGCCAAGGCCGGCCAGTCGGGTCGTCTCTTCGGTGCCGTCAGCAACGGCGACATCGCCGCTGCCGTCAAGGCGGCCGGTGGCCCCGACCTCGACAAGCGCAAGATCGAGGTGAAGCAGGCCATCAAGACGCTCGGCTCCTACGAGGCGACCGTCCGCCTGCACCCCGAGGTCGCGGCGACCCTGAAGTTCGAGGTCGTCTCCGCCTGAGGGCACTGCTGAGCAGCACGGTCGAAGGGCCGGGTTCCGCCGCCGCGGAGCCCGGCCCTTCGCCATGCCCACCCCACCGCCCCACCCCGTCGAGTGGGCAGTTTCCACCACCATCACCGACCCGTGGACCCAAGGTCGAGTGGGCAGTTTCCACCGGTCGTCCCCACCTCCCACGAGCCTGCGGCGTCTGTCCACAGGATCCAGGCGGTCCCATCGACGCCCCGCCGCAGCCGCCACGCTGTACATGACGACGGCGAACGGCCAGGAGGCGCGAGTGGACGAGATCAGGCTCAACCAGTGGCTCGATCAGGAGGACCGCAGGGTCAGCGAGAACATCCGACGGCACGGCTGCTCCCTCGAGTACGTCATGCCCTGCGTGGGCGACACGGACCCGACTCCGTTCTGCTACACGATCGGCCTGTTCGGACTGGGCCATCCTGAGCTCATCGTGTTCGGTCTCGACCAGCACAGCGCCGCTGGCTTCCTCAACCACATGCACGGACTCATCAAGGCGGGCCGCGACCTCGTCCCGGGAGAGGTCCTGACGTTCGCGGGGCACGACGAGCGCTACCTCGTCGAGGAGGTGCCGAACCCGGGCGACATCATCTTCGGCGCCAACCGGCACTATGCGCGACCGTCCGAGTTCTCCGTGCGGGCCTTCCAGCTCACCTGGTCGGTCGGTGACGCCTTTCCGTGGGACGAGGGCTATCCGTATCCGCCGTACAGGCAGCCACGGCCCGGCACCTTCTCGGCGCGACTCGAGGACGGCGAAGATGCCGGACCGTGTTCCTGCGGCAGCTGCTGAGTCGGCCCTGCCACCCTCGTCCGTGACGACGAGAGCATTCCTGGCTGGTCCGGCACGGGCCGCGGGGGTTTCTCAGCGATGGCTGGACTCGGCGGAGCTGTTCCGCCCAGTTCGCGGCGTGCGTTCGCTCGTGGTCCCGCAGACCCTTGTCGACCGCGCCGCCGGCCTGATGCCGGCGCTACCTACCGGCGCGGCGTTCTCGCACGTGACCGGCGCGTTGCTGCTCGACCTGCCTCTCTCGTACGCGATGGAGGAGGATCCGCGCCTTCACGTCACCGGACCGTTGGACACCCGGCGCATGCGCAAGCCCGGCGTCGTCGCACATCGGGCCCTGCATGCCCGTGCCCACACGATCGTGGACGGCCTTCCCGTGGTCGATCTCGCTGACACCTGGGTCGACATGGGCGAGCTCGTCGGACGCGGAAAGCCAGCAGGCCTGGACGACCTCATCGTCATCGGCGACGCCGTCGCCACTCGGCTGAACTCCGTGCAGCCCATGCGAAGAGCCCTGATGGCTCGCGTCCGACCACGCGGAAAGGCCACGCTCCTCGAGGCACTGGACGAGATCCGGGTCGGCTCGGCGTCTCCGCGAGAGACGCTGGCGCGGCTGATGCTGGTTCGGTGCGGCCTCCCCGAACCAGCACTGAACCAGGCGATCGTCGGCGACAACGATGTGCTGCTGGGAGTGGCTGACCTGCACTGGTCGAAGGAAGGCGTCGTGGGCGAGTACCAGGGCGAAGCGTTCCATGACGGGCCGCAGGAGCGAGCGAGCGACGAGGTTCGCCGCGAAGGGTTCGAGCGCCGCGCCGGCCTCACGGTCGAGGAGATCTGGAAGGCCGACATGAGCTCATCTCGGGCCCGACGAAGCTGTGTACTCCGTTTCGCCCGGGCGCTCGGTGTGCCGGAGTCGTCGCTCGACCTGTCCCGGGCGGACCCACGGTTCTTCTCGTCGCACGCCATCGACCTCGCCATCCAGCGCGACATGCAGCGGAGCATGCGGCGGTTCGGGTGAGCCTCTAGCGGGGGCAAAGTGCCCACTCGACTCTGGGGTGGGTGCGAAGTGCCCAGTCGACTTTGGGGGTGGGTGCGAAGTGCCCACTCGACTCTGGGGTGGGTGCGAAGGGGTGGGTGCAAAGTGCCCAGTCGACTCTGAGGTGGGTGCGAAGGGGTGGGTGCGAAGTGCCCACTCGACTTTGGGGGTCAGGTGGAGTGGCGCTCGACGAGGTGGGTGTCGAGGGTCGTCACGCGCGGCGGTGACTCGCCGCCGAGCAGCCGCAGCAGGGTGTCGGCCATGACGACGCCCATCTCCTGTGCGGGCTGGGCCACCGTCGTCAGGCCGACCTTGCCCCGCGTCGCGTACTGGCTGTTGTCGAAGCCGACGATGGCGACGTCGTCGGGCACCCGCAGCCCGCGTTCCTCGAGCGCGAGCAGCGCGCCGCTCGCCATGAGGTCGCTCGCGACGAAGATCGCGTCGAGGTCGGGATGCTCGTCGACCAGCGTCAACGCCGCCCTGATGCCGCCTGCCTCGGTGAAGTCGCCGCGGCCGACCCGGTGGTCGGAGAGCCCGGCGGCGGCCAGGGCGTCGCGCCAGCCCAGCTCGCGGTCGACGGAGGCGGGCATGTCGGCGGGTCCGGTGATCGTCGCGATCGCCCGTCGACCGCGGGCGATGAGGTGCTCGACGCCGCGCCGTGCCCCGGTGCGGTTGTCGACGTCGATGTAGTAGTCGCCGGGGTTGGCGATGTCACCGAGCGGGCGGCCACCGAAGACGACGGGCAGCGAGCGCCCGAGCGAGGCGAGGAAGTGGTCGCCCGAGTGGTGCGACACGACGAGCGCGCCGTCGACGTTGCCGCCGAGGAGGTAGCGCTTGGTCTTCTCCGACGGCGAGCTCGGGTGGGTCAGCTGGAGGTTGAGCACGTAGTCGCTGTCGTCGAGCCGTTCGCTGATGCCCTGCACGACGTCGGCGAAGTACGGGTCGCCGAAGAATCGGTGGGCGTCCTCGGGCACGACGAGCGCGATCGACATCGTGGCCCGCGCGACGAGCGAGCGGGCCGCCCGGTTGGGCACGTAGTCGAGCTCGGCGATGGCCTTCTCGACGACGGCGAGCACGTCGGGGCTGACGCGTGGTGACCCGTTGATGACGCGCGAGACCGTGGCCCGGGACACGCCGGCCACCCGGGCGACCTCCTCGAGGGTGGGTCGCCCGACGGGGGTGGCCGCCGCGCCGCTCATGCCTGCGTGTCTCCTACCGGTTCGGTCAGGGTGTCGGTGCCGCTCGTGCCCACGAGCGGCACGGGTGCCACCGGTGGAAGCAGGTGGCGCGTGGCTATCGTCCGGGCGAGGTCGAGGGCGCTCGCCTTCGGGGTCCGCACCTGGGTGTCGTAGTCGACTCGGACGATACCGAAGCGCTTGGCGTAGCCCCACGCCCACTCGAAGTTGTCGAGCAGCGACCAGTAGAAGTAGCCGCGCACCGGCACGCCCGCGTCGACGGCGTCGAGGATGGCGCCGATGTGCGCGCGGACGTATGCCGTCCGGTCGCCGTCCTCGACGAAGCCGTCCTCGTCGGCGACGTCGTCGAAGGCGGCACCGTTCTCCGTGACGTGCAGCGTGACCCCCGCCGGGCCGGTGTAGTCCTCGTGGAGGCGCACGAGCAGGCGGGTCAGGCCCTCGGGCTGGATCTCCCAGTCCATGGCCGTCACGGGTAGCCCGCGCGGGTGCCGGAACGACTCGTCGGCCGCGGGGAAGGGCGACCGTGTGAGGCGGCCTCCGTTGAGGTTGTCGGCAAGGGCGCTCGCCGGCCTGGTGTGACCGATGGCCTCGCCGTTGTAGTAGTTGACGCCGAGGACGTCGATGGGCGTCGAGATGATGTCCAGGTCGCCGTCCACGATCCGGTCCTCGAGTCCCAGGTGGCGGACGTCCTCGAGCAGGTCTGACGGGTAGGCGCCGCGAAAGATCGGGTCGAGGAAGACGCGGTTCATCTGTGCGTCGACGCGCCGGGCGGCGTCGACGTCGCGGGGGTCCGACGGGTCGAGCGGGTCTGCGACGGTGAAGTTGAGAGTCAGTCCCAGCTCGAGTGCCGAGTCACGCGCACGCAGCTCCTGCACCGCCCGGCCGTGGGCGAGCATCAGGTGGTGCGCGGCGGCGAGTCCGTCTGCGGGAGAGGTGCGCCCGGGCGCGTGCATGCCGGCGGTGTAGCCGAGGAACGCCGCGCAGAACGGCTCGTTGAGGGTCGTCCACGTGCTGACCCGGTCGCCGAGCCGGTCGTGCACCGCGCCGGCGTACTGGACGAACCGGTCGACGGTCTCACGCGACGTCCATCCGCCCCTGTCCTCCAGCGCCTGTGGCAGGTCCCAGTGGTAGAGCGTCAGCCACGGCGCGATGCCGGCGTCGATGAGCGAGTCGACGAGCCGCTCGTAGAAGTCGAGGCCCTTGGCGTTGACGGGACCGCCGTCGGGGCAGATGCGTCCCCATGACGTGGAGAAGCGGTACGACTGGATGCCGAGCGACTTCATGAGGCCCACGTCTGCGGCATACCGGTGGTAGTGCTCGCACGCGACGTCGCCGGTGTCGCCGTCGACGACCGCGCCCGGCGTGTGCGAGAACGTGTCCCAGATCGAGTCGGTGCGCCCGTCCTCGTGACGGGCCCCCTCGATCTGGTACGCGGCCGTGGCGACGCCGAGGACGAACTCGGCGGGCACCGGGCGCCCTTGCGGCGCAGCAACTCCGGCGCCAGGAGCGATGAGCGTGCTCTGGTGGGTCTGGGTCTGGGCGGTCATCCCTTGACTGCTCCTTGCATGATGCCGGACACCAGCTGCTTGCCGGCGAAGACGAACAGGACGATGAGGGGCAGGGCCATGAGGACGACCCCGTTGAGCACGAGCGAGTAGTCGACGAAGTACGCCGCCTGGAGCTGCTGCAGCGCGACCGGCAGCGTCGGGTTGCCGGGGTCGAGGATGATGAACGGCCAGAAGAAGTTGGTCCACGTCGCGATGAAGGTGAACAGGCCGAGCATCGCCGCGCCCGGGCGCGCGGCCGGCAGGGCGACGGACCAGAACGTCCGCAGGGTCGAGGCGCCGTCGACGCGCGAGGCCTCGATGAGCTCGTCGGGCAGCGCCTCCTGGAGGTACTGCGTCATCCAGAAGACACCGAAGGCGCTCACGGCACTGGGGAGGATGACCGCCCAGACGCTGCCGATCCAGCCGAGCTTGCTCATGACGATGAAGAGCGGCACGATCCCGAGCTGCGTCGGCACGGCCATCGTCGCGATGACGAAGACGAGCAGCCCTGAGCGGCCACGGAAGCGCAGCTTGGCGAACGCGAACCCCGCCAGCGCCGAGAAGAGCACGACGAGCAGCGCGACGGTCGAGCTGACGAGGATGCTGTTGCCGAGCGCCTTCCAGAACGGCACGGTCGTGACCACGGTCGCGGCGTTCTCGAGGAAGTGTCCGCCGGGCACGAACGAGTACGGGTCCCGGACGATGGCCGCCGAGTCCTTGCTCCCGATGACGAACGACCACCAGAGCGGGAAGGCCGAGGCCAGCAGGACGACGAGGAGGAAGACGTATGCCGTGCGGCTGGCCTGGGTGCGGCGGGCGAGTCTCATCGCTGTCCCTTCGAGGCGATCCGGCGGGTGACGAAGAAGTTCACGACCGCGAAGAGGACGACGACGAGGAAGAGCATCCAGGCGACGGCGGCTGCTCTGCCGAAGTTCTTCTGCGTCCAACCGAGCTGGTAGAGGTAGATCGTCAGCGTCTGCCACTGGCGGTCCGCGCCGCCGAGGCCGTACTGGTCGTACATCCTCGGCTCGTCGAAGATCTGCAGGCCGCCGATCGTCGAGGTGATGACGACGAAGATGATGGTCGCGCGCAGCTGCGGGATCGTGATCGAGAAGAAGGTCCGGATGCGGCCGGCGCCGTCGATCATGGCGGCCTCGTAGTAGTCGCGCGGGATGGCCTGCATCGCGGCGAGGAAGATGAGGGCGTTGTAGCCGGTCCACCGGAAGTTGACCATGGTGGCGATGGCGAGGTGGCTGGGCACGACGTCCTTGTGCCACTGCACCGGGTCGATGCCGACGAGGCCGAGCAAGTGGTTGACGAGCCCGAACTTGTCGCCGAACAGGTCGCTGAAGATGAGGGCGACGGCGACGGGCGCCACGACGTAGGGCAGGAGCACGCCCATCCGCCAGAAGGTCCGGGCCCGCAGGCCGCTGTCGAGCGCCGCGGCGATGAGCAGCGCGAGGATGATCTGCGGCACGCTCGAGAGCAGGAAGATGCTGATCGTGTTCTTCAGCGCGTTCCAGAAGTACGGCTGGGCCAGGACGTCGGTGTAGTTCTTGAGTCCCACGAAGTTGCCCTGGCCGCCGATGAGGCTCCACTTGTGGAGCGAGACCCACGCCGTGTAGAGCAACGGGAAGAGCCCGACGACGGCGAAGAGGATGAAGAACGGCGAGACGTACGCGTACGGCGAGGCCTTCTCGTCGAGCCTCGTCAGGCGCCGGCGCCAGCTCGGCCGAGGCGCCAGGGGCGAGCGACTGACGAAGTCGGGAGCTGCCTGCCGGGCCTGGTCGACGCCCGCTGCGCGGCGGGCCCCCGGCGAGGTGCCGGGCGGCTGTGCGGGGGACTGGACGGTCACGGTCGGTTCCGCTCGTCGGGCGGGTGGCCCGGTGCCGGGTGACAAGTCACCGGACCACCCGCGGGTCGGCGCTCAGCGGCATACCGCTGGCTGGGGGAGGGGCGGGACGGGGGCGGGTGGCGTGTACCCGCCCCCGTCCGCTCCCTGGGTTCGGGCGTCTGTCAGCCCAGGGCCTTCACGTCGGCCACCCACTTGTCCCACGACTCCTGCGGCGTGGACCCCTGCTCAACGCGGGTCAGCGCCTGCTGCATCGCGTCGTTGATGGCGAAGTAGTGGGTGCCCTTGTACGGCGCGATGGTCACGGCCTTGGCGCGCTCGGCGAAGATCTCGCCGGTCGGGGCGTTGTTGAACGCCGCAACCTTGAACGCGAGCAGCTCGGGGCTGGTCAGCGCGGCCTGCTGGCTCGGGAAGGCGCCGACCTTCTTGAAGGCCTTGATCTGCTGCTCGGGAGCGGTCAGCCACGAGGCGAGGATCTGCGCCTCCTTGGGTTGGGCGCTCTGTTTGGGGACGACGAGGTAGGAGCCGCCCCAGTTGCCGCCGCCACCGGGGAAGGTGTTGGCGACGTCCCAGCCCTTGACGCCCTTGGCGTTGCCCTCGATGACGCCGACCATCCAGCCGGGGCAGAGCATGGTCGCGAAGCCGTCCTTCTGGAAGCTCGCGGTCCAGTCGTCGCCCCACTGCTGAAGCTTGGCGGAGAGGCCGTCGGCGATGCCGGCCTGGATGACCTGGTCGTAGATCTTCTTGACCTCTGGGTTGTCCGTGGCAGTGATCGCGTCATCCTCAGGGTTCTCGTACGCGGCCTGGACCTGGTTGACCATGCCCTGGTACGTCGCACCCAGGCTGTCGAAGAACGGGACCTTCGACTTCGCCGCGAACTGCTTTCCGGCCGCGAAGTAGCTGTCCCACGTCGTGCCGAAGAGCTTGGCGACCGACTCGCGGTCGCTCGGCAGACCGGCCTTCTTGAACAGGTCGCTGCGGTAGCAGATGGCCTCCGGGCCCGAGTCGGTGCCGTAGCCGATGAGGTGGCCCTCGGCGTCGGTGGCGGCCTTGGCCTTCCAGTCGAGCCAGCGTCCCTGGACGTCCGGGGCCGTGAGGTCGGTGAACTTGTCGGAGTACTGGAGCATCTCCGGCAGCCAGTCCACCTCGACGGCCTCGACGTCGGCCATGCCGCTGCCGGCCGAGAGCCGGGTGAAGAACGTGTCGCGCGCCTCGTTGGAGGTCGCGGCCTTCTTGTGGGTGACCTTGATGTTCGGGTGCGTCTTCTCGAACTCGGGGATGAGCTCCTCGTAGCCGAACTGGTTGAAGGTGGCCAGAGTCAGGGTGACCTGACCGCCGTTGCCCTGGCCGCCGGTGCTGCCGGCCTGGGTGGCAGGACCGTCGCCAGCCGAACCGGAGCTGCAGGCCGAGAAGGCCAGCAGCGAGGCGGTGACGGTGGCCAGAACTACGTGCCGAGAGCGCACGGAAGGCGCGCCGATCCGGGTGGAACGGGATGTCATGGAGAGCTCCTTTGGTCTCATCCCCGGGTGGGTGTGGGAGCGCTCTCCGTGCGTGGAACCCAACCGTGAGAGCGCTCTCACGGGAGAGAGTGGACCCACGGCGAGGCAACGGTCAAGTCCCGTGACCAATCCGTGACACTGCGTGCCCCGAAGTGAGCGCACCTGGGCGATGTGTGCCGGATGGGTCCATGGCCGGGTGTCGGCTCGCGGTCGTCCGTCTTCGACGCACCGCGGCGTCGACTCGAGGGCTAGCGTGGTGGGTCAGCACCGCTGCAGGCGCCCACGAGGCGCCCATGCAGGCACCGAGCAGGCACCGACACAGGCACCGACACAGGCACCGTCGCCGACCGGGAGGCTCCCATGACCGTCTACGACCTCGTCGCGCTCGGCCGAGTGGGCGTCGACCTCTACCCGCTCCAGCACGGGGTCACGCTCGACGAGGTGCGTACCTTCGAGAAGTTCCTGGGCGGCAGCGCAGCCAACGTCACCGTGGCGGCCGCCCGCCACGGCAGGCGCGCCGCGCTCGTCAGCGCGACGGCCGACGACGCGTTCGGGCGCTTCGTCCACCGCGAGCTGCTCCAGCTCGGGGTCGACGACGCGTACGTTCAGACCATCGCCGGCGGGCCCCCGACGCCGGTCACCTTCTGCGAGGTCTTCCCGCCCGACCACTTCCCGATCTGGTTCTACCGCTACCCGACCGCCCCCGACCTGCTCATCACCGCGGAGTCCATTCCGATGCAGGCGATTCGGGAGGCGGGGGTGCACTGGTCGACGGTCACGGGCCTCAGCCAGGAGCCGAGCCGAGCCGCACACATCGCGGCGTGGGAGGAGCGGGGGCGCGCGCCGCTCACCGTGCTCGACCTCGACTACCGCCCGGTCTTCTGGACCGACGTCCACGAGGCCCGCAGACAGGTGCGCGAGGCGGTGCACCACGTCACGGTTGCTGTCGGCAATGCGGAGGAGTGCGAGGTCGCGACCGGCGAGACCGATCCCGAGCTCGCCGCCCGCGCGCTGCTCGCGAGCGGCGTCGAGCTGGCGGTCGTCAAGCAGGGCCCGCGGGGTGTGCTGGCCATGACGGCGGACGAGCGCGTGACCGTCAGCGCCTTCCCCGTCGACGTCGTCAACGGGCTCGGCGCGGGTGACGCCTTCGGTGGAGCGCTCGTGCACGGACTGCTCGAGGGTTGGGACCTCGAGCGCATCCTGCACTTCGCCAACGTCGCGGGCGCCCTCGTCGCGGGAAGGCTCGAGTGCTCGACGGCCATGCCGACGACGGCCGAGGTCCAGGCCCTGCTGTCGGACGTCGAGGTGGCCGACGGCGCGATGTGAGCACCGTGAACACCGTGAACACCGTGGACTGCGGAAAGAGAAAACCCGCCCCTGCTGGTCACGTCGCCGAACTCGACCAGCAGGGGCGGGTGCCCTAGACCCGATGATCCGACAGGGGGAGGAAGATCACCGAGCCACACAGGAGCAACTCACGAGAACGACTATGAGCGCCGGACCTTAAAGAACGCTGGGAATGCCGTAGCAGTTTGCTCTGACCCCGCTTGCGTCAGCGCGCGCCCACGACCAGCCAGTCGTCGCGCCGGGCCCGCCAGCCGAGGACGCAGGCGCGGATCACCATGAACGCGGTGAAGGCCACCCACAGGACGACGACGTCGCGGCTGGGCTCGCCGCTGGGGCCCGCGGCACGCACCGTGAGGATGAACGGGAGGTAGGCGATGAGCGTGACGACCATGCCCCACGCGAGCCACGAGCCGTCGCCGGCACCGATGAGCACGCCGTCGAGGACGAAGACGTAGCCGGCAACGGCCTGGCTGAGCCCGACGACGACGAGGGCGGCGCCGAGCGCCTGGCGCACGGCAGGGTCGGTCGTGAAGAGCGCCGGGACGACGCCGTGGAGAGCGACGAGCACGAGGCCCAGCGCTAGCCCGCCCCAGACCCCCCAGCGGACCATCGTGCCCATCGCCACGCGTACGCCCTCCCGGTCACCGGCACCGAGGGCGCGCCCCACGATCGCCTGGGCGGCGATCGCGAGCGCGTCGAGGGCGAAGGCGAGGAACGACCAGACGGTCATCGCGACCTGGTGCGCCGCGAGCGGCACGTCACCGAGCGAGGCGGCCACCCACGTCGTGACGAGGAGCGTCGCGCGCAGGGCGAGCGTGCGCACGAGAAGGGGTATGCCGGTCCGCGCGGCTGCGAGGATCCGTGCGGGATGCGGGCGCAGCCGCGCCTCGCGCGCATGGGCCTTGAGCAGCAGCACCGTGACCAGCGCGACGCCCATGCCCGTCTGGGCGATGACCGTGCCCCAGGCGGATCCGGCTATGCCCCAGTGCAGCCCGTAGACGAAGACGAGGTTGAGCACGATGTTGGCGCCGAAGCCGACGACCGATGCGACGAGCGGGGTGGTCGTGTCCTGAAGGCCACGCAGGACGCCGGTGACGGCGAGGATCACGAGCATCGCCGGGATGCCGAACGCCGAGATGCGCAGGTAGGTCGTGGCCTGCTCGATGGCTGCCGGGGAGGCGCCGAAGGCCGTGCTGATGGGCCGGGCCGCGACGGCGACGACCGCTGCCGTGACCGCGCCCAGACCGAGCGCCAGCCAGAGGCCGTCCACCCCGGCGCTGATGGCCGCGCCTTCGTCGCCGGCGCCGAGGTGGCGGGCCACGACGCTGGTCGTGCCGTAGGCGAGGAAGACGAAGATGCCTGCGGCGGTCACGAGGGCGGCGCTCGCGACCCCGAGGCCGGCGAGCTCGGCGGTGCCGAGGTGGCCGATGATCGCCGAGTCGGCGAGGAGGAAGAGCGGCTCGGCGATGAGGGCGAGGAAGGCGGGGACCGCGAGGCGAACGATCTCGCGCCGGTGGCTGGCGGCCGTGCTCGGGGTGCGGCTCGTCGGCTGGGATGCGCTCACCGCAGCGGCCCGAGGTGCTTGAGCGCCTCGCGGCGGGAGAGGCCGGAGAGGTCCGGGTGCTCGGCCACGAAGGCGCTCACCCAGTCCGGGTCGTGGCGGGCGTGGTCGCGCAGTGACCAGCCGATCGCCTTGCGGATGAAGAAGTCGCGGTCGTCGATGTTGGGCTCGATGACGTCGGCGAGGAGCTGCTGGTCGAGCCGCTCGCGGGCGCCGACCTGGCTGATGATCGAGGCGCGCCGCACCCAGAGCGAGTCGCTGCCGGACCAGTCGCGCATCCGCAAGCCCTCGACGGCCGGGGCGGCCAGGAGCGTGTCGCGCACGACGTGGGTGGCAATCTCGTCGACGACGTCCCACCAGGCTCCGGCGCGGATCAGGCTCTCCCACAAGGGCATCGCGTCGCTGTCGACCCATGCGCGGTACGCGCGGTGGCGCGCGACGGCGATGGCGGCATACCACTGCTCGCGGTGGGTGGCCGTCTGCCAGAGGTCCTCGATGGTGGCGAGCCACTGCTCGCGGGACTCCATGGTGAGGCCCGGGTCGCGCAGCAGTGGACGCAGCGTGGCGGCCAGCTGTGGCGAGGTGAGGCCGAAGTACGGCATGGCGGACTTCATGTAGCGCTGCTGCCCGCTGGCCCGCTCCGGATCGGCTCGCGCCACAAGGGCGGCCCGCACCTCCGACGCGAGGTCGGGGTGCGGGTCGGAGCTCATGCGCCCAAGGTAGCCGGACGTGCCGACGACGCCGCGCACTGACTCAGTCCGGCCTGACAGCCCGGCCGAGGGAGCCGGAGCTGCTGGCTCAGCCGGCGGTGCTGGCTCAGCCGGCCACCCGAGTCAGAGCCAGGAACTCGGCTCGGGAGCGGGAGTCCTCCCTGAGCGTGCCCAGGAGACTCGACGTGATCGTGGTGGTTCCTGGCGCTGGACCCCACGCAGAGTCATGCAGAGGTGCTCTGCCTCGATGACGACTCCCACACCGACAGGAGACAGCTGGGCGCTCAGCCAGTCGGCGACCTGGACGGTCAGCCGCTCCTGGACCTGGGGGCGCGAGGCGAAGTGCTCGAGGACCCGCGCCAGCTTCGACAACCCGAGGATGCGCTCGCCGGGGAGGTAGCCGATGTGGGCCCTCCCGACGAAGGGAAGCATGTGGTGCTCGCACAGGGACCGGACCGGGATGCCCCGAGCCATGATGAGCTCGTCGTAGCCGCCGTCATTCGGGAAGGTCGTCATCTGGAAGGGTCGCGGGCTGATGAGCTCGACGAGCGAGCCCGCCATGCGCTCGGGGGTGCGCGCGAGCGACTCAGTGTCGAGATCGAGCCCGAGTGCCTCCAGCAGGATCCTCGCTCCGGTCGCGGCGCGGTCGAGGTCCGGCTCGGTGACTGCCCGAGTGCCTGACCAAGAGCTCCGGGTGCTGTGACGTCGGTGGGTCGGGGCCGGTTCGGCTGACGCGTTCACGTGGTCTGCCTTTCAGGGGTCAGGGACGGGGACGAGCGCCCTCGAGGGGCCGCGGTCCCTCTGCGGCGGTCGGTCGTGATGGGTGTGGAGAGCAAGGACGGTGGCGTCGCCGGGCGTGTGGGCCCGGGTCTCGAGCCACCGCCGCGTGGCGTCGCGTGCCCGCGCCACGAGCGCGGACGTCTGGCCGAAGTCCGCCGGCGAGACGGAGAGCGGACAGAGCGGTGGGAGGACGTGCAGCCGGGCACTGCCGGCGTAGCCCCGCACCTGTGCGCTGAGCTGACGGTGCAGCAGCAGGCTGAGGGCGGTGAGGACGGTGCCGAGCGCACTGGTCGGTCTCGCTCCGGCGCAGGGGTAGCCGGCGGGCAGCAGGTAGATGTCGCTGACGCCGAGGGCTGCGGTGTGGTGCAGGAGCTCGAGCTCGCCGATGGCGCCGTCGACGAGCGTCCGGCCGTCGCGCGCGACGGGCGGCAGTATCCCGGGAACGGCCGCGCTGGCACGGACCGCGCTGACGACCGGCCCGGTCCTGAGCAGCAGACCATGGCCCGTGACCAGGTCCGACGCCGTGACGAGGACGGGGATGCGCGCGTCCTCGAGCGAGTCGTAGCCGAGGTTGCGCTCGAGCAGCCGCACGAGGCCGGCTCCCGAGAACAGTGACGGCTGCGTGCCTCGAGCCGCGCCGAACCAACGCCGAAGGTCCACGGCGAAGACGTCCTGGCGCCGCATCCGTTCCCAGAGCCGCACGAGCGTCTCCAGACGCGCACCGGTGGTGCCCGGCGCGGCGAGGTAGGCGGCGTTGACCGCCCCGACGGACGTGCCGACGAGCAGGTCGGGCTCGACCCCGTACGCGTGCAGGGCGGACAGCATGCCCCTGCACGGCGCCGAGGCTGCCGCCACCCGTCAGCACGAACGCCGTGGACACGGCTCAGCCCCGACGCAACGGCCACAGGGTGGCCCGGGGGTCGAACCGGGTGGCCAGGCGTTGGAGGGCGACCGCGGCCATCAGCAGCCCGAAGTCGCGTAGCGCCACGTCGTAGAAGCCCTGCAGGAGAAGCAGGTTGAGGATGATGCCGCCGAGCCACGCAGCCACGACGAGGGCGCCGAGCCGTGGGTGGAAGGCCACGACGAGCCCGGCGACCACCTCGATGACGCCGACGGCATACATCGTCTGTTGCGGGGAGAAGGGCAGGGGCTGCGACAGGGCGGGCGCGAGGTACCGGTCCCACTGCACGAGGATGTTCGTGAACTTGTCCAGGCCGAAGACGACGGGAGCGACGACGAAGGCGGTCCGCAGCACGGCATACGCCTGGAAGGTGGCGTCATCTCGAAGCGGCCGCGTGGGGTGCTCCGTCTCGTTGCGCGAGCGGTGGCTGCCGATGGTGACCATGGGTCCTCCTGGAGGGCGATGGGGTGGGACGCTGACAGGGTGTTAGCGCGGGCAGGAGTCGCGTGTCTTACCGAGCAGGCCACCGCCGGTAAGACCTGGCAGGCTGCGCACGGCAAACAGGGCATGATCACCCACCCGAGCCGTCCCGCCGCCTCACCGGCTCCGTGCCAGTCGCCCGGTCCGCCGCTCGACGTCGTGGACTGGAGGTACTGCCGTCTGCGCGAGGCCGGGTTCCCGCCCGTGCTCGCCAGCACCCTGGCCCGCACGCGCGTCGACCTGCACGCCCTGCTGCAGCTGGTCGACGCCGGCTGCCCACCCGAGCTGGCGGCACGCATCCTGGCGCCGCTCGAGGCGACCAACGAGCTCGAGGCCGGCTGATGACGGCCGTGAGCTGGGACGACCAGCGGTCAGGGGCTGCCGTGTCCGTCGGGGACCAGGAAGGCAGGGACCGCCCTGAGCCGACCGACTGGGTCGCGGCGCTCGCCACGGACGGCCCCGAGCAGGCGGCAGCCCTGCGGCAGCTCCACGCGCTGATGATCCGGGCGGCAGGTCACCAGGTGTGGCGGATGCGGGGAGCGTTGCCCGACGCGTCGCCCGCTGCCGTCGATGTCATCGTCAACCAGGCGGCCGACGAGGCCATGACCGCGCTGCTCCGCAAGCTACACACGTTCGAGGGGCGGAGCCGGTTCACCACGTGGGCCTTCAAGTTCGCCATCCTGCAGGCGGCGACCGAGGTGCGCCGGCTGCAGTGGCAGCACCGCGAGGTCGAGCTGCGGGACTTCGACCTGCCCAGCACCCCCGCGCACGAGAGTCCCGAGCTGTGTGCCGAGGGCACCGACCTAGCAGGCGCCGTGGCCTCAGCGATGCGACGCGTCCTGACGCCCTACCAACGCCGCATCGCCATCGCG
The DNA here is from genome assembly GCF_042666095.1 of Terrabacter sp. GCM10028922. Lineage (NCBI taxonomy): Bacteria > Bacillati > Actinomycetota > Actinomycetes > Micrococcales > Intrasporangiaceae > Terrabacter > Terrabacter sp. GCM10028922. The sequence goes on along the minus strand of NZ_JBHTFG010000010.1, from coordinate 328,028 downwards.
CTGCTCGTCGACGGTGTGCCGATCGACGTGCTGGCCGAGCGTCTGGGCACGAACCGGGGAGCGCTCTACAAGACGCTTCACGACGTACGCGTTCGCCTCAGAGCCGAGCTCATCGCCAACGGCTACCTGTCGCCGCCTCGAGCAGGCGCGCCTGGTGCCGCCTCCTCTCACCATCGGTCCCGAGTCTCCCCAAACCCCACGGCAGGCACCTCATGAGCACCACATCCCAGCCACGTCCACCGGAGCTGCAGCCCGTCCACGTCGACGCGCTCCTGCAGGACACCGCGCCGTGGCTGTCGTGCGAGGAGTGCTTCGAGCGGATGGACACCTATGCCGAGGCGGTCGTCACGGACCCCGACAGCCGGGACGAGGCCATGGCCACGCACCTGCGTGGGTGCGCAGCCTGCGACGAAGAGGCCCAGTCGCTGGTCCAGCTGCTCAAGGGCGGGCGCGCCTGATCTCGACGTGTGCGCCTGCCGCGACCGGTCAGGCGGGGGTGCCGAACCGGACGGCGTTGCGCTCGCGAGCCCTCTGACGCTCGACCTCGCGGTCCTTGGGCGGCGCGCTCGTGGTCAGGTGCTCGAGCAGGTGCTGCGTCGCGTGCGCGACCGCCTCGACCGCCTCGTCGAACGCCTGCTGGTTGGCCTGGCTCGGCTTGGTGCTGCCACTGACCTTGCGGACGTACTGCAGGGCTGCGGCGCGCACCTCGTCGGACGTCGCGGCCGGCTCGAAGTTGTGGAGCTGTCGGATGTTGCGGCACATGCCTCGACTGTATGTCGCCCCACCCACCCCGTTCCGCCTTCTCGTCCGGGGAGATTTATGTGGCGAGGGGCTTGCCAATTGAGAGTTAGTAAACTTTACTAACTCTTGTGACGACGACCACGCCCCGCGCCCGACGAGTCTCTCCACGGACAGCCGTGCTCCCCGCCCACGGCCGCCGGCACAACCTCTCGCTCGTGCTCCAGATGCTCTACTCGGTCGGTGCGATGAGCCGCGCGGACCTCGCCCGCCGTCTCGGCATGAGCAAGGTGACCGTCTCCGACCTCGTAGCCGAGCTCATGGACAGCGGCCACGCCGTCGAGCTCGGTCCGTCCGACGTCGTCCGGCCCGGCAAGCCCGCGACCCTCGTCGACGTCAACCGCACCGGCCTGCAGGCCATCGGCGTCGACCTCGCCGCCCACGAGGTTCTCCGCGCCGCGGTGCTCGACCTCGACGGCAACATCCTCGTCCGGGCGGAGCGGCCGATCGGCGACGACTCGGGCCAGGCCGTCGTCGACACCGTGCTCGACCTCGTGGCCGAGGTGGTCGCCGCTGCGACCGCGCCGCTGCTCGGCATCGGTGTCGGCACACCCGGCATCGTCGGCCCCGGCGGCGTCGTCGGCACGGCCCCCAACCTCGGCTGGACCGACGTGCCGCTCCGCGACATCGTCGCCGACGCGACCGGCCTGCCCGTCTTCGTCGTCAACGACGCCGACGCCGCGGTCCACGCCGACCACACCCTCGGCGAGGGCGGCGACGACCTCGTCCTCGTCAAGATCGGCCGCGGTGTCGGTGGTGGTCTCATCGTCGGCGGGCAGCGCGTGCGCGGCGCCCACTTCGCCTCCGGCGAGATCGGACACGTCACCGTCGGCACCGACGGCGGCGCGACCTGCCGCTGCGGCAAGGTCGGCTGCCTCGAGACCTGGGTGTCCGCCCCGAACCTCGAGAAGGCCCTTGCCGCGGCGGGCGACGACGAGCCACTGCGCGAGGCCGGCGAGCGCCTCGGCATCGCCCTGGCGCCCGTCGTCGCGGCGCTCGACCTCTCCGAGGTCGTCCTCAGCGGCCCCGAGCACCTGCTCGCCGGCCCCCTTCGCGATGCCGTGGAGCAGACCCTCCGTGCGCGTCTGCTCGCCCGCACCACGACCGACCTCACCGTGCGCCTCGCGCACCACTCCGACGACATCGTCCTGCGCGGCGCCGCCGTGCTCGTCCTCTGGGACCAGCTCGGCGTCGCCTGATCACGCCGTCCCACGCGGCCCGCGCGAGCCCCTGGTCGCAACCACCCGGCATACACCCACCGGCCCGCAGGGCCGCCCGAGACATCTCCCCTCCACAGGGAAACAACCGGTCCGCACCGCGGCCCCTTCGAAAGGAACAGGAATGAAGAAGACCCTCGGTCTGGCCGTGGCCACGACCACCGCGGCCCTCGTCCTCACCGCGTGCGGTGGAGGTGCGACCGGCTCCGCGACCGACCCGTCCGCCGGCGCGTCCGGCAACGCGGGCAAGACCATCACCCTCTGGCTCGCCGGCACCGACACCCCGAAGGAGCTGCGCACCTACCTGCAGGACACCTTCAAGGCCAAGACCGGCGCGACCCTCAAGATCGAGGAGCAGAGCTGGGGTGACCTGGTCACCAAGCTGACGACCTCGCTGCCCGACCCGAAGAACACGCCCGACGTGACGGAGATCGGCAACACGCAGAGCCCGACGTTCACCAACGTCGGCGCCTTCAGCGACGTCTCCGGCCTTTACCAGGAGCTCGGAGGCAGCAAGCTGCTCCAGTCGTTCGTCGACGTGGGCACGGTCGAGGGCAAGCAGTACGCGCTGCCGTACTACTTCGGATCGCGCTACATGTTCGCCCGGGCCGACCTCTGGAAGGAGGCCGGCGTCAACACGCCGAAGACGCTCGACGAGTTCAACACGGCGGTCAAGACCATCACGGCCAAGAACCCGCGCGGCATCAAGAACTTCAGCGGCTTCTTCCTCGGCGGCCAGGACTGGCGCAACGGCATCTCCTGGATCTTCGCCAACGGCGGCGACCTCGCCAAGCAGGAGAACGGCGCGTGGGTCTCCACGCTCGCGGACCCCAACACCGTCAAGGGCCTGACGCAGCTGCAGGACCTCTACCGGAACGCGTCCAAGGCACCGGCAGACGCCAAGGACCAGACGCCGTGGCTCTACGTCAACGACGCCGACGAGATCCTCGACGAGAACCAGAAGGTGACGGGCAAGACGACCCTCGCCGCCGCCACGATCATGGCGCCCGGCTGGGCGCACTGGTCGATCGGCGACCTCAAGGAGAAGGACGGCAAGAAGGTCCGCGAGTGGAACGACAAGGCCTTCACGGCGTTCGTGCTGCCGGGCAACGACGGCAAGCCCGCGCCGGTCTTCGCCGGCGGCTCCAACATCGCGATCTCCAAGGCGAGCCAGAACCAAGAGCTCTCAAAGGAGCTGCTGAAGATCATCTTCTCGGCCGACTACCAGAAGAAGCTCGGCGGCGCCGGGCTCGGCCCGGCCAACAGCGACTACGTCAGCGCCCTCGGCGACGACCAGTTCGCCAAGGCCCTCGTCGACTCCGCCGCGAACTCCAAGCTGACGCCGGCCGCTCCGGGCTGGGCCACGGTCGAGTCGAAGATGATCATGGAGGAGTTCTTCTCCAAGATCCGCGACGCCTCCGACCTCACGGCGCTCGCCAAGGAGTACGACGCCAAGATCACGCCGCTGCTCAACCTCTCGTGACGGCGACCGCCGCCTGACTCCACCCCCGGCGGCCGGGCGTCCACCAGCCCGGCCGTCGGACCCAGGCTCGAAAGGCCCGCCATGACCTCGACGGCGATCGTCCCGCCCGACACCACCCACCAACGCCAGACCCGGTCACCCGCCAAGCGGCCTCGGCGGCCCATGCCCGCAGTCCTCGTCGTCCCGACGCTCCTCGTCCTCGTCGCCGCCCTCGGCTATCCCGTCGGCTGGCAGGTCGTCACGAGCTTCCAGCACTTCGGGATGATGCAGCAGTTCGGCCAGCCGCCCGAGTGGGTGGGCCTCTCCAACTACACGGCGCTCCTCACCGACCCGAACCTCTGGGTCATCGTCGGCCGCTCGCTCGCGTTCTGCCTGGTCTGCGCCCTCGTGACGGTCGCGGTGGGGCTCGCTCTCGCCATCCTGATGTATGCCGTCGGGCGGGGCCCGCGGGTCGTGCTGCAGGTGGCGCTGCTGCTCGCATGGGCCATGCCGGTCGTCGCGTCGATGACGGTGTGGACGTGGATCGTCAACTGGCGCAACGGATTGCTCAACTGGACTCTCGAGCGGGTCGGTGTCGACGCACAGGGGCACAACTGGCTCGTCGACCCGATCTCGTTCTTCGTCGTCGCTGCCGTCATCGTCGTGTGGATGAGCGTCCCGTTCGTCGCGCTGTCGATCTACGCCGGGCTCACCCAGCTCTCGCCGGAGGTCCTCGAGGCGGCCGAGATCGACGGGGCCGGCGGCTGGCAGCGGCTGCGCCACATCATCCTGCCGCTCGTCGCACCGGTCATCTCGATCGTGCTGCTGCTGCAGCTCATCTGGGACCTGCGGGTCTTCACGCAGGTCAAGCTGCTCCAGGACGCCGGCGGAGTCGCCAACGAGACCCACTTGCTCGGCACGTACATCTACCAGCTCGGCACGGGCGCAGGCGACTTCGGGATGGCCAGCGCCGTCTCGATCCTCATGCTCGTCATCACCGTCGCGGTCAGCTGGTACTACGTCCGCTCCCTCATGAAGGAGGAGTCCTGATGCGCACTCCGTTCCTCGCGGCCACTCGGCCGCGGTCCCGCCGGTCGGCGCACCGCTCGCTGCTCTCGGTGGTCGCCGTCGCCGTCGCGGTGGTCTGGGCGTTCCCGGTCTACTGGATGCTCAACTCGGCCTTCCTCGACACGGTGACGTTGCAGCGGACCACGCCGACGTTCCTGCCCTTCGGCGGATCGCTCGACAACTTCGCCACGGTTCTCGACGACGCCGGTTTCCTTCGGGCACTGGGGATATCGCTCACCGTCACGCTCATCACCGTCGCCGCGGCCATCGTCATCGCCTTCCTCGGCGCGCTAGCGATCAGCCGCTTCCGGTTCAGGGGCCGGCGCTCCTTCGTGCTCGCGCTGCTCCTCATCCAGATGCTGCCGGCCGAGGGCCTCTTCATCGCGCAGTACAAGATGATGAGCTCGGTGGGGCTGCTCAACAACGTGCTGGGGCTCGCTCTCCTCTACACCGCCGCGGTCGTGCCGTTCACGGTGTGGATGCTGCGCGGGTTCGTCGCCGGCGTGCCGATCGAGCTCGAGGAGGCCGCCATGGTCGACGGGCTCTCACGCAGCAAGGCGTTCCTGCGGATCACCTTCCCGCTGCTGGCTCCCGGGCTCGTCGCGTCGGGTGTCTACGCGTTCCTCCAGGCGTGGAACGAGTTCACGGTCGCCCTGGTCGTCATGACCGAGGAGCAGTCGCGGACGCTGCCGCTGTGGCTGCGCGGCTTCGTGCAGGCGAGCGCGACCCGCGAGACGGACTGGGGTCAGGTGATGGCCGCCTCGACCGTCGTCGCCGTGCCGGTCATCATCTTCTTCCTCATCGTGCAGGGCCGGATGAGCAGCGGCCTCGTCGGCGGGGCGGTGAAGGGCTGACATGGACACCTCACGAGAGGCGCTGCGGCGCCTCGTGGTCGGCACGCTCATGCCCGGTTTCGTCGGCACCTCGGTGCCCGGATGGGTCGAGCGGGAGTATGCCGCCGGCCTGGCCTCCGTCTGCCTCTACGGTGCGAACGTCGTCGACCCGGACCAGCTGGCCCGGTTGTGCGGGCAGCTGCGGGCGGCCGGGCCCGACCTGCTCGTCGCCGTCGACGAGGAGGGCGGCGACGTCACCCGCCTGCACTACCCGACGGGTTCGACGCAACCGGGCAACGCCCTGCTCGGCCGCCTCGACGACACCGCGCTGACGCGGGCCTCCGCGTCGGCCATCGGACGCGAGCTCGCGGCATACGGCATCAACCTCGACCTGGCGCCGGTCGTCGACGTCAACTCGGCCGACGAGAACCCTGTCATCGGGGTGCGCAGCTTCGGCGCCGACGCGTCCGCGGTGGCCCGGCACTCGGCGGCCTACGTCGGGGGCGTGCAGTCGGTCGGGGTCGCAGCGTGCGCCAAGCACTTCCCGGGCCATGGTGACACCGTCACCGACTCGCACCTCTCGCTGCCGCACGTCCACGCCGAGGCGCACGTGCTCGACACGCGTGAGCTCGAGCCGTTCCGCGCTGCGATCGGGGCGCAGGTCGCGTGCATCATGACGTCGCACGTCGTCGTCAGCGCGATCGACCCGGACCGGCCGGCGACGTTCTCGCCGCTGGTCCTGGGCGACGTGCTGCGGGACCGCCTCGGTTTCCAGGGCGTCATCGTGTCGGACGCCCTGGACATGGCGGGGGCGTCGGCGGAGACCGGGATCCCGGAGGCTGCGGTACGGGCGCTCGTTGCCGGGTGCGACCTGCTCTGTGTGGGATCGGAGACGACCGAGGAGTGCTACCTCGCGGTCGTCGACGCGGTCGTCGACGCGGCCGCGTCGGGACGGTTGCCGGTGGATCGCCTCGAGGAGGCGGCGACACGGGTCGCCTTGCTGTCCAAGGCGTTCGGCGTGTCCGGGTTGGGCGTGACTTCTGACGCGGACGTGTCGAGATGGGCGAACGGGAGTCTCGTTGGTGCCTTCGAGGTCGGGGACGCCGTGCAGGCATGGCTCGACGCAGACGGTGACGCCGTCATCGTGCAGGTGGCTTCCGACCCCAACCTCGCAGTCGGCGCAGTTGCCTGGGGGCCGAGTGCAGTGGGCCTGACGACCAGTGAGGCCGACGTGCGGCAGGGGATGAAGGTCGCCGTGGCGGGGCGAGGGCTCTCCGGTGACCATCCGCTGTGGCAGGTCGTCGATCGGCTTCGGGCACAAGGGCATCCGGCGATCGTCGTCGACTGCGGGTGGCCCCGCGGCGGCGCCGACCTCGTGACGTTCGGCGGTTCGGTCGTCGTCGCGGAGGCGCTCGGTCGTTACCTCGGGGTGCAGCCGACATGACCGCTGGGCTCAGGCTCGGCATCGACGTCGGTGGCACGAAGACCGCCGCGGCCATGGTGACCGGGGACGGGACCGTGCGCGCGATCCGGTCGGCGCCGTCAGGGCGAGGTCCCCGCGGGGTCGTCGACGTCGCTGTGCGGCTGGCTCGCGAGGTGCTGGGGGACGTGGGTGTCGAGATGGGCGGGGTAGCCATGGCTCCCGGCGTGCCGGTCGGCGCGTGCATGCCCGGACTCGTCCAGCCGGCAACGGGACTCGTCCGGCACGCGGTGAACCTCGAGGTCGACTCGCTCGACCTCGGCCGTGAGCTGGCGGCCCGTCTCGGCGTGCCTGTCGCCGTGGAGAACGACGTGAAGGCGGCCGCTCTCGGTGCCTGGCGACTGCGGTCGCTCGACGCCTCCGGCCCTGGCCAGGCCGCGCTCGCGTACCTCAACCTCGGCACCGGGTTGGCCTCGGCGGTGGTCCGTGACGGCGTCGTCGTCCGCGGGATCGACGGTGCTGCGGGCGAGATCGGGCACCTGCCGGTGGGCGGCGACGCACCATGCACGTGTGGGCAGGTCGGCTGCCTGGAGACGATCGCGTCCGGCTCGGCGCTCGCGCGGCTGTGGCCCGAGGCGCGACGGCTCGCGCGCGACCCGTTCGCGGCTGCGGCGACGGGCGACACCGCTGCGGCGGCCGCCGTCGACGTCCTCTGCACCGGTGTCGGCCTGGCCGTGCAGGTGCTCGTCCTCGCGTCCGGTGCCGAGCAGGTCGTCATCGGCGGAGGCCTCGCGGCGCTCGGCCGGCCGCTCCTGGACGGTGTCCGGGGTGACCTGCGCCGTCGGGCCCGCAGTGCCCAGCTCCTCGACGCGCTCGGGCTGCCCGACCGGGTCGAGCTGCTGCCGTCCGACCTCCCTGTCGCCGCGCTCGGTGCCGCGTGGCTGGGCACCACCGCGGAGCGGGCGGTCGTCGCCGCCCCGCCGGTCGGGGTGGGTGCATGGCCGGGAGACGGGCCGGACGGCATACGTGGTCAGCAGGCGGCCACCTCGGCCGGAGTGGAACGGTGAGCTGATGGAGGTTCTGGTCCTGCCCACGCCCGAGGACGTCGCCCGACGGGCGGCGGAGGTCGTCATCGCCGGTCTCGTCGACGCAGCGCGGGCCGAGCCCGCGCTCGGACTCGCGACGGGCTCGTCACCGCTCGGGCTGTACGCCGAGCTCGCGACCGCTGTGACGAGCGGACGGCTCGACCTGCGGTCGGCGCGCGGGTTCGCCCTCGACGAGTACGTCGGCCTGCCGGAACGGCACCCGCAGTCCTACCGGGAGGTGCTGCTGCGGGAGGTGTGCCGGCCGCTCGGGCTGCCGCCGGACCGCCTGCACGTGCCGGACGGATCCGGGCGGGACGAGGCCGCCCTCGTGGCCGCGGCGCAGGCGTACGAGAGGCTCCTTCTGGACGCGGGCGGTGTCGACGTGCAGATCCTCGGGATCGGTGCCAACGGTCACCTCGGCTTCAACGAACCCGGCTCGGCGCTGTCGTCGCGGACCCGGGTCAAGCGGCTGTCCGAACGGACCAGGAGTGACAACGCCCGCTTCTTCGAGGGGCCAGACGACGTGCCGACGCATTGCGTCACCCAGGGGCTCGGCACCGTCCTCGACGCCCGGCGGCTGGTGCTCGTCGCGTCCGGAGCCGCGAAGGCGGAGGCCGTCGCGGCGGCGCTCGAGGGTCCGCTCTCCGCCTCGTGCCCGGGGTCGGTGCTCCAGTGGCACGCGGACGCCACGGTCGTTCTGGACGAGGCCGCGGCGACGGGCTTGCGCAACCGCGACTACTACGACGCGTCGGCCTCGGGTTTGCCCGAACCGGTCACGCGCCGACCCAAGGCATGGTAAAGGCAGATTCAGGGTTGGATCACGAGGAGCCATCGCAGCGGTTGTGGAAAACCACACAGGCCTGAGGATGTTGTCCTCCACACCCGGTGGACGCACGTTTACGCAGGTCGTCACGCACGAAGTCGTGTGACCGGCGCCACAGCTGCACAGTTGTTCACACACCTTGTCCACACCTGTTGACGGCGTGTCGGTCCGTTCGGCCCACAGGTTGTCCACAGGGCTTGTTGGTGGTTGCGGAGGACCCGCCATAGGGTTTGGCGGGTGCTCCTCGGGGAGCGCGGAACCGCCGGGTTGGGTAGGCCCGGCGCCGCCACTGTCACCGTCGCGATGTCTACTGGTGACGACCGAGTTGCACCGATGTCATTCGCACGCAGGGGAAGGGGAGCACGTGTCGCTCGACGAGCTGAGCACGAGCGCCTTCGCGTCCTCGACGCGTGACGGGGGACCACCCGACGACCGGCTTCCGCCGCAGGACGTCGGCGCCGAGCAGTCCGTCCTCGGCGGCATGCTCCTGTCCAAGGACGCGATCGCCGACTGCGTCGAGCAGCTCAAGGGCACGGACTTCTACCGGCCCGCGCATGAGCTCATCTACGACGCGATCCTCGACCTCTACGGTCGCGGCGAGCCCGCCGACGCCATCACGGTCAGTGACGAGCTGACGAAGCGCGGCGACCTCGGCCGCGTCGGGGGTCAGGCGTACCTCCACCAGCTCATCGCGTCCGTCCCGACCGCCGCCAACGCCGGCTACTACGCGCAGATCGTCGCCGAGCGCGCCGTCCTGCGTCGCCTCGTCGAGGCCGGCACCCGCATCGTCCAGCTCGGCTACGCCCAGGGCGGCGGCGACGTCGAGGACATCGTCAACGCGGCCCAGGCCGAGGTCTACGCCGTAGCCGACAAACGCGGCGGCGAGGACTACCACGCCATCGGCGACATCATCGAGGCCACGGTCGACGAGATCGAGGTCGCGTCGGGCCGATCCGGCGAGATGACAGGAGTGCCAACGGGATTCACCGACTTCGACGCCCTGACCAACGGTCTGCACCCGGGCCAGATGATCGTGATCGCCGCCAGGCCGGCGATGGGCAAGGCGCTGGCGCTCGATACTCCACTCCCAACGCCCGACGGCTGGACGACGATGGGCGAGGTCCAGCCTGGCGAATTCGTGCTCGGTTCCGACGGCCGACCGACCCGAGTCGTGGCTGCGACCGAGGTCATGGTCGACCGGCCCTGCTACGAGGTCGCGTTCTCCGACGGATCGGTCCTCGTCGCGGACGAGCAGCACCAGTGGTCTGTGGCCGTCGACGCTGACGCCGTAACGGTTTTCACAACTTCGGACCTTCGGCACGCCATCGAGCGGGGGAGCGTCGTCGGTGTGGAGCGGCGTGCACCCGTCTCGGGCCTCAGCAGCACCGTCTGGAAGATCGACCGCATCGAGCCGGTGGAGTCGGTCCCGGTCCGGTGCATCGAGGTGGCGGCGGACGACCACCTCTATCTCGCTGGCGAGTCGATGATCCCGACGCACAACTCGACGATCGGCCTCGACATCGTGCGGTCGGCGGCGATCAAGCACAAGATGGCCTCCGTCGTGTTCTCGCTCGAGATGAGCCGCACGGAGATCACGATGCGTCTGCTCTCTGCCGAGGCCGGCATCCAGCTGCAGCACATGCGCAAGGGCACGATGCGCGAGGAGGACTGGACCCGCCTCGCGTCGACGATGGGTCGCGTCTCGGACGCCCCTCTCTTCATTGACGATTCCCCGAACATGTCGCTCATGGAGATCCGGGCCAAGTGCCGCCGGCTCAAGCAGCGCGAGAACCTCAAGCTCGTCGTCATCGACTACCTCCAGCTCATGAGCTCGGGCAAGCGCGTCGAGTCACGTCAGCAGGAGGTCTCGGAGTTCTCACGTGCGCTCAAGCTGCTGGCCAAGGAGCTCGAGGTCCCGGTCATCGCGATCTCGCAGCTGAACCGAGGTCCCGAGCAGCGCACGGACAAGAAGCCGGCGATGAGCGACCTTCGCGAGTCGGGCTGCCTCACCGCCGAGACCCGGATCATGCGGGCCGACACCGGCTCCGAGGTCACTCTGGGGCAGCTCCACACCGAGGGTGCCAGGGACGTCCCGGTCTGGGCTCTCGACGAGAAGCTGCGCTACGTGACGCGGCACATGACGCACGTCTTCCCGACCGGCACGAAGCCCGTGTTCCGGCTGACCCTTGCCTCCGGCAAGGCCATCAGGGCGACCGAGAACCACCCCTTCCTGGCCTACGAAGGCTGGACGGCCCTGGGCGACCTTCGCACCGGCGACCGTGTCGCCGTGCCGCGCCACGTCCCTGCACCCGCGCTCCACGAGCCCTGGGAGGACTCTCGGGTCATCCTCCTGGCGCACATGCTGGGCGACGGGTCGATGCTGGCCCGACAGCCGCTGCGCTACGCCAGCATCGACGAGGCCAACCTCGAAGCGGTCACGAAGGCGGCTCTGACGTTCGGTGTGGCCGCGGTGCGCGACGAGTACGCCGCCGCACGGGTCACGACGTTGCGCCTGCGTGCGCCCTTCCGGCTCACCCACGGCAAGCGCAACCCCATCGCTGAATGGCTCGACAGTCTCGGAGTCTTCGACAAACGTAGTCACGAGAAGTTCGTGCCGGCGTCGCTGTTCCACGTCTCCAAGCGCCAGATCGCCTTGTTCCTCAAGCACATCTGGTCCACAGACGGCTCCGTCACCGTCAACAACAACGGCCGGGGTGGGCGCATCTACTACGCCTCGACCTCACGCCGACTCGTCGACGACCTGTCCCGATTGCTGCTCCGGTTCGGCATCTCGACCCGCGTCCGGAGCGTCCGCAAGTCCGGCTACCGCGCCGGCTACACGCTCGACATCTCGGGCAGCGACAGCCAGCGCCGTTTCCTCCAGGAGATCGGCGTGCACGGCGATCGGGGCGTCCAGGCTGAGCGCCTGCTCGAGATCGTCCGCGAGACCAAGTCGAACACCAATGTCGACACGGTTCCCGTCGGCATCTGGGACGCCGTCCGAGACGTCATGTCGGAGCAGGGCATGACGACCAGGGCGTTCCAGGCCGCCATGGGCGTGCACTACAACGGCTCTGCGTTCTACCGCCACGCGCCCTCGCGAGAGCGTCTGGCCCAGGTGGCTGCGGTGCTCGACAGCGCCGAGCTGGAGCTGTACGCCGTGAACGACGTGCTGTGGGACAGCGTGGTGTCCATCGAGCCCGACGGCGTCGAGGAGGTCTTCGACGCGACCGTGCTCGGCACGCACAACTTCATCGCAAACGGTGTCGCGGTCCACAACTCCATCGAGCAGGACGCAGACATGGTGGTGCTCCTTCACCGTGAGGCCGCCTACGAGAAGGACTCGCCCCGCGAGGGCGAGGCCGATCTCATCGTGGCCAAGCACCGAAACGGCCCCACCGACACGATCGTGGTTGCCTTCCAGGGCCACTTCAGCCGCTTCACCAACATGGCCAACAACTTCTGATCGGCTGATCGGCTGATCGGGTTGTCGTCGAGACGCAGCCACCCTCGAGCCATGACACCACGCACTCGCATGCCCATGTGCGCTCCTTGCTCATGAAGGCCGTCCGTCGCTCACTCTCACTTCACGGCTGCAGAGAAGGTGGCCAGGCCGGTGTCCGCATCGATGGCGCACGAGACTCCGAGCGGGGCGACCAAAGGGTTGGGATCGTGTCCGAATGGCAGGCCTGCGAGGACCGGCACCCCCAGTTCACCGAGACGGTCGCGTAGGACGTCGATGACCGTCCAACCACGGTCCTCGTAGTCCTCGAAGCCGGAGAGCCACCCGAGCGCCACCCCGACGACGCCGTCCAGCGCTCCCGCCATGGTCAGCTGCGTCAGTGCGCGGTCGACGTGGCCCAGACCCGCAGACCTGTTGATCTCGAGCAGCAGGACGTGACCGCGCAGGTCGAAGTCGAGGACGCCCACACTGCGCGCGAGCATCTCGAGGTTGCCACCGAAGAGCGGCCCGCTCGCACGGCCCCGGGTGGTGAGCTCAGCCCCGAACTGCCGGATGTCGCTCGTCACCGCAGCCGGTATGCCGCCGGCGAGCGCGTCCCTGACGACTCGCTGGTGCGCGCCCGCCACTGCCCCGTGCAGCGATGGCACACCGTGCTGGTGCCAGACCCGATGGAGCGCCGTGATGTCGCTGTACCCGACCAGTGGCTTGGGATCCAGCTCCAGGCCATCACCGTCGATCCCGCGCAGCAGGCGGAAGCTGCCGCATCCGCCACGCAGACACACGATGGCCCGGACCGTCGGGTCACGGATCGCATCGTTCAGATCCGCGAGCCGGTCCTCGTCTGAGCCCGCGAGGTAGCCGAGCCGGTCGTGGACGTGCGCGCCGAGCAGTGGCCGGAAGCCCCACGACTCGATGATCGCCGCGGTCTCCTCGATCTGTGCCGGCTCCGACCAGCTCGCTGGTGACACGAGGGCGATGGTGGCGCCGGGCGCCAGAGAAGGGGGCATTCGCACGAGGGGTTCGGAACGCATCCCCGAACCGTGCCACCAGCCACCGTCAGCCAGTGCTCCTGAACATCCGCTTCGTCGCGTGGAGGACGGCGACGCTCGTTCAACTCTTCGCCAGACCGCGCGGTGCCCCCGGCTCAGCGGGTGAGCCCCAGCCGGTGCGCCGGTCTTCTTCGCCCACCTGCGGGGATGGATTGACCCAGGGCGGACGTTCGGCCTTGCGGTCGAGCAGTCGTGCCCGTGAGTGACGTCGGGATGTAAAGCGGTGGCGTGTTCGAGGGTGGCCTGCCTAGGTTCGCGACCGTGGAGAACGTCGCGTATCGGCCGTTGCCGATCGATCAGTCCAACCTGCGCTACGAGCATGGACCCGACTCCGAGCGCCCACCCGGCATCGCGTCGGAAGAACCGGTTGAGCTGCCCACGCGCAGGTTGTTGGCGAGCCAGTTCAACTCCGACTACGACTTCAGACTCGTTCTGGGCGACGGCGGCCACAGCCCGAACCACGGCGGTGTCCTGCTTCCCGACGCTCTGCGCTGGGCTTTCCGTCCCGCCGGCGACGAACAGCCAGGGACATGACGCACGCCGAACAGACGCCGAGCCCGCTCGACGGTGGCCGGGTCTGCCTCCTCATCACCGGCGCACCCGGCGCCGGCAAGACCACCGTGACGACCAGCGTCGCCGGGTCGTTGTCGCGGTCTGCCGTGATCAGCGGAGACTTCGTCGCGCGACTCGTTGTCGGGGGCTATGTCTGGCCGCTTGGGGACCCGCCGGCTGAGGCCGCCCGTCAGGTGGCTCTGTGCAACGACAACATCTGCTCCCTCGCCGCGAACTTCATGACGGCCGGCTTCACGCCCGTCATCGACTGGGTGGTCCCCGATGCCGCTCAGCTGCAGGTCTTCCGGACCGCGCTGGGAGCCCGGCTGCGGCTCATCGTCCTCGATCCCGGCGCCGCCACGTGCATAGCGCGCGACCTCGAGCGTCCTCTGCAGGAGCAGTTCGCCTTCGACGGCCACGCGCAGCTACGGGCAACAATGTGGCAAGGTTTCGGGTCGCGCGGCTGGTGGCTGGACACCTCCGATCTCGACGTGGACAGCACCACCCGACACGTCCTGCTCAATGCGTACGAGCGCGCCTGGTGCTGATGGGAAGTCGCCTTCCGCGCACGCCGATGGTCGGAGGTTGCCTTTTAGTCGTTCCGTGTCGGTCGCGCCGATCAGAAAGCGTCACCCGTGCGCCAAGCCATCTCCTGCAACGTCAAGGTATTGCCGTCGGGGTCGCTGAACCCCGCATAACGGACGCCCCCGCCGACGTCCTGCACGTCGCCGATGTCGACCCCGTGATCGAGCAGCTCGGCACGAGCCTCCTCGATGTCGCGGACCACGAGATGCAGCCCGCGAACCGAACCGGGCTCCATCTCCTCGTAGACCGGCAGTCCGGCGCCCATGCCGATCGAGCAGGCTGATCCTGGTGGTGTCAGCTGGACGACCCGCACCCCGTCCATCGGTTGCACGTCGAGGTCCTCGACAAACCCGAGCCGGTCCCTGTAGAAGGCCTTGGCCCGATCGATGTCTTCGACCGGGACGATCACCAGTTCCAACTTCATGTCCATGCCTGCATCCTGTCTGGAACCGCCATCATCGGGACGTGAGGGGCTGGCTTGGCTGGGCTGCTAGCGTCAGCAGCGATGGACTGCGGTGATGACCTTCAGCTTGCGTTCGACACCTCGGACCTGGCGGCAGAGCTCGCTCTCGCTCACTTCGACTCCGGCGTCACCCCAACCCTGAAGGCCGACGGCACACCGGTCACCGAAGCCGACCGGGCCGTCGAGCGCTTGCTCCGGGAGACGTTGTCGGAGGCCCGCCCCGAAGATGCGTTCCTCGGCGAGGAACTCGGTCAGGTCGGTCAGTCCGATAGGGTCTGGATCCTCGACCCGATCGATGGCACGGGCTTCTTCAGCCGGGGTGATCCGAACTGGCGAATCCACGTTGCCCTGCAGAGTCAGGGGGTCACCGAGGTCGCGGTGGTCACCTCTCCCGCGCTGCGGCGCTGTTGGTGGGCCACCCGAGGCGGCGGTTCCTTCGAGTCGTCCTGGCCACGTGAGGAGAGCCAGACGCGGCGCCTGAAGGTCAGCACGACGCCGACGCTCGGTGATGCCGTTCTCGATGCTCTGGACGACGAGTCCAGAGAACGTCTCCCACGGAGCGCGGCTCACGCACCGCAGAGCCCGCTGCCGCTGGTCGAGCTCGTCCGCGGCGAGGTCGACGCCTTCTTGGCCGAGCGGTACTACACCTGGGACCACGCGCCGTGGGTGCTCCTCGTCGAGGAAGCCGGCGGACTCTTCACTGATCGCACCGGTGGCCGTGCGAGCGATCAGGGGGGCGGCCTGTACTCGAATGCGGTGCTGCACAGTCAGCTGCTCGCTTGGCTGAACTACCCGGCGGGTCCCTGATCACGCATCGGTGCGCGGAACCCGCCGGCGTCGCCGTCATCGGAGTGCCGGCAGCGTTCGACAGGTGGTCCAGATTCGGCGATGGTGGCCATTGTCAATGGGCGCGAGTCGTCGGCTGAGAGGAGTGCGAGCCGTGATCCTTCCCGAGGTCCGAGACCCTCGCTTCATCACGATCCGCCGGGGCGGGACTCTCACGGATGCGGACCACCAGCTCCTCGCCCTCTGGGCCGCGTCCTGCGCCGAGCATGTCGTCCACCTCTTCGAGACGGCACAGCCACGGGATCCTCGACCGCGGGAGGCAATCGAGCAGGCTCGCGCCTGGGTGCGTGGCGAGGTCAAGATGATGCAGGCCCGGGCGGCGGGTGGCCATGCCATGGGCGCCGCCAGAGACCTGCGCGGAGCCGCACGGTTTGCCGCGTATGCCGCCGGCCAGGCCGCGTGTGTCGCGCACGTCGCTGCCCATGAGCTCGGCGCTGCCGCCTATGCGATCAAGGCCGCACGTGCTGCAGTGCCGAACGGCGAGAGTGAGGCGGCCGGGCGACGCGAGTGTCAGTGGCAGCGCGACCAGCTCCCGGAGGCGATTCGCGATCTCGTCCTTGACGACCAGCGGTTGCGAAACGACATCTGCTGGTCGGTGTTCGACTCCTGAGCCGCCTGTCGCGATGCACCACCACAGTCTTCTGTGTGAAGGTCACCACGTGAGCGTCGTCGGTACCCCACAAAGCCCATCTCTCCTGCGGTCGTTGGTCTGCGCCCTCACCCTGACTTCGGCGGGCTGCTCCTCTGAGCGGGTCCCGATGCCGCCTGACGGTGCCACCCCCGAGCAGGTCGTCCACTCGTACGCTGGTGCCGTCCACGCCGGTGACTGCGACACCGCCGATGCCCTCGTAGGAGGCCTTGCGCGAAGCTGGTGCGGCACCGTCGACATCACCGCGCTGAGAGTGACCGAGACGACGCAGGAGAACAAGGCCACTGAGTCGGGTGCTGGACCGCGGATCGAACGCGGCTGGGTGGACCTGACGACCCAGGGCAGTGATCCCTCGCTGCCCGACGGACTCCACAAGTGGAGCTTCCTGCTGGATCGACTCGGCCCCAACGGCGCTTGGCGCATCTACGACCAGGGCATGGGCAGAGACCCTCCGGACCGACCCCGCCTTCCGCGCGCTCCCGCCCGATGGCGCACGGGGAGACCGCGCCTCTTGTCTCGCCGATGGCCGAGGGTAGTGGGACCGCCTGTGCTGCAGGCGATTTCATTCGATAGGCGGAGAATCGCGACGAAGTAGTGCAAAGGGAGCACATCTCCGCGTCGGCGTGGCTGCCCGCGTCATGCCGGTCCCACGAAGGCCTCTTCTTTAGTGACGGTCGGTGATGGCCGTCAGGACAACGGGTCGATGGAGTCAAGGTCGCGCGCACGCCGCGGCGGATAGGTGCCAGCTGCAGATTCGGGGGCTCCGTCGAGAGATGAGCCACCCCATGGGACAAGCGAGTCGGAATCTGACGAGTGGGCACGAGGGCCCGACAGGCCTGCTCCAGCGAAGCAGACCGCGTGGCATGGGCTTCTACCCGCAACCGCTCGCGGCGCCTCGGCCGATGGTGCTGGCGTTGCTGCTGGTCGTGGTGCTGGCGGTCGAGCTGGCGCTCTACTTCCCACAACGGGGTGAGCTGGGCGTCCTCGTGGGGCTCTACGCGTCCGTCGTCTGGTCATTGCCGATCGGGATCACGGCGCTCATCGCGTGGGGTGCTCACCTCGCCGCGCGCCGGATGCGCGCGTCGCGAGACCGCGCCGAGCCGCCGCCCGTCGACGAGCTCGTCATCGTTCAGCTCCCGACCATCGGCCGGTATGACGTGATCCCGGCGCTGACGCGGGTCGTCGAGTCCTTCGAACGCGAGATGCCGGACTGGTACCGCGAATGGCGCCTGGATGTCGTGGCGGAGGAGTCCTCGCCGGCCAAGGCAGAGCTCGAGGCGTTGGCCTCCGAGAACGTCAGGATCCTCTACGTGCCGACCGCCTACCGCACGGCCAACGGTACGGAGCGCAAGGCACGAGCGAACCAGTGGATGAATGAGCTGCGGATCGCCGAGGCAGAGGCGCGACCCGACGTCTGGGTGCTGCACATGGACGACGACACCGGCATCGGGCCCGACACGCCGCCCGCCATCGCCTGGGTCATCCACGGCAACCCCTGGGGCCTACGACACAGCGCCGACCTGGCGCAGGGAGTCCTCACGTACCCACGCCAGTACGCCTCCCGGTTCTGGCCGTGGCTCGCTGACTCCATCCGTCCCGGCAGCGACCTGTCGCTGTTCCACCTGAGCACCGACAGCGGCAGCCCCTTCATCGGTGCGCACGGTGAGCTGCTGCTCGTGCGCGCGTCGACCGAGGCCGAGATCGGTTGGGACTACGGTCGCAACCTCTCGATCACCGAGGACGCGAACTTCGCGCTGACCTTCGGTGGTATGCCGTGCAAACGCTCGACGTGGTTCCCGGCGCGTTGCTACGGCAGCAGTCCCGAGAGCCTGCGCGACCTTGTCGCACAGCGGCAACGCTGGGCTCGGGGGCTGCTCCACGTCGCCTGCAACCGCGCTCTCCCGCGCCGGGCCCGCCTGATGCTTGCCTACGCGATGCTCGCGTGGTTCATGGGTCCCTTCCAGCACGTCGTCACGGTGGTCGCGACGGCATACCTCGTGGGCAATCCCAACACCTCGCCACTCACTCGTGAGCTGGTCCTGCTGTGGGCCTTCAACATGAGCGTGGTGGTCTGGATGTACATCGAGGGCCTGCGAGCCAACGTCCACGCATCAGGGCTGCCTCGCGTCACCTGTCGGCACTGGATCGGGCTGGTCCTCATCCCGTGGTTCACCCTCATCGAGGGCTGGGCTGCGCTCCTGGGCCTTGCCGACTTCGTCAAGGACCGGCTCGGTCTGCAGAGCGGAGAGCTCTTCCACGTCATCGCAAAGACCCATGACGGCAGCGGCGGGAGGCGGGCAGCACGATGAAGGCGCACGACCGGCGCCCACGCAGACCTGTCGGTGGACGAGCGTTCCTCGTCATCGCCCTCGTCGTGGGGGCGCTGCTCGTCGGCTTCCGACTCCTCACCCAGTCCGCTCCCATGCAACAGATCTACGGTGCCGCGGCCAGTGACGGTCCCACCGCCGACCACCCGTCAACCGGCGCGTCGAGCGCTCCCAGCCCGGGTGCGTCCAGCCCCACGACCACCGAAGCGCCGACCCGGGAAGTCCCTTCCGGTGCCAGCGTGCCTGAGACGCGGCGGGTGTCGGCCCTCAAGTGGCAGAACGGCATTCAGGTCTACCTGCACGAGGTCGCAGCCACCCGCGAGCCCGACCACACGGTTGGCATCCTCGACTACGTGGTCTCGTTGGGCGCCAACAGCATCGGCCTCTCTTTCCCGATCTACACCGATGGTGCGCGACCGACGAGGGTCGAGGGTGGAGCCGAGACGCCATCTCCTCAGCGGGTCAAGGGCATCGTCGAACAGGCGCATGAGCGCGGGCTGCGCGTCATGCTGCGCCCGATCATCGACGAGAAGAACATTGCGGCGACCAAGGGCGAGTGGCGCGGCAGCATCCGGCCCGTCGACACCGCGGCCTGGTTCGACAGCTACGCCGACACCATCAGTGCCTATTTCGGCACCGATGCCGACGAGTTCGTGCTCGCCGCCGAGCTCACGTCATTGAAGGACGAGGCCCGGGAGTGGGCAAAGCTCGAGGCGCGCGCCCGCAAGGGCTTCCCCGGGCAGCTCAGCTATGCGTTCAACTGGGACGCTGGCCTGGTCAAGGCCTCCCACATCGACGTCTTCGGCCTGGATCTCTACTTCCCGATCAAGCTGGGGGATGACGCGACCGTTGCCCAGCTCGCGGATGGACTGCGTCGCGCGATCGAGGGCCAGCCCGCCGAAGTCCGTGAGCGGCTCGTGGTCCAGGAGGTGGGCATTCCCGCTCTGAGCGGGATGTACGAGATCCCTTGGGACTGGGGATCCCAAGGCCGCGTCATCAAGGAGGAGATCCAGGGCAACTGGTTCGCCGCGGCTTGCCAAGCGGTCCACGAGGTGGAGGGCAGGGGCATCTACTACTGGATGCTCGACAGCAACGTCGACCCGCTCACTGTTCAGCCCGCGTCCCAGCCCGCAGGAAGCTTCATCGGCCGGCTGGGAGAGCGGAGCATCAAGGCCTGTTTCGCCCGCTGAACGCGGGGGCGTGGACACGCGCGGCCGTCTTCCTCTCCGAGCCCTCTTGGTCCGAGCAGCAACGGGATACGGTCCAGACATGGAGCCCGGTGGTCGTAGCCGTCGAGCCGATGCGGCCGAAGACCTTGCCCGTTCCGCTGTCGACTGGATGCTGAGGACTCCCGGGAAGGACTGGGAGGACCCTTCGCTGTACCACGGTCGAGCGGGCATCCTCCTGGCTCTCGAAGATGCGCGCGCCCAGGTCGACGACGCCGGCTATGACGACGCGCTCGAGCTGGGATGCGACTCCCTCTCCGCCATCGTCGACGAGGAGGAGAACTGCTCGCTGTACTTCGGACTGACCGGGACCGCGTTCACGCTGCACGCTCTAGGCCGGGAGGCGGCGGCTCGACGGGCTCTTCACCGAGTGCGTGAGCGTTCCGAGGGCGGGCGCTGGAGCACGATGTTCGAGCTCTTCGCCGGCAACGCCGGCGTCGGGTTGGGCGCCCTGATGGTGGGTGACGTGGAGCTGGCCGTCGACGCCGTCACGCCATATCGGTCGACCGCGACCAAGACGGCCCACGGCGTGAACTGGCCGGTGCGGCCCACCCCGCCGCGCTCGCATCACATCGCCCACGGGACCCTCGGCATCGTCTACGCCCTGGCCGCCGTCGGGCGCGCCGCGGGAAGGCCCGATCTGGTGGAGCTGGCGATCGAGGGAGCCGACGACGTCGTCGGTCGTGACGAGGCCGGCCCCGACGGCTTCCTGGTGCCCCACTCCGACCCGCCCCACCGTCCGGAGCTCATCGAGCGCTACAGCCTCGGCTGGTGCAACGGGCCGGCAGGTGACGCCCAGGTGTTCCGGCTGCTCGGCGAGGTCACCGGGCAGGAGTCCTGGAGCGGACTCGCCGACCGGTGCTGGCACACCGTCACCGCGTCCGGCCTGCCACACCGCGTTCGGCCCGGCTTCTGGGACAACAACGGACGGTGCTGCGGGACCGCCGGCGTACTCGCATTGGCCTGTGACCGCATCGTGGAGAACGGCGACACCTTCGACTTCGCCGACGTCCTGGTGGACGACCTCGCCGCTCGAGCCACCGTGGACCAGTTCGGTGCACGCTGGTCCAACTACGAGCACCGCGCGACACCTCCGGATCTCGAGCCCCGACCCGGATGGGCGATGGGCAATGCCGGGATCGTGCGCGAGCTGCTCCGCTACTCGAGGCTCTGCCGGGGCCGCCCGGGCACCTACGCCGTCTCGTGGCCGGACCATCCACCGACGCTGAGCGCCATCGGCCGTCCCTGCGGCTAGGCGAGCCTGATGATGACGGTGGCGTTCTCGTCCAGGCCGGCGAGCGCGTCGGCGGCCCGGGGGTCCAGTCGTCCGAGTGGGACGAGGCCGGCGTCGTCCGCGGCGTCTGCGTAGTACATGGCGACGTTGCCCCACGGGGCGAAGTACGCGATGTCTCCCGCCGTCGGGGCCATGCCCGTTGGTGCGTCGGTCGTCTCCAGAGGACGCGGTGGGTATGCGATGCGCTCGGTTCCGTGGAAGTAGTTCAGGATCAGGGTCCACGGCCACTGCCGTGGCGAGGACCGCGCACATCGCCGCGCGAGGCGCAGGGGGCCCTCGACGCGTACGGGCATGCATGGCGGGGTTCCTCTCGATGATCGTGAAGGGCAAGGCCGGTGGTGGCGCGCCAGCAGGTCAGCCGGCGTTTCGACGGCGCGGCAGGAGGAGCAGGGCGGCCAGGGATGCAGCGGTCAGGGTGATGACGATGACTGCCATGGGCACCGCCGTGCCTTCCCCGCCGAGACCCGCGATGGGGGCCACGACCCCGGCCGCGCACCACTGGAAGAACCCGAGCAGGGCGGATCCGGTGCCGGGGTGGTCGGGCACCGCGTCGGAGGCCAGGGCTCCGGCGTTCGGGCCGACGAGCCCCTGGGCACTCATGAGCACGAGGAAGCCGATGACCGCCACGGGCAGCGGAGTACCCCACCACACGGCGCCACCGAGCAGGAGGAGCCCGGCGCAGCCGGTGGCGACTAGTCCGGCCGTGATCACGCTCCGCGTGTCTACGCGTCCCGCCAGCCGGGCGGCGGTCAAGGTGGCTAGCGTCAGTCCCACTGCATTGGCGGCGAAGTCGAGCGAGTAGGTCATCGGAGAGAGTCCGTTCATCCCCTGCAGGACGAACGCCGACGTCGCCACGTAGGCGAAGGTGACCCCCATGGACAGCGCCACGACGACCAGGTAGCCGACGAACCGTCGGTTGGTGATCACCTGCCGAGTCGCCCGGCCGAGCACCGCGAGCCCTCCGCCGTGGCGGCGTTCCTCGGGCAGGGACTCCGGCACCCAGACGGCGGCCATGGTGAGCATAGCCGCACCGAGCGCGGCAACGGCCCAGAACGAGACCCGCCACTGCGTCAGCTGCAGGATCACGGCACCCACGAGGGGCCCGACGATCGGAGCGATGCCCCCCACGCCGGCGATGAGGTTGAGGCTCCGGACGAGCCGGGGGCCGTCGGCCAGGTCGATGACCACCGCGCGGGCCGTGACCATCGCCCAGCCTCCGGCGAGGCCCTGCACGAAGCGAGCCGCCATCATGAGCTCGATCGACGGGCTGAAGGCGCACGCCACGGACGCGACTGTCAGGCCGGCCAGAGCCAGCAGCAGGGGACGGCGCCGGCCGCGCGCGTCAGAGACGGGACCACCGATGAGCTGGCCGAGGGCCATGCCGACGAAGAACGTCGTCAGCGTGAGCTGGACCTGCGTCGCGCCGGCGTCCAGGTCGTCGCCGACACGGGGGAACGCCGGGACGTAGAGGTCGGTGGCGAGCGGGGCGATGGTGCTGACGAGCACGACGGTCCCCAGGACGGCCCTCGTGAGCGGCGCGCCTCGCCTCGCTGTGCCGGTGGTCGTCGCTGTCGTCGCTGTCGTCGCTGCGCCGGCCGCGGCGGTGGCCGCCGTTCTGGCCAGGTGGGTTGCCGGCACGGAGGTGGTGGTCGGCGCCTGGTCGACGGACATGACGTCCTTTCGTCTGGCTCGTGATGGCTTCTGGATGCCCTGTCCCGCCCATGTGACCGCACCAGGAAGAGGCGAGGAAGTCACTGTCGAGAGGTGTACCGACAGGGCATCCCTCACACGCTCGCCGCGTCCTACCGTGTTGGCATGGACAACCACGCCGAGGTCCGCGAGTTCCTCACCACGCGCCGCGCGAAAGTGACCCCTCGCGACGTCGGCCTCCCCGACGTGGGCCGCCGCCGCGTCCCCGGGCTGCGTCGCGGCGAGGTCGCCGCTCTGGCCGGGGTCAGCATCGAGTACTACTCCAGGCTCGAACGTGGTGCGCTCGCCGGGGTGAGCGCGTCGGTGCTCGACGCCATCGCTCGCGCGCTGCGTCTCGACGACGCCGAGCGCACCCATCTGTTCAACCTCGCCCAGGCGGCCGACGGGTCCGACGCCCTGATCCGCCCACGCCGTTCCAGGCTGCCGGCCTGGACGGCCCCGGCATCGCTGCAATGGGTGCTCGATGCCATCACCGCCGGCCCGGCCATCGTGCGCAACGGTCGCATGGACCTGCTGGCCACCAATGAGCTCGGCCGGGCCATGCACGCCTCCCTCTACGAGCGAGCGCAGGGTCCGGTGCCGAACTTCGCCCGGTACACGTTCCTCGACGAGGACTCGCACCGCTTCTACCCCCACTGGGCGACGGCTGCGGACACCTGCGTCTCCATCCTGCGCACGGAGGCTGGCCGCGACCCCCACGACCGCCGTCTGCACGACCTGGTCGGCGAGCTCTCCACCCGCAGCGAGGAGTTCCGACGACGCTGGAGCGGCCACGACGTCCGCCTTCACGGTGCGGGCACCAAGCACTTCCACCACGCCGCCGTCGGTGACCTCGAGCTGGCCTACGAGAGCGTCGAGATGGTGTCCGAGCCGGGGCTCACCCTCACCATCTATGCGGCCGAACCTGCGTCACGCTCGGCGGATGCGCTCGCGCTCCTGGCCTCCTGGGCTGCCTCCACCCCCGCGCCGGAGGAGACCGCCCGTCACTCGTAGTCGCCGCCGACCGGTGGTCTGGCCGTGCCCGCGGCCGAAAAACGGCAGCGGATCGGTGGACGAGCGACGTAGCGTCGCAGGGTGCGCAACTTTCTGGTGACCGACGCGGTCCGCTCGTACGCAGTCGACCACGGCAGCTGGCGCCCCGACGCGGTGGTGCGTGGGCTTCAGTCCGAGACCGCGGCGCTGGGTGACGTCGCCGAGATGCAGATCGGCGACGACCAGGGGCAGCTGCTCACCATGCTCGCCCGGCTGGTCGGCGCTCGCCGGGCAGTGGAGGTGGGGACGTTCACCGGCTACTCGAGCCTGTGCATCGCTCGTGGCCTGGTCGACGGCGGCTCGCTGCTGTGCTGCGACCTCAGCGAGGAATGGACCGCGATCGCACGGCGGGCCTGGGCCGAGGCCGGTGTCGCTGACCGGATCGAGCTGCGCATCGCCCCGGCGCTCGACACGTTGCGTTCGCTTCCCGAGCGAGCCGAGATCGACCTCGTCTTCATCGATGCCGACAAGCCCGGGTACGGGGCGTACTGGGAGGAGCTCGTGCCCAGGGTTCGCGCGGGCGGTCTGCTGCTGGCCGACAACGTGCTGTGGAGCGGCAGGATCACCGACGCCGACGGGACCGAAGCGGACACCGACGCCCTGCGCGCGTTCAACGACCTGGTGGCCGCCGACGATCGCGTCGAAGCAGTCGTGCTGACGGCGTTCGACGGGTTGACCATCGCCCGACGGCGGTGACGAACGCGATGACCGCGCACCTCTTCGCTCTCTGCGTCGACGCGAACGACCCGCCTCGTCTGGCCCGCTTCTGGGCCGGCGTCCTGGGCTGGGAGCCGGCCGATCATCCGGGCGACGGCATCGCGCTCCTGCCGAACGACGACACCGGGTTCCGGATGCGGTTCCTCCCGACCACGCAGGAGAAGGTCGGCCGGAACCAGATGCACTTCGACCTGACGAGCACGTCCCTCGAGGACCAGCGGCAGACGGTCGCGAGGTCGCTCGAGCTGGGCGCCCGGCACATCGACGTCGGGCAGCGCCCGGAAGAGGGCCACGTGGTGCTCGCCGACCCCGAAGGCAACGAGTTCTGCGTCATCGAGCCGGGCAACAGCTTCCTGGCCGAATGCGGCTTCATCGGAGCGCTCTCGTCCGACGGTTCGCAGGAGGTCGGGTACTTCTGGAGCGAAGCGCTGGGCTGGCCGCTGGTCTGGGACCAGGACCAGGAGACGGCGATCCGCTCACCGGACGGTGGTCCGAAGATCACGTGGGGCGGTCCGCCAGTCGCGCCGAAGACCGGCAAGAACCGGCTGCATCTCGACATCGCTCCACCCGCCGACGGTGACCAGCTGGCGGAGGTCGACCGCCTGGTCTCCTTGGGGGCGACCCGGGTCGACATCGGCCAGGGCCAGGTCAGCTGGGTCGTCATGGCCGATCCCGACGGCAACGAGTTCTGTGTGTTGACACCCCGATAGGTCGACCAGATCTATGTCTGTGCGCGGCGTTGCCGGCCTGATGTCTGTGAAGGCAGACACTGCCAGGCCGGCCGACGTCTTGGTCCCTAGTTCGGGCGAGGAGCCCGAATGCACGGGGCGGGGAAGGCCCTCACACGGCCCATCGCGCTCAGTCGTCTGTCTTCTCCTCGGCGCGTCCATCGCCGAGGGGTGTTCCGAGCGCGTCACGGCACGTCGCGAGCGCACTGATCAGGGCGGCGCGGCCCGCCTCGTCCAGTGGCTGCGTCATACGTGTGGTGACCCGGGCGACGCGCTCATTGGCGCGGTCGACGAGGTCCCCCGCGGCGTCGGTCAGCTCGGCGAAGATCTGCTTGCGCGGGCCTGGCTGCTCCGACCGCGTCACCAGTCCGCGCTCCGCGAGGCCGTGAAGCACGACGTTCATCGACTGCCGAGTGACGAACGCGCGCCGCGCGAGCTCTGAGCTCGTGATCCCCGGCTGCCGCCTCAGCTGCTCGAGGCACGCGTACTGGGGCACGGTCAGGTCGAGCGGTCGCAGCGCCTCGCCCATGCGGGCGTTGAGCACCGCCTGCGCCTGCTTGATGAGGTAGCCGATCTCGGTCGCGTCCGACCCGCGTGAGCCCATGTCAGTATCCTGACATACACTCGAAGGTGTCAGGACACTGACACTCAATTGAGCAGCAAGGAGAGCATCATGACCGTCACCGGACCCGACTTCATCTCCCTCCAGGTTCGCGACCTCGAGGCGTCTGCGGCGTTCTACGAGGAACGGCTCGGGCTGACCCGGGCGCCCGCGCCGAACCCGCAGGCGGTGGTCTTCACGACCTCCCCGATTGCCTTCGCCGTCCGCAAGCCGCTCCCGGGCGTCGACCTGGATGGCATGCCCGTGCTCGGCGCGGGCGTCGGGGTGTGGCTGCACACGGACGATGCGCGTGGGCTGCACGAGCGCCTCGTGGCCGCCGATGTCGAGATCGTGCAACCGCCGATGGATGGTCCGTTCGGTGCGACGTTCACGTTCCGGGACCCGGACGGATACGCGATCACGGTTCACGACAAGGCGTGACTGCTCGCCAGGAGCAGCAACTCGCCAGCTGATCCTTGCCACCACCGGCACCGGCACGGAACCGGGCAACGGTCTCGCGTCGGCGCCGGAGGTGGCGCGCGGTTCAGGCGACGGTGTGGATCGGCTCCTTCGGGAGCTTGCGCACCTTGGCGCGGCGGCGCCGGCGCTCGGGGACCATCGAGCGCATCTCCTCGAGTCGGCCGAAGCACAGCAGGCGGTCCTCGGGTTCGAGGACGACCCGACGACGCGGGTTGGGGATCACTGACGGGCCCCGGTGCAACGTCAGCACCTGGATGTCGCGCTCCTCCAGGCCCGACTCGCCGATCGTCTGGCCCACGAGGTCGGCACCCGCGTGCACGACGAGCTCTGCCACGCCGTATCCCGTCGAGACAGTGAGGCGCTGGCGCACATCGATCTCCGGGAAGGCAACCTGGCCCGCGATGTGGTCGACGATCGCGCCGGCCACATCGAGGTTCGTAGCGGCCTCGATGCCCTCGAGGCCGGGGGAGGAGTTGACCTCCATGACGAGCGGCCCGTCGTTGCCCTCGAGCATGTCGACCCCGGCGACGCGCAGACCCATGATCTGCGCCGACCGCACGGCGGCCTGCTCGTAGTCGGGCGGCAGCTCGACCGGCTCGACGGTGCCGCCCCGGTGCACGTTCGACCGGAACTCGTCACCGTTGGCGCGCCGACGCATCGCGGCGACGACCCGGTCGCCGACGACGAGGGCGCGGATGTCGCGGCCACGGCTCTCGGTGACGAAGCTCTGGATCAGGACGTTCTGCTTCGTGCTGTGCAGCGTCTCGATGATCGCCTCGGCGATCTTGATCTCCGGCGCGAGGATGACGCCGATGCCCTGCGTGCCCTCGAGCAGCTTGATGACGACCGGCGCGCCGCCGACTCGCTTGATGGCCGGGATCACGTCGGCGCGGTTGCGCACGAAGGTCGTCGCCGGCATACCGATGTTGTGGCGCGAGAGGATCTGCGTGGCGCGGAGCTTGTCGCGGGCGTTCGAGATGCCGTTCGCGGTGTTCGGCGTGTACACGTCCATCTGCTCGAACTGGCGCACGACCGCGGTGCCGAAGTACGTGATCGAGCTGCCGATGCGCGGCAGCACGGCGTCGTAGTCGGAGAGCGGCCGGCCGCGGAACTGGAGATCGGGCTCCGGCCCCGTCAGGTCGATGGCGAAGCGCAGCGTGTTGAGCACCCGCACCTCGTGGCCACGGTCGAGGGCGGCGGTGCGCAGGCGCTGCGTCGAGTAGGCACGCGGCGCGCAAGAGAGGATCGCGAGTTTCATCCGGGGTCCTGCCAAGATGGGCGGGTGTCTGGGCCGGCCTATTCAAGCACTCCCGTGGGATGGAGGGAGTGGGTCGCCCTGCCCGGGATGGGGTTGCCGTGGGTCAAGGCCAAGATCGACACCGGAGCCCGCACGTCCACGCTGCATGCCGAGGACGTCGAGGAGTTCGACCGCGACGGCGAGCCGTGGGTGCGTTTCACCGTCCACCCGTGGCAGGACTCCTCCGAGGACGCGCGGAGGATCGAGTGCCCCATCCACGACCGTCGCAAGGTGCGCTCCTCGACGGGCCACGTGCAGCGCCGCATCGTCGTGCGCATCGACCTCACGCTCGGCGGCCGCACCGTTCCCGCCGAGGTGACGTTGAGCAGACGTCACCGCATGGGTTTCCGGATGCTGGTCGGCCGTGAGGCCCTCCGTCAGGGCTACGTCGTCGTGCCCGACCGCTCGTACGCGTCGGGCAAGCCGCCCAAGGACGTACGCCGCCGCAACCGCGGGCGCTGACCGGCGCCGTCCGAGGTCGGCCGGCCGTCTCGACGGGACGTCACGGGTGGAAACTGCCCACTCGACGGTCGGGTGAGGTCGTGTGGGCAGCCTGCATCACGTCGTCGCGTCGTGGATGGCGAGCAGGCGCTCCTCGGCCGCGGCGTCCATCGGTCCACCGGCTCGTCCCGTACGCGGCTCCGGCACACCCTCGCGCTGGAGCCAGGCCCAGGTGTCGGCCACCGTCTCGGGCATCGGCCGCGGCCGCAGCCCAGACGCGTACGCGGCGGACACGTCGCACGAGTGCAGCCCGATGTACTCACCCGTCGGCGGCACCCAGATCGGCAGCTCGGTCCACGGCGACACCTCGGCGGCCTCGACGGTCGACGGCTCGACCCAGACCAGCTCGGCGTCGCTGCCCGTGACCGCGTGCACCTCGTCGAGCAGCG
Organism: Terrabacter sp. GCM10028922; assembly: GCF_042666095.1. Classification (NCBI taxonomy): domain Bacteria; kingdom Bacillati; phylum Actinomycetota; class Actinomycetes; order Micrococcales; family Intrasporangiaceae; genus Terrabacter; species Terrabacter sp. GCM10028922. Next base: position 299,413 of record NZ_JBHTFG010000010.1, on the reverse strand, counting down.
CGCCCATCGTCGTGTGCCCGGCCTCGCTGACCGTGTTGAACGTGCCGACCGGCCGCGACCCGAGCACCCAGCCGGCGATGTCGCGGCAGTCGATGTACTGCAACGGCCGGTCGTACGGGCCTGGCGCCGGCACCCGGCCACCTGAGGCGATCCGGTTGAGCCAGAACGGCATCCGGCCCACGTTCTCGTAGGGCCCGAGGATGAGCCCGGCCCGCGCCAGCGCGACGTCGCCGTCGAACTCGTCGAGGACCGCGAGCTCGCCGCCACGCTTCGCGGCCGCGTAGTCGCCACCGTCGGTCGACGACGGGTCGCCCTCGACCACGGGGGCGCTCTCGTCGGAGTCCGGCTCGAGCGGCCACGAGTACACCGAGCGCGACGAGATGTACGTGTAGTGCGGGGTGCGGCCGCTGAGCAGCCGGGCCGACGTCTGCACGGCGACCGGCGCGTCCGACCACGTGTCGACGACGGCGTCCCACTCGTCGTCGCCGAGCACCTGCCGCATCGCGTCGGGGTCGAGCCGGTTGGCGTGCCGGGCCTCGGCTCCATCGACGGGCACGCCGCTGACGCCGCGGGTCACCGTCGTCACCTCGTCGCCGCGGGCGAGGGCGGTCTCGACGAACGCGCGGCCGACGTGGTGGGTGCCTCCGAGCACGAGAAGTCTCATGCCCCGATCCTCACCCGAGCGACGCGCGCCGGCCAAGGACCCTTCGCTCTCGACGTAAGGCGGACCCGCGTGGTGACCGCGCCAGACCCCGCCTGCTCCGGCCTGCTCCGGCCTGCTCCCGCCTACTCCCAGTCGGTGACCCGTGCCGTCGCGGTGCGGCCCTCCGTGAGGTCGGCGACGTGCTGGGAGAAGCGTGGACAGGCGACGATGTCGTGTGCGCGGCACCGCAGCGCGTGCTCCGTCATCTCGCGCGACCGCTCGATGGACCTCGCCCGCTCGTCGAGGTCGCGCAGGTGCGCCTCGAGCACCTCGTGGCGGCCGGCGGCCTCGCCGTCGAGGAGCACACCGATCTGCTCGAGCGTCATGCCGGCAGCCTTGTTGCGCAGGATGACCGCCACCCGCACGACATCGCCGTGCCCGTAGCGCCGATAGCCCGACGCGTCGCGCTCGGGCGTCAGCAGGCCGAGGCTCTCCCAGTGCCGCAGGACGTTGGTGGGCAGCTCGAACCGGGCCGCCAGCTCGCCGACGGTCCAGGTCTTCTCGCGATCGCTTGCCTTCATGTCGACATGAAGGTACACGCTGGATCCCGAAGCAGCACAACGACAGCAAGGAGAGACCACGTGCACACCGACGTCGCCATCATCGGAGGAGGCCCGGCCGGCCTCCAGGCAGCCCTGACCCTCGGCCGCATCCACCGCGACGCCGTCCTCTTCGACGACGGCACCTACCGCAACGCCACGGTCAGCCACATGCACAACGTCGTCGCGCACGACGGCACCCCGCCGGAGGAGTTCCGCGGCCACGCGCGCAAGCAGCTCACGGCATACGACACCGTGACTGTGCGGGAGGAGCGTGTCGACACGATCGAGCAGGTCGACGGGGTCTTCCACCTTCGCGTCGCGGACGGCTCGACCGCCACGGCGTATGCGCTCATCCTGGCCACCGGTGTGCGGGACGGGCTGCCGCCGGTGCCCGGTCTCGACGAGCTCTGGGGCGACCTCGTCGCGCACTGCCCGTTCTGCCACGGTCACGAGCTCAGCGGGCAGCGCGTCGGCATCCTGGGGGCGGCGGTGGCACCGCACCTCTCGGCGCTCCTCGGCCCGGTCGCGTCCGAGCTGGTCGTCCTCGCGGACGGCGAGGACCTCCCCGACGAATGGCACCCCGGCCCGGTGGTACGGACCGAGCGTGTCGTCTCGGTCGAGCGGCACGACGGCGGCGTGCGCGTGGCGCTCGAGGGCGCGGACGGTGACCAGGTGCACGAGCAGGTGGCAGGCCTCTTTGTGAAGCCCGCACTGCGGCAGTCCGCACCGTTCGCCGATCAGCTGGGCCTCGAGCTCAACCCGTCGGGCTGCGTGCGGGTCGACGAGTTCGCGCGGTCGAGCCGCGAGCGGGTCTTCTGCGCCGGTGACATGGCCCACCTCGCCGCCTACCCGATGCCGATGGCGTCGGTCGTCATGGCCGCGGCCTCGGGCCAGCTCGCCGCCTCGGCGGCCACCATGGCGCTCCTGGCCCGACCGTGATGCTCAGCGGCTCGCCGGCCCCCGCGCCAGAAGCTGCCGGGCGCGGAGCACGGCGAACACCCCGACGCCGCCGGTGACGGTGAGCAGCACCACCTGGTATGCCGAGAGCCAGCCCGTGAGCCGGGTGTTTCCCAGGCCGCCGTCGAAGAAGCCGGAGGCGATGCTCACGAAACAGGCGAGCGCGAGCAGTCCGGCCGGGACCGCGCCCCACCGACGCCGTGGGACCCGATGGGCGCCCTGGCCGGGTGAGCGGCGCCTCGCGTATGCCGTTCTCCTCAGCGGGTGCCGAACGCACCGCCGCCCTCGCCCACCAGCTCGCAGCCGGCTGACGGTCAGCGGAGATGCTTGGCGAGGAAGGCCTCGGTGCGGCGGATCGAGGTGTCCCACTGGGGTGATGCGAGGGTGTGGCGACCGCCCGGGTAGACGAACAGCTCGACGTCCTTGCCCTTCGCCTTCAGCGCCGCCACCGATTCGCGCGACCACGAGAGCGGGCAGGACTCGTCGGCGGTGCCGTGGTGGATGAGGAGCGGCTCGGTGACGCGGTCGAAGTAGGTGCGCGGGCTCGTCGTCGCCCATCTGGCGGGCTGCGCCTCGGGCGTGCCCAGACGTGCGATGACCTGACGGGCGGCCGACTGGCGCTCGTCGTCGCGCCGTATCCACTTGTTGAAGTTGTCGACGGTGTCGGAGCTGACGGGCGCGTAGGCCACGGCCGCGTCGAAGACGCCTGGGCGGGCGACGAGCGCGGTGTAGACGACCCCGCCGCCCATCGACCGACCGATGAGCGCGACGCGGTCGGGGTCGACGACCTGAGCCTTCTTCAGGGCGAGGCCCGCGTTGATCGCGTCGATCGTGTAGCCGACGCGGAGGTTGGTGCTGGTGCCGGGGTCGTCGTCGGACTGTGCGTGGTTGCGGTAGTCGATGTGCAGGGTCACGTAGCCCTGCCGGGCGAGGTGGTCGCGCTCGCGCAGCATCGTCTCGCCGTTGGTGTAGACCTCCGGGTCGACGTAGCCGTGTGCGAGGACGACGGCTGGGAACGGACCCTTGCCGCGCGGGATGTTGATCCGCCCCGAGATCGTCAGGCCGTTGCTCTCGTAGGTGGCGAAGTACTGCCGGTACGCGTTCGTGCTGCCGCGCTCGCGGCCGCGCCTGAGGTTGCCGCCCTCGTACCTCGTCGCGATGAGGGTGGCGATCGAGGCCGGGTCGGGCGTCGCGGGCTTCGCCGTCGCGCCCGTCGTCGCGCCCGCCGTCGGGGTGGGCGCCGCAGCGCTGGTCGCCGACGTCGTCGGCACCGCCGAGCTGGTCGGCTCGCTGGACGTGCGGCCGGATGCCGCCCCGCTCGGCTCCGGAGAACCGCCTCCGGTGTCGTCGGTCGGCCCGCTGCTCGTGCAGGCACCGACCAGCAGCGTGGCGGTCAGACCGGCGAGGGTGGCTCGAACGGGGCGCACACTCGAGTCTCACCCGGCAGGTCCCGGATTCCCAGCCCGATCGTGGGTCGATGTATTCGGCGGTCGCGGGTGACCGCCGAATACATCGACCGGTGGGGGGAGGAGGCGGTTCAGCGCTCGCGGCGGTACAGCCTCCTCGCCCAGAGGTAGCCGACCACGGTGATGCCGACACCCCAGGCGACCGCGGCTGCAGCGGTCCCGCCGTCGACGGGGCTGCCCGCGAGCAGCGTGCGCAACGTCTCGATGATCGGCGTGAACGGCTGGTGCTCCGCGAACCAGGCGAGTGGGCCCGGCATCGACTCGGTCGGCACGAATCCGCTGCCGAGGAAGGGCAGGAAGATGAGGAACATCGGCAGGTTGCTCGCCGTCTCGACGCTGTCGCTGACGAGGCCGAGAGCGACGGACAGCCAGGTCAGGGCCAGGGCCGTCAGGGTCAGCAGCCCGACGAGCGCGAGCCAGCCCACGGCGTTCGCGGCCGGTCGGTAGCCGAGCCCGACGGCGACGAGGAGCAGCGCGCCCATCGCGAGGAGCGACTGCACGACGCTGCCGAGCACGTGCCCGGCGAGCACCGACCCGGGCGAGATCGCCATGGTGCGGAAGCGCGCGACGATGCCCTCGGTCATGTCCATCGCGACGCTGATGGCGGTGCCCTGCGCGGCCGCAGCTGCCGCCATGACGACGATAGCCGGAGTCACGTAGTCGAGGTACGCAGCGCGCCCGTCCGCGTCGATGCCGCCGCCACCGGGAAGCCCGGCGCCCAGCGTGCCGCCGAAGACGTAGACGAAGAGGAGCAGGAAGAGGATGGGCATGCCGACGAGCAGCACCGTCATGCTCGGATAGCGCCGCATCCGCAGCAGGTTGCGACGCAGCATCGTCCGGGAGTCCTTCAGCGCCAAGGAGATCGAGCTCATCGTGCAGCCTTTCGGGTGTCGTCGGCCGTCACACGGCCAGGTTCGGTGAGAGCGAGGAAGACGTCGTCGAGGTCGGGGCTGGTGACCTCGAGGCCGGAGGCGGGGACGTCGTGCTCGGCGAGGCGGTCGAGCATGCGCCGCAGCCCGGGTATGCCGTCCGCCGCGGGAAGCGAGTACGCCAACGTCTCGTCGTGGCGGACGCCGTCGGGGAACGCGCGCACCGCCGCGTCGAGGCCGGTGGTGTCGGGCAGGTGCAGCCGGATCGCGCCACCGGGGACGCGGCGCTTCAGCTCCGCGGGTGTGCCGTGGGCGACGATGCGTCCCCCGTCGAGCACTGCGACCGTGTCGGCGAGGGCGTCGGCCTCCTCCAGGTACTGGGTCGTGAGCAGGATCGTCGCTCCGTCGGCGACGAGGCCCCGCACGATGTCCCACAGGTCACGTCGGCTGCGCGGGTCCAGCCCCGTCGTCGGCTCGTCGAGGAACACGACGCTCGGCCGCCCCATGAGGGTCATCGCGAGGTCGAGCTTGCGGCGCATCCCACCCGAGAGCGTGGCCGCGGGCTTGGCGGCATACGGGAGCAGGTCGAAGCGCTCGGTCAGCGCGGCGGCCCGCGACTGCCCCGTGGCGCGGGCGAGGCGGAGCAGGTCGGCCATGAGCTGGAGGTTCTCGCGCACGGTGAGCAGCCCGTCGACGGCGGAGAACTGGCCGGTCACGCCAATCGACGAGCGCACCGCGAACGGGTCGACGGCGACGTCGTGTCCGGCGACGGTCGCCCGGCCGCCGTCGGCGCTCATGAGCGTGGACAGGATGTTGACGGTCGTCGTCTTGCCGGCGCCGTTGGGGCCGAGCAGGGCGAGCACGGAGCCGGCTGGCACCGTGAGGTCGATGCCGGCCAGGACGACACGGTCGCCGAACGACTTGCGCAGGCCGCTGACCTCGATCGCGGGAGGACGTGGGTTGGACATGCGGGTTCCCTTCTGGGATAGAAGTTTTCGGCGTCGCCGACATGGCCTCTTGGCGTGCGGGGCACGGCCGGGCAGGCTGGATCGACGCGTGGCGCGCCCCCGGTGGGCGCGCTGCGGGACGGTGGTGGTCTGACCCCGCTGTGCGGGAGTCAGCTGCTAGATGTCGAGGTCTTCGACGACGGGCTGCTCGGCGGCGGCCGCGACGAGGTCGTACAGCTCCGGGGGGACCCGCTCGCGCAGGTCCTCGATGGAGTCGAGCACCTCGAGCGTCGCCGTGGCAGAGGTCTGGCCCCAGGTCTGGTCCTGGCTGAGGTGCTTGCGCCAGCCGGTCGCCTTGCCGTCGGGGCCCGCCATGTGGATGTACTCGGGTGAGCGCTCCACGTGCAGGACGATCTTGCCGGTGCGGCTGCGGTAGACGCGGAACTGTTCGACGCGGTCCTTCGTCGAGCGGCCCCACTCGACGAGCAGGACGCCGAGGAAGCGCTGGCGCCGGCCCTTGCCGGCGCCGACGCGCACCGTGATCTCGTCGTAGCCCTCGAGCTTGCCCTCCTCGAGCTCGACGAGGCGACGGAGCCCCCGGCTGATGGCCTGCGACAGGTTGCCGCCGGCCAGCTCCTGGGCCCGCTGGTAGAGGGGCAGGTCGGCGTCGGAGACGTAGATCGTCTTGTTGGGCACGACGCCATCCTAGCCATGGCTGTGACTATACGCATCCATATACGTATAGCGCAACGGGCAAGTCGCGATCAGCGGGCGGCGCCGAGCGGTGTGGCCGTGACGACGAGGTTCTGGTCGTAGCTGCGCGTCGCCAGGTCGAAGGTGCCCGTGCACGTCAGCAGGACGAGCCGGTGCCCGACCCGCTGGTCGAAGGCCGGGCTCGACGCCGACAGAGCGTCCTTGAAGACGGCGTCGACCGTGACGACCCGGTATGCCGCCCGGTGACCTTCTCCGCGCAGAGTGATCGTCGCGCCGGGCCGGATGTGCAGGAGCCGCTCGAAGTAGCCGAGACCCTGGCGGGGGGCATCGACGTGGCCGGCGATGACGGTCGCGCCGAACGGGTCACCGGCGTACGCGCTGCCGTCCCACCAGCCCACGCGACGGATGTCGTCCGGCACCCGGAGCTCGCCGGCGACGGTCCGGGCCCGGACGACCACCGCGGTCTCACCCTCGGGCAGCACCACCTGCTCGGGCCGGAAGCGCACGCGTTCGCTGGCGGCGGTCCGCCCGGTCCGGGCCGGCTCGACCGTCGACGGGGGTTCGCTCGACGAGACCGGTGTCGGCACACCTGTCGTTCGCGAGTCCTGGCCCGGCCCCTCGCTGGCGCAGGCGGCCGTCACGAGCGCGAGCACGAGCGAACCGCCGAGCGCGCCCATCCAAGAGCGCCGCCGGCGGCTGGGCGAGGTTCTCACCGCCGCAAGGGAACTCGCAGCAGAGCCGAGCTCGCCCCGGTGCCGTGCAGGGCAGCCTGGCCGCCGGTGCCCGTGTCGACGAGGTCTGGCGCGCCGGAGCCGGTGGAGGCCATGCCGAGGACCTGGACGACGACGCGCATCGTGCTGCTGCTCGGGTCACCCACCGCGAAGACGCGGTTGAGCGAGCCACCCTTGACGGTGAGGTCGAGCGGGCCGAGCACGACGGGCGACGTCGCGCCCGCGGGCACGATGTCGACGCGGTAGGTGCCCACCGGGACGACGAGGTTGAGCGCCTCACCGTTGGCGATGTTGGCGAACAGCACCTTGCCGCCGACCCGCACGTCCGCCGGCGGCACGGCAGCCAGGTGGGCCACGGTGACCGACGCCTTGCTTGCGGGGACCGAAGCCCTGGCGTTGTCGAAGACGGTCACGACGGGGGCACCCGTCGGGTCGACCGGCAGGTGCAGCGCGACGTCGGTGCTGCTGCCTGCCTTGACGTCGACCGTCCGTGCGAGCAGTCGCGAGCCCCCTGAGGTGAAGGTGAGCGTGTGCCGACCCGCGTCGACCGGGATGCGTCGGCTCAACGTCGCACCGGCCAGGCCGGTGGCCACGGCGTCGCCGTCGAGCGCGACGTCGACCGTGCGTCCCGGCAGCCCTTGCACGACGAAGATCTCTCCGCCGTTCGCAGCACCCGCCGGCGGCGCCGCAAGCGCGAGTGCCCCGACGCCGAAGACGCCGAGGACCGCCGCCCAAAGGCTGGCGCGGCGCATGTTCCCCCCATGCCGATGCCGCTTCCCCACGCGTTTGCCATACCCACTTCCCGACCCACCGAAACATCTGGCGCGGCACCCCATCGCCCGCTTCGATGGGCGAGAATCGGACCGAGGGACGCGGTCGGTACAGGGCCTCCGGGGGACACGGTGGGCAGTCCGGCTGGGAGGTGGGGACGTTTGGCGACGAAGCATCCCGACATGCGCCTGCGCTGGGCGATCGGCGTGGTCGGGCCGCTGGCGCTCGTGGTGGCGGCGGTGTGGGTCTATGCCGTCCTGCCGAGTGCGGCGGACCTGTACGGGCGAGCCGCGGGCAGCGCCCCGACGGTGACCGTTGCCGGGCTGAGTGCGCCGACCCCGACAGCCGCCCCCTCGACGTCGGCCCCTCGGCTGCCGACGCCCGCGGTCGGGACGCCGACGTCCTCCCCGGCCACCCGCGGCGCGACCGGACCGGGCCTGACGGAGCCGGGCGTCCGCATCTCCGCGACGACCACGACCGCCGGCACGCTCCAGGTCTCGGAGCGGGTCGTGGTCCGGGCCGCCACCGGCCGTATCGAGCTGGCACCTCCCGACCTGAGCGACGCGGGGGACCAGTTCAGCGCAGCCTTCCCGCGTGTCACGCAGCTGCGGCTGACCGCCGGTGGCCAGCCGGTTGCCCTGTCCTTCAGCCTCCTCGAAGCCCCGCGGTCGATCGTCCTCGGGCTGCCCGTCCACACGTACGAGCTGCGCTACGTGCTGGCGGGGGCGTCGGTGCACAGCGTTCCCTCGGCGAGCGGTCGGGCCCTGGCGGCACTCTCCCCAGTGAGCCGCTCATTGACCCCACCGTCGCCCGTCGTCCTCGTCACGCGGGGCAAGGCGGTGCGCAACCTCAGCTGTCCCCTGCTCAGCGGAAACGACGTTGCCTGCTCCGACGGTGTCAGGGGTGCGATGAGCGTACGCACGCCGCTGCCCCTGCGTTACGCGCTCGTCGTCCTCCAGCTCGACCTGCCGAGGCCGTGATGGACGGCCCGATGGCCGACGTGCTCGTGGGTGCCACCCGCGTCCTGCTGTACGCCGGATTCGTGCTGCTCGCGGGCACTCTGTCATTCTGGGTCCTCGTCTGGCCCGAGGGGCGCTTCGACCGTCGGCAGCTGCTTCTCGTCGACGACGGGATGGTCCTGCTGGCCGTGGCCACGGTCATCGGCCCTCTCGTCACCGTGCTCGTGAGCGGCTCGATCGAGTCCCTCTCAGGTGAGGCCGCTGCGGCCGCCCTGCTGCGACTCGCGGTCATCGCGGTCATCGCTGCCTGGCTGCCCGAGCTCGTCGACGACCCGACCGTCCGCCGGCGCCGGGTCACGCTCGGAGCGATCGTCGTCGCGCTCTCCCTGACGATGGTGATCGCGTCGGACGCGATGACGGGACACCTCGTCGCGCTCAAGATCGTCGCGACGTTCGGGCACCTGCTCGGGGCTGCCGCGTGGCTGGGCGGGCTCGTCGCCCTCGCCGTCGTCATCATCCCGGGTCAGCGACTCGACCAGCTCGATGAGCTGGTCCCCTCGTTCTCGAAGGTGGCGTTCGTCAGCGTCGTCACCCTCGCGGTCACGGGGACCGTCCACGCCCTGGCCCAGGCGGGTGGTCCCGCCGCGCTGACCTCGACCCCGTTCGGTGTCGTCCTGCTCCTCAAGGTCACGGTCTTTGCCGGGATGCTCGTGCTCGGCAACCACGGCCGCCGCTACGCGAACGAGGTCGTGCTGCACCGACTTCGTGCCCGCCACCGGGCGAGCACCGGCGTGCACACGCTCGCCGTCGTCATGGGCGCCGAGCTCGCGACGGCCGGGGCGGTGCTCCTCACGACAGCCGTCCTCGTCGCGGTCGCCCCGCTGGGATGAACACCAGTGGCGGCAGTGGGCCCGCGGCGCTCACCTGAGGGTGGCTGCCGCCTCCAGGAGGGTCCACGCCTGGAGCTGTGGCGACAGCTCGAACGGCGGCGCGGGCGGGGGTCCGCCGGGCTCGGTCGGAAAGACCGAGGGGTCCCTTCGCCCAGCGACCGGGTAGGTCCCGCGCCCTCGCCACAGCGCGTCGGCCGTGTCGAGCACGAGACGGCGGGCCGTGCCGCTGGCGCCGTCGTCGAGGCGCCGGCTGGAGGCGGCGAGCGCGAGGTAGCGCGCGAGGATGCCGGTGAAGAGGCCGCCGTCGCCGCCGCCGTGGGTCCGCAGCACGCGCACCCCGTCGAGCTCGACCGTCAGCCGCGCGTCGACGGCCGCGATGAGCGCCGCGGCGCGCTCGAGGCTGCGGTCGTCGCCGAACGTGACGAGCGCGCTGAGGACCGTGCCCTGGTTGTAGGACCAGATGTCGCTGACGAGGACCTCCGCGCCGTCCCGCAGGCGTATGCCGTCGAGCACGAGTCCGCTGTCCTCCGACCACAGGCGGGCGTACACCCAGTCGACGAGCTCGCGGGCCTCGTCGGTCTCGCCGACACGGGCGAGGTGCAGGGCGGTCGGGCCTGTCGCAGGGCTGTTCTTGAAGTCGCGGTCGCGGCTCCAGAAGAGGCCGCCGCCGACGTCGTCCGTGTGCGCCGACCGGAGCTGCGCGGTGAGGTGGCGCGTGGCGGAGCGCAGGCGGCGGCGAGTCCTCGTGTGGCCCAGCTCGTCGTGCAGCGCGGCGAGGCGTCCGGATGCGAGGGCCAGCCAGGCCATGTCGTCGTAGAAGTCGTTGACCCAGCGGCCCCGGTTGCGCAGCCGAATCGTCAGGAGCAGCCGGTCTCCCTGCCGCGCATGGCGTTCCGCGGCTGCCACGTCACCGCACCGGGTCGCGCGGAGGCCGGCGTCGACCACGGCGTCGAGATGGTGCGCCTGCCACCAGTAGTGCCACTCTCCGCGGAGCCAGCCGAACGGTCGAGACGGCGCGGGTGCGGGGTGCACGACCTGCGCAAGATGCGTCCACGGCATACGGCCGAGCCGACCGGCGAAGAGCACCGACACGGACCGCTCGGCCTCGGCGGCCCGGTCGTCGAGCGGGGTCGTGGACACGCTCGGACCGTATCGCGGGGTCCCTTTCGGCGGGGGCTGTGGAAGGGTCGACATCGGTGTCGAGATCGCGGCCGCGGCTCGACGTGTCGTCGGACCCACGAGGACGGAGGACTGACGCGTGAGCGACACCGTGACTGACGAGCTGTGGCGCAGCGTGACCCCACAGGTCATCGGCGCGCTCGTGCGACGCTACCGCGACTTCGACCGGGCCGAGGAGGCTGCGCAGGAGGCGCTGCTCGCGGCCGCCGCGCAGTGGCCCGCGCAGGGCGTGCCGGACGACCCGAAGGCATGGCTCATCCGGGTGGCGTCGCGCCGGCTCATCGACGGTCTGCGCAGCGACGAGTCGCGGGCGCGGCGCGAGCTCGCCGACGCGACGCGTGCACCCGCCGACGACCTGGTGGCGCCGCCGCCGGACGCCGTGGGCGCTCCGGGGCAGGACGACAGCCTGACACTCCTCCTCCTGTGCTGCCATCCGTCGCTCACCCCTCCGGCGCGACTCGCCCTGACCCTCAGGGCTGTCGGCGGGCTCACGACCGCAGAGATCGCCCGCACCCACCTCGTCCCGGAGGCGACGATGGCCCAGCGGATCAGTCGGGCGAAGCAGCGCATCCGGGAGTCAGGTGCGGAGTTCCGGATGCCCCCACCCGACGACCTGCCTGCACGGATGAGCGAGGTGCTTCACGTGCTCTACCTCGTCTTCACCGAGGGCCACACGGCGAGCAGCGGGGAGCGTTTGCACCGGGTCGACCTGACAGCAGAGGCGATCCGGCTCACGCGGCAGGTCCACGCGCTGCTCCCCGACGACGGCGAGGTGGCCGGGCTGCTCGCCCTCATGCTCCTCACCGAGGCCCGCCGGCCCGCGCGGACGAACCCGGCCGGTGAGCTCGTGCCGCTCGCCGAGCAGGACCGCTCACTGTGGGACACCGCATACATCCAGGAGGGCGTCGCCCTCGTGACCGACGCCCTGACGCGGACTCGGCTGGGCCCCTACCAGGTCCAGGCGGCCATCGCGGCCGTGCACGACGAGGCCCAGACGGCGGCGGACACCGACTGGAAGCAGGTGCTCGCGCTCTACGGCGTGCTCGGGCAGCTTGCGCCGGGGCCGGTCGTGTCGCTCAACCGTGCCGTGGCGCTGGCGATGGTCGAGGGTCCGGCCGCCGGACTCGCCGTGCTCGACGACCTCGCGCTCGACAAGCGGCTCGCCCGGCACCACCGGCTCCACGCCGTGCGCGCGCACCTGCTCGACCTGGCCGGAGACACCGAATCGGCTAGGGAGAGCTACCTGCTCGCGTCACGACTGACCACGAGCATCCCCGAGCAGGACCACCTCCGGCGCAAAGGCGAAGCCCTCTGAGCGACGCCCCCTTACGTGGCGTGACGTCACCGGCCTCAGCGACGGCCGGCTCAGAAGCCTTGACAAAGGCTCGCGACACCCCGAGACTGTTGCGCTATCCGCACAAGAATGCGCATTTCGCAACTACTGTGAAAGGGATCGATGGGGCCGCCAGGGCCAAGAGCTGGACCGGAATGACCTGGCGCCACCGGCACTGCCCGTAACCAACAGTCCCCGGCCTTCGATGCCGGCGGAAACCACCGCAGCCACGATCTCCCACGTGACCGGACCTCGTCTCCCAGAGCAACGTCCGATCCGGGGTGGTCGCTGAGCAAGTCGCGCCGGGCGAGCTCCTGCAGTGTTCGAGTGATGGAGGAACAACCATGGGCTCAACACCAACCCTCAAGAAGGGGCTCAACGACCGACAGCTGAGAATGATCGCCATCGGAGGTGTCATCGGGGCGGGCCTCTTCGTCGGCTCGGGTGTCGTCATCGGTAGCACCGGACCGGGGTCGTTCATCGCGTATGCGCTGTGCGGCTTCCTGGTCATCATGGTCATGCGGATGCTGGCCGAGATGGCCGTCGCCAACCCTTCGACCGGGTCGTTCGCGGACTACGCGCGCAAGGCCCTCGGGGGATGGGCGGGATTCTCGGTCGGCTGGCTGTACTGGTACTTCTGGGTGATCATCGTCGGGTTCGAGGCGATAGCCGGCGCGAAGATCGTCCAGTACTGGATGCCGGACGCACCACTGTGGCTGGTCTCGCTGGTCCTGCTGAGCGCGATGACCGCGACGAACCTGTTCTCGGTGTCGTCGTTCGGTGAGTTCGAGTTCTGGTTCGCGGGCATCAAGGTCGCCGCCATCGTCATCTTCCTCGGTCTTGGTGCGGCGTACGTGTTCGGCTTCTGGCCGGACAAGTCGATGGACTTCTCCAACCTGACTGCTCATGGCGGGTTCCTGCCCCACGGCGCGATAGGCATCACGGCCGCGATCGTGACAGTGATCTTCTCGATGACCGGCGCCGAGGTCGCCACCATCGCTGCCGCCGAGTCGCAGGATCCCGAGAAGGCGGTGGCCAAGGCCGCGAACTCGGTGATCATGCGCATTGCGATCTTCTTCATCGGCTCGGTCTTCCTGCTCACCGTGATCCTGCCGTGGAACGACAAGACCGTGGCCGCTTCGCCGTTCGTCGCCGCGTTCACCGAGATGGGGATTCCCTACGCCGACCACATCATGAACGCGGTCGTGCTGACGGCGGTGCTCAGCTGTCTGAACTCGGGGATGTACACCGCATCGCGGATGCTGTTCGTGCTGGCCGCTCGCCGTGAGGCGCCGTTGCAGCTGGTGAACGTGACCCGTCGAGGGGTGCCCGCCGTGGCGATCCTGGCGTCGTCGGTCGTCGGCTTTCTGTGCGTGATCGCCGCGGCGGTCTCACCGGACACCGTCTTCGCGTTCCTGCTGAACTCCAGCGGCGCGATCATCCTGTTCGTCTACTGCCTCATCGGCATCTCGCAGGTCGTGCTGCGGTTCCGCTCGGGGGATGAGTCCCTGAAGGTGAAGATGTGGTTGTTCCCGTTCCTGTCGATCGGGACGGTCGTGGGGATCGGCGCGATTCTTGCGCAGATGGGACTCCAGGAGGACTCGCGGTCGCAGCTGGTCCTGAGCCTGCTGTCGTGGGCGGTCGTGGTGCTGCTGTACGTCGCGAACAAGTGGTACATCTCCAGCCGCCCGGTGGTGGAGGGAGCGGTCGCGACGGGCGAGGCGCATCGCGTGCTGGTGATGGCCAACCAGACCGTCGACTCGGCCGAGCTGCTTGACGAGCTGCGCGAGATCAGCGCCGACAGGTCCGCCAGCTACCACATCGTGGTGCCGGCCAGTCCTGTCGAGACGGGTGCGGCCGCGACGCACGGTCCCCTCGACGTGTGGGAGGCCACCCTGGAGGCCGCCAAGGCGCGCCTTGACCAGACGCTGGAGACGCTGCTCTCGGAAGGCCTCGCTGCCGACGGCGCCCTGGGCGACCACCGACCGCTCCGTGCCCTCGCCGATGCCGTCGACACCTTCCACCCCGACCAGATCGTGATCGCGACACTGCCGCCGGAGGACTCGGTGTGGCACCGCTTCGACGTGGTCGACCGGGCTCGCAGCGACCATCCCGAGATCCCGGTCACCCACGTGGTGGCAGCGCCGATGGCAGCGGAGCGCGTGCGGTGACGATCATCGCGGGCTTCAGCTCGAGCCGACAAGGCAGCGCACCCCTCAACCTGGCTGCCCAGCTGGCGCGCACCACCGGGGAGAAGGTCATCGCGGCGGTGGTCGTCGAGCGGTCGCGGCCCCCGGGCGCCGACCGCCTCGAGGACGAGTACCAGCGCTATGTGTCGACCCAGGCGACGCAGTCCCTCGAGCGGGTGGTCAGTGGTCTGAGCGAAGACGTGGACGTCTCGGTGGTCGTGCACCAGTCGACGTCGATCCCCCAGGGCCTGACAGAGCTCGTGGACGACTACGGTGCCGAGCTGGTGGTGGTCGGGTCGTCGTCGTCGGGGCTTCTCGGTCGGGTCACCCTGGGAAGCGTGACCGAACGGTTGGTGCACACGGCGGCCGTGCCGGTGGCGATCGCCCCACGGGGCTACCCGCGGAGTCCGGCTCCGATCCAGCGGCTCACCGCGGCCTACGGTGGCCCCGCGGACGGCGTGGACCTGATCGAGTCCGCTGCGGCGCTGGCGAAGAAGTGGGCGGTTCGGATGCGGATCGCCTCGTTCACGGTGCGGCCGGCCGCGATGTTCGGCGGGTCGATCGAGCGGGGTGCCGAGGACCTGATCGTCCAGAGGTGGTCGCGTCGGGTCAGGGAAGATGCGCTCAAGCGGCTCGACGATGCGCGGGCCCGCGTGGCAGTCCCCGACGTCGACGTCGTGATCGGTGCCGGCATCGAGTGGCGCGACGCCGTGGACGACATCCCCTGGGGGACCCGCGACATGCTGCTGCTCGGATCCGGTGCCGCCGGTCCGATGGCCCAGGTGTTCCTCGGTTCAGCGGCATCGAAGATCCTCAGGCACGCGCCCGTCCCGGCGATGATCCTGCCCCGAGAGCAGACCTAGGGCGGCGGTGGTGCCAGGGGGGCCCTGACCCGTCGTCCCCACGGAACCGAGGTATGCCGTCGCGCCCTGTCGCGGCGGCATACCTCGACCCGCTGTGACAACCTCCACGGCAACCGGCGTGCGTGACCCGGTCGGCTGCGGACTCGTTGACTGCGCGAGACCGCCACCGGACGAAGGAGTCCAGCCGTGCCCCAGTCGACCCATCGACCTCGCGCCACACGTCCCACCCGCATAGCCGCCGCGCTCGTCGCGGCACTGGCCGGGAGCGTCGTGCTGACGTCCGGCGGCGAAGCCAGCGCCCGAGCGGCCGGGCCAACAGACCGGGCCGAGGTCGTGCAGCTGGGCGACTCGTACTCGGCCGGCAACGGCACGGGCACCTACGAGGAGCGCTCCTGCTACCGGGCCCCCAGCAACTACGGCTCGCAGGTCGCTGCATCGATCGGCGCGAGCTACGTCAACCGAGCGTGCAGTGGCGGAGTCATCGCCGACATCCTCCAGAGCCGTGAGCTGGGCGACGCGTACACTCGGACGGCGACGTACTCGATCGACCCGAAGACCTACCCGGACCAGCGGGCCGAGTGGCTGCGGCGCGCCAGGACCGAGCGGCTCTGCGGCGTGCCCGCCCAGCCCGACTTCTCCTACGGCTACACCTTTGTCGCCGGCGCCGGTGTCGGCACGCTCTACAGCGGCACCGTGTCGTGCCAGCTCGTCGTCCGCCCCCAGATCGACGCGGTCACACCCGACACCGACCTCGTCTTCCTGACCGTCGGCGGCAACGACCTCGGCTTCTCGACGATCGTCACGAACTGCCTGGTCCTGCGCGAGCCGTCAAGCTGCCGGGAGACGCTGGAGTCGGCGAAGACGAGGGCCCCCGAGATGATGGAGCGAGCCAAGGACGCGCTGCGGGCCGTCGTCGCCAGGTCGGGCGGCCACGCAGAGGTCTACCTGCTCAGCTACCCGTACCTCGTCAACACCGAGAGCTACGGCATCCCCGAGGCCGCCCCGACCTATGACGCGGGTGCAGCACTCAACGACCTCCAACGGGCCGGCGACGCAATCCAGGCTCGCGGTGTCGCGCAGCTGAACGCCGAGCCGGGCGCCGACCGCTACCACTACGTCGGCACCGTCAAGCAGTCGTGGGGCGGGCGCGTCCACGGACTCGACCCGCACGTCGTCGCCGACAACTCGAACGCCTGGCTCGTCCCGGTCGGTACGCCGGGCCGTGACGTCGCGGAGTTCGTCCACCCGACCCAGCCGGGCTGGGACGCGACCGCCGGTGCGCTCCGCGACGCCGTGACCGCCGGCTGAGCCGCCGCCCGGCGGGGACGGCGGGGTCAGAGCTCGCGCGTCATGAAGGTGCTGTGCGGGTCGAGCCGGTAGGAGCCGAAGGGCCCGCACTCGGTGAAGCCGTGCGCGGCGTACAGCGCCCGGGCCGGCGCGAAGAACTCCACCGTCCCCGTCTCGAGGCTGACGCGGGTCAGCCGGCGACGCCTCGCCTCGGCGAGGATCTCGCGCAGGACCGCCCTGGCCACGCCGCGGCGTCGGGCGGCCGGGGCGGTGCGCATGGACTTGATCTCGCCGTGGCCCGGCTCGAGCTCGGTGAGGGCTCCGCAGCCGAGCACCTCGTCGCCGTCGCGGGCGGCCCAGAACGTCACTCCGGGTGCCCGCAGGCCGTCGAGGTCGAGGGCATGCGAGCTGCCGGGTGGGGAGATCGACCGCAGCTGCGAGACGTGCCCGTCGAGCAGGTCGATGACGGCCGGGTCCGTGATGTCGTCAACCGTGATGTGCATGGCACACATGGTCCGACACGGGCCTCGCGCGACGTCGGTCAGGCCCAGATTGCGGCCGGGATGCCGTCGGAGAAGACCTCGGGAGGGTCGGGCAGCGGGCGCGCGAGGCCGCTGGCCCGGCGGGCGGCAGTCCACGCGACCGCGCAGGCGTCGAGCACGTCGTCGACGGCATACCCCTGGCCCTCGAGCACGGACGGGCGGGCGATCCCGGCCGCCGCCAGGGCGGCGAGGCGCTGGACGCGGCCCTCGTCGGTCTTCTTGCCGGACCTGATCGGGGCGCCCGTCATGGCCGCGAAGGACACCTCGGGATGCACCTCGATGACGGTGACCGTGGGGCGCGTCCGCAGCCAGTCGTCGACCTCGACGATCTTGTCGCGCAGCGCGAAGGCGTGCGCCCCGACGCCCTGGCCCGCGAGCTCGCGGTTGGTGGCGTCGGCCTCGAGACGGGTCGGGGCAGCGTAGGCCGAGCGGGTCAACGTCGAGAAGACCGACGACGCCTTGCCCTTGAGCTCCGCGCGGGCCAGTCGGTCGGCCTGACGAACAGTATTGTCCGGGAGGCCGATCGGGATGTCGACGCCGACGACGCGCAGCCCGAGCGACTCACGCACCATCGCCACGAGCTCAGCGATGGTGGGCGCGACGACGATGCGCGGGCGGGGTGCTCCGGGCTCGAGCACGGCGCCGACCCAGCCTGCCCGGCACGCGTCGACACCGAGGACAGGTGCGACGACCTCGACGGGAGGCAGGTGAGCCGTCCTGGCGGCTCCGCGGCCCAGCACGTCGTCCAGCCCGGCGAGTGCCTGGCCCACCGCGGTGAACGCGTCGGCGAGGTCCGTCCGGACGCCCGGCACCTCGCCCGCATGTGCGTCGAGCTCTGCGGCGATGACGCGGAGGCGGCGGCGCAGCTCGTCCGTTTCCATGGCACCACCCAACCCCATCGCCGAGGCGTGTCGGGTGGTGCGTGGTGGAATACGCCTCCCTCAGGCCGGGGTTGTCGCCCACATGGACACTCGCGCAACGATCGGCGTCACCGGCCTCGCGACGATGGGTCGCAACCTCGCCCGCAACATCGCCCGGCACGGGCACACGGTGGCGGTCCACAACCGCACGACCTCACGGATGACGTCGCTCCTGGAGCAGTTCGGCGACGAGGGAGACTTCGTCGGGACGGAGACGCTCGAGGACTTCGTGGCTGCGATCGAGAAGCCGCGCGCGATCGTCGTCATGGTCAAGGCGGGGGAGCCGACCGACGCCGTCATCGACGAGCTCGTGCCGCTGCTCGACGAGGGCGACATCGTCGTCGATGCCGGCAACGCGCACTTCGCGGAGACGCTGCGACGTGAAAAGGCGCTGGCCGACAACGGGATCCACTTCGTCGGCATGGGCGTGTCGGGTGGCGAGGAGGGCGCGCTCAACGGCCCGTCGATCATGGTCGGTGGCTCGGACCACGCGTACGAGCGCCTCGCTCCCGTCGTCGAGACGATCGCCGCGCAGGTCGAGGGCACGCCGTGTGCGGCACACCTCGGGCCGGACGCCGCCGGCCACTTCGTCAAGATGGTGCACAACGGCATCGAGTACGCCGACATGCAGCTGATCGCCGAGTCCTTCGACCTGCTCCGCAGCGTCCTCGGGCTCGAGCCGGCGGAGATCGCGGAGGTGTTCCGCGAGTGGAACGGCGGCGATCTCGAGTCGTTCCTGATCGAGATGACCGCGGACGTGCTGGCTCACACCGACGGTCCGACGGGACGCCCGTTCGTGGACGTGGTCGGCGACGCCGCCGAGCAGAAGGGGACCGGCCGCTGGACCGTGCAGAGTGCCCTCGACCTCGGCGTGCCCGTGACCGGTATCGCGGAGGCGACCTTCGCGCGCAGCCTCTCGGGCCACACGAGCCAGAGGGAGGCGGTCCGCGGGACGTTCGCCCGCCTAGCCGACCTCGACGCCTCGGAGCAGCGCCAGGTCGAGCGCGACGCGTTCGTCGACGACGTGCGTGCTGCGCTGTACGCGTCGAAGATCGTCGCGTACGCACAGGGCTTCGACCAGCTCGCCGCGGGCTCCAAGGAGCACGGCTGGGACCTCGACCTCGGCGAGGTGGCGACGATCTGGCGCGGCGGCTGCATCATCAGGGCTCGCTTCCTGGACCGCATCCGCGAGGCGTACGCGGACGAGCCGGAGCTCGAGACGCTGCTGACGGCGCCGTGGTTCGCAGACGCGATCCGCGAGGGCGTGGCGGCATGGCGACGGGTGGTGGCCGTGGCTGCCGAGCGCGGCGTGCCGGCGCCCGCGTTCGCGTCGTCGCTGGCCTACTTCGACGCCCTGCGACGCGACCGTCTGCCCGCGTCGCTCATCCAGGCGCTGCGCGACAACTTCGGCGCGCACACGTACACGCGCGTCGACCGCGAAGGCACCTTCCACACCGACTGGACCGGCGACCGTACCGAGAGCCCGGTCGACTGACTCGGCTCCGTCACTGTTGCACGGGACGGAGCAGTGACGGGGCGCGCCCGCGTCGCCCGCGCCGAGCGGCTGCACCCACAGACGGCATACGACCCTTCGACAGTGTCGGGAGTCGGACGTAGCGTGAGGCAATGAGCTTCCCTGAGCCAGGTCGCGCGGCGACCCTCGGCGAGCTGCGCGCCTCCGGCCACGTGCACCGCAGCGTCAAGAGCGAGATCCGTGACAACCTGCTGGCCCGGCTGCGTGCCGGTGAGGACGCCTTTCCCGGGATGGTCGGCTTCGAGGACACGGTGCTGCCCGAGCTCGAGACGGCCCTGCTCGCCGGGCACGACCTCGTCCTGCTCGGTGAACGGGGCCAGGGCAAGTCGCGGCTCATGCGCACCCTGGCCGGGCTCCTCGACGAGTGGAGCCCCGTCGTCGTGGGCTGCGAGATCGGCGACGACCCGCAGGCGCCGTCGTGCACGCGCTGCCGGCGGCTCGCCGCCGAGCTCGGCGACGAGCTGCAGGTCACGTGGCGCCACCGCAGCGAGCGCTACACCGAGAAGCTCGCGACGCCCGACACGAGCGTCGGTGACCTCGTCGGCGACGTCGACCCCGTCAAGGTCGCACAGGGCCGCACGCTCGGCGACCCCGAGACCGTCCACTACGGGCTCGTGCCCCGGAGCAACCGTGGCATCTTCGGGCTCAACGAGCTGCCCGACCTCGCCGAGCGCATCCAGGTGGCCCTCTTCAACGTGCTCGAAGAGCGCGACATCCAGATCCGCGGCTACTCCCTGCGGCTGCCGCTCGACATCCTGCTCGTCGCGACCGCCAACCCCGAGGACTACACGAACCGCGGCCGCATCATCACCCCGCTCAAGGACCGCTTCGGCGCCGAGATCCGCACGCACTACCCGTCCGAGGTCAGGGACGAGGTGGCGCTCATCGCGCAGGAGTCCGCGCTCGTCGCCGACGTCCCGGAGCACCTGCTCGAGGTCGTGGCGCGGTTCACGCGTGGGCTGCGCGAGTCATCGGCCGTCGACCAGCGCTCGGGCGTCTCGGCCCGCTTCGCGATCGCCGGCGCCGAGGGGGTCGCCGGCTCGGCGCTGCGCCGGGCTGCCCGCGTGGGGGAGCCGTATGCCGTCGCGCGGGTCTGCGACGTCCCGACCGTCGTGCCCACCCTCCTCGGCAAGGTCGAGTTCGAGATGGGTGAGGAGGGCCGCGAACGCGACGTGCTGACGCACCTGCTGCGGCTCGCCATCGCGGAGACCTACCGCTCACGACTGGCGGGGCTCGACCTCACCGGCTTCACGAACCTCTTCGCCGAGGGCGCCGTCGTCGAGACAGGAGACCTCGTGCCGGGCTCCGACCTGCTCGCCCAGGTCGGGCCGGTCTCCGGTCTCTCGAAGGTGCTCGACCGGCTCGGCCACGGCGACGACGCGACCCCCGGGCAGGTCGCGGCCGCGATCGAGTTCGTCCTCGAGGGCCTGCACCTGACACGCCGCATCGACAAGGACACCGTCGCCGGCCGCACCGTCTACGGAGCCTGACGACATGACTCCGCGCGAGGGTGGTGAGGTGCACGGGCGGTTCCGCTACGCGCCCTGGACCGGCGGGCCCGACCCGCTCGCGCCACCCTTCGACGTCCGCTCGGCCCTCGACGAGGCCGGGCACGACGTCCTGAGCGGGGGCAACCTGCGCGACTCCCTGCGCGAGCTGCTGCGGCGGGGCTTGGACGGCCGCCGCGGCCTCGACGACCTCGCCGAACGCATACGCTCCCTCCGGGAGGCTGCCCGTCGCCGCGGTGACCTCGGCGGCACGCTCGACCAGGTGCGCGCCCTGCTCGACCAGGCCCTCGCGCAGGAGCGCGACACCCTCGCCGGCGAGGACGGCGACGACGCCCGGCTCGCCGAGATGGACCTTGCGACGATCCCGGACGACGTGGCGGGCGCGGTGCGGGCGCTCGGTGACTACGAGTGGCACTCGGACGAGGCCCGC
This sequence comes from Terrabacter sp. GCM10028922, assembly GCF_042666095.1. Classification (NCBI taxonomy): domain Bacteria; kingdom Bacillati; phylum Actinomycetota; class Actinomycetes; order Micrococcales; family Intrasporangiaceae; genus Terrabacter; species Terrabacter sp. GCM10028922. The sequence goes on along the minus strand of NZ_JBHTFG010000010.1, from coordinate 278,079 downwards.
GAGACGTACGAGCAGATCGCCCAGATGCTCCAGCGCGAGATCGTCGGGGCGCAGTTCGAGGGCCTCAAGCAGGCGCTGTCGGGCAACAACCCGGAGGCCATGCAACAGGTCAAGGACATGCTGGCCGACCTCAACCAGCTCCTCGCCGCCCATGCACGCGGCGAGGACACCGAGGACCAGTTCCGCGAGTTCATGGACAAGCACGGCGACCTCTTCCCCGAGAACCCGCAGAACGTCGACGAGCTCATCGACGCGCTCGCGCGGCGCCAGGCTGCAGCCGACCGGCTCCTGGCCTCGCTCACTCCCGAGCAGCGCGAGCAGCTCGGCCAACTCATGGCCGACGCGCTCGGCGACCCCGACCTCGCCTCGCAGATGGCGCAGCTCTCCGACAACCTGCGCGCGCTGCGTCCCGGCCTCGACCGGCGCAGTCCCGTACAGGCGGGGCAGGGCGGCGAGCCGCTCGGCTACGGCGAGGCCGTCACCGCCGTCGCCGAGCTCGCCGACCTCGAGCAGCTCGGCGAACAGCTCGGGCAGTCGTACCACGGGGCGAGCCTCGACGACGTCGATGTCGAGCGGCTCGAGCAGTACCTCGGCGCCGACGCCGCCCGCGACATGGAGGCGTTGCGCCAGCTCGAACGCGAGCTCGAGCGGCAGGGCTACGTCTCCCGCGGCGACGACGGGCTGCGCCTGACCCCCCGGGCTGTGCGGCGCCTCGGCGAGACCGCGCTGCGCCGGGTCTTCCAGCACGTCGAGACCGCCGGCCGCGGCGACCACGACGACCACGCTGCCGGCCAGGCCGACGAGCCGACGGGACTGACCCGGGCGTGGGAGTTCGGCGACGAGCTGCCCCTCGACACGGTCCGCACGATCTCGAACGCCCTGACCCGCACGGCTCGGGCGGGTGGAACTGCCCACTCGACCGGGGATGGGATGGGGGACCGCGAGCCCACCCTCACCCCGTCGAGTGGGCACTTTGCACCGGAAGCCGGCCACCCGGCATTCCAGGGTGGAGCTGTCGAGCTGCTCGTCGAGGACTTCGAGGTCGCCGAGACGGAGCGGCGCGCGCGGGCGGCAGTCGCGCTGTGCGTCGACATGTCGTTCTCGATGATGCAGGAGGGGCGCTGGGGGCCGATGAAGCAGACGGCGCTCGCACTGTCGCACCTCGTGCAGTCCCGGTTCCGGCACGACGCGCTGCAGATGATCGGCTTCAACCTCGTCGCGCGGCGGCTCACGCCCGTCGAGCTGGCCGAGGCCGAGCCGGAGTGGGTGCAGGGCACGAACCTCCAGCACGCGCTCATGCTCGCGTCGCGGCACCTGCGGCGGCATCCGGACGCCGAGCCCGTCGTCCTCGTCGTCACCGACGGCGAACCGACCGCGCACCTGGAAGTCGACGGCCGGCCGACGTTCCACTGGCCCGCGACCCAGGCGACCCTCCGCGCGACCGTCGCCCAGGTCGACGAGCTGCGGCGCTCGGGAGCGCAGCTCAACATCTTCATGCTCGGCGACGACCCGGGGCTCGCGCGGTTCGTCGACGCCGTGGCGCGGCGCGCAGGCGGACGCGTGTTCACCCCGGACATCTCGCGGCTCGGCGAGTACGTCGTCGCCGACTACCTGCGCACCCGACGAGGGCGCCGCTGAGCTTTGTAAGGGGCTTTCGTAAGGGACAGGAGCGCAGCATGGGCAAGGTCGTGTCGTCGGCATCGACGTCGCTGGACGGGTTCGTGGCGGGTCCGAACGACGAGATCGGACCGCTCTTCGACTGGTACGAGGCGGGCGACGTGCCCTGGACCTCGGCGGGCGGTGACATGACGTTCCACCTGACGCAGCGCGACGCCGACTTCTGGGCGGAGTGGACCCGCCGGCTCGGCGCGCTCGTCGTCGGACGGCACCTCTTCGACATCACCGACGGCTGGAAGGGCACCCATCCCATGGGCGTGCCCGTCGTCGTCCTGACCCACGAACCGCCGGACGGCTGGAGCTACCCGGGCGGCACCGTCGAGTTCGTGACGGGCGGAGTCCACGAGGCGGTGGCCAGGGCCCAGGAGCTCGCGGGCGACGCCGACGTCGGGATCGCAGCAGGCGAGATAGCCAGCCAGTGCCTCGTGGAGGGGCTGCTCGACGAGGTGGCGGTCGACCTCGTGCCGTGCTTCCTCGGCGTCGGTCGCCCGTACTTCACCGAGGCCGCCGGCCAGGTCGTGCTCGGCAACCCGACGACCGTCGTCGAGGGCGAGCGCGTGACACACCTCGTCTACCCGGTGCAGCGCTGAGCCGACGCTCCGCCACAGCCCGGCTGACAATTGGGTCGCTCGCGCCGCGGGCCGCCTGTCATCGTGGCGCCATGACGCGCGGGCGCGACGGTCGGCTGGACCGCATCGAGACCTATTACGACTGCGTGCCGCGCGCCGTCGCCGCGGTCGAGGAGGTCGGCCCTTTCACGCTCTTCCTCGCCGAGGAGGGCACCGGCTGGCAGTTCTACGCGCGTCCCCGGTTGGGCGGGCTCGACACGTTCATCGAGGCCGACGTATGCCGTGTGCTCGAGCGCCAACAGCAGCTGGGCGTCCCGCGCGCCGTCGAGTGGGTCGACGAGGTCACGCCGACGATCCTGCCGGCGGTCCGTGGTGCGGGCTACGAGCCGCACCGGTACCCGCTGCTCGTCATGCCTCCGGAGGTGGCCGTCGAGGCTGACCCTCGGGCGCGCGCACTGCGTCCGGCCGAGCCGCACCTGTCGCTCGCGCTGGGGTCGGTGTCGGCGGCATTCGCGGGAATGGACGACGTCGAGCCGAAGGACCCGGGCCGGCGTCCGGAGCTCATGGAGCGCGGCGACCTCGTCGTCGTGGCCTCGTTCGAGGGCAACCGTCTCTGCGGGGCTGGGTCTGCCGCCCCACGCGGTGACGTCGCCGAGCTCATGGGCATCGCCGTGCCGCCCGGCCACCGGGGTCGAGGCCACGGCACCGCGATCACGCGCTCGCTCGTCGCGGCCTGTCGCGAGCAGGGTGTCGACCTCGTGTTCCTGTCGGCCGGGTCCGACGCGGCGGCCGACATCTACCGCCGGGTCGGCTTCGTCGACGTCGGCACGGCCTGCGTCCTCGAGCTCGACGACTGACAGCTGGCAGGTGCGCCCCCCGCTCGCCCCGCTTCGCCCACCCCGCGCAACACACCGGGTAACTGCCAACACCCCGGCATCCGATCCCGGTGCGTTGACGGTTGCTCGGTGTGTTGCGGAATGGGGCGGGGTCAGGGGACGAGGCGGCCGGGGGGTCAGACCTTGGCGGGGCGGAAGCCGGCGGACTCGGCGTCGCTCATCGTCGCGAAGCACTGCTCGGGCTTCGTCACGTTGTAGTACCGGTCGCCGGGTTCGTGGGCGATCCACGAGTCCTCGTTGCCCTTGACCGGCCGCGTCTGCGGGCACGGGTACCTGTCTCCCGACAGCGGCCACGCTCCACCGGACGTGCCGCCCGAGCTCCCGCCGGAGTCCGGCTCGGCACACGCGGCCTTCGGGCTCGCGATGTCGGCCCGGACGTATGCCGTCTCGCGGGTGTGCCGGCCGTAGCCGTCGCGCGAGTCGTAGCGGGCGACGGCATACCCCTTCTTGATGAGGCGCAGGCCGGCGTCGACACCGCTCACGTCCACGTAACGGAGCAGGCGGCCGTACCGGTCGACGTCGTCCTGGGCGCCGGCAGTCAGGGTCACGCGCTGGCCGCCGATGATGCCACGCAGGGCGTTGCGGGCCTCGGTGAAGCCGCACTGCCCGGACTCCGGGGTGTCGATGCCGATGAACCGGACCTTGCTGGAGACGCCGGCGCGCGAGACCCAGATCGTGTCGCCGTCGACGACCTTCGTCACCGCCCACGTCGCGGCAGCAGCCTTGGCCTTCGCGTCGGCCGCCGCCTTGGCCTTGTCCTTGGCTGTCTTGTCGGCTGCGACCTTGGCGGCGGCAGCCTTCGCTGCAGCGGCCTTTGCGTCGGTGGCCTTCTTCGCGGCGGCTCCGGCGTCGGAGGCCTTCTTCGCCACGGCCTTCGAGGCGTCGTCACCGGTCGGTGCCACGGTCGCGAGTGGCGTCCGCGTCACAGTGACGGCCGGCGCCTGCCCGGCACCAGCCAGCGCGATCTCGTCGGGGCCTCGCGAGGCGTTGCCGGCGAGGGCCGCCAGCACGACGAGGCTGCCGATCATGATGAGTCCGTTGGTCCTTCGGCTGCGCATGAGCTCCCTGCTTCCCCCGGTGACCCGCTCACCGTAGGCGACCGATCGCGGCTTGTCCGGGGAATCGCCCACCACCACAGTCCTGCCCGGAGACAATGGGGCCCGTCACGGGAACAGGACGAGGGGGAGCGCATGGGCGAGACACGGGCCACGACGCCGACGACGATCGACGAGTACGTGGCCGGCTTCCCGGACGGGCCCCGCGAGATCCTCGAGCAGGTACGCGACGCCCTCCGGCGGGCGGTACCCGGCGGCGAGGAGAAGATCCGTTACGGCATGCCGGCGATCATGTTCGCCGACCGCTATGGCATCCACTTCGCAGGGTGGAAGAAGCACGTCGGGCTCTACCCGGTCGGCGAGCTCGACCCGGAGCTCGAGGCCGAGGTCGCGTCGCACCGCGCGAGGAAGGACACGGTGCAGTTCTTCTACGCCAAGCCCGTTCCCTACGACCTCATCGAGCGCATCGCCCGGGCGCTCGCAGCGAAGCACACCACTTGAGCTCAGGCCCGCCGGGCGAGAAGGAACGCTTGCGCGGTCTTCTCGTAGTCCTGCCGGCTGCGTTCCGTGCGGACTGTGACCCGGAAGCCGGCATCAGCGAGCACCGCGACGATGTGGTCCGGGTCGAGCCGGTGCGCCTCGAAGGTGACCGCGTGTCCGTAGGCCTGCTCGTGCCGCACGGAGAAGTTGCCGGCCTGGAACGCGAGGAGCAGCAACCCGTCCGGGCGGATCACGCGGTTCAGCTCGGCGAACACCGCGGGAAGCAAGGCGGGTGGCGTGTGGATGATCGAGTACCACGCGACAACGCCCGCCGTCGACGCGTCGGCGAGGTCGAGTGCGGCGAGGCTGCCGACCCGGAAGTCGAGCTCCGGATGCCGTCGCCGCGCCTCCGCGACCATGGCGGGTGACAGGTCGATGCCGCTGACGTCGAGGCCGAGCGTCGCCAGGTGACCGGTGATGCGCCCCGGACCGCAGCCGACGTCGACGACCGGTCCGCCGCCCTCGGTCAGCACCAGCTCGGCGAAGTGCCCGAGCAGCGCCCGGTCCAACGGGCTGCGGGCGAGCTCACCCTCGAGGAGGGCCGCGTAGTCGACGGCCACCGTGTCGTAGGCCGCTCGCGTCTCTGTCACATGGGTCGGCTCGGTCGTCATGACCCGCCACGGTAGCCACCGGTCCCGACAGGAACAGGGACGACCGGCTGGCAGCAGGGCCCCCGCCGTGCGTGGGAGGTTGCACGGATCCCTGGGCTGCCAGCCGGTCGTCCCCGCTCGGGTCACGCCGTGCGGACGCTCGCGGACTCGACCACGTCGGCGAGGGCAGGCGCCGATGGTGCCGCGCCACCCGGCATACGGCCGTGGCGGGCGACGCGGGCGAAGTCGCCGACGACCTGGACGGCCTTGCGCCGCGAGGGCATGAAGCGCAGGAAGAAGGTCACGCGCAGCACCCAGGCCACCCAGCCGGTGAACGGGATGCCGTACAGCTCGGAGATCGAGCGGCCGAACCCGAAGGAGGCCGCCTGGCCGAGCCCGCGGTAGCCGAACGGCTTCGTGCGGCGGCCCCGGAGCGACCGGGCGAGGTTGGCGCCGAGGTGGTCGCCGCCCTTGATGGCCCAGAGCGCGTTGGCCGGGACGGGCCCGCCGCTCCTCGGGTGGACGACGCACGCGGCGTCACCGGCGGCCCAGACGTGGTCGACGACGGAGAGGTCAGGCCGGGTGACGAGCCGGCCGCGCGGGTCGCGGTGCTCGTCGAGCCCGGGGACCTGCACGGGCCGCTGGCCGATCGTGGCGATGACGGTGCTCGCGGGCAGGTGCGTCCCGTCGGAGAGGTATGCGTGGTCGGCGGTCACCGAGGCCAGGCGCACCCCCAGTCGCACACGGACGCCCAGCCGCTTGAGCTCCTGCGCGGCGCGGCGGGCCAGGCGCGGCTGCGACTCGTGCAGCTCGGGCAGCAGGTGCGCGCCGGAGTGGACGAGCTCGACCCGGACGCGCGCGCCGCCGAGGTCGGCGACGGCCGCGGCCATCTCGACGCCGGCCAGGCCGCCACCGGCGACGATGACGGTGTGCCGGCGCGGTCCGCGGTGGGTGGCAGCCTGACGGACGCGTTCGGCGAGGACGGCGATGTCGCCCGGCGCCCGCAACGTGAACCCGTGCTCGGAAAGGCCTGGCACGGCGGCAGCCGGCTCGCGACCGCCCGTGCCGACGACGAGCTCGTCGTAGTCGAGGATGCGCAGGCCCGGCTCGTCGGACTGCTCGTAGCGGACGACCCGGCGCTCCGCGTCGATCGACAGCGCTCGCCCGATGACGACGTGCGCGTGCGGCATCGCCTCGGTGAGCGGCGTGCGGGTGCGGTCGTAGGGGAGCAGGCCGGCGAGCACCTCACCGGTGAAGCCGTGGTAGCTGTGCGCGTCGTCGGTGCTGATGACGACGACCTGGACGTCGCCGCGGCGGACGGCCCGTCCGGCGCGCCGCATCAGGGCGGCATACGCGTGGAGGGTGACGTAGCCGCCTCCGAGGAGGACGACGCGGTGGTGGGCGCGGGCGAGCGTGGTCACGACGCCACCCCCAGCGCGGCGCGGCGGACGGTGACGGGGCGGCCGAAGCTCGTCGGTTCCGCGGCGCGGAAGCCCAGGTGCGAGAGGTCGGCGGCCATGCCCCGCGTCTGGTCGACGAGCTCGAGGGTCGGGACGCCGATGGAGAAGTGGCCGCGGTGGCCGGACAGGGCGAGCAGGGCGGTCTCGGCGAAGCAGGCGTACGACCGGCCGTCGGGCAGGCCGATGTTGCCGCCGACGAGCCGCAGGCTCGGGATGTCGACGACGCCGCCGTCGACGACGAGCACGTCGGGCCGGTCGTCGACGAGGGTCGGTGAGGTGTTGCGCGGCTGGGTCGCGTCGAGCACGACGGCGCCGGGCGCCAGGTGGTGCGGGCCGAGGAGCGCATCGGCGGAGGCGGTGAGGAGGATGACGAGGTCGGCGGTGGCGACGGCGTCCATCGTCGTGGCGGTCGTCGTCGGGACCTGTCGGCCGACCTCCGCGGCCAGCGCGTCGAGGCGCCCGGCCGAGCGCGCGACGAGTGTGAGCTTCGCGGCGGCGCGGTCGCGGGCGATGAGCCGGGTGACGGCGGCGCCGACGCTGCCGGTCGCGCCGACGACGGCGACGTGTGGGTCGGTCGAGCGGTCGACGACGTCGCGCAGGAGCTGGCGGGCCTGGTCGTCGACGATGGCGGCTGTGAACGCGTTGCCGTTCGTGACGCCGATGTCGCTGCGGCTGCGCAGCGACACCCCGCCCGCGGTCACCGTCGCGGTCAGAGCGCCGAGCCCCACGACGTCGCAGCCGAGGGCGCGGGCCTTGTCGACCGCACGGTGAACGCGGGCCCGGCCCTCGCCGGGTGAGGTGAGCAGATGACGCGCCCCGAACGGGACGAGCACGACGTGGCCGACGTGCTCGCCGCCGATGTGGATGCCGGCCATCGAGATGGGGCGCAGCGGCAGGCGGCGCAGGGCGGTGTCGTAGACCGGGTCGGGCACGCGGCCGAGCGGGGACCAGACGCGGGCGAGGTCCTCGCCCAGCCGGGCGCGCGGGTGGACGGTGAAGGCGAAGGTGCCGGGGGTGCTCACGGGGGTGCTCCTGAGGGGTCTGCGTCTGCGGTGCATCTAGGGGCTGCCACTCGTTCCACCTGAGGCGGCGCCGTTGCACGAGAGGAGGAGCGGGCGCGAGGAGTGATACGTCGCGGAGGGTCGCGGACGGCATACGGGAGCGGAATTGGGTACGCGTGCCTAGGCTTCGGTCATGCGCCTACGCCGGTGGAAGTGGTCCGTCGCGTCACGCGACTCGTTCCTGTCGATCGGCTCGGTCGGCTCGGTGCTCTCGATCGGTAGCGTCGGGTCGGTGCTGTCGGTGGGCAGCGTCGGCTCGTTCGCGTCGATCCTGTCGATCGGGTCGTCGATGAGCGCGGGGTCGCTGCTGTCGAACCAGTCGAGGGCGTCCGTTCTGTCGCACCAGAGCGACGTGTCCGTGCTGTCGGCGCAGTCGAAGCGGGCGGTGCGCGGCTACCGGGTCAACGGGGCCGCGCTGGTGTCGCTCGCCGTCGTGGCCTGGGCGGTGCGGCGGGGCCGGTGACCTCGAGGCCGAGCCACGAGGCAAGGTCGCGGATCTCGCCGTGGACGCCGGCCGTCATCTCCTTCGTGAAGCGGACGTCCTCGTGGATCGCGTTGACGGTGAGCACGCCGGACTTCCGGTCGGCGATGGCATCGAGCTTCCCGATGAGCTGGGCGTGGTGGAGGATCGGCAGCGCGAAGTAGCCCCAGCGGCGTTGGTCCTTGGGCTTGTACATCTCGAGGATGTACTCGAAGCCGAAGAGCTGCTCGGCGCGGACGCGGTCGTGGATGAGCCGGTCGAACGGGCTGAGCAGCGCGGTGCGCCCCTCGAAACCCGGAAGGTCGAGGTATGCCGGGTGGACGCGCCACGTGCCCGGGACCCCTTCGACCTGGGTGGGCTCTCCGGCGGCGCCGACGTAGGGGTGCTCGCCGGAGAGCTGCGGTCCGGTGGAGCGGGCGATGCCGAGGGCCTGGAGACGGCGCTCGTCCAGGTGCGTGATGGCCTCGTCGTAGGTGAGGGTCGGCAGGCCGTCGGGGTAGACGCGTTCGGGGAGGTCGAAGTAGCGCTGGCGGCCCTTGCGGCCCGCGATGGCGACGTGGCCGCGGAGGGTGAGCGCCTCGAGCATCTTGGTGATGTTGCGGTTGTTGGTCCAGCCGGTCGACGGCCACGGGACAACGCTGGTGTCGGGGATGTCGCGCGAGAGCAAGGGGCCGTCGGCCTCGAGCCTGGTGAGGATGTCACGGCGGAAGGAGTCGTTGGCGGCGAGCCACTCGACGATGAACGGGTGCTGCTCTGCGTCGCGGACCTCGGCGATGACGGCCGGGACGTCCTGCGGGCTGCGGATGTAGGCGACGGTCTCGACGAGGGTGTGGTCGCCCTCGACCGCCTTGACGAGGTCGGCGGGGTCGTAGACGTTGCCGAGCCGGCTCCACAGGACGAGGTCGGCGTTGGGCGCGATGGCGGCGGTCGGGTCGATCTGCAGGAAGGTCAGCCGCCTGACCGTCTCGACGAGGTCGGTCGGCCGCGGCAGGTCGAGCAGCTGTGCGTGCACCGCGATCCGTCGCGCGTCGTCGAGGCTGAGCCGGTGGGCCATGCGAGAGACGCTAGCCGAGCGCCCCGACAGGGCGGGCGGTCCGCGACCTCTCGCCGCAGCCGGCTGGGTGCGCCTCGATGGTTGCGGTCAGACGAAGCGGGCGCTCGCGGCCCGGCGGACGAGCAGCGCCGTGTGCAGCCGCGCCCGCCCGCGGCCGCTCGACACGTCGAAGCCGAGGTGCGCCGGCAGGTCGGTGAGTCGTGCCTGGAGGGTCGAGTGATGCAGACCCGCCGTGCGAGCGACGGCCCGGACGCTCTCGGCGTCAGCGAGCGACTCGAGGGCATCGAGCGACCAGCCGTGCGCGATCGCCCGCTCGACCCCAGCGACGTCGGCGGGCGGGGACGACGCGTGGTCTGCGGCCCGGACAGCGTGCGCCAACAGGCCGAGGTCGCCGATCCGCACGAAGGGGTCCCGTGCGGACGCCACGCGCAACGCCAGCAGCGCGCCTGCCCACGACTCGGGCAGCCGGTCGACCGTGACCGCCTCGCCCACGCCCACGCGATCCGCCGTGACTCCCGCCCTCGCGTCCGCGGTGTCGCCGCGCACGAGAAGCGCGGTGACGAGGCCGTACGCCGTCGCGATCCTGGCTGACGCCAGGGCGGGCACCGGCACCGCAGTCACGGGTGCTCCGGGCACTGGCGCGGCGCGCACCGACGCGCCGCGTGTGGTGGCGACGACGGTGAAGAGGGTTCGCTGATCGAGCCCGAGACGCGCGGCGGCGCGGTCACGGTCGGTCGCCGGCGAGGCACGGTCGAGCAGGACCTCGAGCGCGCGCTGACCTGCGCCGGCAGACGCGGCTCCGGGGCGGCTCACCGCCACCGAGTGGGCGAGCCGTTCGAGCACCATGGCGTCGTTGGCGTGGCCCGGGCCGGTGCGCTCGAGCCAGACGAACGAACCCTCGCCGCACTCCTGCCGCGGCCAGGGCGCCGAATCCTCAGGACGCTCAAGGTCGCCCGCGTCTCCGTCGGGCGACAGCCGCGCACCCGAAGGGTCGACGCGGATCGTGCGCCCGTCACGCGAGATCCCGGCAACGGCGCCCGTCAGCAGCGCGGCCCCGCGGACCATCGTCTCGACACCGACGCGCCCCTCGACGAGATGGTCGAAGTACGTGATGACCTTGAGGGTCTCGCTGGCCTCCGGGTCGAGGGAGGTCAGCCGGCCGACGAGCTCCTGCACCTGGCGTCCTTGGGGTGTGGGTACTCACCATCGTAGGCGCACGGTCGGCGCGCCATCGGGTCCCGAGGCGGACCGGGCGGCGGGCTCAGCGGTGGTCGCCGAGCCCGCCGGACGGCATACGCGCTCAGCCTTCGGCGGCCACGTGCCCGAGCACGCGGTCGAGCCAGGCCTGCTGGACCTGCATCGACACCCTGGCCAGAGCCGTGGCGCCGCCACCCATCATCTGGAAGCCGTGGAAGCCGCCCGGCCAGACGTGCAGCTCCGCGACGCCGCCGTCGGCCCAGATCTGCGTCGCGTAGGCGACGTCCTCGTCGCGGAAGACCTCGGCCGAGCCGACGTCGATGAAGGCCGGCGGCAGGCCCGACAGGTCGGTGGCGCGCGACGGCGAGGCGTAGATCGAGACCTCGTCGGTGCCCCGGCGGTCGCCGAGCAGGGCGTCCCAACCGGTGTCGTTGGAGGTGCGGTCCCAGACGCCGATGCCGTCGTACTGGTGCGAGGAGACGGTCTCGTTGCGGTCGTCGACCATCGGGCACATGAGCAGCTGAGCGATGAGCGCAGGGCCGCCCCGGTCGCGGCAGAGGAGCGCGACGCCCGCCGAGAGGCCCCCGCCGGCGCTCGCCCCGGCCACGACGACCCGGCTCGCGTCGAAGCCGAGCTCGTCACCCTGCGCCACGAACCACTGCAGACCGGCGTAGCAGTCCTCGACCGGGACGGGGTCGGGATGCTCTGGGGCGAGGCGGTACTCGATGCTCGCCACGACGGCGTCGTAGCGCTCGACCCACTCGACGCAGGCCTCGACACCGAAGAAGCGGTCGCCGACGATCATGCCGCCGCCGTGGATGTGGAAGATCGCCGGACCTCCCGCGACGTGGTCGGTGCGGCGGAAGACCGACACGATGATCTCGGCGCCCTCGTAGCCGGGGACGGTGAACTCCTCGTGCGTCACCGCGCGGCCGTCGAGCACCTGCTCGAGCGGGAGCATCATGGGAGTCTGTCGCATCAGCGGGATCATCTCCGGCGTGAGCGTCGAGGGCAGGCTCTCGCCGATGACCGAGAGGACGGCCGCGAGCTCGGGGTCGAAGGGCGGGCGTCGAAGCGTGTCGGACGTCGTCACGGTGGTCCTCCTGGGATCCGGGCCACCTCGTCGTGGCCACGCAGCCATCGTCGTATGCCGGGTGGCCGTGTCTCCACCGCCGCGGCGACGCGATGTGGCGGGGTTGACCCGCCGCGTGGCCAGGGCCGGCCACGCTGGCAGCGCGGCGTCTTGACGTCGGTGCCGCACCAAGCGATGGTGACGCTCGTGGCCTTCGTCGAGTTCGAGGTGGTTCGGGAGATCCGTGCGCCCGCAGAGCAGGTCTTCGCTCGCCTGGCCGACATCGAGGGACACAACGCCTGGATGCCCGACAAGGGCAGCATCCTGCGGCGCACCCAACAGACATCGCCCGGAGAGCTGACCCTCGGGACGACCTACCTGGACCAGACGTCCTTCGGTCCGACCCCCGGCGAGGTCGTCGAGTTCGATCCGCCTCGCAGGCTGGTGTACCACTGGTGGGACAGCTCCAAGGCCGGCAAGGTCAAGGTCGAGGGTTGGCCCGGCTACACGCTGGAAGCCACGGATCACGACACGACGCTCGTGCGCCACCACGCGAGCATGAAGACCTACGGCCTCTACCGGCTCGCGACGCCGGTGTTGGGCAGGGTCGCCCTGAGGGAACGCACGGCCACGATGGACGCGCTCAAGGCCTCCTTCGAGGTGCGCGCCTAAGCAGGTCACTCCCTCGCGCAGTTCTCGTCAGGTCACCGTGGACGAGCTGCCGCCAGCGCGGTTCGGGCCCGACCTGCGCGCCGTGCCGCTGTGTCGTCGCGCGCACAGACGGCACGTCGCCTGCGGTTCACAGTGGTTCGTGATCGGACGTCTCGCGACCCAGGAGGTGGACTCCGATGAACCTCACCCAGCGACCTCAAAGCACCGGCTGTGCCAGCTCCCCACCCGCACGCGGCCCGGTGAGTGGCCGAAGCGGGGCAGCAGCGTCCCGGCTGCGTCGTCGGCTCTCGGCGATCGTCCTCATCGCCGTTGCTGCCGTCGCGCTACCGCACCCGGCCTCGGCGCTCATGCCGTTGCCTCCCCCGCCGGTGAGGTTCCCGATGCTGGACCTCGGCCGCACCATCCTGACGGTGGCTGAGGACTACGCGGAGGCGCCGCTCACGCAGAAGCGTCAGCTCCACAACGAACTGGTGCTCACGCTCAACACGACACGCGCAGCGCTCTGACCGACGGTCGCAGGGTCGGCGGCGCTGCTGCGGCGCGGCCTCAGTCGAGACAGAACTCGTTGCCCTCGACGTCCTGCATCCCGAGGCACGACTCGTTGAAGCCATCTGCACGCAGCAGCTTCCCGCGTACCGCGCCGAGCGCGACCAGCCGTGCGCACTCGGCCTCGAGGGCGGCCACGCGCTCTTCGCCCACGAGCCCGGTGCCGACCCGCACGTCGAGATGCACCCGGTTCTTGACGGCCTTGCCCTCGGGAACGCGTTGGAAGAACAGTCGCGGGCCCACACCGGTGGGATCGACACAGGCGAATGCTGAACCCTGACGCTCAGGCGGCAGCGAGCGGTCGAAATCGTCCCAACTGGCGAACCCCTCCGGTGGCGGCGGTACGACGTACCCCAACGCCTCGCACCAGAAGCGAGCGACGCGCTCGGGTTCTGCGCAGTCGAAGGTGACCTGGAACTGCCTGACCGATGCCATCGGTCCACCATAGAGGCGCGGCCCAGCCGTCGCCGCACGGGTTTCCGACTGTCCGACATCAGAGTGCGAGCCCCATCCAGACGGGGCCGCCATCGCCGCATGGCCGCCCGAGTTCAGATCCAGCTGGGTGGGGTCGGCACGACGACGCCGACGACCTGTCCGAGGTGGATGACCGACCCGGACGCGGCGCGCGCTGCCAGCTCGACGCATTCGGCCCCGCTGCACCACCGGGGCAGGACGCCGCCTTGCTCCTGGCGCACTGCCATGAACAGGGTGCTGGCCATGACCCGGCCCGCCCGGGTGTTACGCGTCGCGGGGTCCTGGTAGACGACGATCGTCGGTGCGACGGTCCCGGGGTCGTGCGCGGCGGCTGCTGCAGCGATCGAGGCGTACTGCCTGCGCACGTCCTGGTGCTCGCCGATGTCGGCGCGCCACGTCAGCACCCCGCCGAGGGCGAGTACAGCGAGCGTCACCGTGGCCACGCGGTCGGGCCGACCGCGTCCGACCGGCCAACCGCGTCCGACCGGGCGACCGGGTCCGACCGGGAGGCCGGCCCGCGTTCGCCGCCCGACGAGCAGGAGGGCGACGGGCAGCACCGCGGCCAACCACGTCCACAGCTGCCCGCGCGCCTCTGTGACGGTGCCGGTCGCGAGAGTCTGTGCAGCGTCGAGACCCCAGGCGACGGCGACGGCGACGAGGAGGCGTTGCAGGCGGGGACGGACCCAGGCGTCCCGCCAGCCGAGGACGATCCCGACGAGCCCCAGGACCAGGGCCCACCACTGGACGGCCCACAAGGCCCCGGCGGCGCGCAACCAGCGCCCCGTGTTGACCCCCAGAGCATCGAGCGAGGTCAGCGGGTTCGATTGGCGCCAGGCGGCGAGCTGGAGGCCGAAGTGTCCGTTGACGACCCAGTTGAGGGTGTACGCGACGCCGACGCCGACGCCGAATGCCGCCACCCACGCGCCGGCCACGTAGAGCACGCGGCGCCATGGGGCGTCGCCGAGGAACAGGACGGCGAACACCAGCAGGACGGCGCCGACGGGTGGGTAGGTCAGGACGGCCGCGACCTCGCACGCGACGAGCCAGAGTCCGAGCCGCAGGGGTGAGCGCGCCGCCCAGGGCAGCAGCCAGACGCCGGCAGCGGCCGCGAGAACCGAGGGCGTCAACGCGCCCGGCCAGTAGAGCAGCTGCACCCACACGCAGGAGGCGAAGAGTGCGATGCCGAGGAGAGCATCCACCGCCGGCCCGGGTCGGACCCCCGAGAGGTGGAGCACCCGCCACATGCCCGCGACGAGCAGTGCGTAACCGACGGCGTAGGTGACCGCCGCCGTCGTGGGGGTGCCGTGCTGGCCGACGACGGCCCACCAGACGGAGTTGAGCCAGCGTCCCTCGCTGAGGTTGTAGTAGGCGGGCGGGATCACTCCCGGCGTGTCCGCGGGGAGCAGGAACGGCCAGTCGTCCTGGCGGATGAACGGAGTGAGCGCCTGGACGGCGCCCTGGGTCAGGAGGACAGCGACGGCGATGACCGCTGGCACGAGGAACCCGCGTTCCGGCGTCGCGGGCAGCAGGCGCGTCCGCCTACCGGTGGCGGCGGGAGCAGGAGTCTGCGTCGTCATGGTTGGGCCACTCATGGAGGTCGGGGTGCCACGCAGGGTTCGTGACGCTTCGACCATAAGTACCCAGACGGCCCAGAACCCGCAACCCAGCGAACGCCCAGACACCTTGAAGCCGACTCCGGGCGTCGCCCGAGTCCGGGAACCCTCTGCGGCAACCGGGCTCAGGAGCGCAGGAGCTGCCGCACCCGGCCTGCTTCGCGGGTGAGGTGGTCACGCTCAGGCACTGTGGTGGCTGTGCGGGATGCCTCCGCGTACAGGACGGCGGCCTGCTCCAGGTCGCCGGCGCGTTCGAAGAGGTAGGCGCGGGCTGCGGTGTGGCGGGGGAGCTCTGGGTCCAGCTCGGCCAGCGCGGCGAGTCCGGCTCGGGGTCCGTCGGCCTCGCCGACTGCCACTGCGCGGTTCAGCCGCACCACCGGGCTGGCGGTGAGGAGCAGCAGCTCGTCGTACCACTCGAAGATCTGCACCCAGTCCGTCTCCGAGGTGCTGGGGGCATCTGCATGCAGGGCGGCGATCGCGGCCTGGGCCTGGTACTCGCCCAGCCGGTCGCGGGCCAACGCCGTCTGCAGAATCGCCACCCCCTCGGCGATCAGGCCGGTGTCCCAACGGGACCGGTCCTGCTGCGCGAGTGGCACGAGGCGCCCGCCCGGGCCGGTGCGAGACGCACGGCGAGCATGATGCAGCAGCATCAGCGCCAGCAGCCCCGAGACCTCGGGCTCGTCGGTCGAGGCGGCGAGCTGGCGGGTCAGGCGGATGGCTTCGGCCGCCAGGTCGAGGTCCCCGCTGTAGCCCTCGTTGAAGACGAGGTAGAGCACGCGCAGCACCGTCGTGAGGTCGCCGGGTTGGTCGAGTGGCATACCCGTGAGTCGCCGCTTGGCCCGGCTGATCCGTTGGGCCATGGTCGCTTCGGGGACGAGATAGGCCGTGGCGATCTGCCGGGTCGTCAGGCCGCCGACAGCGCGCAAGGTCAGAGCGACGGCCGAACCGGGGGACAGGGAGGGGTGCGCGCACAGGAAATAGAGCCACAGCGTGTCATCCGTGGCGGGAACCGGCCCTGCCGGAGGCTTGGCCTCGACGACGAGTTCCCTTCCGCGCCGGGATGTTTCGGCGCGGGCGGCATCGAGGAACTTGTGCCAGGCGGCCGCAACGAGCCATCCCTTGGGATCGCGCGGTGGGTCGTCCGGCCACGCTTCGAGTGCCCGGATCAGTGCCTCCTGCACCGCGTCCTCGGCCGCGGCGAAGTCGGCTCCGCGGCGGACGAGGACGCCGATCACCGCGGGTACGGTCTCGCGCAGCAGTGACTCGTTCACTCGGTCGTCGTGGGCAGCGCACACATGAACGGTCGTACCTCGAGCCACTCCTGGACCGGCTTCCCACCTGCGCCCGGGGCCGCGGACAGCTCGGCGGCCAGCTCGAGCGCCCGCTCGTAGGTCTCGACGTCGATGACCATCCACCCGGCGATCAGGTCTTTGGTCTCCGCGAACGGGCCGTCGGTGACAGGAGGGCGTCCGTCGCCGTCGGAGCGGACGAACGTGCCCTGCGGGGACAGCGCTTGACTGTCGACGTACTCGCCGGTGGCCTCGAGTCCCGCGGCGAAGTCCTCCATGTACTTCACGTGGGCCGTCAGCTCCTCCGGCGTCCACTGGTCCATCGGCACGTCGTTGACCGGTGCCGGCGCGCCCCGATAGTGCTTGAGCAGCAGGTACTTGGCCACGATGGTCTCCTCGGTTCGTTACGGGCATTCTCGCCGCGGTGGTCGGTTCAGGCGCGCTGACGCTCGGCCCGCCGTCGGACCAGCTCCTCGACCGCGGTGGGGAGGGTGGTCTCGAAGTCGATGAGCTTGACCCACGTCGGCGTGATGAGGATCCGGACCATGCCGTCGTAGAGGGAGCGGACCTCGGCCTCCCACGCAACGCGCTGCTCGGGGGTCATCTCGTAGCTGCCGTTGATCTGCAGGTACTCCTCCGGGATGCCGTCGACCACGTCCAGCTCCGCTCGGCCGCGGATGAGCAGGATCTTCGGCGGGTGCACCTCGGTGTCGATCGTCAGCGCGACCTCGGGGTTGCGCCGCAGGGAAGGCAGCTTCGGGGCGTTCTTCGTGGTGCAGACGACGATCTCCGAGCCGTTCCACGTGAACGCGATCGGGACGTTGCGGGGGGTGCCGTCCTTGGCGACGTATGCCATACGGAGCACGTCGCGTGACAGGAGCTCCTGGCTGATCGGGAGGTCGAGGATCGCGGTGATCTCGTTCGGTTGCATGGTGGTCACTCCATCGTCCGTGTCGTCCGGCCGCGTTCGGCCGCTCGTACCCCTGGGACGGAGCCGCCCGAGCGTTCTCGACATCCACGGCGCACGAGTCAGCAGTCGATGTCCACGCACGTGCCGGTCAATGAAGGGTGGGTCGGTAGACGAGCGCTTGGATGTGCCCGTCGAGCGTGCGGCTCTCGAGCAGCTCGAGGTCGAAGTCGGCCGCACCCTTGAAGATCGGATCCAGCCCGGTCTGACCGGTGATGACGGGGAAGAGTGTCACCTGGACACGGTCGACGAGGCCGGCTGCCATCAGCGCCCGGTTCATCGACAGGCTGCCGTGCGAGCGCAACGGGACGGGAGACTCCTCCTTGAGCTGCGTGACGACGTCGACGGCGTCACCGCTGACGACGGTCGCGTCAGGCCAGTCGAGTGGTCCTTCCAGGGTCGTCGACACGACCGTGGCGGGCAGGCTCCTCATCCGAGTGACCCATGGGTCACGCACGTCGGACTCCTCGGTGCTCGAGGCCAGCATCTGCGCGAACGCGCGATACGTGTTGGCCCCGAAGACCATCCGCTGCTCCGGGCCGTACAGGGCAAGGCGGTGGTCGAGCAGCTCGGGTCCTTGCTTGCCCCAGTAGCCGGCCCAGTTGGCGCTCGCGGCACCGTAGCCGTCGAGGCTGGAAAAGACGTCAAACGTGTAGGTAACGGTCATGTCCGTCTCCTCGAGTGCGGTTCATCGTGTCGGTGGAGGCCTAGGACACCTCTCTACCGCGATTGCGGCGCTCGTGTCAGCATCGCCGAGAGCCGCCGGCGCGTGTCGTGCAGGACCGAGATCAGACCGCGCGGCATCCACAGCAGTGCAAGGATCAGCAGCACGGCGTATGCCGCGTACTGCAGGATCGGCCCGGCCGTGGCCGGCAGGCCCGGCTGCGTGCTGATGCGGTTGAGGACCTCGATCACGACCGACATCGCAATGGCTCCCAAGACTCCGCCCCACAGTGCGCCGAGACCACCGACCACGGCCATGATGACGTACTCGAACGAGCGCGAGGCCGGGAACGACTCGGGGCTGATGAACGGCGTGAAGAACGCCGAGAGCGCTCCCGCCAGCCCGGCGAAGGCGGCCGAGATCGCGAACACCGACAGCTTCGCCTTGAAGACCGCCACACCTGCCGAGGCGGCCGCGGTCTCGCTGCCGGCGAGCGCCTGGATGCCACGGCCGAACCTGCTGCTGATCAGGTTGCGGCTGATGACCAGCACCAGGGCGAGGCAGCCGAGCGCCAGGTAGGCATAGTCGCGCGGATCCGTGAGCTCGAACGAGCCGACGGCGAGCGGAGGGATGCCGGCGATTCCCAAGGAACCACCGAGACTGTCGAACGTGCTCATCGCCGCGACGACCATGAGCAGGAGTGCCAGCGTCCCGAAGGCGAGGTAGTGGCCGCGGAGCCGTAGCAGTGGAATGCCCACCACGGCAGCGAAGGCCGACGCCAGCACCGGCGCGAGCACGAGCGCCAGCAACGGCGGCAGTGCCCACGTGGTTGTGCCGATCCCCACGGTCAAGGCTCCGACCGCGAAGAAGGCGCCTTGCCCGAGCGAAGCCTGTCCGGCGTACCCCATGAGCAGCGAGAGTCCGGTGACGACGATCGCCGCGAGCACCATCTGCATGAAGAACGTGACGTCGGACATCAGCATCGGCATTGCGAGCGCGACCACGGCGACCACGGCGACCGTCGTCCGGGTGAGCAGGGTCGACGTGCGGCGACCGGCCAGCGTGGTGCTCATTTCGCCTCCTCGGTGACGAACGTCCTGCTGCGGACGACCATGATCGCGAGCATCATCAGCAGCGCGACCTCGGTCTGGAAGGACCCGTCGAGGTAGCCCGCGACGAGCTGCCCGGTGACGCCGAGGACGATGCCGCCCAGCAGCGTGCGACCCGGGCTGGTCAGCCCGCCGAAGACCGCGGCGGCGAACCCGCTCAACGCGAAGGGCAGGTCGGACGAGAACGACAGTGCCACCGACGGCGAGATCAACGCGCCGGCGAGACCACCGAGCGCACCACCGACGGCGAAGGCCATGAACCCCATCCGCCGCACGTTGATGCCGACGAGGGCCGCAGCGCGAGGATTGGACGCGCACGCCGTCAGGCCCTTGCCGGCATACGTGCGGCTGAAGAACAGCGACAGGGCGACGAACGTCAGGAGCGTTGCGGCGACGACCAGCAGACGCTGGCGCTGCACGTCGGCGCCGAGGATCGAGACCGAGCCCGTCAGTCCCGGCGGTGAGATCGGGTCCTGGCCCCACGCCGTGATGAACACCGCGGCGCAGAAGATCGACACGCCCAGGGTCACGATCAGCGCGATCAGCGGGTCGGTACCGGGCTTGCCGATCGCGACGAGACCAACGACCAGCCCGATCAGCCCGCAGGCCACGACGGTGACCAGCTGCGCCAGCCCCTGCGGCAGGGTGCCGTCGAGCAACGAGTAGGAGATGAAGCCGCCGAACACCGCGAAGGTGCCCTGGGCGAAGTTGACGACGCGCGTGACCCGGTGGATGACGACGTAGCCACTTCCGATCAGTGCGAAGGTGCACCCGAGGGCGACTCCCGAGACGAGATACGTGATGAGGTCGCTCACAGTTCGATGTCCTTCCCGACGTCGAGGCCACCGAAGTACGCGGCCCGCACCGCGGGGCTGTCGGCTAGCTCCTCGGTCGTTCCCGAGACGGTGATCCGCCCGGCCTCCAGGACGTACGCCCGTGAGCACAGCTCGAGCGCGAGCCCGACCTCCTGCTCGATCAGGACGACCGTCGTCCCGCGCTCGAGGTTGATCGTGCGCAGGTGCTCCGCAAGGTCAGCGACGATCAGTGGTGCCAGGCCGAGGGACAGCTCGTCGATGACCAGGATCTGCGGATCGGCCATCAACGCGCGGCCGACCGCGACCATCTGTTGCTGGCCTCCCGAGAGCGTTCCGGCCTTGCGGTGCGCGAAGTCGCGCAGCGCCGGCAACAGGTCGAAGATCCGCGACGGGTCACGATCGCCCGAGCGCCATGCACCGAGCACGAGGTTGTCGACGACGCTCATGTCGGCGAACATCTGCCGACCCTCGGGCACCTGTGCGACCCGACCGCCGGTGACGATCGAACCGGACTCCACCGGGACCAGCCCGCTGATGGCGTTGACCAGGGTCGACTTGCCGGCACCATTCGGCCCGATCAGTGCGACCATCTCGCCGGCCTCGGCGCGCAGGCTCACGCGGTCCAGCGCCGTCGCCGATCCGTAACGGACGACGACGTCCTCAACGGTGAGCATGCGCGGCACCCGCCCCCAGGTAGGCGTCGATGACGCGTTGGTCGGCCCGGATCTCGTCCGGCGTGCCTTCGGCGATGACCTGGCCGAGATCCAGGACCGTGATGGAGTCGGCGAGCCGCATGACCAGGGCCACGTCGTGCTCGACGAGCAGGATCGTGGTCCCGATGTCCTTGAGCTGCTCGACGAGCACCGCGAAGTCCTCACGCTCCTCGGCACGCAGGCCCGATGCGGGCTCGTCCAGCAGCAGCACCGTCGGCTCTGCCGCGAGTGAGCGAGCGACCTGCATGCGTCGCTGCTGCCCAAGGGGCAGGTCGGTCGCGAGCCGGTCGGCCCAAGACGCCAGCCCCACCCGCTCGAGTGCCTCGTGGGCGGCGACGGCGATCCGCCGTTCCTCGCCTCGTTGCGCGGGCAGCCGCAGCGCCGCCGAGAAGATCCCGGCGCGCGTGCGGGCGTGCGCCCCCACCATGACGTTCTCGAGGACCGTCATGGCGGGGAACACACGCGCACCCTGGAACACGATCGACACGCCGCGGCGGGCTCGCGCGTGCGGCGCCAGCCGCTCGATCCGCTGACCGTCGAGGATGATCGACCCGGAGTCGAGCCGGAGGTGTCCGCTGACCAGGTTGAACAGCGTTGACTTGCCGGCGCCGTTCGGACCGATGATGCCCCGCAGCTCGCCACGCGCAACGTCGAGATCGACGTCGCTCGCGGCAACCACTCCCCCGAAGGACTTCGTGGCTGCGCGGACCTGCAGGAGCATGGTCATCTCGGCAGCTCGGTCTCGAACTGCTTGCGGCTGAAGCCGGTCGCGGTGAACGCGCCGTCCTTGACCTCCACGATCGCGACGGCCGACTTGTCGAGTCCGCTGTGATCGGTCTTGGAGTACTGGAACCGACCCGTCGGCGTCAGCACGTCGAGGCCCTCGAGTGCCTGGCGGATGGCCTCGCGCTCGGACGACCCTGCCTTCTCGATCGCGGCCTTGGCGATCTGGATGCCTGTGACGCCGTCGAACGCGAACTGTGGGGGGAACACACCTTTGTTGGTCTTCTGCCACGGGCCGGCGAACGCGTCGATGAGCGACTTGAGCGGTCCGTCCGGGAGGTCCTTGCCGGGCACGGCGATGCTGCTGGCCATGATCATGCCCTCGGCCGCATCGCCGGCGGGCTCGGTGAACAAGTTGGACGCGTTCGCGCCGGTGGCGGTCATCTTGACGCCCGTGCCTTGCAGCTGCTTGGCAAGGATCACCGGTGCCGGACCAGCTGCCCAGACGAGGAATGCGTCGGCCCTGGCGTTCTTCGCCTTCGTGATGAGCGGGGTGAAGTCCGTCGATGCCGGATCGAGCGGCTCGTCCATCACGACGTCGATCCCGGCGGCCTTTGCTGCGGCCTTGGTGGCATCGTTGCCCGTCGTTCCGTAGACGTCCTTGCCGTTGTAGGCGATCGAAAGAGTCTTGACTCCCTGGTCGCTGAAGTAGTCGACCAGCTTCTCGGCGTAGGCCGTCGGGCTCGCCGGGATCGTGAAGGCGTACGGGTTCTTCCCGTCGACGAACGCGGCGACGGGACCCAGGGCCAGGGTCGGCATCTTCCGGCTCAGCGCCGTCGGGCCGATGGCCGTGGATGCGCTGACACTGGCCGACGAAAGGATCAGGCTGATGTCCTGGTTGGCGGTCATCTTGCTGTACTCCGTGACCGACTGCGGCACTTCGCTCTTGTCGTCGACGACGGTGAGGTTGATCTTCCGGCCGCCGATGCCGCCTGCCTTGTTGATGGCTGCCACTTCTTGCTCCGCGGCAGCCTTGTCCCCGATCCCCAGGGGGGCCAGGGGCCCGGTCAGCGGCGCCACCATCCCGATCGTGATCGGTCCGCTGTCGTGGCTGCCGGAGCTCTCCCCGGCACCGCAGGCAGCCAGCCCCATGGCAGCGGTCAAACTCAGGGCCATCAGTCGTGTGGATCGCATCCGTACTCCTCGTTGAGCGGGTGCGCGCGCTGTCCGAGTACGCGTCGACTCCCGGATTTCATTCAGGTTTCCTGATGATCAGGCAACCTGACAGTGGTGTCAAGAGTCGTCGGCTCAGCCGGGACGTCACCGCCCCCGCAGGAGTGGACAACCGCGACATCCCACCCGGGTGGGAGTGGTCAGCGGGCTCGGTCGTTCGTATGCCGTATGCCGTGCGCCGGCGTGGCGCCGCCACTCATTCGGCCGCGGGGCGCTCCTCTTCCTTGGATTCGAGCACCTCAGCGTCCGACTGCTGCAGCCGTTGCGCTGGCGGGCCCGCCCTCACACCGCGTGCGAGCGACTGATCGTCGCCTCGACATCGAGCCCTCCGAGCTTGGCGGGGTTGCGGACGGCGTAGATACGGCTGATCCGACCCTCTTCGACGACGAAGCTGATCGCGGTGTCGTAACCGTCGTCGGTGCCGACGATCCGGGCGCCGACCGTGCCGTTGAGCAGCACCGACAGGATCTGGGCTTCCGGGGCGAGCCGGTTGAAGGGTCGCAGCAGGTTGGCGACCTTCTTGGCACCCATCACGGGGTTGACGACCGCCTGAACGATGCCGCCGCCGTCGGCCACGAGCACGACGTCCGGGGCGAGGACGTCAAGCAGCCCTTGCAGGTCGCCTTGCGTCACGGCCGCCAGGAACCGTTCGACGACTTCCTGCTGCTCGTCGCGGCTGACGTCCATCCGGGGCCGGCGCGCCGCGACGTGCTCGCGGGCGCGGTGTCCGATCTGGCGTACGGCGGCGGCGGATTTGCCGACCACCTCGGCGATCTCGCCGTAGGGCGTGTCGAACACCTCGCGCAGAACGAACACAGCGCGCTCGGTGGGCGTCAGCGTCTCGAGCACGGTGAGCATCGCGATCGAGACGCTCTCGGCGAGCTCGACGTCGTCGGCCACGTCGGGGGCCGTGAGCAGCGGCTCGGGCAACCACTCACCGACGTACTCCTCACGACGCCTGGCGTTCGAGCGCAGCCGGTCAAGGGCCTTGCGGGTCACCATCCGCACCAGAAACGCGCGCGGGTCGCGCACCTCGGCGCGCGCGTCCTCACCGATCGCGTCCCATCGCAGCCAGGTGTCCTGAACCACGTCCTCGGCGTCGGTCGCCGAGCCGAGCATCTCGTAGGCGACGGTGAACAGGAGCCCTCGGTGGGTGACAAACGGATCCTTGGTCATGCTCACGTCGACGACCCTACGGCGGTGGGCTGCGCGAGCGGCCTGAGGCCGCACGACGCAGCGAAGCCGTCCGACTCGATGCCGAGCGCGACGTTGCCCCGCGTGGTGAAGTTGGCGAAGGCGATGACCGCTGTGAGCTCGACCACGGCGGCCTCTCCGAGTTGGGCTCGCAGCGACGCAACCATCTCGTCGGTCACCGTCGGCTCGGTCTCGGTCATCGCCTCCGCGTATGCCAGCACCTCGCGTTCGAGCGGTGAGAATGCCCCCGACTCCCGCCACCGCGGGATCTCGCGGGCCTTGTCCATGTCGAGGTTGTTGTTGTGGGCCTCGAAGTAGTTGAAGTCCAGGCACCAGCTGCAGCCGACCTGGGCGGCGACCGCCATGTGCGCGAACGACTTGAGCTGCTCGTCGCACGCGTCCCACTTCTGGACCTTGGCACCGACGCCGGCCATGCCCATCAGCACCTTCGGGTTGTGCCAGTAGACACCGAGCGAGGTCGGGACCCGGCCCAGGGACCTCTTCGCGAATCGCTTGATCAGCACGCCTTTGAGGCCGGTGATCTCGGCAGCGGGGATGCGGGTCGTTCCAGTCATGTCGTCCTCCTGTGTGAGTCGGTATGACATGGAGACGACGGCCGGCCACGAGTTGTGACATCCGGCTGCCGACTCACCGTCCGTTGCGGCCGGGCTCTTTCGTCGCTGCGAACCACAGCGGTTGACAGCGACCGGCCACGAGCGTACTTTCCAAAGTGGTTAATTAACGGATCGGTAAATCACGAAGGGACGCCGATGGCTCCGACAGTCGAGGAAGACCGGCTCAGCGAGACGTTCGCCGCACTTGCCAACACGACGCGGCGAGCGATCCTGGCCCGTCTCGCCCGTGGGGAGGCCACCGTCAACGAGCTCGCCGAGCCATTCGACATGACGCTGCCGGCGGTCTCGAAACACATCAAGGTCCTCGAGCGGGCCGGATTGGTAGTGCGCGGCCACCACGCCCAGTACCGCCCGTGCGCACTGGAGGCCACGCCGCTCGAAGAGGTCTCGACCTGGGCCGAGCAGTACCGGTCCGTCTGGGAGACCCGGTTCGACCGGATGGACGACTACATCAGGAAACTCCAGCCATCACCTAGGACAGGCGAACACCATGACTGACGAAACGAGCACCCAGAACGCGGTGACGATCGATCGCACGTTCGAGGCTCCGGTAGACCTCGTCTGGCGGATGTGGACCGAGCCGGAACACTTCACGGCCTGGTACGGCCCCGCCGGAACCTCCATCCGCGTCGCCAAGATGGACCTGCGCGTCGGCGGCACCCGCATGGTCTGTATGGAGATGACGACCCCTGGGGGCACGGTGCAGATGTGGTTCACCGGCGAGTATCGGGTGGTCTCAGAGCACACCCGCCTCGTCTACACCGAGTCGATGTCCGACCCGAGCGGCAAGGTGCTGTCATCCGCCGAGGCGGGCCTGCCCGCAGGACACCCCACGACCACCGAGGTCATCGTCGAGCTCGAGGACCTCGACGGTCGTACGCGAATGACCCTGACCCACGTGGGCATCCCCGAAGGCTTCCCCGGGGCCGAGGGATGGGGAATGGCGATCGACAAGCTCGCTGCCCACCTGGCTGGACAGTCCCGCTCCTAGGAGGGCCCGGAGTCGACGCTGCTTCGGTCGTCGACGCCGGTCTCACGCTTCTCGGCCGCTGACCGTCACCGCCCGCTCTGGGCCGAACCGTTGCGCGAGCTGGGCTATGTCGGCCGGCCCCGTCCCGCAACAACCACCGACGTAACGAGTGCCGGCAGCGATCCACGACTCGACGAGGTCGAGATCGAGCGGTGCGCCGTACGACCAGGTCTTGCTGACGCTGTCCCAGCTGCCGCCGCGGTTCGGGTAGGCGATCGCCGGAAGCGTCGTGATCGCAGCAGCGGTCGCGACAGCCGCCAGCACGTCCTTCTGCTCCGAGCAGTTGACGCCGGCCGCGATGATCGATGAGCTGCCGGCGACGACTCCGTACGCCTCCGAAAGGGGCTGCCCAGCGCACGTCTTGGTCCCGCTCACGGAGTAGCAGAACCACGCCGGCACGCCGAGATCGTCCAGTAGCTCGACCAGTACCTCGGCCTCCACCGCGTCCGGAATCGTCTCCACCGCGAACAGGTCCGGCTGCGTCGCGGCCAGCAGCTCGAGGCGGGGTGCGTGGAAGTCGCGAAGCCGCGACATGGTCACCCCGTAGTTGCCGCGGTACTCCGACCCGTCGGCGAGGAACGCGCCGTACGGTCCGACGGACGCGGCCACCAGCAGGCCGGGGCTGGTGTCTGCCAGCTCGTCGCGTGCCTCCTGCGCGAGAGTCACACTCCGGACGATCAGCTGCCGGGCCGTGTGCTCGTCGTATCCGCCTGCGACGAACCCCTCGACGGTCGCCTGGTAGGTGGAGGTGGTCGCCACCCGCGCACCCGCAGCGTAGAACGCCCGATGTGCCTCGACGATCCGCGCAGGCTCCTCACCGACGAGCCGGGCCGTCCACAGAGCGCCGGTCAGATTCGCACCCTGCTGCTCGAGGACGGTCGACAGACCGCCGTCGAGCACGACCACTGCTGACGTCTCGTCCACGTCCACCATCCTGCCAGCACCGGCCCGACGGGTTTGCCGGCGCGGTTGACCGTTCCCACCTCAGGCGTCCAGCCGAGGAAGGACCTCCCCGGCGAAGCGGTGGAGCTGCTCGACCTCGTCAGTGACGGGCCAGAGGAAGACGCGTTGGACGCCCGCAGCGCGGAACGCGTCGAGCCTTTCCGCGACAGCGTCGGCGCTCCCGAAGGGCAGTCGTTCTCGAAGCTCCTCGACAGGCCGATGCACAGCCGGCGCAAGCACCCCTTCGAGCACGTTGCCTGCTCGGCGGTCGTCGATGTGGAACCACATCGTCGCGAGGCCGTTCCCGAATGCGGTGGTGTCGGGTCGGGTGCCCTGAATCGCTCGCTGCACGTGGTTCCAGCCGATCTCGAAGCGCTGCGGCGTCGTGTTGTACGCCGACGCCAGCCATCCGTCGCCCAACCGCACTGCCCGGCGCAGACCGACAGCCGATCCCCAGCTACCGATCCACAACGGGGGTCCGCCCGGTCGCGTCGGCAGCGGCTCCAGCGGACCGGTGATCTCGTAGTAGCGACCGGCGAAGGACTCGCCCCGCAGCAGCGCCCGGATCGCCATGACCGACTCATCGAAGCGGGGCCACCGCTCCTCGAACGCGATGCCGACACTCGCGTAGTCACGCTCGGACGAACCGGGGCCCAGGCCGGCGACGAGCCGCCCGCCGGACAGCACGTCCAGGCCAGCCAGGATCTTGGCCAGGGCAACGGGCCCGCGGACGACCGGGTTGCTCACCGTCGTGAACAGCTGAGCTGTGCCCGAACACGAGACCACCGCGGCCAGAGCCGTCGGCCCATCCAGCCACGGCACCTCGAAGACCATGTGGTCGTTGACCGCGACGGCATCGAGGCCGAGCGACGTCGCGACCTCGACGTACTCGACAAGATGCTCAACGCTGAACCGCTGGCCCCCGAAACCCATCAGGGGCAGGTGCACGCCGAACCTCATCCAGCCAGTTCAACACCGACGGGCCTGCGCGGTCGACAGCCCGGTGCCGACTAGTGGCCTGCGTCGAAGGCCGCAACGACCCGCTGAGGGATGCGGCCTCGCGCTGGAACCGCATGTCCGTTGCTGTGCGCCCACGCCCGGATCTCCGCGTTGCGAGAGTGTCCGGTGGACGGGATGGTGACCCGGTTCCGGCCGGCATGGCCCTGTGTCCCCGGCTCACGCGCCGCAGTCGTGTAGCGCCTCAGCGCTTCCCTCAGTGCGGCTGCGTTCCTTTCCGACAGGTCGATCTCGTAGTTGTTGCCGTCGATGGCGAAGGTGACGGTTTCAGACGCCTCCGTGCCGTCGAGGTCGTCGATCAGTGTGACGATCTTCTTCCGAGCCATGGCGCGATCGTACGCGGGCAGTGGCACCGGGCCGGGTCTGCTCAGCCACCTCATCAGGCGAGCGCCGGTGGTGTTCGCCTGATGAGGTGAGAGTGGCTTCCGGGAATCCTGGCTATACGTCAGTGGAACGAGACGGTCAGCGGGGTGTAACCACTGCCACCGTTCGCGTAGACGTAGCCGTTGTCGCTCGACCAGTAGGACAGCGGCTCGTTCGTGTAGAGCGAGGTCAGGACGTCGCCGTTCAAGGTCCAGCCACGAGCGCCCGTCCAGTTGTAGAAGCCGACGTAGTTGTAGCCGTCGCTGACCGACAGGTAGCGAGAGGTGTCGGCGGCATTGCGGTAGTAGAGGACGCCGTCGTAGACATAGGGCGAGAGCGACACAGCGGCGTCCTCCGACGTGACGACGCACCACTGGTCGCCGTTCTCGCCCAGCCAGCCGATAGCGGCTCCCTTCGCGAACAGCTGCATCTTCTGCGAGGTGCCGGCCGCAGCCGCTTGCATGGCCTGCGGAGCTTGCTCCAGCAGGTCTCCGAACGACCCGGACGGTGATTCAGGCGCTTGAACGGACATATCGCATCTCCGATGCTGTGAGGGGTTTCGTGAGGTATTCCATTGGGGCCAAAGGATGTTTTGCATCGAGCTCATTCAGGATCACGAAGAAGCTGGGCCCCGAGTGGCACACAAGTGGTGCTGAATGAGGGCTCGAGAACATCCATGGAACCGTGACCGAGTTGCTCGATGATCGCCGGTTCGTGGCCCTGGCCTCAGTGTCACATCGGCGTGGAGTGCGAGGTTGGACTTGCCCTTCTTATACACAAACATGGACCAATCCATGAGAAGGGAAACGTCAGCAGGCATTCGGATCGCCGGCCAGGAGCGCGCTCCACCGTCGACGATCGCCCGCACGACAGGATGGGCAGCGTGAAGGCCGTCATGTATCAGCAGTACGGCGCCCTGCCGGCGCTCGTCGACCTGCCAGAGCCCGAGTGCCCCGAGGATGGGGTGGTCATCTCGGTGGGCGCCACCGGAGTATGCCGGTCGGACTGGCACGCTTGGAAGGGGCATGATCCCGTGCCGCTGCCGCACGTGCCCGGCCACGAGCTCGCCGGGGTCGTGGCCCGCGTCGGACCCGGCGTACGCCACTGGAAGCCCGGCGACCGCGTGACGGTGCCCTTTGTGTGCGGCTGCGGGCGGTGCACCTGGTGCCAGTCGGGGGAGGCGCAGGTCTGCCCCGCCCAGACCCAGCCGGGGTTCACCGGTCACGGGTCGTTCGCCGAACACGTGGCCATCCACGGCGCCGACACCAACCTGGTCCGGCTGCCGGAGTCGATGGACTTCGTGACGGCAGCGTCCTTGGGCTGCCGGTTCGCGACCGCATTCCGGGCCGTCGCGAACCACGGCCGGATCGGCCCGGGGGACTGGCTGGCCGTACACGGCTGCGGGGGCGTCGGGCTCTCGGCCGTGATGATCGGGGCGGCGCTCGGCGCGCGAGTGGTCGCCGTGGACGTGAGCCCGGCAGCTCTCGAACGCGCCCGGTCGCTGGGCGCCGAGGCGGTTGTCGACGCGAGCAGCACCCCGGACGTGGCCGCGGCGATCCGGGACCTCACCGGAGGCGGCGCGCACGTGTCAGTCGACGCGTTCGGGTCTCCCGAGCTGGCGGTGGCCTCGGTGCGCAGCCTGCGGCGGCGCGGCCGGCACGTGCAGGCCGGGCTGTTGCTCGGCCCGTCGTCCACGCCGCCGCTCCCGATGGACCTCGTGGTGTCCCAGGAGCTGGAGATCTACGGCTCGCACGGCATGCCTGCCCGCGGCTACCCCGCGATGCTCAGCATGATCGAGGACGGGACCCTGCGACCGGGCGACCTGGTCGGCCAGGTCATCGGGCTCGAAGACGCCGGCGCGGCCCTGGCCGCCATGGACCAGCCCTCGGCCGCCGGGATGACCGTCGTCCGTCTGTGACCCGAAGTCATGGTGGCCCCGTGGGCCGCCGATGGACGTCTGGGCTGCGATGGACTAGCTGCCTGACTGGTCGAGGATCATGAGCTTCTCAGGGTCGGGCATGGGCACGAACCCGACGCGGGCGTAGACCTTGTGGGCGTCGAGGGTGGACAGGAGCACCCGCTTGAGACCCATTGGCCGGAGCGTGGCAACGACGGCCTCCGACAACCGGGTGCCCAGCCCGCGGCCGCGGTGGTCGCGGTCGACGTAGACGTCGCAGAGCCAGCCGAAGGTGGCATGGTCGGTCGCGACGCGCGCGTAGGCCACCTGGGTCCCCTCACTGGTGAACACCCCGAAGTTCAAGGAGTTGCGCGCCGCGGTCTCGACGGTCGCGCGGGTGCGCCCGAGTGCCCAGAAGGCGTCAGTGGACAGCCACCGATGAACGCGATCCAGGTCCATCCGCGCGAGGTCCGAGTCGATCTCGTAGTCAGTGCTGTGGTCGGCGCTCACACCGCCATTCTCTCAACCACCCGGCGAGGTCAGACACGAACCGTTCGTCCGCCCGGATCTCGACCGGAGCGGTCGTTGCCGTCGTCGACCAGGCGCCGTAGGGCTAGCCCACGTGCCCTCGGTAAGCCGACAATCTGCTGGCGCGTCGAACACCGGGGTGGCGATGATGCACCATGACCATCGACCTCAAGGTCTCCGGCGGCGTCGTCCGCGGCGGGACGGAGGCGGATCTCGCGGTCTTTCGCGGGATTCCGTACGCGGCGCCCCCACAGCGGTTCGGTGCGCCGCAGCCGGTTCCACCCTGGGACGGCGTGCGGGAGGCAACGAGGTTCGGACCGCCACCTCCGCAGTCCAGTGCCTTCGGCATGGACGCGCTGACCGAAGAGGGCGACGACTGGCTGACCGTCAACGTGTGGTCGCCCGACCTCAGCGGCGGGTTACCGGTGATGGTGTGGATCCAGGGCGGCGCCTACACGTTCGGCATGTCGAGCCTGCCCGAGTACGACGGCAGCATCCTCGCCCGCGGCGGCGTCGTGGTCGTGACCTTCAACTACCGGGTCGGGCTGGAAGGCTTCGGGTACCTGGAGGGGACGCCGTCCAACCGCGGTCTCCTGGACCAGGTCGCGGCGCTGGAGTGGGTGCAGACGAACATCAGCGCGTTCGGCGGTGACCCGGGCCGTGTCACGCTCTTCGGCCAGTCCGCAGGTGGTGGCTCGGTGGCCGCGCTGCTGGCGATGCCGCGGGCAGCGGGGTTGTTCCACCGGGCGATCGCGCAGAGCATGCCGGGCACGTACTTCACCCCCGAGCTGGCTGCCGACATCACGCGAGCGTGCGCCGCGGAACTCGGCCTTCAACCGGCCGAGCTCCCCGCAGTGGAATCCCGGCTGCTGCCTGCTGCCGGTGATGCCCTCACGGCGAAGATGGGGCAGTTCGCAGATCGCTGGGGCCAGGCGGCATACGCGCTGATCCCGTTCGCGCCGGTCGTTGACGGTGACGTGCTCCCCACCACGCCGTGGCGCGGACTGAGCGGCGCGGTGGAGCTTCTGGTCGGGCACACGCGCCACGAACAGCGGTTGCTGACGGCGCTGAGCGGAATGCTGGGCACGATCACCGAGGCGCAGGCCACGGAGGCCGCGCGTGTCTTCGGGCCGGATCCGCGGCGATACGTGGAGAGCTTTCCCGACCCCGAGGAGCTCTACGAGGTGGTGCGGTCGGACTGGCTGTTCCGGATGCCGTCGCTGAAGCTCGCCGAGGCCCAGCTCGAGGTCGGGGGCCCGGCCTTCCTCTACGAGCTGACCTGGGCCGCTCCCGGCATGGGCGGCATGCTCGGCGCCTGCCACGGCCTGGACGTACCGCTGGTGTTCGGCAACCTCACCGCCGGCCAGCCGGCGATGCTGATCGGCGACCCCACCCCAGATGCGGTGGCGCTGTCAGAGCAGATGCGCACCGCATGGACGGCCTTCGCCACGAACGGCGATCCTGGCTGGCCCCCCTACGCCACCGGCTCGACGCGGCTCTTCGACGTCGAGTCGACGGTCGCCGCCTACCCGGAGCAGGTGTCCCGACAGATCTGGCGGGACCCCCCGTCCGTGCTCGACCTCGCTTGAGCGCCCCGGCGGCTGCACAATGTCGCTCGTGGAGCAGCAGCTCGGCGTGGCCCACCTCGAGGACGGAACGGCGATACGGTTCGCCGTCGCCGGCAGGGGTCCGGTTGCGATCTACGTGCCCGGGTGGGTGTCCCATCTCGAGCTCGGGTGGGCGGTGCCGGCCGAGCGGCAGTTCTACGAGGGCCTGGCGGACGGTCGGACGCTCGTGCGATACGACAGACCGGGGTGTGGTCTGTCCGGGAGACCCAGCCGCACCGACGTCGTCGAGCTGGAGCTGGAGGTTCTGCACGCGGTCGCGACCGCGGTCGGGGTTGACCGCTTCGACCTCGTGGGCGCCTCCTTCGGTGCGCCACTCGCGGTGAGGTGGGCCGCTCGTCGTCCGACGTCCGTGACGCACCTGGTCCTCTACGGCGGGTGGGTTGACGGTGACGGCGTGGCTGCACCCGCCGTGCGAGAGCACGTTCTCGGCCTGGTGGATCAGCACTGGGGATTCGCATCGGATGTGCTGACCGAGATCTTCGCCCCCGACGCGGACGCGGGGTTCCGGGCCATGTTCTCCCGCTACCAGCGGGAATCGACGTCAGCTTCCTGGGCGCATCAGCTGCTGGCAGCGTGCTACGACATCGACGTCGCCGACGATCTCAACCAGATCAGGGCACCCACCTCGGTGATCCACCGCCGGGATGATCGCGCAGTGCCGCTTGCCGAGGGTGAACGGTTGGCTGCCGGCATCGACGGCGCCACACTCACGGTGCTGCCCGGTCGGACACACATCCCCTTCGCCGGCGACACGCACTCCGTGCTGAACGCGATGCGCCGCGGCCTGGGACTGCCCCCACTCGACCGCCGGACGCAGCCCCGGCTGACCCCGCGCCAGACGCAGGTGGCGGGGTTGGTCTCCCAGGGCTGGTCGAACCGGCAGATCGCCGAAGAGCTGGTGATCAGCGAGCGCTCCGCCGAGTCACACGTCGAACGGATTCGCACGCGGCTCGGATTCCGGTCCCGGGCCCAGATTGCCGCCTGGTACGTCGCCTCGAACCTCGTCGACTGACCTTCCAAGTGCGGTATTTCCACTGCTGACGGCGTCACCGCGGCTCCGGCACCCTCGACGCATGACCACACGCACCGCGCAACCCGCCACCCTGACGACCACTCGCACCCGTGCGCCCGAGGATGACCTCGAGGAGTTCGACGAGCATCCGGTCCGCGGCCGGTTCAACTCGGCGTTCTTCTGGGTCATGGGCGGCTACATCAACAGGCACCTTCACCAACGCAAGTCCGCGACCTTCGCCGACCTTCCGCCCACCGTGGTCGAGCTCGGCGCGGGAGTCGGCGCGAACATGCGTTACCTGCCGGCACACGCGCGCCTGACCGCGATCGAACCCAACCCGTTCATGCACTCGCGGCTGCGGCGTGCGGCCCGCTCATGGGGCGTCGAGCTCGAGATCCGCAGCGTCGTCGGCGAGCGGATCGACCTGCCCGACGCGAGCGCCGATGCCGTCATCTCCAGCCTGGTCCTGTGCAGCGTCCGCGACCCGGACGCGGTCCTCGCCGAGATTCGCCGCGTCCTACGACCTGGGGGGCGGTTCAGCTTCGCCGAGCATGTCGCGGCGGAGGCTGGCACGCCGACGCGCTGGACGCAGCGGATCCTGCGCCGGCCGTGGGCGTGGGTCTTCGAAGGCTGTTCCTGCGAACGAGACCTTGCCAGCGTGATCCAGTCCGCCGGCTTCGCCCGGGTCGACCTCACCCACTACCGGATCCACTCGCCCTTCCTGCCGTTCAACACCCACATCGCCGGCACGGCCATCGCCTAGGCCGGACAGGCGATCCCGAGGGTCACGCCGGTTGAGAACCGCGTCATCCCGTGCGGTGGAGGCAGACCGCGCGTGGGCGGGGTCAGCTCGTGATGTCCTTGCCCGCGAACCGGGCCCAGGCGAGCAACCCGAACACGACGGCATACGCCAGGTCGACCCACAGGCCCTTGGCGATGTTGTCCCAGAAGGGCGGGTCGCGGAGCAGGTCACCGAACGCCATCCACTGGTCGACGAGGAGCCACGGGTGCAGCCACGAGATCTGCGGCACCGAGTCCGCGATCCACGAGAGGATGGTGAAGATCATGAGTGCGACCGTGGCGGCCAGCGGCTGCTCGGTGAGCGTCGAGATGAACAACCCGACGGCCCCGAGGGCGGCCAAGCCCGCGGCGATGTAGAGGCTGACCAGAAGGACCCGCCAGACCGCCGAGCCGAACGAGATCTCGGTGCCGGACAGTGTCAGCATCGGTCCGGTGCCGAAGAGAGCGATCCCGGCGATCGCGCCGGCGAGCACGACGACGGCGACCCCCCACACGGCGCCGATCATGAGGGAGACGTACTTCGTGACGAGCAGCCGGGTCCGCCCCACCGGCACGGTCAGCAGGTAGCGAAGCGTCCCGAGGTTCGCCTCGCCGGCCACCGCGTCACCGGCGAGCATCGCGATGGCGAGGGGAAGGAAGAGCCCCAGCTCGACGCTGAGCGCCGCGAGCGGCACGAACAGCCCGTTCGAGGTGATCGAGGAGAGGAAGTCGGGCCCACGTCCCTCGCGCGGCGACGAGACCCGCACCGCGACGGCGATGAGGATGGGAACTGCGGCAAGCACGAGCAGTCCCATCTGGTTGCGTCGGCGGCCGGCGATCAGCCGCAGCTCCGATCGCAGCAGGCGTGCGGACAGCCGCCGCGACAGCGGCACCCCACCACCGCCCGGAACCCTCTCGGGCATGTCGGCGACAACGGGCTCAGCCGCTGACATCGAAACCCTCCCCGGTGAGCGAGACGAACAGGTCCTCGAGGCTGGGACTCGTCACGGTGAACTCCTTGACGCCGACGCCGCCCTCGACGAGCGCCGCGACGATCTTCTCCGGCGCGAGGCCGTCCGGCGTCCCGCGGACCCCGCCAGGCACCGCCTCGACCCCGTCGAGCCCGAGCTCGGACATGATCCGCGCGGCGACGGTGGGCTGTTCCGTGAGGACCCGAGCTACCGGGGCTGCTCCTCCGCGTACCTCGGAGGTGGAGCCCTGC
Organism: Terrabacter sp. GCM10028922; assembly: GCF_042666095.1. NCBI lineage: Bacteria > Bacillati > Actinomycetota > Actinomycetes > Micrococcales > Intrasporangiaceae > Terrabacter > Terrabacter sp. GCM10028922. Next base: position 243,361 of record NZ_JBHTFG010000010.1, on the reverse strand, counting down.
GCGACGAGCCGACCGTCGCTCATGACGCCGAGGTGGGTGCACATCTGCTCCACCTCGGACAGCAGGTGGCTCGAGACGAAGACCGTTGTCCCATCGGACGCCAGCGACGCGACGAGGTGGCGAACCTCGCGAGTTCCTTGTGGGTCAAGGCCGTTCGTCGGCTCGTCGAGCACGAGCAGCTCTCGAGGCATGAGCAGCGCCGCGGCGATGGCCAGGCGCTGACGCATCCCCAAGGAGTACGCGCGGTAGCGCTTGCCCGCGGTCGCCAGGAGGCCGACCCGGTCCAGAGCGCCGTCGATCCGTTGCCGCGCAGTCCGCGGGTCCGCGGTGAGGTCGGCGGCGTCGAGCCGCCGCAGGTTGGCCCGGCCCGACAGGTAGGGGTGGAAGGCCGGACCCTCCACGAGGGACCCGACGCGGGGCAGCACGACTTGGGCACCCTGTGGAATAGCCTGCCCCAGAAGGCTGCTGGTGCCGGCGGACGGTCGGACGAGACCGAGCAGCATTCGTATCGTCGTGGTCTTGCCGGAGCCGTTCGGTCCGAGGAAGCCGTACACGGAGCCCCGCGGCACGACGAGGTCGATGTCGTCCACCGCGGCGCGGGCGCCGAAACGCTTCGTCAGCCCCCGGGTCGCGATCGCGAGATCGCGCTCGGAGGCTGACGTTCGCCGTACGTCGAGTGGTTGGGTCACTTCGCTGCCAGGGCGCTGTACAGCTGGTCCGGCGGGACCGCTCCGAGGGCCATGCGGCCGTCGTTCGTCAGGACGACCGAGAACAGGGTGCCCTGGAGCACGTGCCCGCTGCCCCAGGCGCCCGACGTGGTGGGAAGGGCCTTGAGTATGCCGCTCAGCTGGGCTGCGCTGTCAGCGGCGGACCCCCCGGCACCCTGCTGCGAGGTCTGGAGGGTGAACGGGGCCACGACGACCGTGCTCCACCCGGAGCCGACGATCCTCGGTGCTGCCTGCATCCTTGCCAACGCGTCGGCCGACGGCTTGACCGGCGTCGGGTTGACGCTGGCGTCGCCCTTGCGAGCGGTCAGGTCGTCGGACTCGGTCACCGTGGTACCGGCCGGGGGCGTGAACGCGAACTGCCGAGCGTCGGGCTTCGCGAAGTCCACGGCCGTGAAGCCGACCTCGAAGGCAGGATTGGCCACCTTCGTGGAGTAGACCTGCACGCGCAGCGGGACGTGTTCCTGGCTGTCGATGGCGATCCGCACGGACCCGACGAGCGTGGCCTTGTCCTTCGGGGTGAGGACCAGCTCGTACGCGGAGCGGCCCGCGACCGAGGCTGTGCCCGACGTCGTCACTGTGGTGTCCCTGCCCATCAGGGCAAGGGCTGCTTCGGCGGCCTCGTCAGGGGTGCGCGGCGCGCCGGACGGAAGCGTGCTGGGGACCGCGCTCGGCAGCCCACTCGGCAGGTGTTTGCCGACCGAGTCGGGCCGCACCTGGTCGGCGCTCAGCTTGTGGTGCACCGCGGTCCTGTCCGTGCTGGACCACAGCCAGACGTCCGAGCCGTTGTGGATGACGTCGGACTCGCCGTTGCTGCCGATCAGGGCGAGCCGCTGACGGGTGGGACCGTCGAGCCAGACCCGCCAGGTGTGCGTGCCGGAGATGAGGGAGGTCAGCGAGCTGCTCGCCGAGCCGGGCCGGCCCGAGCCGCCCAGCCCGGGAATGTCGGGCAGGCCGAGGTCCGAGGTCTGCACGACGGTCCCGGAGAGGCTCGAGACGTTCGCCGAGCGGACGTCGGCAAGCAGCTGGGCCACGGTGCGGGACGGTAGTCCGCTGTCGGCGTTGGCCGACTGGCTGACCGTGAGGGCCGTGGCGCCGATGACTCCGACCGCCGCGACGGGCAGGGCCCAGCGGGCCTTGGGGTGGTCGCTGAAGAAGCTCATGCGCTCATCCTGCGCCCTGGCTGCTGAGAGACCACTGAGACCGTGGAGCCGGGAGGAGCCGCGCGCCGCCGTCGCCCCGTGGCATCGTGGCGGTGTGCGGGTGCTGCTGGTGGAGGACGAGGCCCGGATGGCCGCCGCCATCGTGCGCGGGCTGACGGCCGAGGGGTTCGTCGTCGACCACGTCGCGGACGGCCAGGCGGGGCTCGAGGCGGCACGGTTCGGCGCCTACGACGTCGTCGTCCTCGACATCATGCTGCCGCGGTTGTCCGGCTACACGGTCGTGAAGACCCTTCGGGCCGAGCAGAACTGGGTCCCGGTGCTGCTCCTCACGGCCAAGGACGGGGAGTACGACGAGGCCGACGGGCTCGACTACGGCGCGGACGACTACCTGACCAAGCCGTTCTCCTTCGTGGTCCTCGTGGCCCGGCTCCGGGCCTTGCTCCGCCGTGACCCCGCGCCGCGCCCCACGGTCCTCGAGGCCGCCGGAGTGACGCTCGACCCGGCAGCCCACCGCGTCGAGGCCGACGGCTCGGAGGTGTCGCTCGCCCCCCGGGAGTTCCTCGTCCTCGAGCACCTCCTCCGCGCGCATCCCGCCGCCGTCCACAAGGAGGAGCTCCTCGACAAGGTCTGGGGGAACCTCGACGATGCCAACGTGGTCGAGGTCTACATCGGCTACCTGCGCCGCAAGCTGGGCAGGACGCGCATCGAGACCGTTCGCGGCGTCGGCTACCGGATGGCGCCGTGACCGACGAGCCACGCCGCCGGTCGGTGCGGCATCGGTTCGCCCGGCTGAGCATCCGGGCCCGGCTGCTGCTCATCGGCCTCGCCGGACTCGCCGGCGCACTCCTCATCGGCGGCCTCCTCCTCTACGCAGTGCTCTCTGCCTCGCTCGGGCGCTCCATCGAGGGCACGGCCCGGGCCAGCGCACAGCAGGTGGCCCTGCTTGTCGACTCGGGCCGCATGCCCGACCCGGTCCCGGTCTCCGGGGCCCTGGTCGTCCAGGTCCTCGATGCCCAGGGCCGCGTGGTGGCCGGGTCCGTGACGGCCGACCGGCTGACCGCCCTCGTCACGCCCGACGAGCTGCGGCGAGCCCTCGCCGGCGAGCAGGTGATCGTCCCGGGCAACCGTTCCGGCCTCTCGGGCCGGCTGCAGGTCGCGGCGGTCCCGGCGGGAGCGGCCGTGCCGACGGGCCGCGAGTACGCCGTGGTCGCAGCGGCGCCCACCGGGGACATCGAGCAGAGCGCCAGGACACTTCGCACCCTGTTGCTGTGGATCTTCCCGCTGCTGCTCGCCGTCCTGGCGGTCATCGCGTGGCGCGTCATCGGCGCGGCCCTCACTCCGGTCGAGGCGCTCCGGCAGGGTGCCGAGCGCATCGACGAGTCGTCCTCGGAGAGCGAGCGCCTTCCCGTGCCACCGACCCGTGACGAGGTCAGCGCGCTCGCGACGACCCTCAACGCGATGCTCGACCGGATCACGGTCGCTCGGCGCAAGCAGCGCGCCTTCATCGCCGACGCGGCCCACGAGCTGCGCAGCCCGCTCGCCAGCATGCGCACCCAGCTCGAGGTGGCACAGCGCCTGGGTGAGGGCGGCGACCTGCCGGCCGAGCTGCTCGCCGACGTCGACCGCCTCACGATGCTCGTGGACGACCTCCTCGTGCTGGCGCGTGCCGACGACGCCGCCGCGACACGTCAGTCCTCCGGGGTCGACGTCGGCGCGCTCCTCTCGGACGTCGCCGGCCGCTACGGCGGCGCCCGCGTCCCGGTGCGCACCTCACCCGGGCTCGCCGGTCGTCGCCTGCAGACGCGGGGACCGAAGGGCGACGTGACGCGCGCCCTGACGAACCTCGTCGACAACGCGGTCCGGCATGCTCGCACCCGCGTCGTCCTCGACGCCACCTCGGTTGGCCACCAGGTCGAGATCACCGTCACCGACGACGGCCACGGCATCTCCGTCGAGGACCGCGAGCGGGTCTTCGACCGGTTCACGAGGCTCGACGAGGCCCGTGACCGGGACAGCGGGGGCAGCGGCCTCGGCCTGTCGATCACCCAGGCGCTGCTGCAGCGCAGCGGGGGCGACGTGCGCCTCGAGGACGCCGCCCCGGGCCTGCGAGCCGTGGTCCGCCTGCCGACGAACTCTTGACTCTGGCGGGCACCCAAGCCGGCAACGACTCACCTACCTCGCGCTCGCGTCACTGGCAGCGGGAGGGCGCACCTTGAACCTCAGGTGCAGCACCCGGTCGCCCTGGATGACCACGTGGGGATCCTCCAGCAGAAGCTGCCCGTCCATGCCGCCGAAGTAGCGTTTGCCCGACCCGAACACCACCGGCACCACGTCCATCGCCACCTCGTCCACGAGGCCGGCGGCGAGGATCTGGCTCCCCACGTCCCCTGCGTTCACGCTGACGGTTCGGTCGCCTGCCAGCTGCTGAGCTGTTGTGATGGCCGCGGTGACGTCATCGACGAAGTGGTAGGACGCCTCGGGGTGCCAGCCCTCGGGCTTGGGTCGGTGCGACACCACGACGACGTGGTCGCCTGCGGGTGGCTGACCATCCCAGCCGTTCACCAGGTCGAACAGGTGGCGGCCCATGACGGTGGCACCGATCGACTCCCACATCGGTCGGACGTAGTCCGCCGAAGTCCTCGAGACCTTGAATCCGGCCCCGGTTCCGGAGTGGTCGTACTCCTGGGCACCGGTCTCGACGATCGGCGTGTCCCCGCTGAAGTACCAGTCGTGGAGTGGTCCGACGTCGTCGTTGTCGTCGGCGATGAAGCCGTCGACCGACACCACGTTGTGCATGATCACCGTGCCCACAAGTCCTCCTGACGTGTCCCAGACGCGTTCGCCCCTGAAATCATGCGTTGACCGCGGCGACGGCAGCGTTGATCACAGCCGCGATCTGGTCGGGCACCTCGTTCGGCAGCAAGAACACGTTGCCGGGAATGGTCACGATCTCGACCGTCGAACATGCCTCCAACGTGCGGCGCTCGGCGTCGGTGAGCCCGCCGTCACCCTTCTCGGCGTGCACGACCCACGTCGGTACACCCGAGCGGCACAGCATCGCGGCGTGGTCCTCGCCGCTGTTCAGCCACTTCAGGTACTCGCGAAGTCCGAGGCGCATGTCCCGCGTGCTGGTCCTGCGGAAGTCCCCGGCCAGCTCGGCCTGCCGCGCCGGTGGTACCGGGACTCCTTTCACCATCGACCCGGCGGCCCTCTTCATCAGCGCCAGCGGCAAGCCGCCGAGCACCTTGGACAGTCGGACGACGTTGATGAAGAACGCCGACTCGTCGGGCAACGACAAGCTGATGCCGAGCAACACGGTCGGGCCGGTGAAGAGCTTCTTCTCTGCTATCTCCAACGCGACGTTGGCGCCCATGCTGAACCCGACGACGACATCGGCGCCGGTCTCGGCCACGAGCCGCGCCGCCATTCGTCCATAGGCCTCGTGGCTGTAGTCGTCCGGGGACGGCGCGCCGGCGTGTCCGGGCAGGGTCACCGCCACCAGCCGCAGACCGGACAGGCTGGGTTGCTGCGTCACCTCCAGGTACGAGCGCGCGCTGCACATGCCGCCGGGTAGCAACAGCACGGTGTGTTCGGCGTCCGCCGGACCCGACTCAAACTGCTGCCACTCAACGCCCACTTCGCACTCCGGGTCACCCGATCCTGGTCAGACTGTACGCCGGGATGTTGCGTGGCGTGGCGGTTCAGGAGGGGAGCGACCGGTGCGCTTCCGAGCGCTCGGGCCGCATACCTGCTTCTGCCGTCTGGCTGCCGCCGCGGACGCGAGGGCTCACGCGCTGAAGCGTTGCTGCAGGTCGGCGTAGGCGATCGCATCGTCGAGGAAGCCGAGTGTTCCGGTGTCGAGCAGCTCCCGCCCGGCGCGCTCCAGCATGCTGAGCGCGGCACGGGCCAGGCTGCCGCCGAGGCTGACCCGTCTGACGCCGAGCGAGAAGAGCGTGGGCGCGTCGATGGTGTTCGCCAGCCCGGCGACCACGTTGAGCGGGCCGGGGATGGCGGCAGCGAGTCGACGGATCGTCTCCTCCTCGACGACCCCGGGCACGAAGACGCAGTCGGCCCCGGCCTCGAGGTACCGGCCCGCCCGCTCGATCGTTTCGGCAAAGGCGTCGACACTCGTGCCGGCGAAGTACGTGTCGCTGCGCGCGTTCAGCACGAAGGTGCCGCTGGGCGCCGCAGCCCGGGCGGCCGCGAGGCGGTCGACCGCTTCGTCGAAGCCGAAAAGCCCACCCTCCCTGGCGTCCTCGATGTTGGCGCCCACCGCGCCGAGCTCGGCGGCACGGGCCACGGTGCGGCCGACGTCCTCGGCAGTGTCGCCATAACCGGCTTCGAGGTCCGCGGTCACGGGCACGCCCACCGCGGCGACGATGCGACCGATGTGCTCGAGCATCCGGTCTCGGTCCAGGGCTCCGCCGTCCGGGACCCCGCAGGACCACGCGATGCCTGCGCTGGTCGTGGCGATGGCCGGGAAGCCGACCTGCTCGAGGACTCGGGCGGAGCCGGCATCCCAGGCGTTGGGAAGCACGAAGCCTGGACCGGCATGCAGGGCGAGCAGGGCGGATGCCTTGTCGGTCGAAGACCCGCCGTTCACAGGCCCACCGTGCCGGTGACTGGGAGCGACGAGCGCGCACTGTCCGTCGGTGCCGTGTCGCCCAGGACCACGGCATCGTCCCGCTCTCCCGTGAACACCATCCAGTAGTCGGTCATTGCGGCAACGTACGACATCCCGCACAGCCAGGCTGCCCCTTGGGGGGCCGGCCGTGCCCGAATGGCGGAACGTCTGCAGTTGAAAGACCGCGCATCCAACGTCGTCCACGAGCAGACCGGGGCAAGGACGCCGGCGGCTGCTACCGTCAATCCCAGCTGCCGTCCCGGTCCACGCATCACGGGCCGGGCACGACTGAGCCGCCGCGCGAAGGTTCGCGGGTCGCGCTCGTCGTGACCATCGGCAGCCTGAGGTCTCCACACGGGAGGCCTCGCTAACAAGAAGAGGCAACACCAGTGGCAACAGGCACCGTGAAGTGGTTCAACAGCGAAAAGGGCTTCGGCTTCATCGAGCAGGACGGCGGCGGCGCCGATGTCTTCGTTCACTACTCGGCCATCGAGAGCGGCGGCTACCGCGAGCTGCAGGAAGGCCAGAAGGTCGAGTTCGACGTCACGCAGGGCCCGAAGGGCCCCCAGGCGGAGAAGGTCAAGGGCATCTGACCCAAGACAGCATCCGGCGACCCGGTCGCTGGCGATCCCCCGACCTTCCGGTCGGGGGATCGCTCTTTTCATGCCGCCGTGGCCGGCGGAGAGGCGACCAGCCAACTGGCGTGAGCAGCTCGCGCGACGGCCGGGCTGGGGTCAGGGCACGGTGCGAAGCATGCCGCAGTTGCCCATGCCTTTGTCTAGCGCAGGATGAATCCTGGAAGCCGGTACCTGATCCGGTGGATCACCTTCGCGGCGACCCGCACGTGCCCCTCGGACTCCCAGGTCCAGTCGAACGCGTTGGCCATCCGGTTGACCGTGTTGAACAGGAACCCGACGTGGAGTGCGTCGATGATTGCCTCGTCGGGGACACCCGCGTCCCGGGCAGCGTCGATGTCAGCCGGTCCGCACGACTCCGGGTCCTTCGTGAGCTTCTCGAGCAGGGGGATCACCGCGGCGAGCTCGGGGCGACGCACCGAAGGGTCGTCGATCGAGACCTCGCCACGCGCCTCGATCCTCGTGGTCTCCGTGTGCACGCGTGCGCAGAAGGGGCAGTCGTTGAGCCGTGAGACGAGCATTGCCATGTACTCGCGCTCGCCGACGGTCCAGTACGACGGTCCGCGCAGCACCTGCGTCCCGACCGCGAAGAAGGGGCGACCCCAGAAGTCCGGCCTGTGCATCGCGGTGAGTGCAACGTTGTCCATCGGCTGACGGAACAGCAGCTCGCTCAGCCGGATGAACAGCCGCGCGGGCAGCTTGTGGCCGTGTTCGAGGATCTCCAGGCGCATCTCAGGGCTCCTCGTGCATGGCCCGCAGGCCGATGTCGAGACGCTGCAGCGCGGCGCCCGTCGCTGCGGCGACGGTGATCTCGAAGATCTCCTCCTCGGCGCAGCCGGCGGCCTTGAGCGCGGCGACGTCGTGGTCGGTGATCCTGTACGACGCGTCGCGCACCTTGCCCACGTATGCCGCCCACACCTCGGGCACGGCCGCCCCGGTCCCCGCCGCGCGCCGAAGTGCCGGGTCAACCACGCCCGCGCCGTCGAAGACCGCCGCGCGCAATGCCGCGACGTCGTCGACATAACGACCAGCCACGGGTCAAGTATCGCGCCGGAACCCGGGCGAAGGTCGCCGAATCGTCCGGCGGCCCACTCACTCGGCGGGCACGACCCAGAGGTTGAGGTGGGACGGGTGCTCCCGGGTTCATGTGGATGCGGTTGGTGGCGCGGCGGAATCGGACGGTCGTCACCGTCAGCGCGATGTCGGACCAGCGGATGAGCCCTTGATCGACCCAGGCGGCCGTACGAGGCTGGAGAAGGGCCCGGTCCCCCGGACTCAGCGGGGAAGGAGGCACACCATGTCCCCGATCATGTCTCAGGTCGAGATCGCTCGCCCGTGCCACGAGATCTTCGCCTACGCCACGGACCCGACGCGGTTCGCGGAGTGGCAGGACGACGTCGTGAGTGCACGCATGGTGGAGGGAGGTGAGAAGAGTGAGGTCGGCGCGAGGTTCACGACGGTCCGGCGCGTCGGTCCGGGCAAGCGTGCGATGACGCAGGAGATCACCGAGAGCGCGCCACCGACACACTGGGCAGCGCACGGCGTCGACGGGCCCGTGCGACCGAGCGTCGTCCTCAATGTCGAGCCCCTCGAGGACAATTCCAGGTCGCGGGTCACGTTCCGCATGGACTTCGAGGCCCACGGCCTCGGTCGGCTGATCGTGCCGCTGCTCGTCCGGCCGATGGCCGCGCGACGCGCACCCCGCAGCTACCAGCACCTCAAGGAGCGCCTCGAGGGCAGCGCCCGGCCCACCGGCAGCGGGGGATGACCGCTCGCAGGACGCTGGACCGTCCGCTCGCGCGCGCCCATCGGGCTTGCCGCTCGACATCGACGTTCAGGAGGCCGCCTTCCGGGTGAACGTGAGGTGGGTGACGCCGCTGGGGGACGAGACCGCCTCCACGTCGTAGGCATCCTCTAGGGCCTCGAGGCCGTCCCAGATGCGGACGCCGCGGCCGAGCACGATCGGGACCTGGACGAGATGCATGTGGTCGACGAGCCCCCCGGCGAGGAAGTCGCGTACGACGGTGGCGCCGCCGCCGAGCCTGACGTCCTGTCCGTCGGCTGCCTGGCGAGCAGTCTCAAGCGCCTCGGCCGGCGCGGCGTCGAGGAAGTGGAACGTGGTGCCGCCCTCCATCTCCATCGAGGGCCGCTGGTGGTGGGTGAGCACGAAGGTCGGTGTGTGAAACGGTGGGTTCGGGCCCCACCAGCCCTTCCAACCCGGGTCGTCCTGCCAGCCGGGCGGACCGAACTTGTTCGCGCCCATGATCTCGGCGCCGATGCCGTGACTGTGGCGCTCGGCGAAGGCGTTGTCGACTCCGGCGGTTCCGCTCGCGTCCCAGAACCGGGTACCGAACATCCACTCGTGTAGACGCTCGCCCGCATGGCCGAAGGGTGCATCGGCGGACTGTGGCTCGCCGGTGGCGAATCCGTCGAGAGAGATGGAGAGGTTGTGGATCCGGGTGAGTGACATCGGCGCGCTCCTCGGTTGGTGATTGCGCTTGCAGTCGGTTTCAGGAAGACCGACCAGGGTGACCGTTCTCATCGGGCCGCAGGGGCGGCACGGCGATCAACGCCGATATCGAGATGCTCGGCAGCCCACCGTCGATGCTAGTTCCCGGCGACGCGATCCCTCGGTCGCTCCATGGCAGATCCGGTAGACCAGGCCCCAGGGCCGCGCCCGCCTCGCGGCCAGGTGACGGGACTCAGCGGACACGAAGCGAGGCCAGCGCACCGCCACGCCACCCTGCCCGCTACCCGGAATGGGATGAGGGTGGGTCCCGCCGACCCCCCGGCAGAACCCACCCTTCAACTCCCCCACACCCGGTCCCCCCGACCGGTTACTGCTCCGACCATCCCCCACGAAGCGGCCGGTCCCTCCCCATGACGAGAACTCTGCCGCGCGGACTGCAAGATGAATGGGCAGGAACCAGCGTGATTTCCGCAAGATTCGTCTGTGTGCAACTCTGCGCGCCAACTCGGCACGGTCGCGGATCGCGGGCCAGGAGCGAAGGTCTTGGCCTAGCGACAACTGCTCGGTAGGTAGAGGATCGGGGGCATGTTCATCGACACGGTCCCCGAGGAGTCCGCCGCCGGCGCGCTGGCCGAGTTCTACCAAGAACAGCAGAGGGCCTGGGGGTTTCTTCCGAACTTCGCCCAAGCGTTCTCCACCCGGCCGGAGGTGGCGAAGGCGTGGACAGTGCTCAACAAGACCGTGCGTGACGGAATGGACCGTCGCCGCTTCGAGATCGCCACCATCGGCGCGGCCCGGGCGTTGCGATCGACGTACTGCACCGCCGCGCACTCGAAGTTCCTGCGGGACGTGTGTGGAGACGAGTCCACGATGGTCGCCATCGCCGAGGACCCGAGCGGTGCCGGCCTCGACGAGCAGGACCGTGCTGTCTACCTTTTCGCCGGCCGGGTGGCCAAGGACGCGTCGTCGATCGGACAGCAGGACATCGATGCGCTGCTCGAGCTCGGACTCACCGACGCCGACATCGCAGACATCGTCTTCGCGGCGGCCGCCCGCTCATTCTTCACTCGAGTCCTGGACGGGCTAGGTGCACGGCTCGACGTCCAGACCGCCGAGACCTTCTCTCCCGACGTTCTGCAGGCCATGGTGGTCGGCCGGCCTGTCGCGGAGTCTTGAGCTGCAGCCCGTGTCCTCCCGTAATCAGCCGCCGTCGTAAGCCGCCCGGAGCTCGGCGACGTCGATCTTGCCCATCGTGAGCATCGCCTGGCAGACCCGCTGGTTGGCGGCGCTGGTGTAGTCGCCGGACAGCTCCTCGAGCTCGCGGGGGATGACCTGCCACGAGACGCCGAACTTGTCCTTGCACCAGCCACAGGGGCCGGGTTCGCCGCCATCGGCGGTGAGGATCTCCCAGAACTGGTCGACCTCGTCCTGCCCATCGACGCGGAGATAGAAGGAGAACGCCTCGTTGAGGTGGAACTCCGGTCCTGCATTGAGCCCGATCACCTCGTGTCCGGCGACGGTGAACTCCACGACCTCAGCGATGGGCTTGTCGGGCTCGGTACGCGCAGTGAAAACTCTCGTGACGGCCGAGCTCGGGATGTTGTCGGCATAGAAGTTCGCCGCCTCGACGGCCTGGTCGTTCCCGAACCACAGGTGCGTGCGTACCGATGCCATGACAGCTCCTCTCGTCCGAGGCCCCCGACCGGGTCGCTCGTCAGATCAGTATTCACCGGCCGGGGTCGATGAGCCGCTGGCGCACGGCATACATCGCGGCCTCCATGCGCGAGTGCATCTGGAGCTTCTCGAGGATGTTGCGGATGTGGCTACGGACGGTGTTCACCGAGATGACCAGCCGTTCGGCGATCTCGCGGTTGAGCCGGCCCTGCGCGACGAGGTCGAGGATCTCGAGCTCCCGCTCAGTCAGTCGCGGCAGCTCGATCCCCAGGGCGGCGGTGGGCGCCGAAGCGCGCTGGCTCATCTGCTTGAACTCCTCGAGCAGCTTGGTCGCCATCAGGGGTGACAGCTGCGAATGGCCGTGGAAGACGCCGCGGATGCCGGCGGCGATCTCGTCGGTCAGGTCCTTGAGGAGGTAGCCGTTGGCGCCGGCCCGAACCGCCTCGAAGAGGTCGGCGTCGTCGTCGGAGCCGGTGAGCATGAGGATGCGTGCGGAGGGAACGCGCTGCTTGATGACGCGGCAGGCGTCGATGCCGCCGCGCTTGGGCATCCCGACGTCCATGACGATGACGTCGGGCAGGGTCTCCTCGGCCTGGTCGACGGCCTCGACGCCGTCGGTTGCCTCGCCGACTACCTCGATGCCGTCCTCGATGGCGAGGACGGTCCGCAGGCCTCGTCGGTAGAGGGTGTGGTCGTCGACGATGAGGACTCGGATGACGTCAGTGGGTGGTGCGTCCACCGTGCCATCTTGGCGCACTCGCTGCGCATCGCTCAGGAGTGACCGCTGAGCTGGGCCAGACGGTCCGCGAGGGCATCGACCATGGCGTTCGCGCGCTTCGCCGGGATCGCCGACTTGCGGTCGCCGCCTTGGCTGGACACCGGCAGCACGTCGATCGAGAGCTTGGCGCCGCCAGCCAGGGCCCGCAACGCGTCAACCCTGTCGCCGAACGGCGAGCCACTGCCCGGCGAGTAGTAGTGCACCACCTCGTCCACGTCATCGGGGTACAGGTCGGTCTTTGTGACGGCTATGACGAGCCAGATCGGCTTGTGACGGCGGACGGCCATCGAGGCGATTCGGTGTGAGGTGATCGTCCAGTCCTCGAGCTCCGCGGCGAGCTGCTCCTCGCGGGTCGAGGTCGCCGTGCCTGTGGTGCCTGCGGCACGCCGCGGTGTGGCGTAGCCGTTGGCGACTACATGGATCACCCCGTCGACCGGCTCGTCATGGAAGACCTCGTCGAGGGCACCGAGCCGCGTCGCCGCGTTGTCACCCGGCACCACCAGGAAGCGGAAGCCGTGCAGCCGGGCAGAGCGGCGGGTCCGACGTTCCATCACCGCCGAGCCCACCGCGGCCACGGCGTCGTCGTAGGCGCGCCGCGTCAGGCGGTCAACGAGCTGGCTCTTACCGACCCCCGTCATTCCGGTCACGGCCACCATGGGGTAGCGGCTGCGGAATAGCCGGCTCATCCGCTCGGGAGCCGACGCGAGATCTGTCAGCACGCCGCCGGCGACGGTCGCACCGAGGGCCGTGCGACTTGACGTCGGCAGAATCGTCCGCAATCGGGATGGTGTGTGAGACACGGAGCCTCCTCGGCGTGCTGGTCAGGAGCCAGTTGGCACCTCGAGCCTACGTTCCGACGGTCACTGTTCATGCACTCCGGTGGGGCTTGGCCGACGACCAGCCAGCCCAGCTCGCACACTCGGTGCCGGCCCACAGGGCTGCGCGGGCTACCGACCGGCCAGCTTGGCCACCGTCGTGGCCAAGACCTCGGCGGAGTCGGCGCCGACGACGAAGTACGAGTAGCCGATCTCCTCACGCCTCCGCTCGATCTCCTCGGCTGCGGCCGCCGGGTCATCCGGGAGCACGGCCAGGGAGTCCGCGGCCCGCAACGCGGCCGGATCGGTGTCACGCGCGGACGCCATGAACGGCGCGACAGCGTCGCCGACGACCGGCACGTGCAGGGCCAGCTCGACATCGCGCGCAGCGCGGAGATCGCGGGCTATACCGGCTACAGCGGCGCGAGTGTCGCTCGCAAGTGCTGCGACGGTGACCGTGTCGGCGACTTCGACGGCAAGCGCCCGGGCTTTCGGCCCCCGAACGGCCATGACCACCGGCGTGTGAAGGTCGGGGCCGTCCAGGTCTCGCAGCATCGCCACCGTCTCGCGCATCTGGCCCAGCCGCTCTCCCGGCGATGCGACGGGCATCCCACGTTCTCGGAGTTCGTCCTCGAGGCCGGGCCGCCCGGTGCCGATGCCCATCTCGAAGCGACCCTCGGTGAGCACCGACATGGAGTGCGCCTCCCAGGCCGTGCTCCAGGCTGGACGAAGCGGGGACGCATAGACCCAGGTGCCGACGCGCAGGTCAGTCTGGGCGGCTGCGAACGCGAGCGTCGGGGCGGGCGCGGGCTGCCATTGCGGTACGTCGGGCATCAGCAGAGTCGAGTAGCCGCTGTCGGCGATGCGGCGCACGCGGTCTTGCCACGTAGCCATGTCTGTCAGCACCGGGGCGACGACCCCGAATCGAAACGGTCTGGTCATGTCTGGACTCCGCTCACACAGGAAGGATCCCGCCCCATGCTGCCGGATCCGACGTCGCGACCGTAGGTCGAGTGTGGGTCGGTGCTGCTCTCGAGGTGAGACGGGTGTCAGTCGACGGCGTGGCTGGCAGCCACGGCGAGCTGGTCGACCAGGTCGTTCATCTCGTGGCCGGAGTGACCCTTGACCCAGTGGAAGGCGACATCGCCACGCTCGCGTACGGCCTGGACGAGGGGCTCCCAGAGGTCACGGTTGGCGACGGGCTTCTTCTGTGACGTGGTCCAGCCGCGACTCACCCAGCCAGCCCACCACTGGTCGCGGAAGCAGTTCACGACATACGTCGAGTCGCTGACCACGACCAAAGGTCCCGTGAGAGCTGTGACGGCCTCGAGTGCGGCGCGGATCTCCATCCGCTGGTTCGTGCTGGGCCGTTCGGAGCCGGACGCGTACTGCTCACGGTCGATCGCCCATGCCCAGCCTCCGGGGCCGGGGTTTCCCGCGCAGGCGCCGTCGGTGTAGACGAACGTCGCACCGTCAGGAACCGACATCGGCGCCTTCGGTGTCTTCGGTGTCTTCGGTGTCTTCGCTACGTTGCGAGACGTGACCGCCGTCCTACCGGGCATCGCGCGGGCCGGCGCCGACTGCGGCGCCAAGCCAGGAAGCACGAGTTCGGTGTCGCAGTCCGCGTGCGCCCACACTCTGGAGTCGCCGCCCGCGCTGGCGATCGTGTCCCCCGGGTGAATCGGCGCCTGGCAACGCGCGCAGCGCCCCGGATACCTGGCCAGCACTGCTCTCCTCGTTGCTCGGTCGACTGCAAGGCAGCGGATGGCTCCCCCTGCCGTCCGATCCGCGGCTCAGATCGTAGCTCGGCTCTGCGGCGTTCCTACAGCGGTCTGACGGTGAACCTGCCGTCGTCCTCGACGAGCAGCACGCCGGCACCCTTGCCGAGCGGCTCGACGACCTCACCTGTCAGGCCGGCCACCGCAGCCTCGTTCGTCGGACTGTGTCCGACGACCAGGGCCCGGCCGCCCTCGGGAAGTGACTCGACGACCCCGCGCAGCGCTGCGCCGAGGAGCCGCTCCTCGTGTTCGACCAGATCTGGGTCGATCCCGCGGATCCGCTCGACGGTGGCGCCCTTACCCGCAGCCTTGGCGGCGGCCCGCCAGCGGTCCTCGACCGACGAGCGCAGCCCCGGCACCTCGGAGATGGGGGAGTCGTCCTGCCCGGCTGCGTGGCGCAGGATGGTGACCATCTGCGTGGCGCGGGCCGCCCCGGAGGAGATGAACGCGGCATACGGCGGCTGCAGACCCTCGCGGCCGATCGCCTCCGCATCCGCCACACCCAGGGCGGTCAGATCGTCGCCGTCGTTGTCGGTGTGCCGTCGCAGCTCCACGTAGCGCATCCTTCATCGTGGGCGCAGGATCGCCATGGGCACAAGCCAAACTGGTGGGAATGCCTGGGCTGCTGGGCGATCAGCTGGATTCCACGGCGCCACCCGCAAAGGATGCGGTGGAGGCGCGCGGGTGGAGGGTCGGGTCAACGAGTCGCCAGCGGCGCACCCCGCTGCGCTTGTCGATGACCGCGAGCAGAAGGTCGACGGCCTCGACGCTGAGCAGGCGCGGTTGGAGGCTGACGGTGGTGACCGGGGGATCGGTCCACGCGTAGCCGGGGTCCTCGCTGATGCAGGCCACCTTGAGGTCATCGGGCACGGCGAGACCGAGCCGCTCGGCGGCCCGCAGAATGTGGGTGCCGGAGTCCGTGTAGACCCCGACCAGGGCGTCGGGTCGCTCCGGTTGGCCGAGCAGCTCGTCGACAGCCTGCTGCTCGGCGACGGGGTAGTTCGGCTCCAGCGCGAACGAGGCCAGCCGCACGGGGATGCCGCCGGCAGCCTCCCAGTCGCGACAGGCCTGCCGCACGATCATCGGGTAGGAGTCGTCGTGGTCAGGCACCACCAGCGCGGGCCTACGCGCGCCGGCGTCCGCGAGATGGTCGAGCAGCCCCGTCACGGCCAGCTCGACACGGGTGTCGGCCCAGTAGTCGTCGCGCCGCAGCTCGACCGGCCGCCCGACGCACACCATCGGGATCTGCCGACGTTCGAGGATGCCGCGCACCGGGTCGGCCAGGCGCGGCTCGCAGTGGATCACCCCGTCCAGCGGCGTCGAGAGCCATGACCACGACGACAGCGAGCTGGGCAGCACGACGAGCAGGTAGCCGCGCCGCATGGCCGCACCGATGGCGGCGAGCACGAGGTCGGCGTAGTACGGGATCTGCGTGTAGTCCACGGCGGCGTCGCCGTAGGTCGTCAGGGTGAGCCCGATGATGCCGGTGCCCCCTCGGGCCCCGGCTCGCGCCGACGTGAAGGGTAGGTAGCTGAGCGTCTGGGCCTCGGCCAGCACCCGGGCCCGGGTCGCCTCGCCGACGCGGCCGGTGCCGTTGAGCACGTTCGAGACCGTCGCCGCCGAGACCCCAGCGGCTGCGGCGACCTGCCTGACGGTCGGCCGCTGGCGATGGTGAGAGGTGATGGCTACCCCCTTGTGGTGAACGCGTTCATCATCCAGCGTCGGGCCGAGCAGCACCAGAGCGCGGTCGCCCAGGCCGGCGCCCCACCGCATACGGAGGTTCACGTGACACCGAGCATCAGCCGTCGCAGCTTCGTCGCCGGCGCAGGAGCCGTCGGAGCCCTGACGGCCATGACGGCCGGCGCTGCCACGGCCAGGGCCGCGGACGTGAACACGGCTGCGCGGCGGGCGCGCACCGTCATCCTCGGCGGCCGGGTCTTCACCGGCACCGAGCGGGCAGGCGGCGGCTTGGAGGCGGTCGCGATCGGCACCGACGGTCGCATCCTCGAGGTCGGCCGGTCGCGCGACGTGCGCCGCTGGATCTCGCGCGGCACCGTTGTCGTGGACGCGGCCGGCGGCAGCATCATGTCGGGCATCCACGACGGCCACATGCACCCGCTCGGCGCCGCCGCGCAGTCGCTCAACCCGTCGCTGCAGAACGCCAGCGTCACGGTGCCGCAGCTGCAGGAGATCCTCGCCGGCTTCATCAACGCCACCTCGGATGCCGGCCCCGACGCCTGGTTGCAGGTGACCGACTGGAACCCCGTCGGCATGCTGCCGGCCGGTACGGTCGCGAACAAGGCGCAGCTCGACGCCATCGCCACCACCCGGCCGATCTACCTGCAGGGGTCCGACTTCCACAACAGCTTCGTCAACAGCCGCGCGCTCGCGCTCGCCGGCATCACCCGCGATACCCCGGACCCAGCCGGGGGCGAGATCGTCAAGGACGCCAGCGGTGAACCCACGGGACTGCTCAAGGACAACGCGCAGGGCCTCGTCGGTGATGTCATCCCCCCGCCGTCGCAGGACCGACTGGATGCCGCGTACGCGACGATGGCGACCTTCCTCCTCTCGCAGGGCGTCACGTCCTTCCTCGACGCGGCCTCGGGTCCCGACAGCATCGCGACCTACGCCGAGCTGCAGGCCAAGGGGCTGCTGCTGCAGAACGTCACACCCGCCGTGCGACTCTCGGTCGAGCAGACCCTCGCCCCGCGCGACACCGTCGCGTGGCTGCGCACCCTGCAAGCGGCCCACCAGGACAACCCACGCCTGCACGTCACGACCACCAAGGTGTTCGTCGACGGCGTGATCGAGTTTCCGGCGCAGACGGCCGCGCTGCTGACTCCCTACCTCGACACGGACGGTCAGCCCACCGACAACCTCGGCGACCTCTACATCACCAGCAACCAGTACGCCCAACTCGCGATCGCCCTGGACGCGGCCGGCTGGCAGATGCACTCGCACGCCATCGGCGACCGCGCCGTGCGCACCGCCCTCGACGCCTACGAGGCCGCCGTCCTGGCGGGCGGGGGCCGCTCGAAGCGTCGCGGGCACACCATCGCCCACCTGCAGCTCGTGCACCGCCACGACCTCGCCCGCTTCGCCCGGCTCGGCACACTCGCATCGATGCAGCTGCAGTGGGCCGTTCGAAACGTCTTCACCCTCGACGCCCTCGAACCGTTCATCGGCCCGTCCCGGTGGGGGCAGCTCTACCCGGCCCAGAGCCTCGCCAGGGCCGGCGCCACTCTCGTCGGCGGGTCGGACTGGCCGGTCGACCCGTTCCGCCCGTTCAACCAGATAGCCACCGCCATCGACCGCCTCGACCCGGTGGGCGACACCACCCCGCTCGTCGCGAGCGAGGCGATCAGCCGCGAGGCATCGCTGCGGATGCACACCAGGGGCTCAGCCGAGCAGCTGCGCTCCGAAGGCACGGGCACCGTGGCTGTCGGCCAGCGCGCCGACCTCATGGTGCTCGACCGCGACCTGACCCGGGTGTCGGTCAACGACGTACGCGGCACGGTCGTGCAGCACACCCTGATCGCCGGCGAGGTGGTGCACGACGCCGACTCGAGCGCTGCGCGTCAAGCCGCGAGCCGGTCAGCTGCGGCCACCGCCTCGGTCACTGCGGTGACCCGGTGTGCCGGCACCCGCCGGGACCCGCACTCCTGCTGCGGTCACTGAACGGGCGGACGCCGTCTCGAGGTCGTGGTGGTCACGGGTGCGAGAGCGGCGGCCGTGCACGTGGGGATCCGCGACGTGGGCTTCGACCTAGTCCGCGGGTCGCCGGTTCGGGGCCGACTGCTCCGCCGACGTGCGCCCCGACTGGTTGGCGAGGTCAGCACGCAACAGTCGGCCCGCGCGCTCGAGCTCGTGCCCCAGCCGATCGAGAAGGTCCACCGCAGTGGGTTGTCCGCCGGTCTCGACCTGACGAGCGAGGTCGGCGACCCGGACTGCACCGATGTTCGCCGCGGATCCCGCCAGCTCGTGGGCAGCGTCCTGCAGTCCGGCGGCGTCCCCGCTGTCGAGCTTCCGGCGCATCGTCGACAGCAGCACCGGGGAGCGCGTCGTGAAGGCATGGGTCAACGCCCCGAGCAGACTCCGCCCGTCCGTCGCGCCGAGCCCGCGCAGGATGGAAAGGCGCCCTTGGTCGATCGCTGGAGCGTCCCTGTCGGACGAGGCTTCCGAGTCGTCGCCGGCCTGGTCAGCGCGGCTGGGGGCCAGCCGCGCCCAGCGGCTGAGGACATCCTCGAGCGTCGCGACGTCGATGGGCTTGGCGACGTAGGCGTCCATTCCGGATGCCAGGCACCGTTCACGGTCCTCCGACGTCACTCCGGCGGTCATGGCGATGATCGGCACCCGTTCACCGCCGGCCTCACGCCGTCGGATCTCCTCGGTCGCGGAGTACCCGTCCATCACGGGCATGTGGCAGTCCATCAGCACAGCTGCGTAGGCCGTGCCCGCGACGGCGTCGACGGCCTCGGCACCGTTCTCCACGATGTCGACCAGGTAGCCCAGGTGTGAGACCAGTCCCTCGGCGACGAGCTGGTTCACGGTGTTGTCCTCCACGACGAGCACGCGCGCGGACGTCGTCGCAGCGCGGGCCTGCGCCACCGGCTCCTTCGTTCGCGCCGTCATGCGCGGCGTGCCGGCGACCAGCGTGACAATCCGGTCGAAGAGCTCTGAGCTGCGCACCGGCTTGCTCAACAGCTCCCGGACACCGGCGTGCCGCAGGGCGGCCGGGTCGACGTCTACGGTCGAGGACAGCATGATCAGCAGCGTGTCGGCCAGCGTCTCGTCGGCGGAGATGAGGCCGGCCAGCTCGAGGCCGTCGAGCTCCGGCATGCACATGTCCAACACCGTGATCACATACGGATCGCCGGCAGCGAGAGCGGTACGCATGAGTCGAAGGACGGCCTGCGGGTGCTCCACCACGTCGGGGCGCATTCCCCACTCGGCGAGCTGGGACTCGAGGACCAGCCGGTTGGTGGCGTTGTCGTCGACGACGAGGACCCGGAGGCCCCTCAGCAGGTCGCGACCCGGGCTGGGTGGCTCATCGGTCACCGCCACCTGCAACGGCACCTCGAACCAGAACGTGCTGCCGACGCCTTCTTCGCTCTCCAACCCGATGACGCCGCCCATCGCCTCGGTCAGCCTCCGCGAGATCGCGAGCCCGAGCCCGCTTCCGCCGTACTTGCGGGTGGTGGACGCGTCGGCCTGCGTGAAGGAGTCGAACACCGTGTGCTGAGCGTCCTCACGAATGCCGATCCCGCTGTCCGACACCTGGAACCGCACGCGGGCCGGGTCCGCCTCGCTGACCCGCGCCGTGATCACCACCTCGCCCTTCTCGGTGAACTTCACGGCGTTGGAGCCCAGGTTGAGCAGGATCTGACGCAGTCGCGCCTCGTCGCCGACCAGCCGCGCCGGGACCTCGGGCGTGCAGTAGGCGATGAGCTCCAGCTCCTTGCGCGACGAGGTCGGGGCCAGCAGGCCGGCCACCGCCTCGACCAGCCGCCGGGGGTCGAAGTCGACGAGCTCGAGATCCACCATCCGGGCCTCGAGCTTGGAGAAGTCGAGGATGTCGTTGATCACGTTGAGGAGGGCGTCGCCGGCGTTCTGCAGACCCTCGGCGTAGCGCCGCTGGGTCGCGTCCAGGTTCGTCTGCCGAAGCAGGTTGGTGAGTCCGATCACGCCGTTCATCGGTGTGCGGATCTCGTGGCTCATCGTCGCCAGGAACTCCGACTTCAGCCTCGAGGCCTCCATGGCCTCCCTGCGGGCGGCTTCGAGCTCGATGGTGCGGCTCTGCACCCGCTGCTCCAGCTCCGCCCGATGGGCGCCGAGCTCCTCGGCAAGCATGTTGATCCCGACGATCACAGCGTCGAGGTCCTCGTCGTCCGGAGTGCGCGCCCCGCGGGCGTCCAGGTCGCCTGCGGCGAGGCTCGTCAGCAGCTCGACGACGATGTCGATGCCGCGCTCGCCGGATTCGGTCATGCCTGTGCTTGCAGCCAGGTGACGGCGTCGGACTCCGAGGTGAACATCTTCACCGGGATCGCGCCCCGCTTGAGGCCCAGGAAGAAGTTGGCCAGCATTCTCGTGGACGCGGAACCGGCCACGAGCGCGACCGCGCGGTAGTTGGGGTTGCGATCCATGAAGAACTCCCGCGCGGGCCTGTCGATCGAGGCGACCTGACGCAGATCGACGAGGGAAAGGACCCTGCCCTGACCCAAGGCGTGGATCTCGGCGTCGACGGCACGAGCCTCCTCGATGCCGCACACCGCCCCAGGGAGCCAGTCCGTGCGTGCAACCCCGCGGTCCTCATCCCACGAGACCTGGTAGCACTTGTCCTCGGCCATCATCCCGTCACCTCCGAAGCATTTTGCTGCCAAGGTACCCCAGCCAGCACGGGGCAGATCGGGTGATCTGGACATTTCCCGCGGGGTCGCGTGTGCTCTCACGGATGGCGAACCACGCGTTGTGACCGGCGGGCGTGCGCTCGGCGCATCGCTCACGAGACAGGCGCGCCGGTCCCTGCTCGGTCACCCGGATCCCAGCGGAACCGGGGTGCGGAGGTGGCGCTGCAGCCCGCTGGTATGAATGGGCCATGCCTCCCGAGCCCACCCTGACCCAACTCGGTGGCGAGAGGTTCGTCTCGCTGACGACCTATCGGGCTTCGGGGGCCCCGGTCCCGACGCCCATGTGGGTGCTCCGCGACGGACAGGGGTTGCTGATGAGCACACCGGAGGGGACGGGCAAGCTCAAGCGCCTGCTCGTCGATCCCCGAGTCACACTGACACCGTGTGGTCGTCGCGGTCGCGTCCCCAAGGGCGCCCGCGCCGTCGACGGGGTGGCAGAGATCATCCGGGACGACGAGGTGGTCGACCAGGTCGCGGCACTGCTGCTGGACAAGTACGGACTCGAGTACCGGCTCTTCATGCTCATCGAGCGCCTCGTCCGCCGTGAGAACCCTCCTCGAGTCGTTCTGTCCATCAAGCCGGCCTGACGCAGGCCTGCCTCTCCGTGGGCAGTGTTGACCGAGCAAGCCGATGAACCCGTGCGGGAGAACGTCCGCGGTCTCCGAGACGGCCCGTTCTCTGATTCCCCTTTCAGGTGGGCGTCAACCTGAAAGGATCAGGTTGCCTCGCGGGGCCGTCGTCAGACGCTGAGGCGACGGGAGGCGTCCGCTCGGACGCACGATGAACGAGGAGCGCCATGCTGTTCCATATCAAGCAGTCCCATGCACCGGCGGACTGCCCGTTCGGGGCGGGCGGCTCACGCTCGCTGTTCGACGGCGGCCACCCCGACGTCAAGGTCCACGGCTTCTGGCTGGCCTTCCCGCAGCACACCACGTACCTGGTTGTGGAGACCGACGACATCGCGCACCTCCAGGCGTTCCTGAAGCCGGGCGCCGGCGTCACGTTGTGCGAGATCACTCCGGTCAGCGACAGGCCCGTGGCCCCCAACAACTAACCGCTCGGGCGTGTGTCTCCTCACGCGCGCCGCGTTCCGCGGATCCCGACTCCCACCCCGGCGAAGAGGACCAGAGCCGCCAGGGCGGCGACGCCGGCGCTGAGGTCGATGTCCTGCTCGCTGACCGTGACGTGCTTGGGCAGGTCGGCCAGCACCTTGGTCAGGCCGTCCGCGTCGATTGCGGCGAAGTACTCGCCGCCCGTCTTGTCGGCGACGAAGCGCAGCGCCGCCTCGTCGACGACCAGGAAGTTCCGGCCACCGATCGACCCGCCGCCGGCGCCGCTGAAGTCGCGGGTCCGGGGCTGCTGGAACCCGCCGTACTGGTCGCGCGTGCACGCCATCTGCGTCGGGTTCGTCGTGCCGAAGCCGATCGGGTAGACCCGCACCCCGCGCTCGGCCGCCTGCTCGGCCGCCTGGGCCGGTGTCACACCACGGGTGTTCGCACCGTCGGTGAGCAGCACGATGATCTCGGGCGCGACGTCCGGCTTCCCACCGCCGGCGTCGGACCCGCCACCGCCAGCACCGCCCGTCGCCGTCGGAGTCGGCACGGGTGGGGGAGCAAGGCCCGGCCCATCCGTCGTCGGCTCGTCGACGACGTCTGCCGGTGCGACGTTCGGGTCCAGCTCGGCGATCGCGTCGATGGACCGCAGGATCGCCGCCCCGATCGTCGTGCCGCGCCCCGTGGTCACCGCATCGATCGCCTCGAGCAGCTCGCCGCGGTCAGACGTCGGCGCCACCGCCAGCTGCGCGAACCCGGAGAAGACCACGAGCCCGACCTTCGTCTCGTCGTCCTGCCCCTCGATGAAGGCCCGCACCGCATCCTGCGCGGCCGCAAGCCGATTCGGCGGGACGTCCGTCGCGCACATCGAGCCCGACACGTCCAAGGCCAGGATGATCGTCGCGCTCGACACCGGCACCTCGGCCCGCACCTGGGGCCGCGCGCTCGCCAGCCCGAGCAGGCCGAGCGCCGCCAGCACCAGAGCAACCGGCACGTGCCGCCGCCACGACCGCGAGCCACCAGCGACCGACCGCAGCAGCGCGACGTTCGAGTACCGCACCGCCTGTCGCTGGCGGCGCCGCAGCTGCCACACGTAGACCGCCGCCAACAGGGGCGCGAACAAGACCGTGAACAACAGAACCGGCAGCCCGAACGACACCTAGACCACCCGCCCCTGCCGCAGCACCGACACCGTGGCCCCACCGAGCAGCAGCATCGCCGCAACGGCCGCGACCCACGACGTCACCTCGTGCGGCACCGTCCGCATCGTCCACTGCAGCTCGATCGCGTCATAGACAGCCGCGAGCGAGGCGGCATCCGAGGCCCGCCGGTACGTCCCACCCGTGGTCTCCGCCATCACCTTGAGGGCCGACTCGTCGAGCGCCGTCGCGACGCTGAACCCGTCGACCTCGATGACCGTGCCCGCCGGGGTCCCGAGCCCGATCGGCTCGATCCGCACCCCGGCCGCCGACGCGAGCTCCGCGGCGGTCAGCGGGTCGACGGACGTCGTGTCCTCGCCGTCGGTGAGCAGCACGATCGCCGTCCCGCCGTGGTACCCGATCGGCGTCTCGTCGGCAGTGCCCGCCTCCGCATCCTTGGGCGGCTTGACCGGCTTGCCGACGATCGCGCTGAGCCCACCGAGCACCCCGTCGCTCAGCGACGTCTCCCCGGAGGCCCGCAGCCGCGCGACCGCTGCCAGCACCGCCGCCTTGTCCTCCGTCGGACGCTGGGTCACGAGTGCCGTCCCGCCGAAGGCGACGACCGCGATCCGCACACTGGGCGGCTGCTTCTCGACGAACGCCCGCGCCGCCGCCTTCGCAGCGTCGAGCCGCGTCGGCTTCACGTCCTTGGCCGCCATGCTGTTCGACACGTCGAACGCGAGCACGACCGTGCCCTCCCGGCGCGGCTCGCCGACCGACGCCACCGGCCGGGTCAGTGACAGCACGAGCACCGCGAGCGCCGCGATGAGCAACGCCGGCCCGAGGTGGCGCCAGCGGGACCGCCGTGGCGCCGGCATGACGAGCCCCTCGGCGGCCAGGGCCTGCCGCCGCGCCTCCTGCACCCGCAGCACCCTCCGGTACCCGACGAGGAGCAGCGGGACGACGAGGAGCCCGGCCAGCGCCCACGGCCACGTCATCGACACCGCACTCGTCGAGGCCCCGTTCATCGCCGCCGCCTCCGCCGCAGCTCCGAGATCCGCAGGAGCGAGCGCACGAGGTCGTCGTCGGTGCGCACCGGGTAGAGGTCCACGCCGGCCTTCCGCGCCCGCTCGAGCAGGTCGGCCTGTCGCGCCGCCGCCGCGGCAGCCAGCCGGGCACGGAACTCGACGTCACTCGTGTCGACGAAGATCTGCTCGCCCGTCTCCGCGTCCTCGACGTACACCCCACCCGCATCGGGCAGCTCGCTCTCGCGCGGGTCGACGACCTGGAGCGCGACGACCTCGTGCCGCCGCGCGAGCCGGCCGAGCGGCGCGTCCCACCCGTCCGCGCTGATGAAGTCCGACACGACGATGACGAGCGACCGCCGCCGCGCGATGCCCGCCGCAGCCGTGAGCAGGACCGACAGGTCGGTCACCACCCCGTGGCCGGATGCCGTCCGCTCCGTCCCGGCCCGGCCAACCGTCCCCGCCCTCCGCCGACCGAACCACCCGCGCCCCGACGGCCCAGCGGCACCAACGGCACCTGCGGCGGCCTCGTCCGCGGCTGCCCGAGCCTCGCGCCGGTCGAGCAACGTCTTCGCGATCCGCAGCACCTGCGTGCGCCCCGTCGCCGGGGGGATCACCGCGTCGACGCCGGTGTCCATGACGATCGCCCCGACCCGGCTCCCGCTGCGTGTCAGCACGTGCGCGAGGGTCGTCGCGACCTCGGCCAGCACGAGGTCCTTCTGCCGGTCGACCGGCCCGAACCCCATCGACGCCGAGTGGTCGAGCAGCAGCCAGGCCGTCAGCTCTCGCTCCTCGACGTACTCCCGCACGTACGGCTCGTCGAGACGTGCCGTCACGTTCCACTCGATGTGGCGCAGGTCGTCGCCCGGCTCGTACTCGCGCAGGTCGGTGAAGTCGATCCCCGACCCGCGGAAGAGGCTGCGGTAGTCGCCCTGGAGCCGGCCGTCGAGCCGCTTGACGACCCTCCACTCGAGCCGTCGCAGCAGCCGTTCGGCGCTCAGCGTGTCGGTCGCGCCCATGTCGCGTCACCAGCCACAGAACCGGGTTCGCCCCCGAACGCGCCTGCGACAGCAGCGGATCCAGCACCAGACCCAGTGCCAGACCCAGCAGCACGTTCGTGCAGCGGAGCCGTCGGCGCCGGGACCGCCTCGAGGATCGGCCCGAGCAGGTCGTCGGGTGACAGGTCCTCGGCCAGGGCCTCGTACGACAGCACGATCCGGTGTCGCAGCACGTCCCGCGCGAGGTCCCGCACGTCGTCGGGCAAGGCGTAGTCCCGACCTCTCAGGAAGGCCAGAGCGCGAGCCGCGAGCACGAGGTTGATCGACGCACGCGGGCTCGCTCCGTACGTCAGCAGCCGGGCCAGGTCGTCGCGGCCCACGCCCGCCGGCTCGCGGGTCGCCGTGGCCAGCCGGACGGCATACTCGATGACCGCAGGGTCGACGTAGACGGCGTCGGCCTCGCGCTGGAAGCCGCGCAGCATCTCCGGGTCGAGCACCTGGACGGTCGCGACGGCGGGAGCGATCTGTCGCTCGACGACGACGAACTCCTCTGCGGCAGAGGGGTATCCGATGAGCACCTTGAGCATGAACCGGTCGACCTGCGCCTCGGGCAGCTCGTACGTGCCCTCAGACTCGATCGGGTTCTGCGTCGCCATGACGAGGAACGGGTCGGGTGCCGGGAAGGTCTCGCGGCCGATCGTCACCTGCCGCTCCTGCATGACCTCGAGCAGCGCGCTCTGCACCTTCGCCGGCGCACGGTTGACCTCGTCGGCGAGCACGAGGTTGGCGAACACCGGCCCGAGCGACACCTGGAACTCGCCGTCGCGCTGGTTGTAGATCCGCGTCCCGACGAGGTCGGCCGGCACGAGGTCCGGCGTGAACTGGATCCGCTGGAACTCGCCGCCGATCGCGTGGGCGAGCGTCTTGATCGCCATCGTCTTCGCGAGCCCCGGCACGCCCTCGACGAGCAGGTGCCCGCGCGCGAGCAGCGCCACGAGCATCCGCTCGATGAGCACGTCCTGCCCGACGATGGTCCGTTTCACCTCGTAGAGCGCCTGCTCGAGCGCGTGCCGACCGGTGGGTGCCTGTCCGTCCATGCCGTCCTCCTCCTGCCGGTGCTGCTCGGGTTCGTGCGCCGTGCCGTATGCCGTGTGGCGCGGGCCGGTGACCTACTGCGGTGGGCTGCCTGCCGCCCCACCGGCGGTCGCGATCGGTACCGCGAAGCCGATGCCGACGAAGAGCCTCTGGTCGGTCGGGTTCGCGAGGCCGGTGACGATGCCGACGACCTGGCCGGCCTTGTTGAGCAGCGGCCCGCCGGAGTTGCCCGGGTTGACCGCCGCGTCGAACTGGATGAGGTGCTCGAGCTTCAGCTTGCCCTCGACCGTCACCGTCCGGTCGAGCGCCGACACGACGCCGGCCGAGAGCGAGTCGGTGAGGCCGAGCGGGTGGCCGACGGCGAAGACGGGGGACCCGACCGTCACGCCGCCGCCGAGCACCGCCGGCACGACGGTCTCGGGGAGCTTCGCCGGGGTCAGGGTCGCGATGTCGTTCTCCGGCTGGTCGGCCGCGATCGTCGCGGGGGACTGGGTGCCGTCGGCGAACGACACCGTGATCGAGCTCGCCCCCTCGACGACGTGGAGCGCCGTGAGCACCGTGCCGTCGGCGTTGACGACGACCCCGGCGCCCGTGCCACGCTGCGCCGTGCCGTCGACGGTCGACCGCGTCTGGATGAGCACGAGAGACGGTCCGATGGCCGCGTGCGCGCGGGTCGCGTCGGCCGGTGCCGCAGCCTCGGCCTCGGCCTGCCTCTCGAGGCCCTTCTGCACGCTGGCGTCGACGTCGCGCTGTGTGAGGACGGGTGGGCCGGGAGGGCGCGTGACGGCATACGTCAATGCCGCGGCGGCGACGACGAACAGCACGACGAGGCCGATCCAGACGCGGCGGGGCACCGTTCCCAGGCGGCGACGCAGCCTGCGCCGGCGACCGTCCCGCTCCGGACCCCCGGGCTCACCGTGCGCGGTGCCAGGTACCGCGCCGGGCACGCGTGGGGCCAGCCCGGCGCCTTTGGCGGCGGCGGGGTCGACTACGGGGGGAGCGGTGACCCGTGCCACCTTTTCGACTCTACGTTTCGATCGGCGCGAGCGGCAGTGGCAGTCGGCACTTCACAGGATCCGCCGACCAGAGGACGCGGCACCACTGGAGCGGTTGACGGGGCCGCTCGGCGCCGTCGGGCGGTCGCTCACCCGTCGGTCGCGACATGCTCCTCGAGAGCGTCGATCTTGCGCCAGGCTCGCTCCTCGAGCTTCCGCGTCGCGCGCTGCTCGTCCGCGTCGAGGTGGCCGAGGAGGAAGGCGGCCGCCTCACCGCTGGCCTCGTCGAGGGCGAGGTGGCGCAGCGTCGCCCGGGTGATGACGGCGTCGTGGTGGTCACCCAGCACCGACTGGATCCGCTTGGCGTGCTTGCCGGTGCGGCTGATGCGCTTGCCGGTGACCGGGGCGGCCGTCTCGGCGGCGTAGCGCAGCCGTTTCGCCGCCTTGCGGACGCTGTGCAACCGGGTGACGTGCTCGTCGCGGTCGTGCGGGGCCTCCGGGTCGCTCGCGTCGATCGGCATCCTGGCCGCAGCGACGCGCTCCTCGAACCGGCCGACCTCGTGGCGCACCCGCTTGCGCGCGACCTTCCGGGCCACGCGCTCCGCCTTCTCGGTGAGGGGCGGGTGAAGGACGAGCTCGTCGAGCAGGAACGTCGTGGCGGCATACCTCTGGGAGTCGAGCGTCTCGTCGATGACATCGGCGGCGGCGGCCGCGTCGATGCGGAGCCGGGCACGCAGCCCCGACACGGCCTCCTCCTCGAGCCCGGCGAGGTCGGCGTCGGCGATCAGGTGGTCGGTGTGGTCGGTGGCGACGTCGGCGTCGCGGGCCTCCCCGAGGCGGCCGGACGCCCACTTCAGCTCCTCGCGCAGGGGCTCCGTGACCGATCTGTCGAAAATCAGGCGGAACGTCGCGAGCGCCGACCGGATGCGGCGCATCGCGACGCGGAGGTCGTGCAGGCCCTGCGGTTCACCACTGCGCACGGCGGCCTCGGCGACGCGGAGCGCCTCTCGCTGGTCTGCGAGGCGCTGACGCAGGAGGTCCCCAGCGGTCGGCATACTCCCTATCTACCCGTCCCGAGGCGCCCGCGTCCCCCGATCGCTGGATCCTCGTGACGTGCAGACCGCCAGGCGGGCCAGCAAGCGCGTCACCAGCCGGCTCAACACCCGGGGCGCATCCTCTGTACGTATCGGCACCGGCACCCTTGGACGGCGATTTCTGGCGAAATTTCCGGCTCGATGTCGTGCGGTCCCCGTCATGCCATGCGACCGGTGGCGTCTCCATGGGTAAGGACCCGGTTACCAGCGCTCCGAGTCAACGCAAGACGCCGGGGCCGGGAAGCACATCACATGTGAATCAAGGGCCGCCCGGGAGGGCGGCCACGAGAAGCCCGAGATGCTGACGACCAACAGCCGGGACCGGACCGCTCTCGTTCACGTGGGGGCACGAGGTCGAACCGGACGCCGGTGAAGGAGAAGCAATGAGTACGCACGAAAACGCACCCCTTTCACCCGAAGAGCTGGCGAACGAGGGCGTCACGGCGTTGCCGGACAAGGAGGTCATCTCGATCCTCGACCTCGCAGCCGACGTGGACCTGGCCATAGACGGCGCCGCCCCCATCGACCTCGCGGTGGCCCTCAACGCCAACGTGGTGGCCCCGATCGATGCGGCGGTCAGCGCCAACCTGCTCGGCGACGGCTCGACGGCCCAGGCCATGTCCGACCAGGGCGTCCAGGTGACGCAGACCATCGACGCCGATGCCATCGCGACCGGCCTGCAGGACAGCACCATCGACCAGAGCGACACTGTCACTGGCGGCACGGCTCCTGCAGACGGCGACAGCGCCGAGCAGGGCATGCTCGCAGCGACCACCGCGGCCGGTGACACCACCGATGCCCTTGACGCCGCTGCGGCGAGCGCACCCGTGGACGGCAGCGTGGTGGTGGACGCCGCCGGCAACATCATCGGCACCCTCGACAGCGCCACCGGCAACGTCATCGCGCCGGATGGCAGCATCCTCGGCACGCTCAACGAGGTCACCGGTGTGGTCGTCGACTCCGCCGGCAACCTCATCGGAACAGTCACCGACCTCGTGGACGGTGCGAGCGTGGTCGGGTCCAACGGTGCGGTCCTCGGCATTCTCGATGCCGTGACCGGCAACGTGCTGGACGCCTCGGGCAACGTGGTCGGCGTCCTCGATCCTCTGACCGGCGAGGTCCTCAACACCTTGGGCGCCGTCGTGGGCACCGTGACCGACTTCGTGGACGGCACCACTGTCCTCGACGCCGCCGGCAACGTCGTCGGAGTCCTCGACGCTGCCACGGGCAACGTCGTGAACTCGCTCGGCACCGTGATCGGCTCGCTCAACCCGCTCACCGGGCAGGTCCTCGACGCCGCCGGCAACCTGCTGGGCACGGTCGGCGAGATCCTGGACGACGTCACCGACACCATCGGCGGGCTCGACACCGGCGACCTGCTCAAGGGCGACCTGCTCAACGTCGACGTCAACGTCGACCTCGACGCCGACCTGGCAGCCCCGATCAACGGTGCTGTCGCAGCCAACGCCAACGTGGCCGCGCCCATCGACGCCTCGGTGGCTGCCAACATCCTCTCCGACAACTCCGAGGCGACGGCCATCGCGCAGCAGGATGCGATTCTCACCCAGTCGATCACCGGGAACGCGGAGGCGACCTCCGACCAGGTCTCCTCCATCGACCAGTCGTCGCTGGAGCCGGTCGACACCGACACCGCCTCGACAGACGGCACCGACTTCAACACCGCTGATGCCACCGCGGTGCCCACCGTCGATGTCCCGTCCGTGAGCGACGTGCCGACCGACGCGCCGACCGTCGATGCCTCCACGGCCGATGCCTCCACGGCGACCGACGAGCCTGCTGTCGACGCCGCCCCGGCCACCGAGGAGCCTGCCACCGACCCCGCTCCGGCGACCGACGAGCCTGCCTCTGACGAGGGGACGGTCGCCCCGACCGACACTGCTTCGCGATGACCACGCTGACCGTCGCCCCCACCCGTGTGGACGGCGTCGAGCTCATCGGCGAGATGGTGGGCTCCGGCTACCGGAGCCCACCGGCCCTCGTGAGGCGAGCAGACGGACAGGTCCTCCAGCTCACCCCGCTGCTCTACAACGTGCTGGACGCCGCGGACGGCCGACGCAGCTGCGCCGAGATCGCAGACCTCATCGGCTGGCGGCTGCGCCGGAGCGTGACCGAGGCCGACGTCCGGACGCTCATCGACGGCCACCTGCGTCCGCTCGGCCTGCTCCAGCGCGCCGACGGCTCCGAACCCGAGCTGAAGCGCTCTGACCCGTTGCTGAGCCTCAAGCCCCGGTTCGCCGTCACGAACCCGCGGACCACCCGCCGGTTGACCGACCCGTTCCGCGTGCTCTTCCGGCCCGTGGTCGCCGTGGCCGTCATCGCCGGCTTCCTGGCCGTGGTGACCTGGGTGTTCTTCGAGCGGGGGCTCGGCGCCTCGGCGTACGACGCCTTCGAGCGGCCTCACCTGCTGCTGCTGGTCTTCGGGGTGTCGGTCCTCTCCGGAGGCTTCCACGAGTTCGGCCACGCCGCTGCGACCCGCTACAGCGGCGGCCAGCCCGGCGCCATGGGGGCGGGGCTGTACCTCGTCTGGCCGGCGTTCTACACCGACGTCACCGACAGCTACCGGCTGGGCCGCGCCGGCCGCATCCGCACGGACCTGGGAGGCCTGTACTTCAACGCGATCGTCGTGGTGCTCACCTTCGTGTGGTGGTGGACGACCGGATGGGAGGCCCTCCTGCTGCTGGTCGCCACCCAGGTCCTGCAGATGGTGCAGCAGCTGCTGCCGCTCCTGCGCTTCGACGGCTACCACGTGCTCGCCGACCTGGCGGGCGTGCCCGACCTCTACCACCGGATCAAGCCGACCCTCCTGGGTCTGCTCCCGCACCGATGGCGGTCGCCTGAGAACCGGATGCTCAGGCCGTGGGCGCGCATCGTGATCACCTTCTGGGTGCTGGTGACCATCCCGATGATGGCGCTCATGCTGCTCG
This sequence comes from Terrabacter sp. GCM10028922, assembly GCF_042666095.1. NCBI lineage: Bacteria > Bacillati > Actinomycetota > Actinomycetes > Micrococcales > Intrasporangiaceae > Terrabacter > Terrabacter sp. GCM10028922. Next base: position 211,946 of record NZ_JBHTFG010000010.1, on the reverse strand, counting down.
CGGTCGTTCGCGCCGTTCCGCGGCTCCTCGGGAGCGCGGCCTCCGTGCTGGGGGAGGACGTGGCGGCCCTGGCGGAGGCGTGGAGCGAGGCGGCCTACGTGGACGTCGCCGCGTACGCGTTCCAGGTGCTCGGCGTGGTGCTGCCGGTGCTGGCATGCGCTCTCATCCTCGGGCGCGTCGGCTTCCGGTTCTTCCGAGGACTGTCCCGGTGGAGCCAAGGCTCGCCGGTCAAGCGGATCGCCGCTGCGGCCCTCACCTCGACGCTGATCACGGCGCTCTGCTGGGCGTGGTGGCCCAACCCCGGCACCTATGAGCCGATCAAGCCGGGTGAGCGCGGTCTCTTCACGGAGCTCGTGCCGTTGCCGGTCAACGCGCGAGCGGACAACTCTGCCACGCCGGCCGCGTCGGGGCTGGTCCGCCCAGGTTCTCGTCAGGCGGGCCTGGCGGCGCAGGACCGGCTCTCCGGCGACCAGCGCCTGGTGGCGGCCTTCGAGAAGGGCGAGCCGCTGCCGACGAAGGAGGACCCCGTCCTCGCCATGGTGCTCGTCCCGGCGAAGGACGCCGGCACCACGGCCCCCTCGCCCGTCAACACCCTCCCGGGTTCGGACCCGAGCAACGAGCCGGACCAGCCGGACGACACCTGGGTCTTCCCCTTCGACAAGCCGCTGCCGCCCGCGGAGGGCGACAACCAGGCCCTCGCCGTCAACACGACCGACGGCTCGGTCATCTACGACCTCGCGTTCGCGCTCGTGTGGGCGGAGGGCAACGAGGTCCTCAACGTGAACGAGGCGCACGCGTACGCGTCCTGTTCGGACTGCGTGGCCGTCGCGGTCGCCTTCCAGGTCGTGCTGATCATGGATGACGCCAAGGTCGTCGTGCCGCAGAACCTCGCCGTCGCGGCCAACTACGACTGCTACCAGTGCATCACCGCCGCCATCGCCAGCCAGCTCGTGCTGTCGGTGACGGACGAGCCGGGGCAGGAGAAGCTGCGGGCGCTGGGCGAGGTCTGGAACCGGCTCACCCAGTTCGGGGGCACGATCACGTCGTACTCGCTGACCGAGATCACGACGAAGCTCGAGGCCTTCAAGGCGGAGATCGTCGCGATCCTGGGGACGGCGCCGCCGGTCACGGCGAGTCCGACCACCACGGCCACGCCCTCGCCGACCGGCGCGAGCTCGCCGGCGCCGACCCAGCAGCCCACGCCAAGCTCGCCGTCGGCGACGCAGGACACCACGACGAGCTCCCCGTCGCCGACGCAGGGGTCCTCGAGCTCGCCGTCGCCGACCCAGGAGACCACGAGCTCGCCGTCACCGACGCAGGACACCACGACCGGCACGCCGTCGCCGACCCAGGAGTCCACCTCGAGCTCGTTGTCCTCGACGACGGAGGCCACCTCGCCGGAGCCGACCTCGACGTCGCCGTCGACGACCGCGGCCGAGTCCACGTCGCCGACACCGGCTCCGACGACGACCGAGGAGACGCCGTCGCCGACGTCCACCACCTCGCCGTGACGCCGGCCACGGGCCGGCCGGCGTCACGGGATCAGCCGCTGACCACCCCCTCGGCGACCAGCTGCGGCACGGGCTGGTCGGGGTGCGGCTCGTCGCCGAGCTCCTTCTGCGCCAACCACATCCGCGCCTCGAGCTCAGCCCTGACCGCGGCGTATGCCGGGTCGTCGGCGACGTTGACCAGCTCCTCCGGGTCGGCCTCCAGGTCATAGAGCTCCCACTCTGGCGGGAACCTCCGGTCCGAGCACCCCGGCAGTCCGAGCCCGTCGTTGTAGAAGTGGATCAGCGTGTAGCGGTGGGTGCGGTAGCCGTAGTGCGCCCCGACGTAGTGACTGCTGTCGTCGTGCATCCAGTAGCGGTAGTAGAACCCCTCGGCGTCCCGGTCTCGTTCCGCCGCAGACGAGCTCGTGAGGTCGCCCCAGAACGACCGGCCCTGCATCCGCTCCGGCACGTCGACACCGGCGGCCTCGAGCAGGGTCGGCGCGATGTCGACGTTGGTGACGATGCGGTCGAGCGCGGCCCCCGCGGGGACGGCGCGCGGGTAGGAGAGGACGAACGGCATACGGATGGACTCCTCGTACATGAACCGCTTGTCGAACCAGCCGTGGTCGCCGAGGAAGAAGCCCTGGTCGGAGGAGTAGACGACGATCGTGTCGTCGAGATCGCCGCGTTCACGCAGCCAGCCGGTGACCCGACCGACGTTGTCGTCGACGGAGGCGACGCAGGCGAGGTAGTCCTCCATGGAGCGCTGGTACTTCCACAGGGCCTCCTCGTCGCGGCTCAGACCCTCGGGCACCGGCTGCTTGAGGTCCTCGGCGTTCAGGTGGTCGGCGATCCGCATCGCAGCCCGCCTCGCGGTGTCCGACCGGCCCGCGAAGTCGTCGGTGAACGTCGCAGGCACGGGGATCGGGCCGGACGCACCCGGGCCGCCGACGGCATACATCCCGTCGTGCTCCTCGTCGGGCTCCCACGGCCGGTGCGGCGCCTTGTGCCACACGAGCACGCACCACGGCGCGTCGTCGCCGGAGTCGTCGAGCGACTCGACCCAGCGGATCGCGAGGTCGGTGATGAGGTCGGTCGCGTAGCCCTGCTCGACCCGCAGCCCGTCGGCGGAGAGGAACCGCGGGTCGTGGTACTCGCCCTGGTCGATGAGCGCGTCCCACCGGTCGAAGCCCTGCGGGTCGTGCTCGACGCCGCCGGTCGAGCCCTGACCCAGGTGCCACTTGCCGACGAACGCGGTTCGGTACCCCGCCTCGCGCAGCGCCGTGACGAACGTCGGCTGTGACGCGTCGATGAACGTGTCGAGCGTCGTGACCCCGTTGACGTGGCTGTACATGCCGGTGAGGATCGAGGCCCGGCTCGGCGAGCACAGCGAGTTCGTCGCGAAGAGGTTGTCGAGACGGGCGCCTGCGGCCGCGACCGCGTCGATGTGCGGCGTGCGGTTGACGACCGAGCCGTAGGTGCCGATGGCGTGCGCGGCGTGGTCGTCGCTCAACATGAAGACGATGTTCGGGCGGCGCGCTGCAGTGCTCACCGTGTCAACGCTAGACCGGCCCGCGGCAACCGGTCGGGGTCGGCCGGGACGGGCCCGCGCCGGTCTCTCTCAGGGCACCCCTAGCATCGGCGGCATGACTGAGCGACGCGTCCGAGATGCCACGACGGCCGACGCACCCGCGTGCGCGGCCATCTACGAGCCCTACGTCACCGGCACGTCGATCACGTTCGAGACCGAGGCGCCGGGGGCCGACGAGATGGCACGCCGTATCGCCGCCGCGCAGGAGGCGTACGCCTGGCTCGTCCTCGAGGAGGTCGGCGAAGAGGGTGCCCACGTCGTCGGGTACGCCTACGCGGGTCCGTTCAAGGCGCGCGCCGCCTACCGCTGGTCCTGCGAGGTGTCGGTGTACCTCGAGCTGGACCGCCGGGGCAGGGGCGGCGGCCGGGCGCTCTACGCGACGCTGCTCGAGCGGCTCGCCGCCCGCGGCTACCGGATGGCGGCCGCCGGCATGACCCAGCCCAACGAGGCGAGCGGCCGGCTGCACGAGGCCCTCGGCTTCGAGCTCGTCGGGACGTTCCGGGACATCGGCTGGAAGCACGGCGGGTGGCACGACGTCACGTGGGTCCAGCGCCGGCTCGGCGACCCGGACGCCGATCCCACCGAGCCCGCCTGAACCTGCCTGAACCTGCCAGACCGTGCCAGACCCTGCCTGACCCCCACCTGGCCCCGCCCTCACGTCGAGTGGGCACTTTGCACCCGCCGTGACCGGTGCAAAGTGCCCACTCGACTGTGGGGTGGAGGCTCGGCTGGGGCTGGGGCTGGGGCTGGGGCTGGGGCTGGGCGGGGCTGGGCGGCGTACGAAAGTCCGCACTCGACGGGAGCGCGCGGGGACGGCGAAGGGGAGGATGCGTCGGCATCCTCCCCTTCGTCGGTACGCGTCAGGTACAGCGCGTCAGACCCCGTGGGTCACGGCGCGTAGATGTACCGCATGCCCGGACCGTCGGTCAGCGTGCGCGTGTTGTAGTTGTACGGGCCGGCGAGGGCGTTCATCTCGACGATGTGCACCTGGTCGCCGTCGACGCTCGTGACCCAGGCGACGTGGCCGACGCTGGACGAGCCGTGGACGCCCGGCTCCATGACGAGGATCGAGCGCGAGCGCGGCGTGCCGCTCACGGTGTAGCCGGCGTTGGCTGCGCCGGTGTCCCAGACCATCGCGTTGCCGGTCCAGCCGCCGGGGTAGTAACCCTCCGACTGGTACCACTTGTTGAGCGCGCCCCACGTGCACTGGCCGTCGGTGGCCCAGTTGTACGAGGACCGCATGCCCGACGAGGCGCTCGGGACGGAGTAGTTGCTGCTCGACTTCGTCGACGACGTGCTGGTCGTCAGGGTGCTACGCGTCAGGTCGCGCGACGCGCGCTGGGCCGCAGCCTTGCGCGCGGCGGCAGCCTCCGCGGCGGCCTTGGCCGCAGCCCGCTGGGCCTTGACCTGGACGTCCTCGATGACGCGCGGCTTCGGCGTGGCGACGCGCTGGGCGACGGCCTTCTGCACGGCCGGCGCGTAACCGATCTTGGACAGGGCGGTCGCCGCGGCGGGAACCGCGGCGGGGGTGTCGGTCGGACCGACGGCGGCCGGGGCCGCCCCCAGACCGGCGGCAGCGACGTCACCCGAGTTCGGGGACAGGGTGTCGGCGCTCGCGGGATTCGCGAAGGTGGCAACGAGGCCACCCGTAGCGGCGACGACGGCCGCGCCCTTCATGGCCGGCTGAGCCGACTCGCGGGCGAGGAGCTTGAGTTCGTTGAGGGGGTTGTGACGTCCGGGCGCGCGGTGGCGACCGCGATTGTTGTCGTGGTTCACGCTGTACCTCTCCGCGCCTACGAAGTTAGCTGTCGGGTTCGGGCGGAAAGGTGCCCGGTGCTGCCCCCGGTGCGCGACGGGTCGCGATCCGGGCGAGTACTTCACCCCAAGGACGTCCGGAGTCGTTGCGCCGGACGCCCGGAGAAACGTGTGGTTCCTCCGCTCCTGTCACAAGGTTGCTGTCTCCCGTGAGGCGGTGACAGGACTAGGCGGTCCACCTCGCGAGAGCCCGACCAGATGGCCGGACTCCGGGAACTGTAGACGAGTCAACTGGCAAAAGTCACGTTGAGGTAACGGTGACGCGCGGGCAATGTCCTTGAACGTCCGTTTTCATGCGGCTTACCGGCGCTTTACCTCTCTCATAGTGAGACCCGGGTCACACCGGCTTCCTGAGGGCCCGAAGCGGCCCGTGGGTATGCCGGGCGGTCGGCTCCCAGCCGGGCGCGGGGTCCGGAATCGCCCGCCACACGGCATACGCGATGGTGCGTCTCGGGCCGGGGCGGCGTCGGTTCGGCGAGGTTCGGCGTCAGGAGAACTTTCTCCGCTGTATCCCTGCCGCGCGTCCCCCGACGGGACTTCACTGGGAGGACACGGCGCGCCACCGCGCGCCCCGGAGGAAGGACCGACCGTGCTCGAGAGCTCCCACGCGTTCAGCGGCTTCTCCGTCGACGACATCCCCGCTGCGAAGGCGTTCTACGCCGACACCCTGGGCCTGCGCGTCACCGAGGAGAACGGCATGCTGACGCTTCACCTCGCCGGCGACGGCGGCGACCGGCCGGTCGTCATCTACCCGAAGCCGGACCACACGCCGGCGACGTTCACCATCCTCAACTTCCCGGTCGACGACGTCGAGGCGGCCGTCGACGACCTGACCTCGCGCGGCGTGACCTTCGAGAGGTACGAGGGCACGCCCCTCGAGACCGACGAGAAGGGCGTCCTCCGCGGGGAGGGTCCGCACATCGCGTGGTTCACCGACCCCGCCGGCAACGTCCTGTCGGTCATCGGAGCCTCGCCCGGCAGCTGACCAGGTGAACCACCTCGACTGACCCGGGCCGGTGGCTAGGGTCGGGACGTGTTCGACGACAGCGCACACGTCCTCCGCCGCGCCCGCCGCGTGCTCGCCGAGCACGTGACCCCGGCGGTCCACCGAGACCGAATGCCGCTCGCGACGTCCGCGTGGCACGTGCCGGGCGAGCCCGTGCCGGTCGTCGAGGCGCTGCGCGCGGCCGCCGAAGGGCAGTTCGAGCCGGTCGGCCAGGGCACGCCGTGGGGTGAGCCGTGGTCGACGTGGTGGTTCGAGATCACGGGGTCGGTGCCCGAGGGGTTCGCGGGCGAGGTCGTCGAGGTCGTCATCGACCTCGGCTTCCGCGGCGAGGGGCCGGGCTTCCAGGCCGAGGGACTGCTCCACGACGCCGACGGCACGCCGCTCAAGGGCATCCACCCGATGAACCGGTGGCACCGGGTGGCGGCGCCGGCGGTCGGTGGCGAGCCGATCCACCTGCTCCTCGAGGCGGCCGGCAACCCGGCCGTCATGGAGCACGGCTTCCGCCCGACTGGTCTCGGTGAACGCGACACGGCCGGTGAGGAAGCCCGGTACGCCCTCGGCCGGATCGACGTCGCCGTCTTCGAGCCGGAGGTCTTCGGCCTCGCCATGGACCTCGACGTCCTCGTCGACCTCGTCACCGAGCTGCCCGAGCGGGACGCGCGCCGGCTCGAGGTGACGGCAGCGCTCGACGACGCGCTCGCGGTGCTCGACGTCCACGACGTGCGTGGGACCGCGGGCGCGGCTCGTGCGGCCCTGGCGGGCGTGCTCGCCGCCCCGGCCGTGACGAGCGCCCAGCGCCTCACCGCCGTCGGCCACGCCCACATCGACTCGGCATGGCTCTGGCCGGTGCGCGAGACGGTCCGCAAGTGCGCCCGCACCTTCGCCAACGTCACGGCGCTCGCGGCCGACTACCCCGAGCTCGTCTTCGCCTGCTCGTCCGCCCAGCAGTACGCGTGGATGAAGGAGCAGCAGCCGGCGGTCTGGCAGCGCATCCGGGATGCCGTCGCCGCCGGGACGTGGGAGCCGGTCGGCGGGCAGTGGGTCGAGGCCGACGGCGTCATGCCGAGCGGGGAGTCCCTCGTGCGCCAGCTGCTCCACGGCCAGCGCTTCTTCGAGCGCGAGCTCGGCGTCCGGTGCACCGGCGTGTGGCTGCCCGACTCGTTCGGCTACTCCGCGGCATACCCCCAGATCGCCCGCCTGGCGGGCGCCGAGTGGTTCCTGACGCAGAAGCTCTCGTGGAACGACACGAACACGTTCCCGCACCACACGTTCTGGTGGGAGGGCATCGACGGCACGCAGATCCTCACCCACTTCCCGCCGGCCGACACCTACGAGAGCAAGCTCGGCGGAGCCGACCTGCACCGGTCCGCGCGCCAGCACCTCGACAAGGGCCGCTCGCGGCGGGCGCTCATCCCGTTCGGCTTCGGCGACGGCGGCGGCGGTCCCGAGCGCGAGATGCTCGAACGCGCCCGGCGGCTGCGCTCGCTCGAGGGGTCGCCGGTTGTCGAGGTCGGCACGGCACAGTCGTTCTTCGACGGCGTCCGTGAGGAGTACGCCGACCGTGCGCCCACGTGGTCGGGCGAGCTCTACCTCGAGCTGCACCGCGGCACCCTGACGAGCCAGCGCGCGATGAAGGTCGGCAACCGCGGCTGCGAGGCGCTGCTGCGCCAGGCCGAGCTGCTGTGGACCCTCGTCGGCCTGCGCGGCCTGGGGGAGTGGCCGGCCGAACGACTGCGCCTGGCGTGGGAACGCCTGCTGCTCCTGCAGTTCCACGACATCCTTCCCGGCAGCGCGATCGCGTGGGTGCACCGCGAGGCGCGCGACGACTTCGCCCGCCTGACGACCGAGCTGCACCGCCTCGTCGACGAGGGGCTCGACCTGCTCGGCGGGGGGCTGCTCAACGCGGGCCCCTTCGCCAGGCGCGAGGTCGTCGAGAACGGCGAGGGAGAGCTCTCGCTCGTCGACGTGGCGCCGCTCTCGGCCGGGGCGACGACGGTCGTCGAACCGGAGCACCCGGTCACCGTCGACGGGCTCACCCTCTCGAACGGCCTCGTCTCCGCGACGGTCTCCGGCGACGGCTCGATCGAACGGCTCGTCGACCACCGTCACGGGGACCGCGACGTCATGCCGTCCGGCCGGTCCGCCGCCGAGCTGCGCCTGCACCCGGACGTGCCGGCGATGTGGGACGCGTGGGACCTCGACAAGCCGCACAGCCGCACGTGGATCTCGCCGACCTCGCCCGTCGACTGCGTGGCCGAGGTCGTCGAGCAGGGACCGCTGCGCGCCGTCGTCGAGGCGCGCGGCACCGTCGGGCGCTCGACGTTCGTGCAGCGGACCACCGTCACCGCGGACTCCCCGCGTGTCGACGTCGAGGTGCGCGTCGACTGGCGCGAGCGCGAGCGGGCCCTGGCGGCATACGTCCCCGTCTCGGTGCTCGCTCCGCACAGCAGCGCCGACATCCAGTTCGGCCACCTGCGCCGGCCCACGCACGACAACACATCGTGGGAGGCCGCGCGCCACGAGATGGTGGCGCACCGCTGGCTCCACGTCGGGGAGGAGGGCTGGGGCGTCGCGCTCGTCAACGAGGCGACCTACGGCCACGCCGTCCGCCGGTCGGTCACTGACGCGGGCGAGCCCGTGACCACGATGCGCCTGACCCTTCTGCGGTCGCCGTCCTTCCCCGACCCCGCCACCGACAGCTCGGAGGAGGTCGGCGAGCACGTCATCCGCTTCGGCATCGTCCCTGGAGCCGACATCGCCGAGGCCATCGAGCACGGGTATGCCGTCCACCTCCCGCTGCTCGGGTCGCTCACTCCCGCAGCCGGTTCCGATGGGCCTGCCGCCCGGCCGGTCATCGGGGTCAGCGACCCCGCGGTCGTGGTCGAGGCGGTCAAGCTGGCCGAGGACGGCAGCGGCGACGTCGTCGTGCGGCTCTACGAGTCGCGCGGCGGCCGGGCGCGCGCGGTGCTGCGGCCCGGGTTCGCGTGGTCGGCGGTGTCGGAGGTCGACCTGCTGGAGGACGACTCGCCGGTGCTCGACGGCCGACGCGCCCTCGTCGCCGACGACGACATCACCGTGTCACTGCGGGCGTTCCAGCTCGTGACGCTCCGGATCACGCCGGCCTGAGCCCGCTCGACCCGGCCCGGCTCCGCGCGACGATGGTCAGGGGCCGGTGTCCTCGTCGACGGCGGCGCGCCGCTTGAGGCACAGCTCGGTGATCTCGGCGACGAGCTCGAGGGGGACGGGCCGGTTGATCGGGAAGCGGACGGTGTCCTTGGCCCTGCGGTAGGGGCCGATGGCCTCCTCGAACTCCGGGTCGCCGGTGGGGACCGGGTAGAGGCCGACGTGGTTCTTCCAGCCGGCGTAGTAGATCAGCGGCTTGCCCTCGATGGTGAAGGTCGCCATGCCGTAGCTGATCTTCTCGCCCGCTTGGGGGACGGCGCGACGGATGGCTCGGCGCACACCAGCTAGCTGGGTTCGCGTCTCCTCTGGATAGGACGCGATGTAGTCATCGACGGACGCAAATCGCGGGGCCAATCGTGGTCCTCACCTAGTTCCGGACCGGTCGTTGGAGGGGATGACTCGACTGTATTGGGCGAATCGGTCGTCTGCAAAGCAACTTCGCCATACGGGCATAACGGTCAGGTGCCCGGGCAGCCCACGGTGGCGGTCAGATGTCGACCCACTCCTCCCCGGCGAGGACCCGCGCGAGGACGCCCTCTGGGCGGTGGCCGAGCAGGGTCGCGGTGGCGAAACCGGCGGCCAGTCCGTCGAACACGTCGTGGCGGCGGAGCATCGCGTGCCGGCCGCCGTCGACGGTCACGTAACCCACGCGCGCCGTCCGTGCCAGGTCGCGCGCGACTGCGGCGGAGCTGGTCGGCCGGGCCACCCGGTCGTCGTCGCCGTGGACGATGAGGATGCGGCGACCGATCAGGTCGAGATGGCCCTCGTGCGGATGGACCCACGGGTTGAGCGCCACGGCGCTGACGACCGCGTCCTCGCCGGCCGCGAGAAGCGCCGCCCGTCCGCCTAGGGAGTGCCCGACGAGGCAGACGGGCACGTCCGGGTCGAACCGCTCGGCCACCCTGCGCAGCGCCCATCGCACGTCGTCGACGGGGGTGTGGTGGGCGTCCCAGCCGCGCGTCGAGTTGAGCAGCCGGAGCACGGCGAGCTCGCCCCCGCCGGCCCGCGCGATGCGGCTCGCGATCGGCACCATGCGCAGCACGGACAGCTGGGTGGGGCTGACCCGCATCGGGCGTCGCCGCGCGGCGCCGCCGTGCAGCACGAGGACGACACCACGAGGCGCCCTCGGGGCGGCGGTGTCGATGAGCCGGGCGTGGGTCACGTGACCCCTCGTACCCGGCACCGGTTGACGACGGACTGCGTTTCGGGGCACGGGCCGCTCGGCGAGACGCGGCCCGTGCCGCGAACAGCAGCCCGTGCCGCGGGCGACAGCCCGTGCCCTGACCTGCCAAACCGGTCAGGGGCGCAGGAGGACCTTGATGGCGCGGCGTTCGTCCATCGCCCGGTAGCCCTCGGCGACCTCGTCGAGCGGGAGCGTGAGGTCGAACACCCTGCCCGGGTCGATGCGGCCGTCGAGGACGCGCTCGAGCAGGTCCGGCAGGTAAGCGCGGACCGGAGCCATGCCTCCGGCGAGACCGACGTTGTTGACGAACATCTGCCGAACGGGCAGCTCCACACCGTGCGGGACGCCGACGAAGCCGACCGTCGAGCCGGGCCGGCCGATGCGGAAGGCCGTCTTCATCGACTGGTCGGTGCCCACGCACTCGAGCACCGAGTCGGCGCCCACGCCGTCGGTGAGCTCCATGACCGCTGCGACGCCGGCGTCGTCGCGCTCGGCGACGACGTGCGTGGCCCCGAACGCGCGGGCCAGTGCCTGGCGCGGCTCGTGGCGCGACATGGCGACGATCCGCTCGGCGCCGAGCTCCTTGGCGGCGATGACCCCGCAGAGCCCCACGGCGCCGTCGCCGATGACGACGGCCGTGCCGCCCGGGCGGACACGAGACGAGACGGCGGCGTGCCAGCCCGTCGCCATCACGTCCGAGAGCGTGAGCAGCGACGGGATGAGGGCGTCGTCGGGCATGCCGTCGGTGCGGACGAGGCTGCCGTCCGCCTGGGTGACCCGGACGAGCTCGGCCTGTCCGCTCTCGGTCCAGCCCTGCTGGTCGCAGACCGACGTGAACCCGGCGCGGCAGTGCGGGCAGGTGTTGTCGCTGTGGCAGAACGGGATGACGACGAAGTCGCCCGCCCGGACCTCACGCACCTCGTCGCCGACCTCCTCGACGACACCGACGGCTTCGTGGCCGATCGTGGATCCGGCGTCGATCGGGTTGGCGCCGCGGTACGGCCAGAGGTCGGAGCCGCAGATGCAGCCCGCCACGACCCGGACGATGGCGTCGGTCGGCTGCTCGATCGTGGGGTCGGGCACCTCGGAGAGGCGGATGTCGCCAGGGGCGTGGATGGTCGTCGCGCGCATGGGGCCCATCCTCGTCGTGCCCCCTTCGACGCTCCAACTCCTGGTGCAAAGTGCCCACTCGATGGTCGTGTTGGTCGTGTTGGTCGTGTTGGTCGTGTTGGTCGAGCGGGTCGAGCGGGTCGAGCGGGTCGAGCGGGTCCAGTGGGTCGAGTGGGTCGAGTGGGTCGTGGCGGTCGTAGCGGTCGTGGGGCCGTGGCGCTCGAGTGGGTGGAGCGGGTCGAGTGGGCAGTTTGCACCCGGTCTCAGCCGCGGGAGCGGAGCCTCAGGTTCGGCAGACCCGGTGCGGGCAGCGTGTGCTCCCACGCGTCGGGGAAGGTGCCGTATGCCGCGGAGCCGCCCGTCTCGCGCGCCTGCTGCCACTGCTCACGGAACCCGACGACCTCGTCGTGGCTGCGGCCGATGAAGTTCCACCACATGACGATCTGCTCGCCGAACGGCGCACCGCCGAGCACGAGGAAGCGGGCCGGCTCGTCGGGTCCGGCCGCGACAGTGATCCGCGAGGCACCCGTCGAGTGGAAGACGATCTCGCCCGGCTTGGCCGTCGCGTCACCCACCGTGAGCAGCCCGGTGTCGCAGAGCAGCCCGTGCTCGTGGCCCGGGTCGACCTCGATCTCGAGCGAGCGCCCCGGCTCGAGGGTCACCTCGGCCCCGACGAGGTCGGAGAACATCGTCACGGGCGAGGTCTGCCCGAAGAGGCTGCCGAGGAAGACGAGGACGCGTGCGCCGTCGAGGTCGGTTGCGGGCGGCGCGTAGTGCTCGAACCCCGGCGCCGCGAACCGGTCGGCCTCGGGGAGGGCGACCCACAGCTGCGCGCCGTGCAGCACGGTCGTCCCGGGCGTCGAGTACTCGGAGTGGGCGATGCCGGACCCCGCGGTCATGATGTTGAGCTCGCCCGGCCGGACGAACGCGTGCGCGCCGGTCGTGTCTCGGTGCTCGACCTCGCCGGAGAAGAGCCACGAGACGGTCTGCAGGCCGGTGTGCGGGTGGCCCGGCACGGCCATGCCGCCGGTCTGCGAGACGTCGTCGGGACCGTAGTGGTCGACGAAGCACCAGGCGCCGATGAGCGAGCGCTCGCGTTGGGGGAGGCTGCGGCGTACCGGCATGGCTCGCGGCCCGCCCAGCGGCACCTCCCGGTACGGCAAGACGACGGCGGTCGAGGGGCCGCCCTCCTCGGAGCCGCAGACGAGCTCGGCCGGACGACGCTCTGGGTTGCTCACCGGATCAGGCTAAGCCGCCGTTGCTACCTTTCCCACCATGACGGACGACGCCCTGGGCGGACCCACGAGGGTGTGGTCGGCATGGCGCGTCGTGTGGTGGTTCGGCTTCGTCAGCCTCGCCGCCGACATGGTCTACGAGGGCGCCCGGTCGGTGTACGGCCCGCTCCTCGCGTCGCTCGGCGCGAGCGCCGTCGTCGTCGGGCTCGTGACCGGGGCGGGGGAGGCCATGGCGCTCGTCCTGCGGCTCGTGTTCGGACCGCTCGCCGACCGGACCGGCCGGTACTGGGGCCTGACGATCGCCGGCTACGGGCTCACCGCGGTGTGCGTGCCGCTCCTCGCCCTGCCGCCGTTCGTCGGCGGCGCGGGGCTCGTGCTCGCTGCAGTCCTCATCCTCCTCGAGCGTGCCGGCAAGGCCGTGCGCAGCCCGTCGAAGTCGGCCCTGCTCGCGCACGTCGCGTCGGCCGTCGGACGCGGCAGAGGGTTCGGCGTGCACAAGGCGCTCGACCAGCTCGGTGCGTTCGCCGGCCCGCTGCTCGTGGCCGCCGTCATCGGTGCGACCGGCGTGATCTGGCCGAGCATGGCCGTGCTGGCCGTCCCCGGTGTCGCGGCCATGCTGCTGCTCCTCGTCATCCGCGCGCGCGTCCCCGACCCGGCCGTCTACGACACGGTCGCCGAGCCCGAGCCCGCCGATCGTGTTGCCGCCCAGCCGGACCCGAGCAGGGGCGGGGTCCGTGGCTGGTTCGCCGACGCGGTCGGTGCCGGCCTCCCGCGCGAGTTCTTCGGCTACGCGCTGGCCGCCGGCCTGACCACCGGCGGACTCGTCACCTTCGGCATCATCGGCTACCACCTCAGCGTCACCGGGCTCGTCGCCGTCGCCGCCGTGCCCCTCGTGTATGCCGGAGCCATGGGTGTCGAGGCGCTCGCGGCCCTCTGCGTCGGTCTCGCGTACGACCGCCGCGGCGGTGCCGTGCTGTATGCCGTGCCGGTGCTCGTCGCGCTCGTCCCCGCGCTCGCGCTGTCCGGCAGCCTGTGGGTCGCCCTCGTCGGGGTCGCGGTCTGGGGCCTGGCGTACGGCGTGCAGGACTCGACGGTCAAGGCGCTCGTCGCGGAGGTCGTGGAGGCGCCGCGGAGGGCGACGGCATACGGCGTCTTCGCGGGAGTGCAGGGGGCGTTCGCGGTCGTCGGCGGGCTCGTCGCGGGCTGGCTCTACGAGCGGTCGCTCGGCGCTCTCGTGGTCGTCGTGGCTGTGAGCCAGGCGGTCGCGCTCGTCCTGCTCGTGCGCACCGTCCACTCCCTCCGCCACACCCCTCACCTCGCCCCCTGAAACGCGCGAACGCGGCGTTCGGTGCCGAAAACGGTGGTGCACCACTGAGTTCGACACCGAACACCGCGTTCGGCGGGGTCGGACGGGGTGTGTCAGCTCACGGCGTCGAGCGCGTCGACGACGCCCTCACCGAAGTAGCTGTTGTCCTCGACCGGACCGACGCACACCGGACCACCAGTGGCGGCGTTGCACGCCTTGTCGTCGGCCTGCGAGCGCAGCTTCTGGACCAGCTGCGCGGGCGTCCACGTCGGGTGGACCGACTTCATGAGTGCGAGGACACCGGCGACGTGCGGCGATGCCATCGACGTGCCGCTCTTGAGGCCGTAGCCGTTCTTGTCGACGATCGTCGACAGGATCGACGAACCCGGGGCGGCAACGTCGATCGAACCGAGACCACGATTGCTGAACGACGAGAGACGGCTCTGGAGCGTGCCTGCCGGAAAGCGCTGCATCGACGACACGGTGACGACGCCGTCGAGCTCAGTGGGGATGTCGTGGCAGCCGCTGTTGAGCGTGCGTGTCACGGCGACGCCGTCGTCCGGGCTGCCGGTGTCCTGGAACGACGACTTGTCGGACAGGTCGTGGGCCGAGTTGCCGGCCGCAGCGGCGTGCACGACACCCTGCGCCGTCGACCAGCTCACGGCGCGGCGCACGGCCTCCTTGGCGGCGTACTGGTCGGGCTGGTCCTCGCAGTAGAACTCGAACGGGTCGACGTAGTAGCTGTTGTTCGTCACGTCCATGTGCTTGAGGCCGGCCTCGACGAAGCCGCACACGGCGTACTCCGGGTAGATGAAGCCGGCGTCGTTGACCACCTTGACCGAGGCGAGCCGCACGCCCGGGGCGACGCCGACGATGCCGACGCCGTTGCGTGCGGCGGCGATGGTGCCTGCGACGTGGGTGCCGTGGTCGCTCGTCGTCGGCTCCCAGCCCGTCGCCGTCGGGCGCCCGGCGTCGGTGCAGTTGACGGAGCTCGCGACGTCGAGGTTGGCCACGAGGTCGGGGTGGTCTCGGTCGATGCCGCTGTCGAGCACGCCGACGAGGACGTTGCGCGACCCGTCGGTGATCGCGTGGGCCTGGTCGGCCTTGATCATCTGCAGGTCCCACTGCTCGGCCTCGCGCGGGTCGGCGGTGTCGGCGGGCGTCGTCTCGGCCTCGATGTCGCCGTTCGTCGCCTTCTTCGCGCCGTTCTTGTAGTCGGCCGCCCCGGTCCAGGTGGCACCGAGGCCGGCCGGCGTGCCCTCGGACACCCCGACGGAGCGGGTCGCGCCGACGGACTCGACGAACGTCCCACCGGCGGCCGCGACGTCCGCGCGGAACGAGCCGTTGGTCGAGTGCGCGATGACGACGCCGATCGAGGGCCAGGACTGCACGACGACACCGCCGGCCTTGCGCACGGCGGTCTCGACGACGACGGTGTGGCCGGGGCCGGCCGTGTCGGCGTTGACGACGTAGCTCATGAGCAGGCCGTTCGGGGTGTTGATGGTGACCGGCGTCGAGACGGGCTCGGTTTCGGTCACGTCGGCGGTCGAGGCGACGGCGACGCCGCCGACGGCGGCCGTCGAGGCGAGGGCGAGGGACGCGACGGCGACGATGCCGCGTCTGGTCAGGCTGGGGTGTCGCATGCGGTGTGCTCCCGTTGGGTGAGGGAATTCGAGTCGGCGCCCGGTGTCGGGCGCCTCCCACATCCTCGGACCCAACTGCCTGTTGCGCGCGCCGAGATGCGGCGGCGCCTGCCACATGTGCGGTGACTGCGTCAGGCGGGCTGGGCCACGCGGGTCAGTGGCGCAAGTGCGATGAGCAGGACGAGCGCTCCCAGCGGCCCGAGACCCCAGGGGAGGGCCAGCAGGACGGCTGCGACACCGGCCAGCGCGAGCGAGCCGACCGGCATACGCGCCTCGACGGTGAGGGTGGCGAGCACGAGGGCGAGGGCCAGGCTGGTGAGGACCCCGCCACCGACCGACAGGGCCGTGGGGATCGTGTCGCCGAGGAGCCCGGTGAGCCGGCCGATCCAGACGGCGCCGGTGGCGCCCGCGCCGAACGCGGCGAGCAGCGCCGTCGGCACGGCCACGGGTAGGTGCTCGGCGCGCGAGCCGAGACTCGTCGTGAGCCACGCGAAGGCCCCCACGGAAGCCACGAGCAGGGCGCCGGCGGCAAAGGCCAGCGGGCCGGAGCCGGGGCTGACGGAGTCGTCGAGCCCCCCGCGGCCGAGGCCGTCGACCCACTCGAGGATGCCGTGGGCGAAGAGCAGGAGGGGCGCGACGAGGGCGAGGGCGGGGGTGCGGTCGACGGGACCCCGAGCGGTCGAGGGCCGCGACGACGCGACGGTCGTCGCGTGGGCCTGGGTGAGCGTGCTCGTCGTCATGCTCCAAGCGTGCGGCCGACCGCCGACGGTGCCCATCGGGGTCGACCCCGAGCCGCCCCCGAACGACCCCTGAGAAGGGGCGGTGCGTCGGGTCTGGGGTTTTTGTCCATTTCGGAGACTTTGCCCGGCTTTGGTCGTAGCGTGCGAGCTGTGGAGTCGGGGTCAGGGTCGGCCCCGGTCAGCGTCCAGGTCAAAGGGGTAGACATGTCGGTGCGCTTCAATGCTCCTCCGGGATGGCCAGTTCCGTCGGCGTCGTGGGCTCCGGACGGCGAGTGGATGCCCGACCCGAGCTGGCCGACGCCGCCACGTGGCTGGACGTTCTGGACGGTCTCGGACCGCGACGAGCGACGGGCCGACCTCGCGCTGCTCGAGGCCGCCGGCATCGACGCGGGCCGGCTCGACACCCCGCGCTTCGGGACGGCGCCGCGCAAGACCGCCGCGACGTACGGCACCGACCGGGGCACCTGGCTCGCCGGCCTGCGCGCCCGCGCCTCGTCCGACTTCCTCGAGGCGGCGACCGCCTCGTCCAGCCGGGCCTCGTCCACGAGCCGCGCCGCGGCCGACACGTCGTGGGAGCTCGACGGCCTGGTGAGCTCTGCGGGCCGCCTGGACCTCTGACGTGGACCTCTTGCTCAGGGTCGCACCCGAGGTGCGGCTCCAGTCCTCCGCGTCCGGGCTCCGGGCGATGCTCGCTCCCCGGGCCGGCGACGGCGCGTCGCGGGCCCGGGTACGCATGGGGACCGGCATCGGGGCCCGCGAAGCGGCAGAGTCCCGCCCCGGACCCGGGTCGTCGGCCTCGGGACCGCCCACGGTCGGCGAGCTCGAGGAACGAGCCCGGGCCGCCCAGCAGTCCGGTGACCTCTATGCGTTGCGCGCCATCGAGGAGGCCCTCGGGTCACTCCACGTCGAGACCCACGCGCCGCGGCGCCGCCCCGAGCCTCCCGAGCCGCCGGTCATCTCCGGCAAGGAACGCACGGACCTGCAGCGGAAGGCGTTCCGTGCGGCGCTGCCGCAGATCTCACTGTTCAAACGCGCGGCTCGCGCCAAGGCCAAGGCGATCGCGGAGACCGAGGCCGACGGCTTCAGCCGGACGGTCGAGGTCGCTCACTCCGTCATCGCCCAGCACCGGGCCGCCGTCCTCGACGACGAGTGGAACGAGCTGGCCGGTCATGACCGCTGCGCCGTCATCGCCGAGCTCGACGCCGACTTCGCGGCGGCGGGGTCCGGGGCCACCTGCATCGACGCCGGCTGGGAGTCCGACACGGGGCGCGGCTACGTCACCGTCGTCGCCCGCTACCCCGGCCTCGACATCGTCGGCGAGCGCGGCCCGGGGGTGTCGTCGAGCGGCCGCCGGATGCTGCGCCGGCGCACCCAGTCGGAGCGCAACGCCATCTACCTCGGCGGGCTCGCGTCGTTCGCCCTCGCCACGGCGCGCCGGGTGATCGCAGTCGCGGTCGCTTCCGACGACGTACAGCTCGTCGTCGTCCGCCAGGCCGCGACGGGCCACGGGCTCGAGCCGATCTACGTCGGCTGCCTGAGCCGCGAGGCCGTCACCCTCCGGCCGGTGCTCGCCGACCCGGTCCCGTTGCTCCTCGGCTCTGCGGCCCGACCGATGCAGTTCGACGGTCCGTCGCACGACCTCGTTGCGGTCGCCCCGGACCCGGACGTGATGGACATCGTCCGGCTCTGCGCCGAGGCGCTCGCCGACGAGGAGGTCGACGAGCTGCTCGAGGCCGGCGGAACCTGACCGGTGGAAACTGCCCAGTCGACCGTCGAGTGGGCACTTCGCACCCAGCTCCGCCGGTGGAAACTGCCCAGTCGAGCGTCGAGTGGGCACTTCGCACCCAGCTCCGCCGGTGGAAACTGCCCAGTCGAGCGTCGAGTGGGCACTTCGCACCCAGCTCCGCCGGTGGAAACTGCCCAGTCGAGCGTCGAGTGGGCACTTCGCACCCGGAGTCGGTCAAGCTGGGAGCTTGCAGGCTGCGGCCTGGCCCTGGTTTGCGACCTGCGTGTAGGCGGGCAGGGTCGCCAGACCCTTCCTCCACAGCGCGCGCCAGGCCGACTCGGCTGCAGCCGGGGTCATGCCGCCGGCCTTGTAGTGCGACTGGTCCTTGAGGTGCGTCTCCCACGGTGCGATGGCGGTGCGGGCGCGGGCGAGCACGGTGTCGACGGTCTTCATGGAGGTCGCGCAGCCGCGCACGGCGTCGGCGAGGGGGCCGGTCGCGGAGGCATCGACGGCGCACTTCTCTGCCGACGCGGCGAGAGCCTTGTCGGCGGCACGGAACGCGCTGATGTTCTCGGCAGCCTTCTCGGTCGTCGCCGGCCACAGGGCCTTCGCCTTGGCAAGGGTGATCTTGCGGGCCTGGAGGTCGTTCATGATGGCGAGGTGGCGGCCCCACTGGCCGAGCGAGAGATATGCATCGGCGCGGGCCGCTGACTGCAGGCCCCACTTGGTCCGGCACGAGGCCACGGCAGCGGCGAGCGGGTCCTCGGCTGGCGTCGTCGTCTCGGACGGACCGGTCGTCGTCGTCGACGGCTGCGTCCCCGGCGTCGTCTTGAGGGGCGCTGCCGCGCCCGGGATCTGCGACGGCGAGCCGGAAGGAGAGGGCGACGTGAACAGGCCCTTGCCGAACCACACGGCAGTGCCCAACACGGCGACCGCCACCAGGGCGATGACGACCGGCACGTAACCCCGCCGAGCTCGCTCGGCCTCTCTCATCTCCCGCCGCGTCTGCGGTTGCTCACCCATGCTCTTCCCCCACTACGTCTCTGAGGTCGCACGCACACCCGGCCCCCAACCGGCGCTGCGACCTCGATGAAACGATAACGTGCTACTGCCGCGTACGAGTCCGTGAAACCCCTTGGCATACGGGCGAATCGGACATATCGCCCCATGGAATGCTGTGTGCGGGCCGAATGCCCGAGGCGTGGCCACAGGGTGATGTGCCTCGTTCGTTCCGGGCTACTATCCGAACGAATTCTGTTCTGTCATGGTTGATTCGGCTCATCTCTCGGAGAGTGAGGGCGGGTGGTTGCGATGACCGTGCTCCCGCCCGACCGGGGATCGGAGACGGCCAAAGATCCTGTCCAACCTTCGAAACGCTTGTATGACAAGGCATTTCGGACAAATGCGGTAGAACGGTCGAAAGTGCCCGGTGCTCGCGTGTCCGAGGTGGCCGCCGAGCTCGGAATTGCCTCCAGCACGCTCCGGCGGTGGGTCGCCGCCCACGACGCCAGCCTCGATCCCACGCCCGCGGCACCTCTCGACGAACCTGCCGACGAGCCGACCGACGAGCACGTCGGCGAGCCCGAGCAACCCGAACCCACCGAGCCAGCCGAGCCCACTGAGCAACAACAACCCGCCACCTCCGCTGGGCAACCAGGACCCGCCGAGCCCGCCCAGCCGCATGATCCAGAGCACATCATCGCGATGCTCGACTCGATCCTCGAGATGTTTCCCTCGCCCGGAACGCTGCCGCTCGAGGGCGAGCTCGCATCACCCGGGCCGGGGGAGCGGCGCGACGCCGAGCCGCCGGAGGAACGCATCCCCCTCCATGCGGGTGACGACATCTTCCCGACGCTGCCGCGGCTCCTGCCGGCCTACCGCTTCCCACTGATCCTCGTCACGCTGCTCGCAGCCGTCGCCGTGTCCGGCCTCGTGCCGGCCGACTACCCGCTGCGTCCGGCCGTGCTGGCGCTGCACGTCCTGTCGCTCGTCGTGTCCTTCGGGACGGTCCTCGTCATCGACTGGCATGGTCTGCTGTGGCTCAGCGGCCGCCGCGGACTCACCGAGTCGACCCGTCTCGCTGCCGCGGCCGGGCCTCTCATCTGGCTCGGGCTCGGCGGCCTCATCGCCTCGGGCGCCCTGCTCCACCCGAACCTGTCGTCACCGGTGACCCTCACCAAGCTCGTCCTCGTGCTCGCCGTCGCGTGGAACGGTGCCGCGATGAGCGAGTTCCGGCGCCGCCTCGCGCAGCTGCCGCCCTACGTCAAGCCGGGCGACCTGCCCCGGCGAGACTGGCGGCTTCTCCTCGGCGCGACCGTCATCTCCCAGATCGGGTGGTGGGGCGCGATCCTCATCGGCTTCGTGAACACGTCGACATGACCGGCCCGATGCGCCCCGACCACGAGCAGGCGGTCGACGAGCTGCGGACCCTGGTGGAGCTGCCGCGGCCCGAGGGCGTGCGCCCGTCTCTCGCTCCGTTGCTGGCGATGGGTGCGGGGATCGTCGCGACCGTCGTGGCCGCGTGGTCGACCGGGGCGATGGCTCCCCTCGTGTTCGTCGAGGACGCCGGTCCGCTCGTGCGGTGGTCGGTGCCGGTCGTCCGGGTCGTGCACGACGTCGCCGCCGCCGTGACCCTCGCGGCGCTCGTCTTCGCCGCCTCGATCGTGCCGGCACCCGAGCGCTCCGGCCCGCGGCTCAGCGCCATGGCCCCGGTCCCTGCCGTTCGCCTGGCGACGGGCGCCGGGTTCGTCTGGGCCATCACCGCTCTCGCCGGCGTGGTGCTCACCTTCGCCGACGCGGCCGGGCTGCCCCTCAGCGACCCGGCCCTCGCGCCCCAGCTCGGCGAGCTCGCGTGGGAGATCGACGCGACCCGGATCGGGCTCATCAGCGCGGCGTGCGCCTTCGTCGTGGCCAGTGGTGCCGCGGTGGCCCGCGGACGCGTGGCAGCGGCGTGGCTCGGGGGCGTCGCGGGCTCCGGGATCCTCGTCCTCGGCCTTGCGAGCCACACGGGCGCATCCGACGACCACGAGACGTCGGTCAACGCCATGGGCCTGCACCTCGTCGGGGCCACGCTCTGGGTCGGTGGCCTCGTCGTGCTCATCCTGCTCCACCGGGTGCTCACCGACCTGCCGCGCGTGGCCCGGCGCTACTCCTCCCTCGCGCTCCTCGGTTTCATCACGATCGCCGTGTCCGGCGTGCTCGCCGCCACGACACGGCTCGGTTCCTGGGGCGACCTCTCGACGGCATACGGCCTGCTCCTCGTCGTCAAGGCGCTCGTGCTCGTCGCCCTCGGCGTGGCGGGCTGGCGGCACCGGCACTCCACGATCGTCACTCTGGAGGCCGGCGTCCGTCCCCGCGCCTTCCTGCGACTCGCGCTCGGCGAGGTGGTGCTCATGGGCGTGGCGATCGGGGTCGGGGCTGCGCTGTCGCGCAGCGCCCCTCCCGTGCCGGAGGACGTGCCGGACCCGACGCCGGCGCTCGCCGTGACGGGCTTCCCCGCGCCGCCGGACCCCGCCACGGTGGCGTGGTGGTCGGCATGGCGGGCCGACTGGCTCTGGCTGGCGCTCGCCGTGGTCGCCATCGGGGCGTATGCCGTGGGGGTCGTCGCATCCCGCGTCGCCTCCGCGCGTGCCCTCGTCGAGTCGCACCGGGTGGGACGCCACGAGGCGCCGGGCGCGACAGCGCGGCGGCGGGCGTCGACCACGGTCGCAGGGTGGCCGTGGTGGCGTACCGCGTCCTGGGTCCTCGGGTGCCTCGCGCTCGCCTGGACGACCAGTGGGCCGGTGGGGATCTACGGCCGGGTCGCGTTCTCCTGGCATGCTGCGCTGCTCGCCGCCCTCGTCTTCGTCGTCGCGCCGTTGCTCGTCGCCGGGTCACCACTCACGCTCGCCGAGCGCGCCCTCGTTGCGCGGACCGACGGCACGCTCGGGCCGCGCGAGCTGGTCGTCGGCGTCGGTCGGTCCGGCGTCGTCGGCCTCCTGACGCGTCCGGTCGTCGCAACCGCCCTGCTGCTCGCCGGGGCCGTCGGGCTGCACGCGACGGGACTGCTCGACCTCGCCCTCACGACGCATCCCGGACACCTCGTCATGATCTGCGCCTCGCTTGCCGTCGGTTCGCTTCTCGCGGCAGCGGTGCTGAGGCCGTCCGGGGGCGGGGACGCCGTCGCCGGCCCGCGAGTGCCTCGCGCCGTGCTCGCCTGTCTCGTCATCGTCGTCGCGGCGGCCTTCGCGACCGCGGCATGGCTGGCCCTCACGACCTCGGTGCTCGCCGGTGACGTCTACGGCCGGCTCGGGCTGCCGTGGCTGAGCAACCTCGCCGCGGAGCAGCTGCGCGGCGGCGCGGTCGTGCTCTTCGTCGTGGTGCCGGTGTGCGTCGTCCTCGCGGTCCCCGTGATCCTGCGTCACCTGCTCCGCCCGGAGCCCCGAGGGCGGTGACCCTGCCGTCCCGGGAGGTCGCGCGTTCGGCGGGGGCCGCCGGCCGGGCGGCATACGTCCTCGGCGGGAGCCGACCACGGCGGCGACTCCGGCGCTACGCTGCGACAACGGCACGTGGACTCGCTCGACCATCCCTCCACCACGGGCCGTGACTGCGCGATGATGCCCGGCGGGGAGGGCCATGAGGGATGGCCGAGGGGGCATGTGTCATGACCATTCGCTTCAACCCGCCGCCGGGATGGCCCACGCCACCCGCGACGTGGGTGCCGCACGACGAGTGGATGCCGGAACCCGAGTGGCCCGAACCGCCGGAGGACTGGTCGTTCTGGATCGCCACCGAGCCGCCGCCAGGCCCAGAGAAGCCGAGCCGGAACGGGCGCGGGCACCTGAGCAAGATCTCCTTCCCGGTCGCGACCGTGGCCGCGCAGTCGACGGTCTCGCTCGCGGCGCTCTTCCCGGAGCGGGCTCGCCAGGAGGCGCTCGCGACGTACGGCGGCTACGGCAGCTCGTCGGCCGAGGCCGCGGTCTACCTTCCCGGCGGGCGTGGGCGATCGACGACGGTGGAACGCGAGTACTACCAGCCACGTGGCTCGGCAGGTGGCTCGGGACTGACCGGCTCGGTGCTCAACGGGCCGGCCGGAGTGCTCACCGCCGGCGCGACCGAGATCCCGTTCGATCCGACGACGCGACCGGACACCGCTGCTGGTGACCCCGACGCTGACCCTGGCGGTGGCGGTGGCGGTGGCGGTGACGGTGGCAGTGGCAGTGGCAGTGGCAGTGGCGATGGCGCGGCGACGGTGTCCCCGGGCATCCGGCTCTCGCCGATCCTGCGGCTCGTCGCCCACCCGTCGGGCCTACGCGTGCAGTTCCGGGTGGGCGGGCCGGTCGCGGTGGCCCTCGCAGAGGTCATGACGCCAGCCATCGAGACTGCGACCCCGACGCTCTCCGACCTGCAGGCCGGCAGGGACGTCGCCGGCGAGCGCGGGGGCCGGGGTGGCCGCGAGAGCGGCCTGCGCCTGCTGCTGCGCGGGCGTCGCGGGTCGGACCGCCAGCCGTCCAGCGGACCGTCAAGCTCGGGCGGCGAGCCGGGAGTGCTGTCGATCCGCGACCTGACCCGCCGTTCACTAGCCGCGCGCCGGGACGGCGACCGTGCCGAGGCCGCTGCCGTCGAAGAGGACCTTCGCTCCCTGCACCGTCAGACCTTCCCCGTCATCCGCCGCGCGGCGGTGCCGCTCGTGCCGGTGACGCCGTCCGAAGCCGCGGCCATCAACCAGAAGGCTCTCGACGCGACGGGCGCCAACGCCAAGGGGCTGCCACGTGCCGAGAGTGCGCGACTCAAGTCGGTCGCGGCGGAACGGGCCGAGGCGTTCATCAGCGCGAGCAACGTTGCGCGTCGGGTCGTCACCGGCCGCCGACAGGCGCTCGCCGACGGAGCCTGGAAGCTGCTCGAGGCGCACGACCCCGCCATCGTCGTGGCGGTCGTCGACGAGGCCATGCGCCTGTCGGGGTGCGACGTCACGTGCCTCGACGCGGGCGTCGATGCCGTCACGCACCAGGCATACGTGACGGTGCTCCTGCGGTTCCCGACCATCGACGTCGTCGCCGACGAAGCCCGCGAGGTCTCACGCTCGGGCAAGGTCGTGTGGCGGCCGCGCAGACCGTCGGAACGCAACGGGGTGTATGCCGCCGGGCTGGCGTCCAGCGTGCTCGCCGCCGCGAAGCAGGTCGACAGCATCGCGATCGCGGCCGACGACGTGAATGTCGTCGTCGTGCGCCCGACGCGCAACGGCCGCGACGTGGAGCCGATCTACGTCGGTGTCCTCGACCGTGAGGACGTCTCGCTCCGTCACCCCGACGCCGACCCGTTGCCGCTCCTCATCGGCTCCGCCGTGCCCCACGGCATCCGGATCCAGGGCCCGGAGCGCGAGGTGACCCCGCTCGACCCCGCCGCCGACCGAGACGGTGCGCTGAGCGAGATCGTCGACGCGTGCCGGGCAGCGGCCGAGGAGGCCGCACCGGCCGCTGGGTAGGTGGCGTACGGCGGCGGTCGGGCGCAGGGGGCCTGAACCGCTCCGCCCGCCGCTACGGGAGCGGGTCGGGTTGGACGAGACGGCGCAGCGCCATCGCCGCGATCGGCCGATAGGTCACGACGACGACTGCGGGGCCGTCGATGACGAGCTCGGCCTGACAGCCGCCGGGCGCGGGACGCACGACATGGTCGAGCGTCGCGTGCACCAGGCCGAGCCGCACGTGCCAGCTCCACTCCATCGCCTCGGCGTCGACGGCCAGCACCTCGAACGGCACGCGCACGCCGAGCGGTCCGACGACGAGGCCGTTCAGGCCGGGCTCGATGCGGGGCTTGGCCGCGATGACCTCCTGGACCTGCGGTGACCACGACGACCAGAGCGCGAGCTGTTCGTAGCGGCGCCAGACCGTGGCGGGGTCGGCACGGCCGGTCGCTGTGATCGTGGTCCGCACGGCGGGAGCTCCTGGCGCCTCAGGCCCCGCGGCCTGCGGAGCGTGTGCGCGGCGTGGTGCGGTGCGTGTGCCCTGACATGCGTCCATCAAACCGCCACCCGCACCGCGCGGGCCATCCCTGCAGGCCGTCGATGACCCGACCGGTGCAAAGTGCCCACTCGACGTGGCGGGCCGATGCGAAGTGCCCACTCGACGTGGCGGGCCGGTGAGTGCCCACTCGACGCGACTGGCTGGTGCGAAGTGCCCACTCGACGTGACTGGCCGATGCGAAGTGCCCACTCGACGGTCGAGTGGGCACTTTGCATCACAGCCCGAGGGCTCTTGACGACGTAACTTTCAGCGACTACCTTTCGACCTAAATTTAGTCCTGAATTTAGTCGGGAAGACGAAGGGTGAGTCGATGACGACCAACGGGCACGCAGCCGGACGCGGCGACCTCGTGCGCGCCAGCGTGCTGGGCCTGCTCGGCACGAGGGGACCCTCGTCGCGGGCCGACATCGCCCGCATCCTCGGGGTCAGCCCGGCCACCGTCACGCAGACGACGAAGGAGCTGCTGGCCCGCCGGCTCGTCACCGAGCTCGAGTCGGTGCCGAGCGCGGGCGGCCGCCCTGCTCGCCTTCTCGGCCTCGACCGCGCGGCCGGCTACGCCATCGGTGCCAAGGTCACCGCCGACCACATCGCCATCGTCGGCGTCGACCTGGACGGCACGGTGCGTTCGTCGGAGTCCGTGCCGTTCGACCCGAGCCCCCGCGACGCGCTCGACGTGCTGTGCTCGGTGCTCGCCGACGCCGTGTCGCGGCAGGAGGGCAACCTGCTCGGCGTCGGCATCGGCATCCCGGGCGCCGTCGACTCGCAGGCCTCAGGCATCGTCGACGCGCCGACCATCGGCTGGCAGCGCGCCGCCGTCGGCCCTCGGCTGCGTGACCGGCTCGGTGTACCGGTGCTCGTCGACAACGACGTCAACACGCTTGCCGCGGCCGAGAGCGTCTACGGCATCGGCCGCCAGCACGACTCCTACATCGTCGTGACCATCGGCCGCGGGGTCGGCTGCGGCATCGTCCAGCACGGGGTCGTCGGCCGGGGCGCGCACGGCGGTGCAGGCGAGATCGGACACGTGCCCGTGACTGACGACGGTCCGACCTGCGGCTGCGGCAACGTCGGCTGTCTCGAGGCCTACGTCGGTGAGGTCGGTCTCGTCGCCGAGGCCGTCCGGCGCGGGGTCATCGGGCGCCGCGGCACCATCAAGGGCCTCTCGCGCGCGGCTGCCGCGGGCGACGAGCAGGCTCTCGCGATCTACGAGCAGGCCGGGCGCCTCCTCGGCCGCGCGCTCGCCGGCGTCGTGCACACGCTCGACCCCGAGTGCGTCGTGCTGATGGGCGAGGGCATGGACGACTGGGCGCATTGGGAGGCGGGCTTCGAGGCCGCCTTCCGCCGCCACCTCATGCCGACCCGCCGCGACGTCCGCTGCATCGTCGAGCCCTGGACCGAGGACCAGTGGGCCGTCGGGGCCGCCTCCCTCGTGCTCGCGACGCCGTTCGACGCCGTCGCAGGAGGCCGGCAGGGTCAGCTCGTCCGCGCCCGGCTCCAGGCCGCGATCGAGGACGTCTCGTGACCGCCACGACGCACGGAACGCTCAAAACCACTGGCACCACACGGCATACGCAGGGAACGGGCTCCCGTGGACGCGCGTGGCGCAACCGCGGCTGGGTGCTCTTCTTCCTCGCCCCGAGCGCCGTGCCGCTGCTCCTCTTCACGGCCGTCCCGATGATCAGCTCGATCTGGGTCAGCCTCCACGACTGGAACCTCATCTCGGCCATGAGGTGGGTCGGCCTGGACAACTACACCGACCTGCTCACCGACGAGCAGACGCGTGAGGTCTTCCTCCACACGCTCGTCTACTGCGCCGGCTACCTGCCGCTCGTCTACGTCGGCGGGCTCGGTCTCGCCCTCGCGCTCAACCAGCGGATGCCGGCGCGTGCGTTCTTCCGCGCCGCGTACTTCCTGCCTGTCGTGACGAGCTGGGTCGTCGTCGCCCTCGTGTGGAAGTGGCTGCTCAACCCGAGCAACGGCCTCGTCAACACGATCCTCGGCGCGCTCGGCCTGCCCGAGCCGGGCTGGTGGACCGACCCGACGTGGGCCCTGCCCGCCGTCATCCTCAGCTCGGCGTGGAAGGACCTCGGCTTCGTCATGGTCATCATGCTCGCGGGCCTGCAGGCGATCCCGAGCGACGTCGTCGAGGCTGCGACCGTCGACGGCGCGGGCCCGTGGCAGCGGTTCTGGCGGATCACGCTGCCGTTGCTCTCGCCCTCGACGTTCTTCGTCGTCGTCATCTCGCTCATCAACGGCTTCCAGGTCTTCGACCAGGTCTACGTCATGACGGGCGGCGGGCCTCAGGGCGCGAGCCAGGTCGTCGTCGGACAGGTCTACGACCTCACGTTCCGCTACGGCCGAGCCGGCGAGGCCAGCGCGCTGTCATGGATCCTCTTCGCCGTCATCCTGCTCATCACGGCCGTGCAGATCCGCGGCCAGAAGCGGTGGGTGCACCATGCCTGACCAGCTGACCCTTGCGCCGCCGCCGGCGCCGAGCCCGGCCGCCCCGCCACCGGCTCCCGCGGTCGCATCGAACGCGCAGCGCCGCTGGGGAGTGCTGACCGTGCTGCGGTATGCCGCCGTGCTGGCCGGAGCGGTCGTCATGCTCTTCCCGTTCCTCTGGACGGTCGTCACGAGCATCACGCCCGAGGGGTCGCTCGCCGACGGCCCGCGCCTGTGGGTCGACGACCCGACCACGGCCGCCTACGGCACCCTGCTCGAGACGCTGCCGATGTGGCGGATCCTGCTCAACTCCTTCTGGATCGCCGTCGTGTCGACGCTTCTCCAGCTCGTCACGGGGACGATGGCGGCCTACGGCTTCGCCCGCCTGACCTTCAAGGCGAAGAACATCGTCTTCGCGCTCTATCTCGCGACGCTCATGGTGCCGCTGCAGGTGCTCGTCGTTCCCCTCTTCATCGAGATGAAGATGCTCAACCTGCAGGACACCTACATGGCGCTGCTCGCGCCGTCGATCGCCTCTGCGTTCGGGGTGTTCCTGCTCAAGCAGGCCGTCGAGGGCGTGCCCCGCGAGCTCGACGAGGCCGCCACCATCGACGGGGCCGGACACCTGCGCATCTTCGCGACGATCATCGTGCCGCTCATCCGGCCCGCGCTCGCGACCGTCGCCGTCTTCGCGTTCATGGGCAGCTGGAACAGCTTCCTGTGGCCGCTCGTCGTCATCCGCTCTCCCGAGTTCATGACGCTGCCGCTCGGCCTGTCGACCCTCCACGGCCAGTTCACGACCGAGTGGGACGTCGTCATGGCCGGGTCGGTCTTCTCGATCGTGCCCATCGCGATCGTCTACCTCCTCGCCCAGCGCCACATCATCGCCGGCGTGGCCCACTCCGGGCTCAAGTAGCCCAGCCCAACCCGAAGACGTCCGAGAGCACACCCGGTCTCGGCAGGCACCGAAAGGCACACCCATGAAGAACATCGCCAGGCGCAGTGTCGCGCCTGTCATCGCCGGCCTCGTGCTGGCGCTCGGCGCCTGTGCGCAGGGCTCCGCGACGAAGACGGACAACGCCCCAGCGACCGCCGGCGGCCCGGTGACGGTCCGCTACATGAACTTCTCCGCCAACGGTGGCCACGAGAAGGACCTCGACGCCATCAAGGCGGCGTTCGAGAAGGACAACCCGACGATCAAGGTCCAGGTCGAGACGACCCCTTACGACACGTACTTCACCAAGCTGCAGACCGCGGTCGCGGGCGGCACGGCCGGTGACGCGTTCGAGCTCAACTACGAGAACTTCGTGACGTACACGAAGAGCGGCGCGCTCGCGGAGCTCAGCGGTGTCGAGCCCGCGGCCTACAAGCCGTCGCTGCTTGAGGCGTTCCAGGCCGACGGCAAGCAGTACGGCCTGCCCGAGTCGTTCAGCAACGTCGTCCTGTTCTTCAACAAGGACCTTTTCAAGGCTGCCGGGGTGGCCGAGCCCACCGCCGACTGGACGTGGAAGGACGAGCAGGCCGCCGCGGCCAAGCTCACCGACAAGGCCAAGAAGGTCTGGGGCGACTACCAGCCGATCAGCTTCTTCGAGTTCTACAAGGCTCTTGCGCAGTCCGGCGGCGAGTTCCTCAACGCCGACAAGACTTCGTCCACCTTCAACTCGGACGCCGGAAAGCAGGCCGCGGCGTTCCTCGTCGGCAAGGCCGGCAAGACCATGCCGACCGAGGCCGACGGTGCCGGCACCCCCGACTTCGACTCGAAGCTCTTCAAGAGCGGCAAGCTCGCGATGTGGCACACCGGCATCTGGCTGTTCTCCGGCATGGCCGACGCGCCGTTCGCGTGGGACGTCGTCGTCGAGCCGGGCAACACGCAGAAGGCCTCGGCGATGTTCACCAACGGGGTCGTCGTGTCGGCGACGAGCAAGAACAAGGAAGCCGCCCAGAAGTGGGTCAGCTACCTCACGAGCTCCGACGTCATGACCGACCTGCGCCTCAAGACCAGCTGGGAGCTGCCGCCGGTCGCCGACGAGGCCAAGCTCGCGAGCTACCTCAAGGCGGGCAAGCCGGCCAACCGGCAGGCCGTCTTCGAATCCCTCGACGCGACGGTCCTGCCGCCGGTCGTCGAGCGCCAGCAGGAGCTGCAGGACGCCGTGACGAAGGAGCTGACCGCTGCTGCTGCCGGCCGCAAGACCGTCGACCAGGCCCTCGCCGACGCGCAGAAGGCCGTCGACGCGCTCCTCAGGTAGGTCTTCGTCCCTTCACCCACCTCCACCGACCCGAGAGACAGCCGGAGCATGAGCAGCCTCGTCACCCACCGTCCTTACGGCATCGAGCACCCGTATGCCGTGTCGCCCGACCAGCGCGTCCCCGTCCTCCCGCACGTGGGCCGGTCGACGACCCTCGGCATACAGGCCGCACCGGAGGTGACGGCGGTGGTCTGCGAGTGGCGGGGCCGTGACGGCGGGGCTGCGGTCCAGTCACTCTCCCTCGAGCCGGTGACCGCGAGTGTCGCGGATGCCGCGGCACTCGCCGGAGGGGAGGGGCACCTCGCCGAGGCGCAGGCGGCCTCGATCGGTGGCGAGGGTGCCTGGGCCGTCGAGTCACCGGTGCTCGACGACGTCGACGGGTACGAGTACCGGTTCGTCGCGGCGACCGGCGACGGCCGCTCGGAGGAGACGCCGTGGTTCGCGGTCGCGCCGGCGCGGTGGGTCTCGGAGCTGCCCGACGGGTTCACGGGCAAGCTCGCGGTCGGTGGCGACCGGCTCGTCGAGGGCTCGGTCGAGTGGCTCGTCACGGTCGACGGCGTGCAGCGTGCACGGTTCGCCCTTTCACTGGGGGAGGGCGACCACGTCGTCGGCTTCGGCGAGCGCTTCGACCACCTCGACCAGGCCGGTCGCCGCCTCGACGCGGTGGTCTTCGAGCAGTACAAGTCGCAGGGCGCGCACGGTCGGACCTACCTGCCGATGCCGTTCGCGCACGTCATCGGCGGCGACGGCTCGGGCTGGGGCTTCCACGTGCGGACGTCACGGCGGACGTGGTTCGACTGCGGCGTCGCTGACCCGGGGCGGCTCGTCGTCGAGGTGGCTCTCGGGGGGTCGGCCTCCGAGTCGGTCGAGGTCGGCGTCTACGACGGCACGCCCACCGAGGTGCTCACGGCGTTCCTCGACGAGGTCGGACGTGCCGAGGAGCTGCCCTCCTGGGTCTTCCGGCTCTGGGCCTCGGGCAACGAGTGGAACACCCAGGCCATCGTCACGGAGCGGATGGACAGCCACCGCGACCTCGACATCCCCGTCGGCGTCGTCGTCATCGAGGCCTGGAGCGACGAGGAGGGGATCATGCTCTGGCGGGACGCGACGTACCAGCCGCGTCCCGACGGCTCGCCGTTCTCGCTGGCCGACTTCACGTTCCCCGCCGACGGGGCGTGGCCCGACCCCAAGGCGATGGTCGACGACCTGCACGCCCGCGGCATCAAGGTCATCCTGTGGCAGATCCCGCTCCTCAAGACCGCCGCCTCGGAGGACGGCCTGCGCGAGCAGGTGCTTGCCGAGGGGGAGGCCATGATCCGTGGAGGGCACGCGGTCCGCGAGGCCGACGGGACGGCATACCTCAACCGGGGCTGGTGGTTCCCGAAGTCGCTCATGCCCGACCTCTCGACGCAGCGCACCCGCGACTGGTGGACGGCCAAGCGCCACTACCTCGTGCGCGACCTCGACGTCGACGGCTTCAAGACCGACGGTGGCGAGCATGCCTGGGGCCACGACCTCGCGTACGGAGACGGCTCCCGCGGCGACGAGGGCAACAACACCTACGCGGTGCACTATGCGCGCGCCTTCGGTGACCTGCTCCGCAAGCACGGGAAGGCGCCGATCACTTTCTCCCGCAGTGGGTTCGCTGGATCGCAGGCGCACGGCGTCTTCTGGGCGGGCGACGAGGACTCGACGTGGGAGGCGTTCCGGCACTCGGTCACAGCGGGCCTCACCGCGGCCTCGTGCGGCATCGTCTACTGGGGCTGGGACCTTGCGGGGTTCAGCGGCCCGGTGCCTGACGCGGAGCTGTACCTTCGAGCAGCCGGTGCTTCGGCGTTCATGCCGATCATGCAGTACCACTCGGAGTTCAACCACCACGAGAAGCCGCTGCGCGACCGCACGCCGTGGCATGTCGCGGACCAGACGGGCGACGATCGGATCGTGCCGGTGTTCCGCGAGTTCGCTTGGCTGCGTGAGCGACTCGTCGACTACCTCACGTCGTCTGCCGCGACCACGGTGGCGACGGACCGACCGCTCATGCGGCCGATGTTCTTCGATCACCCGGGGTCGGCCGAGGCATGGGTGCACCAGCAGCAGTGGATGCTCGGCGCCGACCTGCTCGTCAGCCCGGTGACGTCGCCCGGTGTCTCGACGTGGCCCGTGTGGCTGCCCGAGGGACAGTGGGTCGACGTCTGGACCGGCGAGCCGGTGAGCGGCGGCCGGGTGGTGGCGCGCGACGTCCCCATCGACGTCGTGCCCGTGTGGTGCCGAGCAGACGCCTGGTCGTCGCTGGCGCCCGTCTTTGACAGGGTGGACGCATGAGGACCGACCACTTCATCCGATTCGAGCGCGTCGACGCCGTCGAGCAGACCGAGCGCGGTCTGCTCGCGCGGCTGCACGGCGAGTGGCTGCGCCTCGAGGCCGTCCGCTCCGACGTCGTGCGCGTGCAGCTGAGCCGGGGCGGGGTGTTCGACGAGCAGCCCACGTATGCCGTGTGCGTCGACCCGTTCGACGGCGACGGCGACGGCGACGACGGCGTGGCCTGGCGGGCCGAGCCGGGCGAGGACGCCTGGCGGCTCACGACGGACGACGCTGTCGTGACGCTGTGGCTCGACCCGTTCCGGCTCGACGTGCACCGGCCCGACGGGTCGGTCGTCGTCGAGTCGGTCCCCGATGAGGACGGCCGCTACTGGACCTACGCGACGCTCAACGACGCGTGGACGATGCGCCGCCGCATCGGGCGTGACGACGCGGTCTACGGACTGGGTGAGAAGGGCGGCCGGCACAACCGTCGCGGTCGCGACTTCACGCTGTGGAACACCGACGTCCTCAACGAGCACGCGACAGCCGAGTTCCGCGCCGGGCTCGACACGGACGACCCACGGGCCGACATGAGGAGCGTCGAGTTCGACCCGTACTACGTGTCGATCCCGTTCTTCCACCACCTCGACACCACGACGGGCGCGGCCGCAGGCTCGTTCGTCGACAACGGCTACCGCGGCGAGTACGAGTTCAGCCGCGACGACGAGTACCGCGTGACCTTTCATGGCGGCCAGTGGACCGAGTACGTCTTCGCGGGGCCGTCGATGCCGACGATCCTCGAGCGCTACACGTGGCTCACCGGACGGGCGTCCCTGCCCCCGATCTGGGCGCTCGGCTACCAGCAGTGCCGGTGGCACGCGTACTCGCAGGCCGACGTCGAGGCGATCGCGAAGCGCTACCGTGCTGATGAGTTCCCTTGTGACGGAATGTGGCTCGACATCGACTATATGGACGGCTACCGCGTCTTCACATGGGACTCGACTCGCTTCCCGGACCCGGAGGCCATGCTCAAGGGCCTGGCGAACCAGGGCTTCCGGACAATCTCGATCGTCGACCCGGGCGTCAAGCACGACCCCGGTTACGAGGTGTACGACGACGGCGTCGAGAAGGACGTGTTCTGCCGCACCGAGGGCGGCGACATCTACATCGGCCAGGTGTGGCCGGGCAACACGGCGTTCCCCGACTTCGCGACGCCGGAGGCGCGGGCGTGGTGGGGCGCGTTGAACGCCCGCCACGTCGAGTCCGGGCTCGCCGGCATCTGGAACGACATGAACGAGCCTGCGACAGGGGAGATCTCGCCGCTCGGGATGCTCTTCGACAAGGGCCGGGCGAAGCACGAGCGCTTCCACAACCAGTACGCGATGCTCATGGCGATGGGGACGCTCGAGGGCCTGCGCGCGGCGCGACCCGAGCTGCGGACCTTCATCCTGTCGCGCGCCGGCTTCGCCGGGATCCAGCGGTACGCCGCCAACTGGATGGGCGACAACCAGGCCCGGTGGGACCACCTGTGGGTCAGCATGCCGATGGCGTGCGGGTTCGGCCTCTCGGGCCAGCCCTTCGTCGGCGCCGACATCGGCGGCTTCCAGGGCGACACGGAGCCGGAGCTGTTCCTGCGCTGGATGCAGATGGGGGCGCTGACCCCCTTCGCGCGCAACCACTCCGAGGTCGGCGTCATCGAGCAGTACCCGTGGTCGTTCGGTGACGAGATCCACGGTCTCGCGCGCGAGGCCGTGCGGCTGCGCTACCGACTCATGCCCTACCTCTACACGGCCTTCGTGCGTGCCTCGGAGACGGGTGAGCCCGTGCAGCGGCCGCTCGTCCTCGACCACCAGACCGACCCGGAGGTCATCGACGTCGACGACGAGTACCTCTTCGGGCGGGACATTCTCGTCGCCCCCGTCACCGAGGCGGGGATGACGTCGCGGTCGGTCTACCTGCCCGAGGGGGACTGGTACGACTGGCACACGGGCGAGCTGCACGCCGGCCGGCAGCGCATCACGGTGCCAACGCCGCGCGAGCGAATCCCGCTGTTCGCGCGGGCGGGTGGGGCGATCCCGATGTGGACCGAGGCGCCGCCGTCGACCGACGGCTACCGACCGGAGGTGGTCGAGCTGCACGTCTTCGACCCCGTGAGTGACGGCCGGTGGGAGTCGCTCCTCGTCGAGGACGACGGGCTCACCGTGACCGACGGCGAGCCGGAGCGGCTAACCACCACGGTTGTCGTGTCGCGGTCGGGCGGCGAGGTGTCGGTGTCCTACGAGACGTCAGGGCCCGGGTATGCCGGCCACGCGCGAACCCGCTTCGAGGTCGTGCGGCACGGGAGGTGACGGGAGGAGACTGACGCGCATGCTGGAGACGAAGGCGGGCGAGCGGGGGTCCGGGAGCGAGAGCCTGCTGACGGTCGTGATCGCGCTGGCGATGAACGCGCTCATCGCCGTCGGGAAGTCGGTCGTCGCACTCATCACCGGCTCGGCCTCGATGGTCGCCGAAGCCGCGCACTCGTGGGCCGATGCGGGCAACGAGGTGTTCCTGCTGATGGCCGAGCGTCGCGCGGCACAGCCCCGGGACGCGACACACCCGTTCGGCTACGGCCGGGAGGCCTACGTGTGGTCGATGTTCGCCGCGTTCGGGCTCTTCGGGGCCGGCTCCATCGTGTCGGTGTGGCACGGCATCACCGCGCTGACACACGACGAGCCCGAGACGTCGTACGCGTGGGCCTACGCCGTGCTCGCGATCGCGTTCGTCCTCGAGAGCGTGTCGTTCGTGCAAGCGACGCGGCAGACCCGTTCCGAGGCCCGGCGGCGGGGGCTACGACCGCTGAAGTTCATTGCGAACACGTCGAACCCGACGCTCCGGGCAGTGGTCGCGGAGGACGCGGCGGCGCTCATCGGGCTCGTCCTCGCCGGGATCGGCATCTGGCTGCACCAGGTGACGGGCAACGCGGTGTGGGACGCCGCCGGGTCCATCGCCGTCGGCCTGCTGCTCGGCGTCGTCGCGATCTACCTGATCGGGCGCAACCGTGACTTCCTCGTCGGCCAGGCCGTGCGACCCGAGCTGTGGCGGCAGGCCCACGACGACCTCAGTGCGAGCGGCGAAGTGGAGCGGATCACGTTCCTGCACCTCGAGTTCGTCGGGCCGGGGCGGGTGTTCCTCGTGGCTGCGGTGGACCTCACGGGGGACGACACGGAGGCCAGGGCGGCGGCGCGGTTGGCGGCGCTCGGGCGTCGTGTCGAGGGTCACGAGCTCGTCGAGCGGGCGATGATCACCCTGTCGCGCCCCGACGCGCCGACCATCACTCCCTGACGCGACGGGTGCGGGAGAGCGCGGCTGGTCAGCGCTCGCGCCGCTCGTTGCCGGGAGGTTCGTCGTCGAGATCCGCGTGGCGCGGCCGGTAGGTCTCCCGTCCGCCGCGATCGAACCGGCGCCGGGTCAGGATCCGCAGGCGCGCGAGAGCAGGGCGAGTCAGGAACACGAGCAACAGCGTCATGGGGTAGCAGAGGATCACGACTGCATAGGGCACGACGCCCTTCCAGGCCTCACCATCCGCGCGATCACTGACGTACGCGCCAGCCCAGATGGTGAGTGCCACAGCCACGATCCCGACCTGCCAGGGTGCGTCGTGAAGGTGGTACCAGCGCCTCGGACCCTTTGCCTGGGCAAGGACCGGTCGTTCGTATGGCGCCGGGGTGGTGTCTGGCACAGAGCGCGGCTTGTCTGCCGACGGGTCGGGCGGCTCTTCTCTCTGTGCGGAGTCACTGCCCACGATTCGAGTACAACCACGCGGGCTCGATCGGTCTCGAAGATGGGAGCAGACCACTCGGCCAGTTGCGAACAGCCGCACGGTGTGATGCAGGACCGGGCGGCTGTTGACCGTCGGTGGCCGTTCCAGTGGTCTCGACCGGCGCGATGACGGACGCTAAGCCCATGGCGTTGGCGCTGTGTCTGCTCTTCGACTCCCGCAGTGACCGGCTCGTGCGCGAGATGTGGTCGCGGCTCGAGGCGCGCGGCGTGCGCACGCTCGAGACGCACACGCACGGCCGCCACCATCCCCACCTGTCGTATGCCGTCCTCCTCGACGGTGACGTCGAGGCGGTCCGCGGCGCCGTCGCCGAGCTGCCGGACGGCGGGCCGATCGAGCTGACGGTCCAGGGCAGCATCGTCTTCCCACGAGGCCGGGCCGCGCTCGCGTGCTCGGTGCCGAGCCCCGTGGCCGCACGCCAGGAGCAGGTGGTGGGTGCCCTCGAACGGACCGGGGCGGTGCTCCACCGGCACTACCTGCCGGGGCACTGGGTGCCGCACGTGTCGCTCGCGACCCGCGCGACCGGTGACGCCCTCGCTGTCGTCGTCAACGAGGTGTCCGACGTCCTGCCGCTCACGGTCAGGGCCGAGCGGTGCGCGCTCATCGACACCTCGACGGGCCGGCTGTGGCCCGTCAGCGGCGTCCCGTGAGCGTTGAGCGGACCGAATTCCGGAGAAGCGCTTGACGGCGTCTTGGTCACGTCGCTACCTTGGCGATGCACGGTCAGTTAAACGTATAACCAATCCGGGAGCTCGCAATGCCGCGAACGAGAGGCCGCAGTGGCCCGACCATGAAGGACGTGGCCCGTGAGGCCGGCGTCAGCCAGGCCGCGGTCAGCCTCGTCCTCAACGACGCAGCAGGCTCGCGCGTCTCGGCCGAGACGCGACAGCGCGTGCTCGAGGCCGTGGATCGCCTTGGCTACCGGGTGAACTCGGCCGCCAAGTCGCTGCGCGAGGGGCAGTCGCGCCTCATCGGCTTCATCGGCGACACCGTGGCGAGCGAGCCGTTCGCAGGTGACCTCGTCGAGGGTGCGCAGGACCAGGCGTGGGTCGACGGACACCTCATGCTCATCATCAACACCGGCGGCGACCCCGTCCTCGAGGAGCGCGCCATCGACTCGCTCCTCTCGCGCCAGGTGGACGGCATCGTCTACGCGTCCATGTACAACCGGCGGCTCAAGATCCCGCCGCTGCTGCGCGAGGTGCCGACCGTCGTCGTCAACGGCACGGCCGAGGATGGTTCGCTGCCCGCGGTCGCGCCCGACGAGTACACCGGCGGGCTCGAGGCCACGCGCCACCTCGTCGAGCACGGCCACCAGCGCATCGCGTTCATCAACATCGCCCAGCCCGAGACGATGCTGCCGGCGGTCGTCGAGCGCGAGCGCGGCTTCGTCGACGCCCTCGACGAGGCCGGCCTGCGAGTCGACCGCACGCTCGTCAAGTACGGCGACGGCGACGCGGTCGCCGGCCACCGGCTCGCCACCCAGCTGCTCTCGCGCAAGCGCCGGCCGAGCGCGATCTTCTGCGGCAACGACCGCACCGCCTGGGGCGCCTACCTCGCCGCCGGCGAGCTCGGACTCGCGGTCGGCACAGACGTGTCCATCGTCGGCTTCGACAACATGCCCGTCATCGCCCCGCACCTGCGCCCCGGACTCACGTCGATGGAGCTGCCGTTCGCCGAGATGGGGCGGCGCGGAGTCGCGCGCCTGCTGTCCGGCGACACCGACCCCGTCGTCGAGCTGCTGCACTGCCCGCTCGTCACGCGCGGCTCGGTCGGCCGCCTGGAGACGACGTCGTGACCGCCCTCACGCTGCGCAGGCCGAAGCCGGGAAGCCCTCCCGCACAAGGCGCCCCGCGGCAGGACGGCCCGCAGGGCCCCTCCCTCGCAAACCGGATGGCCACCCGCTGGCAGCTCTACGCCCTCCTGGCCCCGGCGCTCCTCTACATCGCCGTCTTCAAGTTCTGGCCGATGTACGGCGTGCAGATCGCCTTCCGCAGCTTCAACCCCTTCGACGGCTTCGGCGGCAGTCCCTGGGCCGGCCTCCAGCACTTCCAGCGCTTCTTCAGCTCGCCCCAGTTCGCGACCCTGCTCGAGAACACCCTGGGCCTCGCGGTGACGAACCTCGTCGTCGCGTTCCCGGTGCCGATCATCCTCGCGCTCATGCTCAACCAGCTCCCCGCCGGGCGGCTGCGCTCGGTGGTCCAGGCCGTCCTCTACTCGCCGACGTTCATCTCCACCGTCGTCGTGGTCGGCATGCTCTACCTTCTCCTGTCGCCACGAACCGGCTTGGTGAACAACGCGATCGAGCTCTTCGGCGGTGAGCGCGTCCTTTTCATGGGCTCGCCCGAGTGGTTCCGCCCGATCTTCGTCGGAACGACGGTGTGGCAGGAGTCGGGCTTCCAGATGGTCATCTACCTCGCCGCCCTCGCGAGCATCGACCCGGCCCTGCACGACGCCGCCCGGGTCGACGGTGCCAACACGTGGCAGCGCCTGCGCCACGTCGACCTGCCCGGCATCGCCCCGACGATCGCGGTGCTGTTCCTCCTCGCAGTCGGCAGCCTCATGAACGTCAGCTACGAGAAGGCCCTCCTCATGCAGACGCCGCTCAACCTCGAGTCGTCGCAGATCATCCAGACATACATCTACCAGGCCGGCCTCCAGCAGGCGCAGTTCAGCTACAGCGCCGCCATCGGCCTGTTCAACTCGCTGCTCAACCTGGTGCTGCTGCTCACCTTCGCCCGCGTCGTCTCCCGTCTCCAGCGCGGAGGTGGACAGTGAGCACCCCCACCGTCGCCGGCCGAGTGCGTATGCCGTCCGCCGGCCCTCGGCGCCCCCGCAGCCGAGGCCGTTCGGCGGGGGAGCGCGCCTACACCGTCGTCGCCGCCGTCGTCCTCGGCGGCGCAGTCGTGGCGATCCTCTACCCGCTGTGGTTCATCCTCGTCGCCTCGTTCAGCGACCCCGACGCGGTCAACGCGGGCGAGGTCTGGCTGATGCCGCAGGGGTTCACGACCGATGGCTACGGGCGGCTGCTCACGGACGTGACGGTGTGGCGCGGCATCGGCAACTCGGCGCTCTACACATCTCTCGCAACGCTGCTCAGCTGCGCGCTCGTCCTCACCAGTGGCTACGTCCTCGCCCGTCGCGACCTGCC
The DNA here is from genome assembly GCF_042666095.1 of Terrabacter sp. GCM10028922. Classification (NCBI taxonomy): domain Bacteria; kingdom Bacillati; phylum Actinomycetota; class Actinomycetes; order Micrococcales; family Intrasporangiaceae; genus Terrabacter; species Terrabacter sp. GCM10028922. Next base: position 172,957 of record NZ_JBHTFG010000010.1, on the reverse strand, counting down.
CTGGCGCCGCCTGCTGACTGTCCTCTTCATGACGACGATGTTCTTCGACGGCGGCATGATCCCGCGCTACCTCGTCGTCAAGGACCTCGGCCTGCTCGACTCGGTGTGGGCCATGGTGCTCCCGAACGCCCTCGCGGTCTGGAACGTCATGATCGCCCGGACGTACTTCCGGTCGGCCCTGCCCGACGAGCTGCGTGAGGCCTCCCAGCTCGACGGCGCCTCGGAGTTCCGGCACTTCTTCTCGATCGTGCTGCCGCTGTCGAAGCCGCTCATCGGCGTCATGGTGCTCATCCACCTCGTGTGGAACTGGAACGCGTTCTTCGACGCGCTGATCTTCCTCGGCGACGACACGAAGTACCCGCTCCAGCTCGTCCTGCGCAACATCCTCGTCCGGTCCGAGGTCGCGGCCCAGGGCAACCTGACGTCCGACCTCGCCTCCTACGCCGAGGCGCAGCGCGTCGGCGAGCTCGTGAAGTACGCCATGGTCGTCGTCTCGACGCTGCCCCTGCTCATCGTCTCCCCGTTCGCCCAGCGCTACCTCAACCGCGGTGGTGTCTCGGGCGCCCTCAAGGCCTGATCGGTCATACGTATAACGCGTGCCGACCCGCGCCTCGTACACCTCGGAAACACCCACCACCAGCTCCACCTGATGCACCTCTTTCACCAGTCGCACCACCCACCACCACTGGCACCACCACAGCACGAACACCGAACGCACCGACGGCGCTGCCGTTCGGTCCCGCCCAAGGAGTACCCATGAAGAAGACCCTCACCGTGGTCGCGGCGCTGAGCCTCTCGCTCACGGCCGGCTGCTCCGGATCGTCGGACGCCGCTGACGGCACCGCCGACGCGAGCTTCAAGACCACCGGCCTGCCCATCGTCACCCAGCCGATCTCGCTCACCTTCACCGGCAGCAAGGCCCCGCTCGCCGACCTGCCCGCGATGAGCCTCGTCAAGCAGTGGCAGAAGGACACGAACATCGCGATCACGTGGCAGAACCTGCCGCTGGACACGTACAAGGAGAAGAAGAACCTCATCCTCGCGAGCGGGGACCTGCCCGACGCGTTCTACAACTCGGAGCTCAGCGACTCCGACATCATGACGTACGGCACGAACGGCACCCTCGTCCCGCTCGAGGGCCTCATCGAGAAGTACGCGCCCAACCTGCAGAAGGTCTTCGAGAGGCGTCCCGCGCTCAAGGCCGCGGTCACCGCGGCCGACGGGCACATCTACGCGCTGCCGAGCGCTGAGGAGCTCGACCTCGGCGCCGTGCCGTTCTTCTGGTCGATCAACACCGCCTGGCTCCAGAAGCTCGGGCTCACCATGCCGAAGACGGTGGAGGAGTACCACGCCGCCCTCACGGCATTCCGCACGAAGGACCCGAACGGGAACGGCAAGGCCGACGAGATCCCGCTCAGCTTCATCGGCAACTGGTGGTGCGCCGACCTGGGCGACCTCTTCGCCGCGCTCTCCGGGATGCCCGACAACGTCGACCACCGGATCGTGCGCGACGACAAGGTCATCTACACGGCGATCCAGCCGGAGTACCGGGACGCCATCGCCAAGCTGCACCAGTGGTACGCCGAGGGTCTCATCGACCCGGAGTCCTTCACCCAGAACGACAAGCAGTACCTCGCGAAGGGCAAGGCGAGCGGCGTCGTGCTCGGCTCCTACGTCTGGTGGGAGACCGAGGAGGTCGTCGGCACCGACCGCGCCAAGGACTACGCCCTCATGGGTCCGCTCGAGGGGCCGGCCGGCAAGCTCGTCGGCCGCTCGAACAACGTCGACTACACCCGCAACGCGTTCGCGATCACGCGCGCCAACAAGCACCCCGAGGCGACGATGCGCTGGGTCGACCGGCTCTACGACCCCGTCATGTCGGCCCAGGTCGCCTGGGGCGCGATCGGTGAGGGACTGCAGAAGGACGCCTCCGGACTCCTCGTCGCGACCCCGCTCAAGGCCGGCGAGAACGCGGGCGAGCGGCGCCAGAAGATCGCCCCGAACGGTCCGCACGTGACCCTCAAGGAGGACTTCCAGACCGTCGTCGCGCCCGAGCCGCGCGCCGCCCAGCGGGCGAAGGACCTCCAGGAGATCTACCTGCCGTACGCGGAGAAGCAGTCGTACCCGCTCGCCTTCTTCACGCAGGACGAGCTCGCGCGGATGGGCCAGATCCAGACCGACGTCAAGGCCATCGTCGACGAGAAGCGGGCCGCGTGGATCGTGCGCGGCGGAGTCGAGAAGGACTGGGACGGCTACGTCGCGGCGCTCAAGCAGGCCGGCATCGACGACCTCGTCGCGATCTACCAGGCCGCGTACGACCGCAACCGGAAGAACAGCCAGTGACGAGCGCCCCGGCGCCGGCGGACCTCCGCCGGCGCCACCTCGTCGGCGGCGGGCTTGCCGTGCGGCTGTCGGACCTGCTCGGCGACGCGACTCCCGCGTCGGCGGCCGATGGTCCCGTCCGGTCGCTCGTCCTGGACTACGCGGCGGTCTCGCTCGTGTCGACGACGGGCCGGACGTCGGGGCTCGTCAGCTGGGCCACCGCGGACGGTGCCGCTGGCCTCGTGCTCGGGATCGACCGGGACGGACGGCCGTGCCTCGAGGTCCACGTCGGGTCGGGCCAGGCGGCGCGGACCCATACCGCAGTCGCGGCCGCGCCCGTGCGTCCCGGCGAGTGGCACCGCTACGGGCTCGTCGTCGGCGACACGGCGTCGCTGTACGTCGACGGCGAGTGGGTGGGCGAGCTCTGGCCGGGTGGTCCGCTGCCTGCCGCCGAGCAGGTGCGGGTCGGTGCCCGCCACGACTCGGCGCTCCTCGAGGAGGTCGTGGTCACCGAAGGCGTGACGGGCGTCGTCGGGCAGGCCCGCCTCACGGCATACGGCGACGTCGTCTCGGCCGTTGCTGCGCTGCGCTCGCGTGGGGTGAGCGACCGACCGCCCCTTGACGTCGCCGCCGAGCTGGCGCGGTGGCGCCGGCCCGACCCGTACCGTCCGAGCTTCCACTTCCTGCCGCCGGCGCACTGGATGAACGAGCCGCACGGCCCGATTGAGGTGGGCGGGCTGCACCACCTGTTCTTCCAGTCCAACCGGACCGGCGCCCACTGGGGCGGCATCGAGTGGGGGCACGCGGTGAGCACCGACCTCGTGCGGTGGCGGCACCTCCCGCCCGCGGTCTCACCGGTCGCGTCTCGCGTGGCGCCTGACGGCGTCTGGAGCGGAGGGAGCGTGCTCGACGACTCCGGTCGCCCGCTGCTTTACGTGACCGCGGGCGACTTCGACAGCTCGCCCGACCAGTCCGTGGCCGTGGCTCGCCCGCACGGGGAGGGGGCAACGACGGCGTGGGTGCTCGCTTCGGAGCCCATCCTGCGTATGCCGGAGCGCGACGATCTCGTGCCCGGGCAGTTCCGTGACCCGTTCGTATGGAGGGACGGTGATCGCTGGTTCATGCTCGTCGGCGCGGGTCTGGTGGGGCGGGGCGGTACCGCCCTGCTCTTCGAGTCGGGTGACGGCGAGGCGTGGCAGGAGGTGGGCCCGCTGCTCGTCGGCGACGCCTCGAGCCATCCCGAGGTCGGCGAGATGTGGGAGCTGCCCGTCCTGCTGCCCGTGTCGTCGGCGACGGGACGCAGCGCCCACGTGCTCGTCGTCTGCCCGTGGTGGGCGACGGTGCCCGAGGGCCGCGTCGTCGAGGTCGTCCACTGGCTCGGCGACTGGGACCCGGCGGCACGGACGTTCAACCCGTGGCACGCCGAGCCGCGGCGCTTCGACGTCGGGCGCCACTTCACCGGCCCGAGCGGAAACGTGCTGTCCGACGGGCGCACGATCCTGTGGTCGATCGCCCAGGACGGCCGCACGACGGCCCAGCAGGCGGAGGTCGGCTGGGCGCACAATGCGGGGCTGCCGCTCGAGCTCTCGCTCGGCGACGACGACACGCTGCGTGTGGCGCCCGTGCGCGAGCTGGCCGGCCTGCGCGAATCGCTGCTCGCCGACGTGCGTGGTGTCGGTGGAGTCAGCGGAGATGGACGGGCGGGTGTCGCGGGTGTCGGTGGAGTCAGCGAGGACGGGTCGGCGGAGGTCGTGGCCGACCTGCCGGTCGGACCTCTCGAGCTCGACCTCCGGTGTGCCACCGGGTCTGGGATGCTTCAGGTGGACATCGCTGTCGGCGAGGCGGGCGAGCTCCATGCGTCGCTTCGGATCGACTGCGGGACAGGGCGGTTCGAGGTAGCGCGACCTGGTGCGGCCGCCTACGACGTGTGGAGCCCCGCGGTGGTGGACGGCGGCACCGTCGAGCGGTTCGCCGGGTCGGCCGAGCGGCCCGTCCGCCTCCGGGTCTTCCTCGACGGGTCGATGCTCGAGGCCTACCTCGACGACACGACCTCCCTGACGACGCGCGTGCGACCTCCGGCGGGCTCGCGGTTGCGCGTGACTGTTCCCGCCGGTGCGGGCGAGTGGAGCGTACGTGCGTGGCGCCTCGGCAGCGCCGACGTCACTCCGCCACCCGAACTGCTCGACTGACCTGCTGCGCTCACCCACGCCACCCCCACCACACCGACCTCTCACGACACCGACCTCTCACCGCACGACCTCTCACCACACGACAGGACTGCTCACTGTGCTGCTGCTCGACGACCACTGGACCTGGGACTTCTGGACCGCCCAGGACGGTGACGACATCCATCTCTACTTCCTCAAGGCGCCGCGATCGCTGGGCGACCCGGACCTCCGGCACACCAACGCCCGCATCGGCCACGCCGTGTCGACCGACCTGCGCCGCTGGACGGTGCTCGAGGACGCACTCGGCCCGGGCGAGCTCGGCGCGTTCGACGACCTCGCGACGTGGACCGGGTCCGTCGTGCGTGACGGTGACGGCTGGTGGATGTTCTACACCGGGATCGGCACCGACAGCGACGGGCTGCGACAGCGGATCGGCCGAGCCCACAGCACCGACCTGGTCACCTGGACCAAGGATGCGGACTTCGTCCTCGAGGCGCCGGCGATGTTCGAGCAGCTCGACACGTCGGTCTGGCCGGACCTGTGCTGGCGCGACCCGTGCGTCTTCGCCGACCCGGAGCACGGCGGCTGGGCGATGCTCGTGACGGCCCGGATGCCGCACGGCCCGGCGGATGCCCGCGGGGTTGTCGCGCTGCTCCGGTCGGATGACCTGCGCACGTGGACGCGGGTGGGCCCGGTGACGCCGCCCGGCGACTGGGGGCACCTGGAGGTCCCCCAGGTCGTCGAGCTTGGTGGCCGGCACCGTCTCGTCTTCTGCGCCTACGCGGCGTGCACGAGCGCCGGCCGGCAGGCGCGGGTGGGTGCGATGACGGGCACGCACTACTTCGACGGCGCCAGCCCCACCGGGCCTTTCGCTCCCGAGTCCGACGACCTCTTCGCCGCAGACCCGGCGGGCTCGCTCTATGCGGGGAAGATCGTCACCGACCCCCTCACAGGCGGTCCGGCGTTGCTCGCGTTCCTCCAGTTCGGCGCCGACGGTGAGTTCCTCGGTGGCCTGAGCGATCCGGTGCCGGTGGAGGTGACCCCGTCCGGGCGGCTTGTGCTCACGCGCCGCCCGGCCGATGTCGTGGCCGAGGCTCGCGTCGCGGTGGACGCGCACGAAGCGGCCCGGATCGCCGGGCGGTAGTCGCGCCTGGACGCAGCCAGCAGGGCAGCCCCGAATCCGCATCCTGTGGGGCCCTGATCACCAGGCCGGACCCGCGTCTGGATGGACGCTCCGTCCTGTTTGGCGCTGGTCACCACGCTGGCCACGATTCTGCATGGAGGCCCGTCGTGTTGGGCAATCGTCACGGGGCCGGGCCCGCGTCTGGATGGGGCCCAATCCTTTTGCGCGCTGGTCACGGGGCCGGGCGTGCTTCTAGATGGGGCACAATCCTTTTGCGCGCTGGTCACGGGGCCTGGGCTCGCTTCTGGATGAGGCCCACCCTGTTGGGCGCTGGTCACGGGCCGGGCCCCGCGTCTGAATGGCGCCTCGGCGGCGGCCCGCCTGCCTCCGACGGCCCTACCGAGACGCGGCGATCGGCGAGGGTGGGCCGGTGCGGTTCGTCGAGGGGTCGGGACGCCCGGGGGTGGCGCACGTCGGCCCCGTGTCGAGTCAGCGGCGAGGCCGCGGCCCCTGCAGCTTCCGACCACCTGGCGCGAACGGGACCCGTCACGCGCCCAGGCTCGGGCGGCTTGGCGGCCGGCACTGCGGTCGCTCGGCGATCGAAGGATCGAGGCTCGGTCGCTGCGACATCTGCAGGCAGCGACCGCGGCACGTGCCACTCGACACCGAGCAGCGTGACCGTGGCGGTCAGGTCGAGCTGGTGGACGATCGTGTGGTGCCGTCCGCACAGCAGCGCGCCGTTGCACACGTCGGTCGGTCCGCCGCGGCTCCAGGGCACGACATGGTGCGCATCGCACCACTGCGGCGGCACCGTGCATCCCGGGTAGCTGCACCCGCCGTCCCGCCGCGTCAGGGCGAGCCGCTGGGCAGGGGTGAAGAACCGGGTCGTCATGCCGAGGTCGAGCACCTCGGACGGGGCACCGAGCACCATCGGGATGATCTCGGCCTCGCAGGCCAGGCGGCGCACGGTCGCGGCCGACAGGACCTCGTCGTTGTCGGCGACACCGGCGCCTTGGACCAGCCCGACCAGCGCCTCGTGGGACATCGTGACGACGAGCTTGGTGCGTGGCGTGCGCGGCACGCCGTCCGGCGAGGACACCGCTCGACCGATCAGCTCGAGCAAGGCGTCGGCACGTCGGGTAGTGGCGGGCCTCGGGTCGATCCCGCGACCCGGGCCGGAAGTCGATCCCTCGCCGGCACCACAGTCGAGCGGAGCAGCCTCGCCCGCGCCCCGCCCGTAGTGACTCCAGTCGAGATCAGGGCGCGGGCGAGCCAGTGGGTCGATCGCGGCGTCGATGATGGCGGAGCCCTCGGGGTCCATGCGCAGCAGGTAGTCGGTCATGCCCGCGCACCGACCGACCTTGGTCAGGGACCTCCCGGCACGCATGCGCTGGTCACCGTCCTCGACCTGCTCGGGCGGCCTCAGGCTGGCTCGGGCCTGCGCAACGAGGCGGCGCAGCTCCTTGACGCCCAAGGCTTCTGCGCCCTCGACCATGGAATCGACGACGGCGGCGAGGTGCGCCGGGTCGGCCACTCGCTCCACGTCGCGGTGGAAACGCACGATGACCGCAGCCTTGTCGACCGAGACCGCGCCGCGACGCACGAGCCTGGAGAGGTCGTTCCACCGCGGCTCGTTCATCGCCGAACCGACCGCGGTCACGGCGGCCGCTGAACCGCCCTCGAGCCCGGGCGCGAAGCCGGCAACCCAGTCGTTGCGCGACAGCCCGGCCTCGTCGGCGAGTCCGCGCCCGTCCACCTCGGCCGCCATCATGGCCGTCAGGCTGTGCGCCATCTCGCGCACCGCCTGCGCCTGCTCGATCGCGTCGCCGAGGCCGGTGGCCGGCATGGTCCACAGCGGGTAGTTGTGGGCGAGCAGCCGCAGCTCGGCGGCCATGCTCGCGAGCCTGGCGGGAAGACCGGGAAGGTCCGCGAGACTCATCATCTCCGTGACATCGGCCCGACGGACGGGCACCGACGCGAGCGCGACCGACCCCGGCGTGGGGGCTGCGGTCGCGGCTGCCGTGCTCATGACTCGAATATATGTTCGACCGCCGACAGTCGGTTGAAGCTATCCACAGGCCCGATCGCGCGACCGGCGCGCTCAAGCGGACGCCGCCATGCCGCATACGCGAGGGGCGCCGGGACGGGGGGCGCCTCCGCGCGCCGTCACCCCTTGGCGGGACGGATGGAGTCGCGCACCTGGACGGGCATCTCGACGAGGTGCTCGCCGGTCGGCTCGTCGTCGGCGAGCAGCAGCTCCATCGCCCGGCGACCCATCTCCTCGTAGGGCAGCCGGGCGGTCGTCAGCGCCGGCCGCATGTACGACGCGATCTCGTCGTCGTCGAAGGAGGCGATGGACACGTCGTCGGGCACGCGGAGGCCGCGCTCGGTGAGGGCCTGGTGGGCGCCGAACGCGACGCGGTCGTTGAGGCAGAGGAGCGCGGTCAGCGGCGCGCCGGAGTCGAGCGCCCGCTTCGTCCCTTCGTAGCCGTTCCCCGGCTCCCAGGACCCGACGTCGACCTCGGCGACAGGCGTGGCGCCCGCCTGCGTGAGGGCCTCGTTGATGCCCTCGAAGCGCGCGCCGATCGTCACCGATGCACGCGGGTCGGTGCGGGCGTTGGGGGAGGTGCCGATGATACCGATGCCGCCGGCATGACCCTGCTCGAGAAGCAGTCCGACCATCCGCCGACCCGCTTCGCGCTCGGCGGGCAGCACGGAGGCGCGCGCGCTGGTACTGGCGCTGTTGGCCATGACGACGCGCATCGCCTCGGGCAGCGGTGGCAGGTCGAGGAGCCGGGCCGCCATCGATCCGAAGACGATGCCGTCGACCTGGCGGTCGATCATGAACTCGAGGGCCTTCGCCAGCTGCTTGGGGTGGTGGCCTGTCTCCGCGATGAGCACGCCGTGGTCGTGCTCGTCGGCTGCATCGAGCAGGCCCCGGATCATGGCCGACGCGAACCGGGTGATGGTCACCTCGTCGGAGATGAAACCCACGGTCTTCGTCGTGCCGAGGCGCAGCGACCGGGCGGCGGGGTTGGGTCGGTAGTTGAGCTCGCGCGCGGCCTCGTGGATGCGGGCGACGGCGTCGGCGGAGAGGCGGGAGCCGGGGCGGTCGTTGAGCACGAGGCTGACGGCCGTCTTCGACATCCCCGCACGTGCGGCGACGTCGGCGAGTGTCGGTCGCTTGTTCACTGCGGCCCCCTTCGTCGTCACGTCTTCACGCCACGTCGTATGCCGTGTGGCCCCTTGGTGGGATCCGCGGAGAGCGTACCTCACGGTAGGAAGCAGACCAAGGCATTCGCGCTGGTGAAAAGGTTTTAGCAACCCCTTGTGCGGCAGGAGTGTGAGGGTCTAGTGTCTCGCGCTGAAAGGTTTTAGCACAGACAGACCTTCAGCCCCCGGAGGAACCAATGAAGCTCACCTCAAAGACCACGCGCGTCGCCGTCGGATTCCTCGCCGTCGCGCTCCCCCTCTCGATGGCCGCCTGTACCAAGGGTGGCGGCAGCAGCACCTCCGGCGGCGCCGGCGGCGGCGAGCTGACGATGTGGACCCACAACGCCGGCAACAAGGGCGAGCTCGGGGCGATCACGAAGATCGTCAACGACTACAACGCCAGCCAGAGCAAGTACAAGGTCAAGATCCAGGCCTTCCCGCAGGACTCGTACAACCAGTCCGTCGTCGCGGCCGCCGCGAGCAAGAAGCTGCCCTGCATCCTCGACATCGACGGCCCCAACGTGCCGAACTGGGCCTGGGCCGGCTACCTCGCGCCGCTCGAGGGCATGGACGACGTCCTCTCGAAGTACCTGCCGTCCGTGCTCGGCCAGACCGGCGGCAAGACGTACTCCTACGGCTACTACGACGTCGCGCTCGTCATGGTCACGCGCAAGACCATCCTCGACAAGTACGGCATCCGCGTCCCGACGGTCGACCAGCCGTGGACGAAGGACGAGTTCACCGCGGCACTGAAGAAGCTCAAGGCCTCCGGCGACTTCCAGAACCCGCTCGACGCCGCGACGAGCTTCACCGGCGAGTGGTGGCCCTACGCGTACTCGCCCCTCCTCCAGAGCTTCGGCGGCGACCTCATCAATCGTGACGGCTACAAGTCGGCCGAGGGCGTCCTCAACGGGCCCAAGGCCGTCGAGTGGGCGACGTGGTTCCGTGGCCTCGTCACCGACGGGCTCATGCCGCTCAAGTCCGGCGCCGACCCGGCCAAGGACTTCATCAACGGCAAGACTGCGATCCTCTACAACGGCACGTGGACGGCCGTCGACACCCGCAAGGCCTTCGGCAAGGACACGCTCTTCCTCCCGCCGCCGGACCTCGGCAACGGCCCGAAGATCGGTGGCGGCTCGTGGCAGTGGGGCATCTCGACGAACTGCTCCGACCAGGCCGGCGCGCTCGACTACATGAAGTTCGCGGCGCAGGACAAGTACGTCGCGAGCGTCGCCCGTGACACGAACAACATCCCGGCCACCGACGCCGCGGCCGACCAGGTCAAGGGCTACGAGAAGGGCGGGGAGAACCAGCTCTTCCTCGAGTACGCGAAGAAGTTCGCCGTGCTGCGCCCGGTCACGCCCGGCTACCCGTTCATCGCGACGGAGTTCGCCAAGACCGCCCAGGACATCCTCAACGGCGCCGACCCGAAGCAGGCGCTCGACCAGGCCGTCAAGAACATCGACGCCAACCAGAAGTCCAACGGCTACTTCCAGTGAGTGACTGACATGGCGACCATCACCGTGGCCGAGGACGCCTCGGCCGTCACGACGCGAAAGAGTGGGCCCCCCAAGGGTTCTCGCTCGTCGACCACGACGGCGCTGCTGATGCTGGTGCCTGCCGGGGTCCTGCTCATCACCTTCCTTCTCGTCCCGATCGGTCTGACGTTCGGGCTCGCGTTCACCAACGCGCGGCTCATCTCGCCTCGGCCGGCGGAGTTCGTCGGGGTGGAGAACTTCGTGCGTCTCTTCGACGACGAGACGTTCTGGAAGTCGCTGCGCAACACGATCATCTTCGCGGCGATCATCGTGCCCGTGCAGTCGGCGTGTGCCCTCGGGCTGGCGCTGCTCGTCAACGTGAAGATGCGCGGGGTCAACTTCTTCCGGACGGTCTACTTCCTGCCGGTCGTCACGTCGATGGTCGTCGTGTCGATGCTGTGGCTGTTCATGTACCAGAAGAACGGCCTCATCAACCAGGTGCTCCTCAAGTTCGGGATCGTCGGGCCGGACTGGCTCGGCGACCCGAAGACAGCGCTGCTGGCGGTGATCCTCATGTCGGCGTGGCAGGCCATGGGCTTCCACATGGTCATCTGGCTCTCCGGGTTGCAGACGATCCCGGGCGACCTCTACGAGGCGGCCGAGCTCGACGGGGCCGGCACGTGGCAGAAGTTCCGTTTCGTCACGTGGCCGGGGCTGCGGCAGACGCGGACCTTCATCCTCATCACGATCACGATCTCGGCGTTCGCGCTCTTCACCCAGGTCAACATCATGACCCAGGGCGGACCGCTCGACTCGACGTCGACGCTCGTGCTCATGGCGGTGCGGACCGGGTTCCAGCAGCAGCAGACGGGATACGCGTCCGCGATCTCGCTCGCCTTCTTCGTCCTCGTGCTGGCCGTGACCCTCGTCCAGCGCTACTACACCCGTGACAAGGACGTGGCCTGATGAGCACTGCAACCACTCCCGGCCTCGGAGCCGACCACCTCGCCCACGTCGCCGAGTCAGCCACCCCCACAGTGCACCGCGGGGGAGAGGAACGACACGGCATACGCCGGGGGCTCGGCATCCTCGTGCGGATCGTCCTGTGCCTCGTGTTCGGGCTGCCGCTGGTCTTCATGTTCGTGTCGAGCTTCAAGCCGGACCTGCAGATCTTCTCGGACCTCGGCAACATCAAGGCGTTCCTGCCGGTCGGCGACATCTCGTTGGACAACTACTCGGGCGTCTTCGGGCGAGTTCCCTTCGCGCAGTTCATGATGAACTCCGTCATCATCACGGTGGTGACCGTGGTGCTGGGGATCGTCGTCAACTCGATGGCGGCGTTCGCGCTGGCCCGGATCGGCTTCAAGGGCGGCGGCATCGTGCTCGGCATCATCCTCGCGACGCTCATCGTGCCGTTCGAGACGCTGGCGCTGCCGTTGCTGTGGTGGTCGAACAAGCTGCCGTTCCTCGGGCCGGAGGGCTTCACCGAGGGCTGGCTCGACACGTACCAGGTGCAGATCATCCCGTTCATCGCGAACGCGTTCTCGATCTTCCTCTTCTACCAGTACTTCGACAGCATCCCGAAGGAGCTGGACGAGGCGGCGAAGGTCGACGGCGCAGGGTGGTTCCGGATCTACCGCAGCATCGTGATGCCGCTGTCTGGGCCGGCGGTCGCGACCGTCGCGATCCTCACCTTCCTGCCGATGTGGAACCAGTACCTCTGGCCGCTCATGGCAGTGCAGTCGGAGGAGCTGCGCCCGGTCATGGTCGGCATCGACTACTTCAAGCAGCTCAACACCTCGTGGGGGCAGATCATGGCGTACGCGTCGATCATCACCGCGCCGGTGCTCGTCCTCTTCATCGCGTTCCAGCGCGCGTTCATCAACTCCATCGCCAGCAGTGGCGTGAAAGGCTGACTCGTCGTGTTTCGTCTTCCTGAGGCGTGGGTGTGGGACTTCTGGCTCGTCGACGACGGGTCGGAGTACCACATGTTCTTCCTCTACGCCTCGCGCGCGCTGCGTGACCCGGACGCCCGGCACTACCGGGCGTCCGTGGGTCACGCGGTGTCCTCCGACCTCGTCCACTGGGAGCGGGTCACGGACGCGCTCGTGCGGTCGGACGCCCCGGCGTTCGACGAGCTCGCGACGTGGACCGGGTCGGTCGTGCGGCACCCGGACGGCCGCTGGTTCATGTTCTACACCGGGTCGACGGCGGTGCCGGGGACGGCGGCGAACATCCAGACGATCGGGTATGCCGTGTCCTCTGACCTTCTCGTGTGGGACAAGGCGCCGGGGCCCGTGCTCGCTGCGGACCCGCGGTGGTACGAGCGGTACTCGGACGGGCACTGGCACGACGAGGCGTTCCGCGACCCATGGGTCTTCGCCGACCCTGACGGGGACGGATGGCACATGCTCATCACGGCGCGGTCTGCTGTGGGGCCGGCTGTCGATCCGTCGGACACCTTCGACCGCGGCGTCGTCGGGCACTCGTGGTCGGCTGACCTGGAGAACTGGGAGCTGCGGCCGCCGCTGTCTTCGCCTGGCGCTGGCTTCGGTCAGCTCGAGGTGTTCCAGCTCGTCGAGATCGACGGTCGGCAGGTGCTCGTCTTCAACTGCCAGGCCGCGGAGATGACAGCTGCCCGGCGCGCGACCGGCATCACCCCGGGAGTGTGGGTGGCCTCGGCCGAGTCGGCGCTCGGGCCGTACGGCCTGGCCGATGCGCAGCAGCTGACAGACGACCAGCTCTACGTGGGCAAGTTCATCCGCGACCGCGAGACGGGCGAGACGAAGTTCCTCGCGTTCGTGAACAAGGTCGACGGCGAGTTCGTCGGCGAGATCACCGACCCGTATGCCGTGTCGTGGGAGGGCGATCTTCTCGTGCTGACGCCGGCGCGGGACATCGCTGGCGTCGCCCGCTGAACCCCGAGGTGGTGGCTTCCCGCCGCCACCTCGGAAGGCGGTTACCGCCGACCGCCTGGGACGTCGTGCCCGCCGCCGAACCCTGCGGCGAGCACGACTTCTAATCCATAAGGCCCCAGTCTTCGTCCCGACGGCCACGGTTTGGACAGGAAGTCACCGCCTCAGCGGTCAACGTGGCTCGGTACTGGCTCGAACCCTGTGGTCTTGACGATCTTCTCCTCTCCCGGGGTTCCGAACTCGGCGCTGGTCGTGTCGCCAGCCGGATCGAGGATGGCAGGCAACGGCGGCGGTGGCGGCGGGACGGGCTCAGAGGTCGTGTAACGGCGCTGCTCGTCCAGCAGGTCGCGGTGGACCGCGCCCGCGTCGCCCTGGCTCGCATGAATGCCGCGGAGGATGAGCAACTGGCCACGCTCCACGTCAAAGGGTGTACCGCTCAGACGCATTCCGGAGACCGTCTTGCGGCTGCTGACACTCATCAGGACCGTCCCGTCTGCCTCGACGGTGACGTCTTCGAGCTCGGCGTAAAGCCAGTCGCGGTTGCGGGAACCGCGGAACGCGACTCGCTCGCTCGTCACGACCGCCGGCCCGGCAGTGACGGCGACCCGGTTGGGGCGCCCTTGCTTTGTGCGCTCCTCGACGAGAGTTGCGGGTAGGACCTCGTGAAGCTGCTCGTTCGGACGAAGCCGCAGCCCGTGGGTGTCGCCGGCGTGGGCCAGCGGGGGTGCGGCTGCCCAGGGGACCAGACCAGACAGCTGCGACGCGCGTGACGTCCAGCGGCGGTGTGCGTCGTGGAACCGCGCCATCGCCTGGTCATGCGTGGCGCGCGCAGAGGTGTACTCGGCCTGGGCGGCTGCAACCGCTGCCCGGTGTGCGCGCTCGGCCGCTGCGGCGCGTCGACGGTCACCCATCGCGGCGAGCCAATGCTGCTTGCGCCACAGGAGGATGACGAGCGCCGCGAGCATACCCAGCAGGGCAAGCAGGATGCCCAGGCCCGCTGCGATCTCGCCAGCTGTGGCCGGCTTGGAGACGGCGACCGTGCGGGTCTGCCGGGACTGGTTACCGGCGATGTCGACGGCCGTGGTCGTCACCAGGTACGTACCCGTCTCGAGGGCCCGGGTCCAGGTCTGCGCCGCCCCGTTGCCGACGAGGGTGTCCGTGATGGGACCGACGGCGTGGTCGAGGTCGTTTCCTTGTCGGGCGGCGGTGATGGTGACCCGCGCGGCATCCTCGGCTGTGAGTGCGAGAAGCAGTGCCCCGTACGGCGCGCGTGCCGTGTCGGCAGAGAACGACAGGGCCGGGCCGGTCGTGTCCACGACTACGGCGGGGATCGCGGTGTGCGCGGTGCGTCCCGCGAAGTCGGTCAAGGTCGCGGACGCGTTCCGGTAGGTGCCGTCTGCCAGCGGGAGGCTGACAGTGGTGACGCCGGTGTCGTCGATCGTGAATGCCTGCGGGCTCTGGCCGGGCAGGGTAAGGCTGCCGCGGCTTCGAGGAGTGCCGACGAGCCGGTACTCGACGGGGCTGTGGAAAGAAGCACTGGTCTGGGTCACGGTCAGGGCCGCAGCGCGGTTGGCGACCGTGAGGTTCCCGATCACGCGGGTGGTGTTGCCGACAGCGTCCGTGGTGGTTACGGCGGCGCGGTAGGTGCCGTTGCGCAACCAGAGCCGGTGGGTCACGGTCCCTCCCGTCCCTTTGCCCACTATCGTCTTCTGCCCGGTCACGGCCAGCGAGTAGGTGGAGCCGGGCTCGGCGTCCCTGTGTTCCTGGTGTCGGCTGCGCCAGGCCAGCGTCTTGATCGGCGCGCTTCGACCAGCACAGGTTCGCAGAGTCGGGCCTCGCACGGGAGACTTTCGACAGATCCGTCAGGCGCGCGCACTCAGACCCGGTCTGGCCGCGTCAGGTTCTGAGGGAGCGGAAGCCGGAACTGGCCCAGCGATCTGGGTCATCGCCCGGTGCCCCGTCGACCGGACACCCGCCTTCTCGGGCGCGATATGTGCCGTTTAGGCAGTGCGGCAATGGCTTCGCGCCGTATCTTCCCGTAGCGGTTGGAGCGACGACTGACAGGGGAGTCCAGACGGATGCTTAGGAAGCACGACAACGTTCAGTTGCTCTACGCGCGCGGTCTGTTCACCGGCAAAGGCTGGGTCACCTTGCAGATCGGTGTTCGGGTCTGCTGCACGGATAGGTGACATCTGATCTTGCGTCGATTGTCTGTCGGCGCTGGAAGGATGTGTACCATGCCGGCAGGCGTTTCCCAGGGAGTTTCCGAGGACGTGATCCGGTCTACAAGAACTCTGATGCCTCCATCGCGCAGGTAGCGAAGGACTTCCGCATCTCGCCGTCGTGCCTAAAGCGGTCGCTGACGTTCGATGAGCGGAAGTCGGCCGGCTCCGCTGGCTCGACGAACTCAGCGCGGACCGGCGCTAACGCCGATGCGCCGCGGGGGGAACAGGCGGTTCAAGCTGCTCGAGCAGGAGAATGAGTTCCTGAGGGTTCTGCCGGCGGATGCCTCGGCATGGATCGATGGCGCCCCTGGTGGGCGCCGTGACGCGGCGAAAGGACGCACGTGTGTTAGGCGGGCTCGGAACGCGCGGTCCCAGCCTCGCTCCTGACTGTAGACAAGAGCGTGGAACTACCCGAAGCGTGCCGAGAGCATGGAGGGGTTCCTTGGCAAGCCTCTCCGCTCATGGCGCCCCGCCCAGTGATGTGCACGCTGCGAGGAAGGGGCCCGCGAGGGATGGACCACTCTGGGGCGCGCCACACCCAGCCGGCGCTCTTCCGTGTGTGCTTCACTGAGACTCCCGCGACTCGCCGATGCGACATAGACACACTGCGCAGCGCCGTCGCCGTCGGATACGGTGACCGCGATCTAGGCGACATCATGGCTCGCCAGGGACAACCCAGGGGCCCAACTTGGAACACGAGCTTGACCAGCAACTCCAGTACCTCCGGGCGGCGCTGCAGCAGGACCGTCGCCCTCTCGGTCTGCTCATTGGCGCAGGCGCGCCAATGGCGGTTCGGGTGGGCGACCAACCCATCATTCACGACATGGCCGGTCTGACTAAAGCAGTCACTGAGGGGCTCGAGGGCGACGACGAAGAAGTTGTGAGTTCCGCCAGTAATCACCTCGTTCAGGGTGGCATTGCTGAGCCAAACCTTGAGAATCTTCTCGACTACCTGCGCACTCTCGCAGCAGTTCCCGGGAGTGAGCCGATCCGCGGCTTCACAAAAGCACAACTCAAGAAGGCGGACTTGGCAGTATGCGCGTATGTGCGCCGGACGTTGGGTGTGAGACTTCCCGAAGTGCACACGCCATACAACGCTGTCGGTGTATGGGCCAGGGCCGCGAAACGCTATGCGCCGGTCGAGGTGTTCACCACCAACTACGATCTACTGCTCGAGCAGGCCTTTGAGGCCGAGGGAGTTCCCTTTTTCGACGGCTTCGTTGGGAGTCACAGACCCGCCTTCGACCTGCAGGCAATCGAGGAAGACGCGCTACCCACGCGTTGGGTGCGCCTGTGGAAGCTCCATGGTTCGATCAATTGGCAGATAGCCCGATCTGGCCAAGTCATTCGCCATCCTGAGCCAGAGGAGTCCGAGGGAACCCTTATCTACCCCAGCCACCTCAAGTACGCCGAGAGTAGACGACTCCCTTACTTGGCGCTGCTCGACCGCCTCCGCGCCTTCCTCCGGCAGCCGAGCTCAGTTCTTGTAAGTTGTGGATTCTCGTATCGCGATGAACACATCAACGAAGTAGTCGAGCAAGCGCTACGGGCAAACCCGACCGCAGCCGTACAAGCCCTTCTGTACGGCCCGCTCGAGCAGTATTCAGAAGCTGTGCAAATGGCCCAACGAACGCCGAACCTCTCGCTGCTGGCGGGAGATCAAGGGGTTGTGGGTCTCCAGCAAGGCACGTGGCGAGGGGGAGACACGCAAGACGGTGCGCCTGCCACCTGTGATCTCGGTGACTTCGCACGTCTTGGTGCCCTCCTCACCGAGGTTGCGGGCTACCGCCAGCCAGACGAGAGCCCAGAAACGTCTGGCCCCACGGGAGCGCAGTCGTGATCGAACCGGAACGCATCGGCCTGGTTCAAGATGTGCGAGGTGACCGAGTCATGGCTTGGCTGACCGAGGAGGCAATTCCGGGTCTCACGTTCTCACGGGGGCACGCCTATCACGTTGGTCAGGTCGGCGCGCTCGTACGGATCCCTCTTGGTCTTACTGATCTCTTCGCGGTTGTAGTGCAGGTGGGGTCAGCACAAGCCTCTGACAGCGACAGCACCAACTCAGACCTGGCATGGGCGTCTCCGGGACAGGCTTGGATGCATTTGGAACTGCTCGCCGAGGGGCCCCGAAGCGGGCCGATCGAACGAGGTGTCTCCCGATACCCCGCGATCGGAGATCCCGTTCACCTGGTCACGGCCGGCGATATGGCGAGGCTCTTTGGAGTGGAGGCCTCGCCTGGACAGGTTCGGATCGGCCACGTCGCAAATGCCCCGCACCTCCCAGCAACTATCGATCTGAACGCATTGGTCTCCCGTCACGCTGCGGTTGTGGGCAGTACAGGATCAGGAAAATCTAGTACCGTTTCCGGAATTCTGCACAGGATCGCCGACACGAATCGGTTCCCCTCATCCCGCGTTCTCGTCATAGACGTGCACGGCGAGTACGGTGGCGGACTCGGAGCGAGCGCCAGTGTGTTCCGGGCATCCGCGGTCGGCAACGTCACCAGTGCTCCGGAAGAGTCGCCAAGCCGAGAGGGTGGCGATTCACAGGCGCTGCATATCCCGTTTTGGGCGCTCACCTTCGAAGAACTTGTTGAAGTGGCCTTTGGAAGTCTGGATGATGCGAGTTCGGCCGCCGTTCAAGCATGGATCGTTGGGGAACGGCGGTCTTACGTCGATCGTCACCCCGAGCTTGAGTTGAAGCCAGACCAGGTCACGGTCGACACGCCGATTCCGTTCAGCATCAGGCGCCTGTGGCTCGACTTTCACGAGCAGGTCTGGGCAACTCATACGGCGCAGCAACAGGCGCAGTCCGAGTCGACCCGAGCGTACGCAACTGAGTCCGGACATGAGTTTCGGGGCGACGCTCAAGGGGTCGTCGCACCTGTGTACGTTCCCATTTCGAGCAGCGCTCCGAAGGTTTACCTAAGTGCCTCACCGTTAAACCTGCGGCGGCAGCTGGAGCGGTTGGCTGGTCTTCTACGCGACCCTCGATACGCCTTCCTCTTCGACCCCGGACCTTGGGCGCCTGACCTGGCAGGAAACGTGTCGGCTGATCTCGGGACCTTTCTGCAGACTTGGCTAGGCAATGACAAAGCCATCGTTGTTGCAGACCTGTCAAACGTTCCGAGTTCCGTCCTGCAAGCAGTTGCCGGGGCGCTCCTCAGGGTTCTCTACGATGCTCTTATCTGGTCTAGGGATCTCCCAGATGGCGGAAGGGCGCGGCCGCTTCTGGTCGTTCTTGAGGAAGCCCATCGCTACGTCGGGCAGGACGGAGGGAGCGCCGGAACCATCGTCGAACGAATGGTGAAGGAGGGCCGGAAGTATGGTGTTGGTCTTCTGCTCGTGAGCCAACGTCCGAGTGAGATTCGCCCGACAATCCTCAGTCAGGTTGGCACTTTCGTGGTTCTTCGGCTGACCAACTCCGGTGATCGAAACCTTGTCCGTGCCTCCCTGCCCGATCACATGTCCGGCCTCTTCGACGCTGTCCCCGTGCTCCGAACCGGAGAGGCAGTGATCACGGGCGAAGCCATCAAACTGCCGACTCGAGTGGTTATGAACATTCCCGAGAGTGAGCGCCCAGATAGCGCCGACCCGGTGGCTGTGAGCGTTAACGCAGTTCGCGGATGGAACGCGCCCCGCGGTACAAGTGACTTTGATCGCGTTGCCTCTGCGTGGCGGAGAACCAGCACGGAGGGGGTTCAATAGGTGGAGCGCCAAGCAGTCTCATCATCGAGTGTGGTGTCGATCGGGTACGACGGCGCGTCTCAAGTTCTTGAGGTCGAGTTTGCAAATGGAGGCATCTACCAGTACCTAGACGTGCCCGCCTGGTGCTTCGAAGAACTCACCCGGTCCGACAGTGTAGGCACCTTTGTTAACGCGCAGGTGAAGCCGCACTACCGCTACGTCAGGCAGTGACGCTCGGCAGGTGCCTTCCGTCAGGCGATCCTGCGAGATACATGGACTGCAGCGTGCGCACAGTCCCTCGTTAGCGCGCACGACAGAGGCCAGCGCCAGGCGTCACATTGCTGACCCGCATTGCTCCATCTCTGTGAATGGCCCTAGTAACACCGCGGCCCGACGTCTTGATCGAGGCACGGCGCGGGCAGATCGGGGCTGGACGTCCGATCGCGTTCCTCGTGGCGAGGGCGATGCCTCGAAACGGGAGGCTGGGCACCCGTGCTGGCGAGGTAGGTGCTCATACTTGGGCGGAATGAAGCGTGCTCTTGGGTGACGGTGGGAGGGTGCGTCACGAGGTCCGAAGTCGCATTGTGACCCAGAGAGCGTCAAGACTGTCGATGACGAGCACCCCTGAGAAGGCCCAGGGAAGCACCTCCTCGTCAGCGTCACCGTGACCCAACATCGGCAACTTCCGACGCTGATCGCCGAGCGGTCGCTGAGGATGCGCGACTCGAACGGCCGCGAGCTCGCGACCGACATCTCACCGCGATCCTCCTCGAGGACAAACAAGGTCTTCGTCAAAGGGCAAGCAGCTGGTGACGCACGACTGGCTCGGGGTGGGCGAGTTCATCCGCGACCGTGAGACCGATGAGACGAAGTTCCTTGCGTTCGTGAATGCGATCGACGGCGTGTCGGTCGGGAAGATCACCCTCGCGTACGGCGGCCGACAGGTGCTCGTGCTCAACTGCCTGGGCCCGGAAGTGTGGAGGGAAGGTGACCGGTACCACTGAAGGCTTGGGGGCCTCGGCCGAGTCGGCGCTTGGGCCTTTCGGCCTCGACGCCCGGTGGGACGACGACCACCTCGTCCTCACCACCACCAAGGCAGCAACAGCCGCATGCGTCTGGTTGAACCGCCCGGTGAGTCCGGAGGCTTACTGGTTTGAGAGCTCCAGCTCCTGCTGGGCGCTGTTTGAGCGTAGTAGGCGGCCTCGAGCTCGGCGGGCGGGACGTCACCGCAGTACTCGTAGAGGCAGCGGTGGTCGAACCAGTCGACCCACACGGCGGTCGCGTACTCGACGTGGTCGGCGGTGCGCCACGTGCCTCGGCGCTTGATCAGCTCGGTCTTGTACAAGCCGTTGATCGTCTCGGCGAGGGCATTGTCATAGGAGTCACCGGTGGTGCTCACCGAGGCCGCCGGGATGCCAGCCTCGGTGAGGCGCTCGATGTACCGGATCGAGGTGTACTGCTAGCCCCGATCGGTATGCGCCACGACCGACTCCATGCTCGATCCGGCACGGTTTTTTCTGCCCCACACGGCCTGCTCGAGCGCGTCCAGGACCAGCTGGGTGCTCATCGACCTACCGGTCCGCCAGCCCACGATCCGACGCGCGAACGCGTGATGACGAACGCCACGTACACCCACCCGCTCCACGCCGACACATGGGTCATGTCCGCGACCCAGAGCCGGTCCGGGGCGGCGGGGTTGAAGTCGCGCCCGACCAGGTCCCTTGCCCGCTCGGCCACAGAGCCTCCCGACATCCCGGGGCGGTTCATTCGGCGGGGTCTAAGTTGAGTCTGTGGGTGAGACTTGGGTCAGCACGTCGAAGGGCAGACACTTGTCCAAGCGCAGCAAGACCAACACTGCGCCCGAGGTCGAGTTGCGCAGGGCTGTGCACGCGGCTGGGGGGCGCTTCAGGTTGCATCTGCAGATCGCCAAGGGTTGCACGCCCGACTTCGTACTGCCTCGCCGCCGCGTCGCCGTTTTCGTCGACGGCTGCTTCTGGCATGGGTGCCCGAGGCATGGCCGGAAGACAGCCTGGACTGGGCCCAATGCCTCCTTGTGGGTTGAGAAGATGCAGCGCAACGCCGAGCGCGACCGTCGCTCGACTCGCGTTGCCGAAGAGCGAGGCTGGCGCGTGGTCCGAGTTTGGGAGTGTCAGGTGCACGAGGATGCGAGGGCCCTGGCCGCCACAATTCTGGGTTGACACCACTCTGGTGCTCGGCCTTCAGGCTCCTTCAACAGCCCCGGCACTGTCGGCGCCCGGTGATGGGATCACTGACACAAGTTTCCACACCAGCACGTCGGGGCGGCCCGAGGGTGCGCCGACCCGGAGGTCTGCCGTTAATGAGTATCGCCCGTCGACGCGTGCCAGGATCGTCCGCGCGGGAGCTTGACCGGAGCGAAATCGGGGCTAAGCTTCCTGCTATGCCAAAGGGATTCGCGCCATTCACATACGTGGATCTCTTCGCCGGCATCGGCGGCTTCCACGCCATGCTCGACCACGCCGGGGGGCGTTGCCTCTACGTCTCTGAGATAGACCGTGAGGCGCGCCAGACCTACATCCGGAACTGGGTGGATCCGATCCCGGAGGCGCTACGTCCGCAGATCAACACTGACATCACCCTGGACACGTACGAGGACGCGCCCGTCAACGTGCCGCCTCACGACGTCCTCGCTGCAGGGTTCCCGTGTCAGCCATTCTCCAAGTCCGGCTTCCAGCGAGGCATGGACGAGGTACGCGGCACGCTCTTCTGGAACATCGCCCGTGTCCTTGAGGAGCGCACCCCGGCCGTGGTCCTGCTGGAGAACGTCCGCAACCTAACCGGACCTCGTCACCGTCATGAGTGGCACGTCATCGTCCAGACGCTCCGTGAGATTGGCTACCGGGTTTCCTCGACCCCGTCTGTCTTCTCGCCACATTTCCTGCCGCCGTCCCTGGGCGGAACACCGCAGGTCCGGGACCGCGTCTTCATTTTGGGAACGTACGTGGGACCGACACGGGCGATGGCCGAAGTAGATGTCCCTCCGACAGTGCTTCGCGCACCTGTCGAGGGTTGGAACGTGCACGACTGGGACGTCGAATGGATCCTCGACAAGGACTCGGAGATCCCGGACCTCGTCAGGTACACGCTGACGGCCGATGAGACAGAGTGGATCAACGTCTGGGATGACCTGGTGCAGCGCATGTGGTCAGCTCGAGGAGTTCGCCTCCCCGGCTTCCCACTCTGGGCCGACGCCTGGATTCCAGAGCGTGGTCTGGACCCCATGGAGCTGGACGCGCTGCCGAAGTGGAAGGCGAACTTCCTCATCAAGAACGCCCGCTTCTACGACGACCACCGCGACGTCATCAAGGATTGGCGGAAGGCGAACCCATCGTTCGCGCGGTTCCCCGAGTCTCGTCGCAAGCTGGAGTGGCAGGCACAGGACACAGCGTCTCTGTGGGACACGGTCATGCATTTCCGCCCTTCCGGGATCCGTGCGAAGGCGCCCACCTACCTGCCAGCGCTCGTGGCAATCACCCAGACATCTGTCGTTGGCAGCCGGCATCGCAGGCTCACTCCCCATGAGGCCGCACGCCTTCAGGGGCTCCAGCGGTCCTTCTCCTTTGCCGGGCAGCGTGACCAGGCCTCGTACAAGCAAGTGGGAAACGGTGTCTCGGTGGGGGCCGCATGGCACGTCTTCCGCAGCCACGTTGAGCAGAACGCGAACGACCTGCCCAGACGTCTGGTGAGGTCCGTCCTGGCCGCACCTTTGAACCCGACCGGCGATGCCGTCTCGCCGGAGGCACATCTGGCGGAGATCGCGAACCGCTCGCAAGTTGAGGGCTCGCTGGCCGGGTAGGAACGGTGTCTGCCTGCGGCGCGTTTGCGACGGAAGCCACCCGCCATGTCGTGGCAGGTTGGTACGGTCCCTTGTGGCTGTGAAGACTTCGGGGGTGTGTGTTGATGGCGACCGAGCGTGAGCTCATGGACGCCTCGTTTGCGAGCCGCGGTCTGCCCGTGGTCACACGAGAGGCGCTCTGGACGGTCGTCGACTCCATCCTTGCCCATGGCCCAACCGTCGCGGCCCGCAGCGGGGCAACGGGGCTCGCGCTGGGATATGTGCAGTCGGGCAAGACCACAGCCATAACGGCTCTGATCGCTGCTGCAGCCGACTCCGGCTACCGAGTCATCGTGGCGTTGCTCGGGTCAACCAACCTCCTCCTCGAGCAGAACCAGTCACGGCTGCTCAGCGCGCTAGGGATAGACCAGCGTCAGGACTACCGCTGGGTCAGCATGGTCAACCCCGCCGGCGCAACGAAGGCGAAGGAGATGGCGAACTGGCTAGCTCGCGGTCGGACAGTCCTGATTCCAGTGCTGAAGCACGCGGGGCGCATCGACTCGGTGGCCAGCGTGCTCGTCCACGCGGACGTCACAGATCTTCCGGTGCTCATCGTCGACGACGAGGCCGACCAGGCGAGCCTGAACACCGAGGTCAACCGGGGTCAGGAGAGCCGGACGTATGCGGCACTGACCCAGCTCCGAAACGCCGCGGCCCGCCACCTCTACGTCCAGTTCACCGCAACTCCGTACGCCCCTCTGCTGCTCGAGCCCGACGATCACCTGCGGCCTGACTTCATCGAACTGCTGCAGCCGGGAGAGGGTTACACCGGTGGACGCGAGTTCTTCGTCGACTATGCCCACGTCGTCGTCAGACCCATCCCCACACTGGACGAGCAACGCCCCAAGTCTCTACCCACTCAGCTGCCCAAGTCGCTCGTCGAGGCGTTCGGGAGCTTCGTTGCCGGAACGGCCCTACTACTTGGCCGAGACCCGGCGGCGACGCCCGTGTCCATGCTCGTCCACAGCACACAGCGCAACGACGTCCAGGCCCGCTACCACTTCCTCCTACAGCGTCTTGTCCGTCGCTGGGCTGAAGTCGCGGAGACCGCGACTGACGTTCGCGAGCTGCCGCCCGACGTCGCTACCGAACGCCTGCGAATTACATCGCTCGGCGCCCCAGAGCTCGACGACGCCGCTTTCCTGGACAAGGTCCGGCTCGTGCTGGGAGAGACGACGCTTTGGCTGGTGAACTCGGCCAGCGACGTCAACAACGTGGACTGGCGGGTTGCCCCGGTGCACGTCCTCGTCGGAGGCAACAAGCTGGACCGCGGGTTCACCGTCGAGGGCCTCACGGTCACATACATGAACCGTCCGGCGAGCGACCAGATTGACACATTGGAACAGCGGGCCCGCGCCTTCGGGTACCGCTCGGACCTGCTGCCGTACTGCCAGTTCTTCGCCACGCCCAGGACGCTCAAGGTCCTGCGCGAGACGGTCGACACCGAGTATGACCTACGCGCCAACCTGCGGGACTGGCTCGCCGATGGTCATGACGTCTCCACGTGGGCACGCGAGGTTGGATTACTGCTGCCGCAAGGGACCAAGCCTTCGCGCCAAAACGTCCTCACTGCGCTAACGCAGTTCAACGAGCGCCCAAGCTGGCACCAGCTGCGCCGCCCATCGCTGGACGTGGAGGTCCGCACGGACAACGAGAAGCTCGTGGTCAACCTCGGGCTTTTGAGCGCGCCCCGAGAGTCTTACGGGCGACTCAGCCATCCGACGCTTCGGCTGCCACTGGCCGACATCACAGAGCGGCTCTTGCGCCCATGGTCTGGCGTGGACGTGGGCACCAGCCCCGGCTGGCGCCATCACGAGCTCCTCAACCTCCTGGAACGACTCCCGCAGCAGGGCCACACAGTGCCGCTGATGCTGATGGAGCACCCGGAAGGCGGGCCCCGTAGGCGCGAATGGGATCCCGAACTTGGCTTCATCAACCTCATGCAGGGCTCAGACCCTGTGCGCAAGGTGGGGCAGCCTTGGTATCCCGGCGACCGCGCAATTGGCGGCATCGTGGAGGATCCAGAGCAGGTCGTGGTGCAGGTGCACCGCGTCACCTCTAGCCAGGCAGGGCTTCTGCCTGAGCTGTTCACTCTCGCCATTCACGCGGGTCGACGTGGGGTAGTACGGAAGGTGTGAATATGAGTGAGTTGAGAGACGTGCGCTCGATTGGCGAACAGCGGTGGGTCCCCTTGCGGGATCTCCTTCTGGACCCGGAGAATCCTCGCTTGCCCGCCGACATGCAGGGCGAGGACCAAGAGGACCTAGCTGTCCACCTAGAGCTTGGCTTCGACGCCCTGACCGTTGCTGAGTCGATCGCCTCTCACGGCTTCTTCGGTAGCGAGCCGCTTATCGTGATTGCCGAGAACGGCTCGGATCGGTGGGTCGTCGTGGAGGGCAACCGGCGACTCACAGCTCTACTCGGACTGGTCGACCCCAAGATCCGAACACAGTTCGCGAACCCCTCGCCATGGGAACCACTCGCTGCTCAGGCCAATATGAGCTACGAAGACCAGGTCCCCGTGGTGGTGCTTCCGGATCGCGCCGCCGCTACGCCCATTATTGGCTTCCGACACATCTCGGGAATCCTTCAGTGGCAGCCGTACGCACAGGCTCGATACATCGCGCGGCTAGTCGACGAAGACCACATGACCTTCGCCGAGGTCGCGGAGATGATCGGGGTCGACCGCACCAAGGTTGGCAACCTGTATCGCGACCAGGCCATCGCCACCCAGGCGCGCGAGATGGGCATCGAGACCGGCCCGATGGAGGAGGCGTTCTCGCTCCTGACAGTGGCGATGAGCACCCCCAAGCTGCGCGATCACATCGACGCACCGTTGGGTTCAAAGGCGGTCCCCGGGGAGGCGCCCATCCCGGCCGAACGCGCGTCCGAGCTCAAAGAGCTCGTGACCTGGCTGTACGGGGATGCCGACGTCGAGCCCGTCATCGGCGAGTCCCGCGATATCAGCAAGCTCGGCAACGTAGTCGCGTCGAAGATCGGCCTACACGCATTGCGTGAGCGTGTCACTCTCGAGGCCGCCGTGCAGAAGGTCAAGGACGCGGACGCCAACCCTCGCCAGCGACTCATGCTCCGACTCCGCACAGGCAAAAACTCTCTGTCTGCCGCCCTCGAGGACATCGACGACTTCGTGGGTGAAGCCGAGGTCAACGATGCGGTGGACGAGGTGCGGGCGGCGGCAGACGCCCTACTAGCCGCGCTCTCTCGTGACTGAGACGCACGCCCCGACGAAGCGGGCGAACCGCGTAGCCGACTGGATCGAGATCGAATGCCTGGTGCTTGATAGGGCCATTGGTGTCGATGCACTGAACGAGTCCGGGAAGGCGCACGGCTACCGACCAGCCGACGTTGCGCTCGGTCTCACAACTATGTCTCGGCGCTCAGCAGTCCTGGGAGGCGCGTACCCGTTCCGTGCCGCCAACGGCGCGGCATCTACTCAGTACGCGATAAAGATGCCGTGGTCAGCCCTACTCCTTATGAGCTCGGAGTCGCCTGCTCGGCGGACGCTCGAAATCGGGGTCGCGGCCGCTCACCTTGAGCGCATAACGGCGCAAGCCTTGCGGCAGCTGTATGGAGCCGACACCCATGCGATTCGGTTCGCCTGGCCCTCGGAAGACGGCCGTCCGCCGGAGTTCCCGGACGCAGTCCGATGGTTGGCCGACCGCATGAACGTGCGCATAGGGACTGCGTACAGACCGCCATACAACAAGGACGGTGGTGTAGACGTCGTCGCGTGGCGCCCCTTTCCGGATGGGCGATCCGGCTTCCCGGTGCTGCTAGTGCAGTGCACGCTGGAGAAGGACTACGCGCACAAGGCTGCGGACGTCGACACTCGCGTGTGGTCCGGGTGGCTGGCGTTGGACGTCGACCCATCGACTGCCCTGGCTATCCCGGATGTTGTGGCGGCTGGCGAGGAGTGGCGCGCCCTGGCAGCCCGCACTGTGGTCCTCGACCGGATCCGTCTGGCTTCCCTCGTCGGCGCCGCGGAATCGGCGCCCGCATTAGGCCAGGTCTTCGCTTGGGCAGATGGCGTTCTCACAGAACTGAGAGACAAAAGATGACTTCACCCTTCCCGGGCGGATTCCAAGACGCTGAGCGGCCGATGGGCAAGACCGAGATCGTTCAGGCCATCGCGGACCTGCTTGGCGTGCCGTGCCCGCCCATGTCGACGGGATCCACCGAGCCTCGCAGCATCTTCGAGCTCGTTAACGACCGGCTGGGCCTGGGGCTCAACTCCAAACTCGGCAAGCCCGAACTTGCCCGCGGCATCGTCCTGGCGAGCGGCGCGGAGTGGCACCCGGACTTCGAGTCACGCGGTGCGACGGTAACCAAGGCCGGCCTTCTGGCAGTCCTCGTGGCCGTCCGGTTCTTTGTTCAATCCCGCTAACCGATCGGACACAGGCGGGACCCTCAGCGGCGCGTTTTAGGCGACCGCAAGCCGTGATATGGCCGTAGATGAAGTGACACCCAACCCTCGATCCGTTCAACGAGCCCGTTTGGCGTACTTGACTTTAGCGGCACCACGTAGAGCCAAGAGAAGATCTCCCGCTTCATGGGATCCCGGAGATGTTCGGCCAAGCGCCTGGCCAACCGGTTGGAGTCATAGTCAGAACTCACCTTGCCGACGTACGCACATCTGCCGTGCATGTCATAGACCACGTAGACGCCTCGGATGCCCAGGGGATAGGCGTCAACACCGATTTCGACTGGCCCGATGATGTGGCCAGCCAGACGCGTTCCCGCTATTTCTTCTAGGGCTAGCCGGGTTTCTGGCTTCAATTCAATTCAAGCCCGTCACTGCGCCGCATCCATACATCACGTAAGACGAGAACGCGGGTGCGCGCCTTGTCAAGATTGTCTGACATCTCATCGGCTATGTCCTTGGGGATGCCGTCCACATCGACAACCACCTGGCCATCGCTCTCTCCAGTCTCGGTGATCTCACGCAAGGAAGCCAACTTGTTGGCGAGCGACTCAGCGTCTGCTCTGACGCCGTAGATCCGGTGCCTCAGGACGTCCCGCGGCGTCCACTCGGTATCCTCGCCGCCACCCACGCGCTCCTCCTCGGCGGTTCTTGGAAAGGATTCCCGCAACCATTGGTCAGTAATTGCCGGCTGGCTCCCAGAAACGGTAGACACAACGCTGCCGTCCTCTCGCACCTGGCGAGGATGCGTCCCGGACCGTCCGTCGACGACCGCTTGATAGAGCAAATGGATCCCGTGTACTTGTGTGGCAACGTCCTCAAGGAGCTCGTCCGCAAACCGGGTATCTGTTCGGCTCGACCTCTGCAATGCTGAATAACGGGTTAGCCAGAACGCGCCTCGCACTGCAAGTTCAGCGCATGCATTGCCGAAGGCGCCGACTTCAGCCTCCTCAAGTGCGGCATCCCTTAACTCTTCGATCTCCGCCCGCGTCGCTGACCATCGCTCAACGGGCCGGAATCTCTGCATCGCTGTTGGGAGCGCCTGCCGCGGGTTGCGGCGCACATTTTCATTAGCCCCGTACCGGTACGGCCTGACGGCCAGTTCTGTCGCAACCTCGAGCCGGTTGAACGGGGTTGGCTGATGCATGCCAATCCGGCGTAGCGCCCTGTTGACAGCATTGGCGTTGGCGCGCCTGCACAGATCGAAAAAAATTTCCGCTGCACGCCCGTCCAGGGAGCCATCGAACCCAGCAGCCGCAGCGTCTTCAGGAGACAAGAGCCCTGCCAGATACCGCTTCCTCGTCGTGTCGATGCGGCCCAGCCGCTCGAGTTCATCAAGGACAGAGTCTGCTCGCTTGTCTCCCCCGGCGGCGTCTCCCCATGGAGTCGGCGGTTCAACGTGAATGAGTCCGAGGTAGGCATCAACAAGATGAGGAAAGGTAAGTCCCGCCTCCTCGCCTTCCCAGCCAACAATTAGGTTGGCTGGGAGCGATTGAGTTCGGAGTTGAGCCAACTCTGTTGCGGTGAGGGCCCGCTCATCCTTCTCAAGAAGCTTCGACACTTCCGACCGCCGCGCCTGCAACCTGCTGTCGTCAGTAAGCTGGAAGAGCACCTCCTGCGGTGACATGTGCCAGATCCCCATCGCGGCAGTCAGCCGAGAGGACCCATCGATTGTTGCCAGAATGCTCCGCTCGTCAGGGTCTTCATCGAAGGTGAAGGCTACCGGCACTACGGTCAGCGGAAGTAGCACCCCCTGTGACTGAACGGAGGGGCGAAGGTCGTTGTGGTTTGCGATGTACTCCGCTGCCTCCCGCATGTCATTTTTGAGACTCTCAGGGGATCGAGCCTTTATCAGCAGGCCCACTCGATTACCTGGATCTGCCTCGACTAACAGTGGCTCCATACCCCCACCCCCTGCCGCTACGCCAGCCGGATAGCGGACCCGGGCGGATACCCGTGGATTAGTGGGAATTGGCAAAGCCGTGCCATTAAGCACGCGCGTTGTCACGTAACGGATTGTGCCGCCGTGAACTCCGAATTCGGCCGGCGCTTTCAACTGCGACAGGAGCTGCTCAGGGGACTCGACCGCGCGGACGATCGCATAGGCAGCGGCCTCCGAGAATCCTAAGTCGCTCAGAGCGGCCGCCAACTTTTTCTGGGCTGCGGGTCGTGGCCTGGGCTCGAATTGGCGGATGCTGCGGCCAGGCAGCGCTTCGTCGATTTCATCCATCTCGTCGACGGCGGGCGCTGCCTGCGCCGGGGCGTCGATCTCGTCAGCAGCGTCGTTTGTCACAGACCAATGCTGCCACGCAGTCGCCACACGGTGGCCCATCTAGGATCCGACACGACACTTTCCCCGGACGAGCGACCCCGGACGTCGCGCAGTGATCTCCTCGACCGACTCGCTGATGGGGTGGCGGCGGAACGCCACGGGCGCTCGGGGTGGAGCTATACAGCGCGCCCGACTTGAAATCGCCGCGGATGCCAGCCCGCCGATGTCGCCAGATGCAACATCGGTCGTGCTGTCTCTGCATCAGCACATCGAGCCTGTGGGCCGCAATCGTTGGATTCGAAGGGTCGAGTTCCTGGCTAGGGGCCCGGCGATCCGCTCACGACGCTCACCGGCGGTTCTGCGCCTCTCGTCCCAATCGCCATACGCGCACCCTCCCCAAGACGTCATTGCCCTCGTACACGCTGGTGACGTCGTGGTTCGTCGGGAAGTGGAGCCGCGGAGTCGCCGGATCGCGCCTCGCCTGGGGTACGCACTCCTTATGCTGACGCGGTGCCATTACCTCACGGGGCAGTCCAGCGGCTTGTGCGACCCCTCCTCGCGGCGCGAGCCGACGAGCTTGAACTCCGCCCGTCGCACACCCTGCCCTTGGACTACCGGCTTTGGGGTGCCTACTCCGACGCTCTGTCCGTAGCCGCGCAGGCCGTGGTCTCCGCGCTCGAAGACATGCCAGCGCCTGAGGCCTCATTCAAGGAGTTTCGCACCTGGACTGATCTTGTTCTTGCGACCCGCTCACGACTGCTTTCGGCCCTGTTTGCGCTCCAGCCATTCGAGCCGTTTGATCACGCTTGCGCGCAGCGTTTGACGGGCGCGCTTAGCGACGCCCTAAGTGATTCGGCCGATGCCTTGTGCGACGGGCGTATGGTTCGTGTGCCGGAAGGCTTGATGCGCGCTGACGATGAGTGGCCCAAGGGTGGAGGCATCGAGGTAGACGAACTATTGAAGACCACCTTTGCCCTAGCCGAGGAGCCAGTCGATCACTACGGGGACTTCCGACCGACCTGGGTTTTTGAGGCATACAAGTACGACAACGGTCGTCTCTTACAGCAGATCGCGCCTCACCTTTCCTCGCTAGGTGTTCCACTTATCCCTGATGTTCTCGCGTGCGTGGCGATCGTCGGGTGGGTTAGCGGTGCCCCCGATCCGGTGGCCGCTGCCGCCTCAATGAGCGTGATGCTGTCCGCGCTCATCGACTGCGACGTCGAGGTGACACAACAGATCCTCGACCACTTCAAGGGGCGTGAGCAGACAAGTCGGCAGGCGCGCCAACGAGTTCTTGCGGCCGTCACCGTACTTGACGAGCAGAAGGGCGAGACGCAGGCCCTCACTGTGGCGGACGCGTACAAGCGCCTCGCGGAAGGGCCGGTGCGGCACTTCGGGTGGGCCCTGCGCTGCCTGCGGGTAGGGTCCTGGTCGTCGCCCCCCACGTTGACCCCAGTCCGGGAGGCACTGATCGGCTTGGGTGGATTTGAGGCCCTCATTGCCGAACAGGGGATCCTTGTCGACATCAGGAACGGGGAAGCCCACGAGAATCTTGAGTGGGACGGTCATGAGCAGGTGTACCTGGTTCATGGGCGAGCCATTGAACCCGGATCGGTTGTGTCGGCCATCCGGTTAGCTCTCGGCTTTGATCGCGGATGTGAGGCCGCGATGGCCTGTTACCGGGCGCTGCACGTCCAGCCGACCGGAGGTCTTCCGTCGGTTGCCGAAGGCAACCGCATGCCGGCGTGGCAGCGAGCGGAGACCTTCTTCGGCGTTAACGGCCTGCGGGTGCTCACTGCTGACTTCAACGCCCGTACGGCCTCTATCGGACTCGCCCGCCTGCACCAGAGCGACGTCAATCCCTGCCTGCAGGCTCTGCTGTGTGCTGCCTTGCTGCTGCCGAAAGTCGAAGTTTTCGAGGTGTACGTCGGTGACCCCGCTTCACCTCAAATCAAACTTCCTCGTCGTGCACTCGATCTAACGCTTCCGGTCTGGAATCTCGCGCAGGCGACCTTCGACATGATGCCCTTCACGGCCTTTCTGCCGGCAAACTTTGTTGCGCGCTCCGCGCGAGAGACGCCTACGGCTGCAGTGCGGGCCATCGCATGGATCGCTGCGGACGATGCGCTAGACGCGTACAACGGTGCCCCGGATTTGTGGGACGAGACTGCCACACGCACATTCCTCGATCGGCTCGGGATCGTGGAGTTAGCACTCGCGCAGTGCGCTGACTTAATCCCTGACGGCGCTGGTTTTCGCCATAAGGCCGTTTTGGCGACCGTGCGCGAGATCAAGGCTGAGGTAGAAGCGCGTGCAGAACGGCCTCTCGACGTGCGCACCCTTGAAACCCTTGCCTGCCTGACTACCGTGCGGCAGTACTGGTCCGCCTGGGGTCCTGTTCCGCGCCTGCCAAATATCAGGGATGTCCCTGTGAGTGATCGGCAGCCAGATCGGCAGCCAGCCCTACGGGGCGAGATCGGTTCAGTTCATTGGCAGACGCTTTGACGTCACGATCACCGCGACGTTGACCAGGACGTGCGGCGCTCTCGCCTGCGGTTGTGTTAGGTCAACACACCCTCGGAGGCCGCAACGTGTTCAACCGGAGCCGCGCGCCGCGGTCGACCGCGAACCAGCACATGATCCTCGACGGTGTGAGGGTTGGAACTCGTCCCGCGTCCCGCTCGGCGGCAAACGGAGCCCAGAGCCCCATGCGCGGCTGAGGTTTAGGTGTCACCAATGACGATCCTCGCCTATGTGTCTACGACGAACCGCTCCCGCCCCTGGACTCGGCGCTGTGGACCCAGCTGGTCAGCCTGAACCGTCTGATTCGACTCAGACCCACGTATGCCGCGCCGGGCGGGCCCGGCGCGGCATACGTTGTGCTAAGCCTCCCCGCAGAACGTCAGGAGGTGGTGGGGGCGTGGTCGTCCGGCGGCGGCCGGAAGTTGCCCTTGGACTTGGTGTTGTTGATGAGGTTGGTGCTCATCGCGTAGGACAGGGCCGCGTATGCGACGGCTTCGCTGTTCTCGGCGAGCGCCGTGTTGTTGTTGTTGGCGTACGTGTCACAGGCCTGGTGGTAGCAGGGGTCGTAGGCCAGTCCGGCCGTGCCACCCCAGATCGCTGCCTCCTGCGCCGTCTTGATTCCCTCGGCGCCCGTGAAGAGGCCACCTGAGGGAACACCAGACGCGATGAACGGGCCGTAGTCGGAGCGTCCGGTGAAGTCGGTGCCCTTGAACGGCAGCCCACGCGACGTGAAGTACGCCTCGAAGGTCTTCTCGATCTGCGCCGAGCCGGCCGGCCCGGGCCCGGCACCGACCGCGTCGGAGTCGTCGCCGTCGTAGATGTGGAAGACGTAGTTGGGCGACCCGATCATGTCGAAGTTGAGGTAGAGCGCGATCTTGTTCAGCTCCGCCGCCGTGAGGTTGGCGACGTAGTACATCGAGCCGACGAGGTTCGACTCCTCGGCCCCCCACCACGCAAACCGCAGCGTGTTCTGCGGCTTGACCTTCGACAGGTTCTCGGCGATCTCGACGAGGGCGGCGGACCCGCTGCCGTTGTCGTTGATGCCGGGGCCCGCATTGACCGAGTCGAGGTGTGCACCGGCCATGACGACGTTGTTCGGGTTCTTGCCCGGAAGCTCCGCAAGGATGTTGTACGTCGTCGCGATGCCGCGCCGGGTGTCGGTCCTGAGCCGCAGGACGAGCCCGGGCGTGCTGGCGAGCTGGACCCCGAGAGCCTGCGTGATGCCGACGGCCGGGAACTCGGCCGTGAACGTCGCGCCGAGCGTGCCGTTGAGCGGGCCGTCGATGTTGTTGTAGACGACGATCCCCACGGCACCCGCCGCCATGGCGTTCTGGGCCTTGACCGCGAACGTGCACGTAAAGGTTGCCGTGGACCCGCCGCGCTGGACGAGCGCGATGTTGCCGGCGGGGAAGCCGGCCCAGTCGGCGGCGAAGCACCCCGTCACCGCCGAGGGGCTGGCCACTGAAGCCGTCACGTCGGCACTTCCCGAGTAGGACATGATGTTGTGGTCCAGCGGCCCGACCGGAGGCGGCGCCACCTGCTCGAGCACGGACGGCGTGAGTGAGACGAACGTCTGGAAGTCGAAGGCCTGCTTGGTCACCCGCCACCCTGCGGCCCTGACCCGGCCCTCGACGTAGTCGACCGACGCGTCGTAGCCGGGGGAGCCGGACACGCGGGTCGATCCGTTGGCGTCCGCGATGGACTGCAGCGCCGCCTGGTGCTCGCGGACCCCGGCGAGGTCGACGCACTCGAGCAGTCGGGCGATAGTGTTGTTGACTCTCGTGGCACAGGCGGCTGGGGCCGCCGTCGCGTTGTTCGCCGAGACGCCGGCAGCGGCGACGACGAGGGCGGCTGAGGCGAAGGCAGCCGCGATACGGGTGTTGCGCAATCGCATGTGAGGTGCTCCTTCTGAGAGGTCACGCGCGTCGGCTCGGTGCGCCGGCGGCATACGGAATCCGTTGGTGCTTGGGCCAGCTCGAGGGTCAGGGGCGGCCTCCACTCTCGGCCGTGCCCCGTTGTGAGGGGCACCGCTGGCTCGGCGCCGTGGCGACCGGTGCGCGCATCTGTGACCTTGCATCCGCAGTGGACGAAGTCCCCGATCATCCGAAGGTAGCGGTGCCGGGACCGCCCGTCACGGGTTCGGTCGAGCAACCTCCGACAAACCCTCCCCAACCGCGCCGGTCCCGCGCCCTGGGCGCCCCCGCACCAGCGGCGCGCCGCGCTCAGGTCTGTTCGCCTTCCCTCTCGGCCGCGATCACGTGCATGACCGCGTTGATCAGGGCCAGGTGGGTGAACGCCTGCGGGAAGTTGCCGAGGTGGCGCCCCGTGTGGGTGTCGATCTCCTCCGCATACAGCTCCAGCGGCCCGGCGAACGAGAGCAGCTTCGCGCACAGCTCGTGCGCCCGCTTCTTCTCCCCGATCTCCG
The DNA here is from genome assembly GCF_042666095.1 of Terrabacter sp. GCM10028922. NCBI lineage: Bacteria > Bacillati > Actinomycetota > Actinomycetes > Micrococcales > Intrasporangiaceae > Terrabacter > Terrabacter sp. GCM10028922. Next base: position 138,291 of record NZ_JBHTFG010000010.1, on the reverse strand, counting down.
ACAGCGCCGACACCAGCCAGAACGAGCAGATCGTGAACGTGCCCTCCTCGCCGGCGAACCCGTCGTCGGTCTCCTCGACGCGGTACCGCAGCACCAGCCCGTCGACGGTCAGCTCGTCGGCGATCGCGAGCACCGTCGCCCGGATCCGCGGGTCATCCGGCGGCAGGAACCGCACGAGCGGCGCCAGCAGCAGCGACGCATCCAGCGCATCAGACCCGTAGTACTGCGTCAGCACACCGCGAGAGTCCACGCCGTGCTCGAGGATGTCGTCCTTGATCTCGTCGGCCGCGAGCCGCCACTGCGCGGCCTCGTCGTCGCGCCCGATCATCGACGCGAGCCGCGAGCCCCGGTCGACCGCAACCCAGCACATGATCTTCGACGACGTGAAGTGCTGCAGCTCGCCGCGCACCTCCCAGATGCCGGCGTCCGGCTCGCGCCAGTGCTTCAGCGCGGCTTCCACCTGCTTCCCCAGGATCGGCCAGATCCGGCCGTCCAAGTGGTCGGCCACCTTCGAGTGCAGGTACACCGAGTCCAGCAGCGCACCCCACACGTCGTGTTGCACCTGCGAGTGCGCGGCGTTGCCGATGCGCACGGGGCGCGACGCGGCATACCCGGGGAGGTGGTCGAGCGTCGACTCGGGAAGGTCACGCTCCCCGCCGATCCCGTACATGATCTGCAGGTCGTCGTCCCGCTCCGCCAGGTCGGCGATGAAGGAGAAGAAGTCGACGGCCTCCCAGTCGAAGCCGAGCGAGTACATGCCCCAGAGGGCGAAGGTCGCGTCGCGGATCCACGTGTAGCGGTAGTCGTAGTTCCGTTCTCCGCCAGGGGTTTCCGGCAGGGACGTCGTCGCCGCCGCCGCGATGGCCCCGGTCGGCGCGTACGTCAGGCCCTTGAGGGTCAGCGCGCTGCGCTGGAGGTAGCTGCGCCACGGGTGGTCGGGGAACCGGCCACGTGCGAGCCAGTGCTGCCAGTGGTGCGCCGTCCACTCGAGCCGGTCGTGCGCCTCCTCGTGCGTCAGGGGAGGCGGTATCTCGCCCCACGACATCGCGATGAACCGCTGGTCGCCCTCCTTGAGCAGCGTCCGTGCCGTCGCCTGCCCGCCCTCGAAGCCGAGCCGCATGTCCGTCGTCAGGGTGAGCGGGAAGTCCCATCGGTCGGCCTCCGCGCGGCCCTGGTGGTAGCCGCGGTCGGTGTAGTCCCACGTCATCGGGCGCCGGCCGTAGTCGATGACGGGCTCGCACTCCATCACCGTCTGCACCTCGCCGGACACGCAGCGGATGGTGCGCAGCAGCGTGTGCTGCGAGTCGTAGTCCATCGGCGTGCGGTGGTGCTTCGGCGACACCTTGTCCTCGTGGTGCCACGGCCCGAGCAGCAGCACGTCACGGACGATGATCCAGCCCGTCGGGGTGCCCCAGCTCGTCTCGAGCACCATCGTGCCGGGCAGGTACCGCCGCGCGGTCGGCACACTCACGTCCGCCGGCTTGAGACAGAAGCGGCCCGAGTGGCGGCCCAGGATCGCCCCGAAGATGCTCGGCGAGTCCAGGCGCGGCAGGCACATCCAGTCGATGTCTCCACCGGGCGCCACGAGCGCGGTGACTTCGCCGTCGGAAAGGAACCCGTAGTCGGCGATCGGCACCGTCTTGACGTGCGTCGTCGCGACCTTGCCTCCGCGAGTGTGTGTGGTGGCCATGCCTTCAGGTTCGCCCGCGCGACGCACGTTCACAAGACCCACTGCACCGAGGCCGTATGCCGTGTGGCCGGCGCGCGTGGTCGGCAGCCCGACGCGCCTACGTCGAGCGGGGCTGCAACGCCTGGACCCACGCCGCCAGGTTCGGCATTCCCAGCTGTTGGCCGAACGTGAAGGCGGCCTCCGAACCGTCCTGCTCCCGGAACCGCACGACCAGCGCGCGCTTCTTGCCTGCCTCGCAGGAGATGATGCTCGACCGTGGCACGTCGAGGTCCCGCTTGCCGGAGTACGACCGGAAGACCAGCCGTTGCGAGGTGAGCAGCAGCTCGCCCGGCTTGGAGCTGAGAACGGTCATGCCCATCTGGGCTCCCTTCCAGCACAGGATGTCCGGGACGCGCGCCACCACCTCCTCGGTCGCGGTTGCCTCCGGGTCGTTGGCCGTGGCATCCATCGCCTGCTCACTGGTCGGCTCGTATCGCGGCCCCGTGATCTCCCCGAGCCGCTCGCGTTGCTCGGCCGAGAGCTGCTCGCGAAGTCGCTCGCCGTGCTCGCGCGCCTGGGGCGCGGTCGAGTCGAGCAGCGCCGCCACGAGCCTCGGGCCGAGGACCGGGTCGCGCCGGCACACATTCGACCAGAGGTGCATGACCGCGATGTGCACGCCGGGGCCCGAGCCGGGCATCGGCATTCGCGCCGTCGTGCTGACGAGGTCGGCAGGCAGCACCCTCAGGGCCAGCGAGAGGATCTGCGCACCGGCGCGGCTGCCGTGGTCACGGCACAGGTAGAACCACGACACGCTGTCGTCAGGGTCGGCCTCGAGCCGGGCGATGAGCAGCGGCAGCGGGTCGATCCCGTACAGCGGCGCCAGGGTGATCGCGGTGATGAACGATGTGTCGGGGTGCCGCAGCGCGCGGTCGACAACCGCCCTCGACGCCTCCTCGGAGAGCAGCTTGCGGCAGCGTCCTGCGAGGTCGGCGCTCCGCGACGCGTCGAAGGCGCCGTAGGCCGGCGACTCCGGGTCCTCCAGGGCCTTCCACAACGTATGGGCGAAGCCGAGGTCCTCGAGGGTCACCGCATCCGGCCGGAGCATCGAAAGGCCGAGGAACCACTTGTCGAGCACCTCGCCCATGACAGGGAAGTGTTCGATCGTCGCGCCGGGAGAGTACGCGTCGAGCAGAGCATTCGCGATGCCGCGCGCGCCGTCGAGGCCGCTGCGCATCAGCTCGCCCTGCTCGTCGAACGACCACATCCACTCGAGAACGTCGACCCGCTCGGCGACGAGCGGTGCCGTGTAGCCGTCGCTGACCGTGTTGCTCCAGCCCTCCTCCACGAGCCAGCGGTCCACGTCCGGCAGACGGTGCTCCAGCGCGACGAGCGCCTCGACCGCGTGCACCCGACCCCAGCCGGTGTGCCAGCGAGCCAGGTCGAGGAGGATGCCCTCGGCCAGGGTTCCGTGGGCACGCAGCAGCGTGCACACCTCGGCGGTGAACTCGGTGAGGCGGCCGAGCTCTGCTGCCGGTCGCAGGATGGGATGCCAGTCGAGGAGCGCGGCCGCCGCGAGGCCGGCCTTCGCCGGACCGCGGTGCCGGCTGCGGCACACCAGCCAGCCGCTGACCAGCGCGGCAGCCTCCGTGAACCGCCGGCGGTGGTCGTCGTCGGACATGTCGAGATCGTGAGCGGCCACCGCGTTGGCGACGTCGCGGGGCGTGGCCAGCTCGACCGAGTCGAGCGCCTCGTACGCGTCGAGCAGCATCTGGCGGTCGAGGGTGCGGGTCGCGGTTCGGTGGATGGCCTCGATGAGGGCGACGAACGGGGCCTGTGCCTCGTCCGAGGGCCCGACATGGTGGCCGAGGACACCGGCCAACGCGCCCGGCGCCCAGTTGAGCTGGTCGTCCGACACCTGCTTGGGCACCGGCAGCGGCGCGTCAGGATCGTTGGCCGCCAGGGCGACCTCGCGCAGCGTGGGCCCGTCGAACGGCGGGTCCCACAGTGCCACCGAGCCGGGGTCGGCCAGCTCGAGCCAGAAGTCGTCTCCGCTGCTCATGGGTGCACTCTTGTCGTCGCATGGGCTCGCACGTCGCTGACCCGGATGACGCGCTGCCCGTCGGCCCATCCCGGACGGACGACCTCGCTCACCGTCCCCGCCGGACCGCCACTCCCGTGCGGGGCGACCCCGACGACGTGATGCCTCGAGGAGTCGACCGGGTCGCCCGGTGTCACCGCGAGGCGGAGCACCCCGATGGCCGCGAGCTGCCGCTCGACGGCAGCACGTTCGGCTTCGGTGCCGGCGAGGTCGAAGGCGTGGATGAGCTCGGCCACGTCGGCGTCGCTCGGGGCGAACGCGCCAGGCAGCGTGCCGTCGCCGCCCTCCGTGCCGTCGCCGGCCGGGCCGGGTTGCCAGGTCGCAGGAGCACCGAAGTGGTTGTCTCGACGAGGCTCTGGTGTGCGCGGGCGCTCCGTTCCCCGGCCGCGGCGCCCTGCCACGGCTGCGGCGACCAGCGCGACGAGGAGCACGAGGCCCACTGCGCCGATGGCGAGCGGGACGAGCACGATCCCGTCCGACCCGACCGTTGCCGGCCGGCTGGGGACGACCGTCGCCGTCGTGGGCGCGAGCGTTGCTGTGGACGGGGCGGCCGGGGTGACGGCCACGGATGACGCGGACGGAGCGGACGGCACGGCCGGCATCGGGATCCCGCCGGTGGCAGTCCCCGAGGTGGCGACGGCTCCCGGCACCGTCGGCATGACGACCCCGGTGGTCGCACTCGGCACCGTCGGCCCTGCCACGCCGGGGCACGGCGTACCCGCGACGGGGCACAGGACCGAGGTGCCGGGCACGGCGACCACCTCAGCTGCGCGTTCGGCCGAGCGCGACGGCCGACAGGAAGGGCAGCAGCACCCACCCGTTCTTGTGGATGCTCTCGCTCACGGCCTCCGACCCGACGTCGTCGAGGCCGGTGACGGGGTCGGGCCTGCCGTCGATCGGCTGGCCGTCCGCGCCGAGGGGCGCGGGGGTGACGTCCTCGAGCCCGGTCTCCAGCGGCGCGACGTCAACAGGTGCGCCTTCAACAGGTACGCCCTCGACTGGTGCGCCGTCGGCAGGTACGCCGTCGACCGGGACGCCGTCGACCGGCGCCGCGTCGGGTGCCGGCTCGTCGCAGACGATCATCGCGTGGTTCGAGTCGGCCCACGCGTTCTCGAAGAGGCCGAGCGGCAGCTCCTCCTGGTCACCGCCGGGCGTGCCGGGGTCGGAGAGCGTGACGGTCTGGCGCTCGAGGTCGATGGCGGTGACGACGACGGCGTGGTCGGGGGCGTTGTCCTCGGTGGACTCGCCGTTCCAGTACTCACCGCTGTCGACGAAGACGATGACCCCGCGGCCCTCAGAGAGATCGGTGGCGAGGCTCTCCATGTCACCGAACTCGTACCGGGCCGGGACACCGGCAGCCTGCATGAGCTCCGCCCCCTTGGCGAACTCGATGCCGGGCACGCCGTCCATCCCCACCGAGAAGGCCCCGTGCTCGTTGGCCAGGTCGACGAACTGCGCCTCGTCGACGTAGTGCACGCCGGTGTACTCCGAGACGATCTGCGCGATCGAGGCCGGCAGGCAGAACCCGTTCTGCGCCTGCTGGAACCAGTGCTCCGAGGCGTCCTCGGGGTCGCCGATGAGCTGGCCGTCGACGACGAGGTCGCCGTCGGGTGACACGTCGTCCGGTATGCCGCCGTCGACCGGAGTGTCCACCGAGCCGTCGATCGGAGTGTCGACCGAGCCGTCGACCGCACCGTCGACCGGCGCGCCGTCGAAACGCGTGTCGAGCAGCTCGACGAAGTCCGGCGCCACCGCGAGCAGCTGGTCGCGCGTCACCGTCTGGGAGTCGTCGGACACGCCGTCGCCGTCACGGTCGACCTCGATGCGGAACCCGTCACCGTCCTTGACGATCCACACGTCCGCGACGCCGTCGCCGTTGGCGTCGACGACGAGGCCGTCGGCGCTCGTGTCGCCGTCGAGGTCCATGACGACGAGGTTGGCGCCGGTGCTGTTGGTGACGAACACGGCATCGAAGACGCCGTCTGAGTTCGAGTCGATGAGCTCGCGTTCGAAGGTGCCGGTCGTCTCGTCGCCGGTGTACACGGGCGTGGGGTCGGCGGCGTCGTCGGAGCCGTTGTCGAGCAGGGTGTCGTCGCTCATGTCAGCCTCCAGGAGTGGGGTGTGTTTGCCCTGTTGGAGGAGCTGGCAGGGGCCGTTTGTTCCGGCGCAGAGCCGCCTGTCAGAGCCGCCCGTCAGAGGTGACCGAGGGCGAGCGCGTCATCCACGGCTCGAAGCGACTCCCTCAGCTGATGGCGTCGGCTCTCCCCGGCCGCGACGAGCGCGGCGCGCTGCTGCTCCGACGCCTTGGCCGCGGCCCGGCCCGCGGCCAAGGCGGCGTTGAGGCCGGCGACCTGCGTCTCGAGGTGGCTGCGGAAGGCGACGGCGAGCTCGGGCTTGACCTCACGGATCCACGCGTCGACGTACTCCGCGAACTCAGTGCGCTGACGGGCCAGCGACTCGCGGACCTCGGTCGTGAGCTTGGTGCGCTCGAGGCGGTTGCTGCGGAACGCGATGTTGAAGGCCGCCCACGCTCCGGCGCCGACGAGTCCGGCCGGGCCGAGGATCGAGAGTGCCGTCGGCCCTCCGGCGAACGCCCCCGCGAGGCGCTCGCCCATCGATGCGCCGATGCTGACGCTCGTGAGGACCATCGGGTCGAGCAGGTCACGCGGCACGTGCACCTGGCCGACCTGTGCGGTTCCGGGAGCATCGGTCGGCACGATGGCGTCGAGGTCGATGACGGGGGCGGAGTCACCGAACATCCGCTCGACGATGCCGGTGAACCGGCTCGTGAGCAGGTCGACGAGCGCGTCTCGTACGAGGGCGTACTCGCTCACGAGCTCGACGGTGAGACGCCGCACGTAGTCCTTGCGTCCGGGCCCGAGGGGCGTCTTCTCGATCCGGGCGCGCGCGTCGACCTCGAGCGCCTCGAGGCGGGCCCGGGCGTCGCGCAGCACCTCGCTGCGCAGCCGGGCGAGGTCGCGGTCGAGGTCGAGGCTCCAGCGCCCCTGCACCGAACGCAGGTCGGTCTGCCTGGCGGCGAGCTGCTCGGCCTCCGCCTCGATGCGGGCCAGCTCGGACGGGTCGTCGACGGCCCGCTCCATGAGGTCGAGCTGGGCGGCCACGTTCTCGAGGCCCGAGCGACACGTGCGCAACGCGTTGAGGGGCGCGATGAGCTGCTGCTGGCGGGCGACCGCGGTGAGGTGCGCGAGAAGGGTCCGTATGCCGCTCGCCTCCTCGAGCGCGGCCCGCGTGGACTCGTCGGCCGCTTCGGCGGCGTCGGCCATGGGCGACGAGACGCCGATGACAGGCACGCGGGCGAGCCGGACCGACGCCGTGGCCAGCTGCCCGTGCACGTGCTCGACCATGGTCCGCCACGACGCCGGGTACTTGTCGATCATCGTCACCGCGACGACGACGTGCTCGACGTTCTCGGCACACTGCGTCAGGTACTCGAGCTCCGTTGCGGCCATGGGTGATCCGGCATCGACCACATAGAGCAGCACGCCACCGTCGGCCGCCCTTCGCTCCGTCAGCCGCGCGCGCGAGCTGCCCAGGCCGCCGATGCCCGGCGAGTCGAGCACCCCTATGCGCCCGAGGGGGCCGGGTCGGACGTGCACCTCCACGGCGAGCGGCGGCTCCTCCGACGGGTCGAGCAGAGCCAGGTCGGCATAGGCCCCGACCTCCGATAGGGCGATCGTCCGGCGCCGGCCGTCCGGACCGAGGACCGCGGCGTGCGGTTCGTCGTCGCTGTCCTCGGGCAGGGGGAGGAGGCTGACGAAGGTGGCACTCGTCTCGTTCATGCCAACGGGCGACAGGCCCGGTGTGCCCATCAGGGTGTTGGCCAGCGAGCTCTTGCCGCGCTTGGTCTCGCCGACGACCACGACGCGCAGTGGTGTCCGCATCCGTGCCTGGTCGAGGGCGAGTCGGGCGTAGCCGTCGCGGCCGTGCTCGCGCAGCACCCGCACCGTCGCGTCGAGCGTGATGTTGAGCCGGCTCCGGACGTCCGTGGCGACAGGCGCCCCGGGCGTCTCACCAGCCGTCGTCACCATCGCCGGCACCGTGCCCGACCGGTTCTCCCAGTCCGTCCCCATCGTCTGCACCACCGGCGCTGTCGTCGACGCCCAGGCCGGGTGCGAAGTCGTCATGCCGGTGCACGTCGCCCTCGTCCGCGTCGCCCTGTCGATCCGGGTCCGAGAGTGCCTCGGGCTGCTCCGAGCCGGCCGCCCCTGCACCGTCGTCGTGCGGCACGAGCTCGGCGTTCGCCTCGTCGGGACTGGAGGCGAAGGCGCGCTCCAGGGCGGCGGTGAACAGGTGCACGGGGAGGTCGTCCACCGCGAGAAGGTCGTCGACCGGACCGTGCACGTCGACGTCCTCCCGAACCTCGCCGGGAACGGCGTAGCTGCCGCCCAGCTGCGCGGCGCCCGATGCCTCGTCGGGCGCATCGAAGGGAGCGTGACGGTCGTTCACAGTTCACCTCTTATCACAGCCACGTAGTTCAGGCGATTAGCGGACCACGACCCGACGGGGCGAGGTACGTTCTGGATCATCGCGTGAGGGCGCGACGGCAGTGGGCAACGAAGTGGGTGGGGCGCATGGGGGCCGTGCACCTTGGGGAGGACGTACTCGCGCGCGCGCGAGCGGGGGACCAGCAGGCGTTCGCCGAGCTGGTCCAGGCTCACCAGCGCGTGCTGTGGGCTGTCTGCCTGCGGATCACGAACAACCAGCACGACGCCGAGGACGCACTGCAGGAGTGCCTCATCGCGGCCTGGCACCACCTCGACCAGTTCCGCGGCGACTCGCGGTTCGGCACCTGGATCTACCGGGTGGCCGCCAACGCCGCGATCGGCGTCGCCAGACGTCGCAACCGCCCCGTCTCCCTGGAGGACGTGCACGCGGTGACGCCGGACGTCAGTGACCGCGTCGCCGACGTCGACAGGGTCCGTGCGGCGCTCGCGAAGGTGCCGCTCGCGTTCCGCAGCGCACTCGTCCTGCGCGAGATCTGCGACCTCACGTACGAGCAGATCGCGGTGCACGAGGGCATCAACATCCAGACGGTCAAGAGCCGCATCAGCAGGGCCCGAGCCCATCTGCGCGAGCTGCTCGCGGACGACGTCGCCCGCTGACACCCGGGGACTCACCGCTCCTCCTTCGCGACGGCCTGGCCCAGGTGGAGCATCGACTGCGCGAGGGTGCGCGCCGCCTCCGCCTCCGCGCCGGTCCGCGCCGTCCCGGACTCCGCCTGGAACCGCGACGCCTGCGCGAACGCCCAGGCCGCGGGATCGCCGTCGGCCGGCACGGCATCCATCCGCTCGCGCAGCGTGCCGAGCGAGAGCCACCGGCGCAGCTCACCCAGCAGCGGGCTGGAGGGTTGCTCCCTCGTCAGCAGCCGCTCGGCCCGGACCTCGCGCACGACGTGTGCCGAGGGTCCGTGCGCGAACGCCTCGACCCGACGGGCGAGCTCGACCGGGACGTCGCCGCGCCTGGCCACCTCGGTCAGTGCCTGGAGGGCCCGGGACGTACGCGCATGGCGCACCTGCACGAGGCACCGGTGGAGCGCCTCCTCGATCCCGCGGATGCCGCTCGCCTGCTGGAGCCACTCGATGAGCTCGGCGCTCGTGGCACTGCGGGCCCGGCCGTAGTTGAGCCCGTACGGCGTGAGCACCTCGCCCAGGTGCACCAAGGTCTCTGCGTCGACACCGGCCGCGCCGGTGCTCGCGCCGAAGCGAAGGAGTGACGCAGGCGCCTGGCGCAGCGTCCTCAAGAGCCGGGTGTCGGCCTCGGTGAGCCGGCCCGTCCGCACCGACTCCGCCATGAGGCCGCTCACCGGCAGCACCTCGGTGAAGTGGTCCGGCAGCGTCGCCGCGGTGGTGGCCGCCGCAGCGCGGGCCAGCTCCATCGGGTCGTCGTCACCCCAACCACCCGCCCCCAGGTTGTCCGCGTGCGCGAGGAGCCCGATCGTGCAGACCAGCCCGGCGCGCTCGGTGCGGCCGGCAGGATCGGTGGTCGCGAGGCGCAGCTCGTCGATGACGCGGGCGTCGTCGCTGCGGACGATGCCCCGGAAGAGGTAGAGCAGCACCTCGGCTCCGGCCGCCAGCCTGCGCGACTCGTCGGCGACGAGAGCATTGGGGGAGGTGGCGGCCAGGCCCGGCGTGTCCACGAGGGTCACCGCGTGCAGCACCGCGGACTGCAGCGCCACCTCGAGGCGCACCACGGTCTCGCCCGGAGCGACCGGGGCACCTCCGAGGGCCTCCTGGATCGACAGGGGAAGCCGCCGACCGTCCGAAGTGACGGCGAACGCCGACTCGGGCGCGCCCTCCCGGTACACGACCGGATAGCGGGTGCAGTCCTCCGCTGCGGTCGCAGCCACGCGCCGACCGACGAGCGCGTTGACGAGCGTCGACTTGCCGGCGCTGACGCGGCCGACCACCGCGACCCGCAACGGCGACGCCAACGCCAGGCGCACGGCATTCAGCTCCTCCCGGAGGGCGTGGCCCGTGGGGAGCAGGTCGAGCAGGTCCGAGCAGAGGGCGTCGACCGGGTTGTCGGTGAGGGTGTCGAGGTCAGTCATCGGCTCACGTGCTCCCCCACCACTCGACGAGGTTCGCGATGGTGCCGCCGGTCGAGACGAGGTAGACGAGGGCGAGGTCGTCCACGTTCGTCCACATCAGGCGGGCCACGTCCTCGGTGTCGGAGACGTGCGCATAGACCCTGCCCTCCGTGGGCCCGTCCTTGCCGTACGCCCACGTGTCGATGGCCGGCGGGTGCGTCAGGTCCGTGTTGGTCACCTTCGTCGGATCCGTCCCGAGACCGGTGAAGTACGCGTCGGCCTGGGTGCGCAGCTCCTTGGCCGAGTCGTACGTGAACAGGTAGAGCCACGTGCTGCCGTCCATGGCGACGTCCGTGGACCGGGGCGTGCACCGGATGGAGTGCGCCTCGGGGGCGCCGTCCCATGCGCTGCAGGAGCCGCTCTGCACGAGGTTCTCCTGGCTGCGAGCCAGGGCGCACTCGGCCGCGTCGAGGTCCGAGCAGTCGAAGGGCGGATCGGCGGTCGTGCTGGTGCTAGTGGTGGTGGTCTCGCTGGTGGATGTCCTCGTGTCGCCGGCGCCATCACTCGAGCTGCTGGAGCGGCCCGCGGTCGGCGTACCGTCGCGCCCGCCCACCCACAGACTCCCGAGAACGACTGCCAGCAGCAGCGCGCCGACGATCGAGGCCACCCGGACGGCGTTGCGACGGCGGGGCGGGACGGCCGCGTCCGTCGCCCGTGTGGTCGCCTCCGCCAGGGCTGCGTCGGCACCGGCGTGGACGGGGCCAGGGGCCGGCGCTGCAGGTGCAGGGCCCTGCTCGAGTCGGGATGTGGGCGGCTGTGGCGCGGGCGGGGGCGGCGTGACCGGAGTGGCGGCTGCGCTCGCGACCGGGGCGAGCAACGCACCCAGGCTCGTCACCTCCTTGGGGTCCCCGAGGGTGCCGACCCGTCCGCCGCTCACCGCCTGGAACTCGCGCTGGACGAGGGGGATGAGGCTCGACCCGCCCGTGAGGAAGAGATGGTCCACCGGTGCGCCGGCAAGCAGGCGGCGGGTGGCCTCGACGGCCCGCGCGACGCTCGGGCCGATCATCGCCTCGAACTCTGCGGCGGTCAGCGTGACCACAGCGCGCTCGCCGGCCACGGTCACGAGGACCGGTGCCGACGCGTGGTGCGACAGGGCGTGCTTGGCTTTCGTGATCTCTTCCCTCGTGGTGAGGCGGGCCGCGAGCCCATCGTCCGAGTCGAGCGCGTCGAGCAGGTCCTGCCGACCCTCGGCGGCGAGCTGCTCGCGCACCCAGCGCTCGATGTACCCGTCGAAGTCGTCCCCGCCGAGGGGGTCGATGCCGGCGGTGTCGCTCACGATGATGTCGAGCCCGTTCGCGCCTTCCGTGGCGCGCAGGTGGGCCACGTCGAAGGTGCCGCCGCCGAAGTCGACGACCGCGAGGCGCTCGCCGGGCGACACCGCACCGCCGGCGGCGTGGCGCCAGGCCGCGGCGAGCGGCTCGGGCAGCAGCGAGGTCGTGGCGGGGTCGGCTCCCGCTCGCCTCGCGGCCTCGAGAAGCAGTGCGGTCAGGTGGGCACCCCAGGCCGCAGGGTGGGTGATGACGACGGAGTCAGGGGCCGTGTCGCGCGACTGCAGCCGGGCCGCATCAAGAGCTCGGCGCAGCACCGCCGCGACGAGGTCCACAGGGTCGACGACCGCGCCGCCGAGCAGCATCGACGGTGGTCCGAGCCGGCGCTTGGGGGTCCGCTCGAAGGCTGCGGGGTCGAGCCCGGCGAGCCGTGCGGCGTCGTCCCCGACGAGCAGCTCGTCGCCGCGCAGGAGCACCGCGGAGGGCATCGCGTTCGTGCTGTAGCCGAGGCGCAGGGTGGTGGGAGCGCCGTCTGCTCGCCGGATCGAGGCGCACGTGTTCGAGGTCCCGAAGTCGATCGCCAGGACGTAGCGGTCAGTCATGCGGACCGACCTCCTCGGCCCGGCTGTCGAGGGCATCCGCGACGTCGCCGACGATCGAGGCCATGACGATGGCGGCACATCCGAGCGTCACGCTGAAGCCCGCCCCCAATCCCATCCACGCCGCATCGGGCATCGAGACGTCGGCCTCGTCGAGAGCGACAGCCGCCACGAGCAGGACCTGCCACACGATCCACAGCGCCCACCAGATCGTGCTCCGACGCAGGTGCGCGGCACCGAGGCCCGCAGCACGCAGGAGCCGCCGCACGCTGTGTCCGGTGAGGTAGAGGTTGGCCACCGGGATCCACCATCCGGCGAGGACTGAAGCCGACCCCTGACCCGCAGGGTCGACGACAGCTCGCTTCCACTCCCGCGCGAACCACCTGGAGTAGAGGACCGCACTCGTGAGAAACGTGACCAACGTGACGTAGAGCATCGTCACCCCGAAGGCCTCCTCGTTGACGAAGACGGCCAATGCCAGCACGGCGCACGCCACGGCGACCGCGAACAGCGAGACTCGCGTCGCACGGACGAGTCCGTCACGGTGAGGCGCGGGCGCCTCGGGACGAGCATCGCCCGGCGGGACGGCGGGCGGGGGCCAAGCGTGTGCCTCGCGGGCCGGCGGCGCCTCGGCGGCCGGTGGCGCCTCGCGGGCCGACAACGCCTCGCGGGGCGTGCCCGCCGGCGGCGGCAGGAACCGCAGCCTGGGTCGGCTCGCGTCAGCGGCCGCTCGCGGCGTGGCATCCGCTCGCGCCGGTACGGCATCCGCTCGCGCCAGTGCACGGACCGGCGCGGTGAGTGCGCCCACGGCGGTGATCTCCTTGGGGTCGCCGAGGGTGCCGACCCGGCCGCCGGTGAGCTGCTGGAACTCGCGCTGCACCAACGGGATCAGGCTCGAGCCGCCGGTGAGGAACAGGTGGTCGACCTCGGTGCCGTCGAGGAGGCGGCGCGTCACGTCGAGTGCTCGGTCGATGCTCGGCCGGATCATGGCTTCGAACTCGGCCGCGGTGATGGTGACGACCAGCCGTTCGGCACCGACGGTCACGAGGACGGGCGCGGACGCGTGGTGCGACAGGGCGTGCTTCGCCCGGCGGAGCTCGTCGCGCAAGGTCAGCCGCGCGCCGAGGTGCTCGTCGGCCTCGAACATCTCGACGAGGTCCGACCGGCCGTCGGCGCGCAGCTGCGCGAAGAGCCACTGCTCCAGGAGTGCGTCGAAGTCGTCGCCGCCGAGGGGGTCGAGTCCGGTGGCGTCGAGGACGCGCAGGCTGTCGACGCCGCCTCCTGGGCTCGACTCGAGCAGGGCGACGTCGAAGGTCCCGCCACCGAAGTCGGCGACGGCGACCGTCTGGACGCTGGCGCCGTCAAGCACGTCGCGGTACGCGCTCGCGGCCGCGATCGGTTCGCTGAGCAGCTCGACTCCGTCGACGGCCGACTGCGCGAGCGACGCGGCCCGGCGCAGCTCACCGACGAGGTGCGGGCCCCAGGCTTCTGGGTGCGTCACGAGAACGCACTCGGGGTCGACTCCGCGCGACTGGGCGCGCGCGGTGCCGATGACGTGGGCGAGCACGGCGGCGACGAGGGACGCGGGGTCCAGCGCCTGGGCGCCGAGGACCATGGCCGGCTGCCCGAGCCGTCGCTTGGGCGTGCGCTCGAAGGAGGTGGGATCGAGCACCGCGAGGCGCGTCGCCTCGTCGCCGACGACGACCTCTCCGCCACGCAGCAGCACCGCGGAGGGGATGGCGTTGCTCGCCGCGCCGAGGCGCAGTGGCATCGCTGGTTCACCGTCGCGTCGGAGGGCGGCCGTGGTGTTCGTGGTGCCGAAGTCGATCGCCAACCGGTAGCTCGCGAGCATGGCTCTCCCTTCGGTCGGGTGCCGCGTTCTGTGCGTTGGAGTGATGAGCGGGGGGCGAATGTTCCCGGGCCGTCCAGGACGGCGCGCATCGATCCGTTCGGACTCCGTCGGGAACATCTGCCCTGCTGGCAGTCCTCCAACGAGATGACCGAACGGGCCCGCCCCGGGCCAGCGCAGGAGCAGCAAGGAGCACCCACCATGAGCGACTTCCAGTGGACCGACACGAACGCCGACGGCGTCGGTGACGTGGGCGTGGCGGACTCGAACGGTGACGGCGTCATCGACACCTCGATGCACGACACGGACTTCGACGGCCACGCCGAGATGCAGATGTTCGACCAGAACCAGGACGGCCGCATGGAGGCGGCCGCCGTCGACACGAACCGTGACGGCATCTTCGACGTCGTTGCCGCCGACAACAACCAGAACGGGGTGTGGGAGCGGATCGGCTTCGACGCCAACCAGGACGGCCAGCTCGAGCGCGCCCACATCGACCTCAACGAGAACGGGGTCAACGACGCCGGCGAGCCGGCGCCCGGCTTCGTCATCGGCGGCGGTGGTGGCGGTGGTGGGCAGTTCGACGCGCTCATCAACTCGCCGCAGTTCCAGACGGACCCGGAGTTCCGCCGGCAGGTGCAGGACATGATCAAGAACCACAACCAGACGATCGACCGCATCATGTGGGGCTCGGACGCCGACGACGACGACTGAGCGCCGGACGAGCCGCCCGCTCCCGAAGCGGGCGGCTCGTGTGCGTCAGGCGTGCGTCATGCGTCCTTCAGGCGCCGGCGGACCAGTCGGCGCTGCCCACGCAGGGCCCGAACCGCACCCGCGACAGGGTCGCCCGCAGCACCTGCTCCACATGGGGGAAGTTGCTGGCGGGGGTCGTGGCCGTGGCGGTGAAGCCCTGTCCGGAACTGGCGAGATAGACCTGGAGCTGGCGGACCTTGACACCGTCGGGCGGCCACCACTCGAAGTCGCGCAGCAGCGCCCGTTGTGGTCCGAGATTGATCGACTCGATCGAGTGCTCGTGGAACTGGGGGAACTCACGCCACAGCAGGTCGCCCTGTGCGTGCGCGTACTGCTCCGTGTCCAGATGGGACGAGATCGGCTCGCTGCTCGCGATCACGTTGGCCTGACCATCGGGCGCGAACACCGTCCACGACTGCTTGCTCAGCCAGCCGGCTGGCGCCGCCACGGAGACCTCGGTGATCGGCCACGAGAACTGCTGCTCCATCGGACGCCTCCCGGTTCGCCGGCGAGGCCGAGCGGCCCGCCATGGTGATTTGGAGGGGGACGGGAAGGACTTTGTTCCCGGCCCGCTTGCGGAAGCCCTTGGAACGCAAGGGGCCTGCAAGAGTTCCGCAAGGTCACCCGAATCGGGACATTTGGTGGACGATCCGCCCTTCACTGGAGCTATCCCTTCAGGGATGACAAAGACTTTGGCGGTTGGCCCGTTGTGGTACGTGAACCGTCACGGGGCCCGAGCTCGCAACGCGAGGCGGGCCCCATTGTCATGCGTCGCGGGGCAGTGCTCCGCGGGGCCGTGCCTTCAGACCCCCGGTCAGGCGACCGCGATGTCGACGAGCAGCTCGGCGGCGAGCCGCTCCAGGTCGGCGCGCAGCGCGGCCGTGTCCGACTCGGCCGGCACCCGCACGACGACGTGCGCCTCGAAGAGCAGGCCGCCGGCCATCGGGGCCTCACGCGTGCCGGTCGTCATGGTCTCGATCGACAGGTCGTGCCGGCTGAGCACGGACGAGACCTCGCGGACGATGCCGGGGTGGTCGTTGCCGAGCAGGTCGACCGTGAGGCGCCGTGAGCCCGCGTCCTCGGAGGCCCCGCTGAGGTCCTCGATGCCCGGATGGGCCGACACCTCGAGCAGTCCGTCGAGCTCACGCAGCGCCGCCGTCAGCTCGTCGACGCGCTCGGCCGGGACGCCGACGACGACGATGCCGGCGAACTTGCCGGCGAGCTCTGCGAGCTGGCTGTCCTCCCAGTTGCCTTCGTGCGCCGTGACGACGTCTGCGAGGGCAGTGACGAGGCCGGCGCGGTCGTCGCCGATGACGGTGAGCACGAGTCGAGGCACATCCGCAGCCTACTGACCGAGCGGGAGTAGCGTCGTCGGCATGCGGGGTGACCCGGCGGCCGCACGGTCCGCGGCGATGCGTGTCGGCTACGAGAGCCACTACCTGCGGGCGGTGGCACCCGGTGGCGGGCTCGGGTTCTGGCTGCGCCACACCGTCCACCGGGAGGACGATGCGCCGCCGCTCACGTCCACGTGGTTCACGCTCTTCGACGCGGACGCCCCCGGCCCCGTCGCGAGCAAGGTCACCGTGCAGGAGCCGCCGACGACGAGCGGCCTGCACTGGGTCGGCGTCGACGGGTCGACCCTCGGTCCCGGGCACGCGGTCGGCTCGATCTCCAGCGCACTCGGGCGGGTCCCCGTCTCGTGGGACCTGACCTTCCTCGGCGAGGTCGCCTTCGAGCACCTGCCCGCCTCGTGGATGTATGCCGCTCCCGTCCCGAGGACGAAACCTGTCAGCCTTCACCCGAGCGCCAGGTTCGCCGGCTCGGTCACCGTCGACGGCCGCACGATCGACGTCGACGCGTGGCCCGGGATGGTCGGTCACAACTGGGGCACAGAGCACGCCGAGCGATGGATCTGGTTGCACGGCATAGGTTTTGACGGCGAGCCGGACAGCACGTGGATCGACGTCGTGCTCGGTCGGCTCCGGCTCGGGCGCGTGACGACGCCGTGGGTCGCGAACGGAGCCCTCTCCGTCCGTGGGGACCGCCGTCGCCTCGGCGGCGTCGGCCGCGCCCGCTGGACGACCGTGCAGGAGCACCGCGACGGCGCCCGGATCCACCTGCCCGGCAGGCGCGGCCTGAGCCTCGACATCGAGGTGACGGCTCCCGCGGAGCGCTCGGTCGGCTGGGTCTATGCCGACCCGGGCGACGGGGACCACGCGGTCGGCAACTGCTCGATCGCCGACCTCGAGGTCACGGTGCGGCTGGGCAAGGGGCTCGTTCGCACCATCACGACCACCGGCAGGGCGGCATACGAGCTCGGGACGCGCGAGCGCCCCGCGGACGTACCCATGCAGCCGTTCCCCGACGGCAGGGTCCCGTGAGGACTCCCCTCCGGCTGGCACGATGGACGCCGTGGGAGATCACGAGCTGCTGATCCGTCATTTCGCCAAGTGGGCGTCGAGCAAGCACCAGTCCTTCGACGCAGACCTCCTCGAGGCGGCTCTCGATCTCCGGAGCCATCATGACGAGCGCGGCCACACGTTCTGGCCGGCGGGCAGCGTCGAAGAGCTCATGCTCGAGCGGTGGCCCACCCACGGCCCGCTCGACGTGCCCGACCCCGACACGCTCGCGCAGACGCTGAGCACCTACGTCCATTTCCTCCGAGCCACCGGTCGCATGGCGTCCGGCTCGGGGAACCCCAAGAACCTCGCACGAGAGGCTCGCCGGGCGGCGCCGAAGATGGCTGCCGCCTGCGCTGACGTGGGCCGGCACTCACCGACCAAGGTGTTGCAGACGTTCGGACGCGAGATCGGCATCACCCTCGACGGCGCGGCCGACGCCGACGAGCTCCAGAGTCGACTCGACCGCATCCAGGACGCCTGGAACGCCCTGCCCATGGCCGAGCGCCGGGCCCGAATGCCGCTCACTGCAGCCGCGCCCAGCCTGCCCTCCCAGCGACTCACGGACG
This sequence comes from Terrabacter sp. GCM10028922, assembly GCF_042666095.1. NCBI lineage: Bacteria > Bacillati > Actinomycetota > Actinomycetes > Micrococcales > Intrasporangiaceae > Terrabacter > Terrabacter sp. GCM10028922. The sequence goes on along the minus strand of NZ_JBHTFG010000010.1, from coordinate 120,480 downwards.
CGTGGGCGCACGAGGATGCCTTCGACGACACGCCCATCCCACCGTCAGACCCGGACCTCCGTGCAGCCCAGGCCACCGGGTCGCCCTTCGTGCAGGACTGCCTCCGGCTGCTCGAATGGGTGGGGGACGGAGGCCGCCACGTCACCCGTACGGGGGTGCTGCGTCTGGCCGAGGCCGAGGCGGCATACGTCGACCTCGGTGCGGCCGACTGGGAGAGGGGTTGGTGGCGCATCGAGCGATCCGTCCTCCACGACGACGCGCTGTCGGAGGAGGCCGAGCGCATCGGCTCGGAGGGCTTCTGGTGGCGGAGCGCCGGCGAGTGCCTGCCCCTCGAACGGGTGTGGTTCCCGTGCCAGGCGGCGGGCCTTCTGGAGACCCGTGCGACGGTGGCGCGAACGGACAGTCGGCAGCCGCAGGGCGCGACGGAGTGGGTCCGTGCCGGGTGCAGCCTGTTGCTCGGGCTCGTCCAGCGCTTCGCGCAGGAGGTTCCCCTCATCGTCCTCATGTCAGTCCTCGGTCGAGGCATCCTCGACGGCTCCGTGTCGATCGTCGAGGAGGCGAAGGACTGGGCCAACGACGAGGCGAACCATGATGCGCGGATGGTGGAGCTGATGCCTGACGACGCCGACTACTGGCACGCGCGGGGGCGCGCCGCCTTCGCGCGGTGCCTCTACCTGTTCGACGACACCGGAATCTGGGTCCGGGACGACGACACGCTCCGACTGACGGACTTCGGCCGGGACTTCGCCCGCGTCTTCTTCGGCGCCGTGGACAGTGGCGAGCTCAGCGTGTGACGTTCCCGTCGACGCGCTAGGCAGGTGAGTCGGAGGGGCGGCGTTCGCCGAGTCCGGCCATGCCCCAGCGCACCGCTGCCGTGCCGAGGTGGCCGAGCGGCCGCGCCACCAGGGCCGACACGACGTCGGGCAGCGGGATGCCGAGCATCCACCGCGCCCACCCTGGCAGCAGGGACACGCCGCCCGAGGCGATGGTCCCGTAGCCCGGCCGCGCATAGAGCGGCAGCGGCGGGTCGAGGAGCAGGAAGCGGGCGGCGTCACGTGCGGCCGGTGTCGCCTCGAGCTCGGGTCGGTACGACGCGAGGACCTCGCCCAGCTCCGCGACCGAGCGCGGCGGTGCCCCGACGCCGAGCCGCGCCGCGGGGACGCCCGCCTGCGTGACGTAGAGGTCGGCCTCCGCGTCGTTCAGGGGCGACCCGCTGAAGGTCTGGTACGCCCGCAGGAACGAGTCGATCTCCGCGACGTGGACCCACATGAGCAGGTGCGGGTCGTCGGCGCGGTACGCCCGCCCGCGCGGGTCCTTGCCGCGCACCCGCGCATGGATCGAGCGCACCGTCGCGATGGCCCGCTCGGCGTCCTCGACGGTGCCGAACGTCGTCGTGGCGAGGTACTCGCTCGTGCGCTGGAGCCGGCCCCAGGGATCGCCCTTGTAGCCGCTGTGGCCGGCGACCCCGGCCATCGCGAGCGGGTGCAGCGACTGCATCAGCAGCGACGTGATCCCGGCCGGGAACATCGACGCGTCGGCGTGCACGCGCCAGATCGGGTCGTCCGAGCTGAACCAGCGCTCGCCGCGCGCACCCCAGATGCGCTGCGCGCGGACCGGGGCGTCGTCACCGGCGACCTTGCTGCGCAGCATCAGGCCCAGCTGGCGCTGCACCAGCCGGGCGGCGGTCGTGCTCATGCCAGTCACGGTATGCCGTGACGCACGGACGCCTGAAACCTCTGTCCAACGTTGGGCCGGGTCAGCCCAGCGTGATCCGTATGCCGGCACGCGGGCCCCGCGGACGAACTCGGTCGGTGACCCGGGCGATCGCGTCGCCGAGCCGCGCCATGACGTACTTGCGGGCCATCGCCCGCTTGACCGCGGCCACGCCCTCCGGGCTGCGGTCGACGACGGCCGTGCCGGCATACGTCGGCGCACCCTCGGGCACCCGGCCGCGGATGTCGCACGGCCTCAGCTCGACCCGCGACGTGTGCGCCAGCCGCTTCAGCTTGCCCGTCGGGTCGACGCTGATGACGACGAGCTCGTCGCCGTCGCGCGCGATCCACACCGGCGTCGACACGGCCGTGCCGGTCCGGCGGAACGTCGTCAGCGACACGTAGGAGTTGGCCGCGAGCACGTCGAGGTCGTTCGGCAGGGAGCTCACGACGCCAGCGTATGCCGAGGGTGTTCTGAGTAGCGCACCTCAGTATCGGTGAGGCGTCCGCGCCCTCTTCCCCTCGCAACGACCAACCTCTGGGGAAAGACACACACATCATGCGCATCGCCTTCACACCCGCCGAGAACGGCTTCGCCTTCAGCAACGGCTTCACCAACCACGTCCTCCGTATCCCGGCCATCGGCGTCGACATCACGACGCGCGGCCGTTGCGGCGGCATGGCCGCGGCCGCGATGGACTACTGGTACGCCGGTCTCGCGATGTCGACGAACAGCTCACTGCCGCAAGACGGTTCGCTCGTCGCGGACTACGTCTACTCGCGGCTCATGGACACCTTCGTCGACAACGGGCTCACGTTCGTCAAGTACGCGACGAGCCTCGACCACCCGACCTGGCTGCGCGGCAAGGGGGTCGCGCGGATGACCCGCGAGGACGAGCTGCCCAAGCTCAAGGCGCGGCTCAGCTCGGGCCAACCCGTGCTCCTCGGCCTGACCCAGGCCCGCGACATCACCGAGCTCGGCAACGACCACCAGGTCGTCGCGTACGGCTGGGAGCAGGACAGCCGCTACACCTACGTCCTCGTGTACGACAACAACAACCCGGGCCAGGAGGTCCGCCTCAAGCTCACGACCGTCGACGACCCGGCGGAGCGGGCGATCACGGGAAGCAACGGCAAGACGTGGCGCGGGCTCTTCGTCGAGAGCTACACCCGCAAGACCCCGAGCTTCCTCGCGAACGGCCGGCTCATCCACGACTCGACCGACCCCAAGATCCACGTCATCCGCGGCGGTGGCGCGTTCTGGATCCCGTCGCCGGCGGAGTTCGACGCCGGCGGGTTCCGTTGGGAGTCAGTCGTCGCCGCGAAGCCCGGCTCGATGGCGCACATCGCGACACACCCCGGCAACGGCACGCTCGTCCGCGAGCGCGGCACGGACCCGATCCACGTCGTCTACGGCGGCAAGGCCTTCTGGATCCCGTCGCCCGAGGTCTTCGAGGGTCTCGGCCTCGACTGGAACGCCGTGCGCGAGATCCCGCAGGGTTCGCTCGCGGGGCTGCGCTCGATGCCGCTCGACCGCACCCTGCTGCGCGAGCGTTCAGCCGACCCGGTGTGGCTCGTCGACGGGGGACGGCTGCGTCACGTCACCAGCCCGGGCGTCATGGACCGGCTCGGTCTCGAGTGGGGCTGCGTCCGGATCGTGCCCGACGGCGCGCTCGCCGGCCTCGCGACCGGCACACCGATCTACTGAGGCGGGGGGCCAAACGGACTAGTCATCACTGGTCCGTTTGGACCATATTTCCCGACTTCGGCCGGATCGGCCCTCACCGGCGTGTCAACCTGTCGATGTCGGCCTCGGGCGGGACACTCGTTCTCAGGAAGACCAAGACTTCGGCGGTTGGCCCGTTGTGGTACGTGAACCGTCACTGGTAGCCCGGACTCGCATCGCGAGCCGGGCTCCATCATTTCCGGGTCGCCCCGCTGGTCGTCGACCCGTCGCGGCCGCGGCCGCGGCTCAGCCTCCAGTGCTCGTGCGCACGTTCCACGTCGCCGAGATCGTCTCGCCGACGCCTCCTGTAGCGCTCCGGAGGAAGATCGAGTACTTGATGATCGCGAAGGCGAGACTGAACGAGTCGGTGGGGGACCCGCCGCCGTGGCTCGCCGAGGACTGGTATGAGGTGACCGCCACGTCCTTCATCTCGATCTCGAGGAACTTCTGGCGCGTCTCGCCAGACGTCATCCCCTGGAGCACCGCGCTGGCGACGCGCTTGCCGTTCATGGTCCGAAGGAAGAGCAGCGGACTGGCAGACCCGAGCTCTGTCATCAGCGAGAGCGCCGAGATGCTGGGCTTGCTCGCTGACCAGCCCGACCCCGAGACGCTGGACGAGTTCGAGACCCCCCACGAGTAGCTCATCACGTCGATCCAGTCCTCGTGCTGGTCGTCGACGCTGTCGCCCGGGATCGAGTCGAGCAGGAGGAAGTAGTCGCCGGCGCCGACCCCGGCCAGGGCGGCCACGGTCGCCATCGAAGGTGGTTCAGCAGCGGACGCCGCACCGCTGCCACCGAGCGCGATGGCCCCGGTCAGGCCGCCGATGCCCAAGGCTCCGGTCCGGAGGGCGCCGCGGCGGGTGGTGGTGAATCTGTCATTGCCGTCAACCATGTCTCACCCCAAGGGGCTCTGGTGGCTTGGACTTGCCACGGGATCCGATCCTATGGGCGGATCCCATTGCGCCGCGGTGGAATTGGAGAATCCCCCAAGGCCGTCGGTGGTCGGGATGTCGGGGCATGTCGGCAGATGTCAGGACGGCGGGCGACCATGGTTCACTCCACGCGACTCAAGGCGTACGCCCTCAGCGCAGGATCGCGGCCAAGGCGTCGACGATGATCTCGATCTCAGCGTCACCGACGACGAGCGGCGGGGCGATGCGAACCGTCGAGCCGTGCGTCTCCTTGACGAGGACGCCGCGTTCGAGAAGGCGGTGCGATGCCTCGCGTCCGCTCATGAGGCCCGGGTCGAGGTCGACGCCGGCCCACAGGCCACGCACCCGCACCGCGTCGATCCCCTGACCGACGAGCCCGGCCAGACCCGACTCCAGCAGCGCCCCGAGTCGGCGGGCCCGCTCCTGGTACTCGCCCGTCACGAGCAGCCTGATGACGGCCTGGCCCACGGCGGCGGCGAGCGGGTTGCCACCGAAGGTCGAGCCGTGGCTGCCGGGTGTGAAGACGCCCAGGACGTCCCGATCCGCGACGACTGCCGAGACGGGCACGATGCCGCCGCCGAGCGCCTTGCCGAGGACGTAGACGTCCGGCACGACGTCCTCGAGGTCGCACGCGAAGCTCGATCCGGTGCGTCCGAGGCCCGACTGGATCTCGTCGACGACCATGAGCACGTTCCGGCGGCGGGTCAGCTCGCGCACGTCGCGCAGCCAGCCGTCCGGCGGCAGGATGACACCGCCCTCGCCCTGGATCGGCTCGAGCAGGACCGCGACGGTCTCGTCGGTGATCGCAGCCTCGAGCGCCCCGATGTCACCGAACGGCACGAGGTCGAAGCCGGGTGTGTACGGACCGTAGTGGTCGCGCGCGAGCGGGTCGTCGGAGAAGCTGACGATCGTCGTGGTGCGGCCGTGGAAGTTGCCGGCCATGGCGACGATGCGGGCCCTTCCGTCGGGCACTCCCTTGACCTCGTAGCCCCATCGTCGGGCCGTCTTGATCGCCGTCTCGACGGCCTCGGCGCCGGTGTTCATCGGGAGCACGAGGTCCTTGTCGGCGAACGTCGCCAGGTCGCGGCAGAAGGGGCCGAGCCGGTCGCTGTGGAACGCGCGACTCGTCAGCGTCAGCCGGTCGAGCTGGGACCGTACCGCCGCCACGAGCGTGGGATGCAGATGGCCGAAGTTGAGGGCGGAGTAGCCGGCGAGCGCGTCGAGGTACCGGCGCCCTTCGACGTCCGTGACCCACGCCCCCTCGGCCTGGGCGATGACGACCGGCAGCGGGCTGTAGTTGCTCGCCACCCAGTAGTCCGCCATCGAGACGTGCTCGTGGGTCGGGGTGCCCGGGGTCGGGCCCGTTCGCTCGCGGGCCCCGGGCCGTGCGGCCGTGTCGCTCACCCCTCGATCGTGGCACTGACTCGGCGCGTCGGCGCGCGAATGCGAGGTGTTCGGCTGCTCGCACCGCCGATCCGGGCCCCCCGATGGCACACTGGGCGTGGCGGATCCCGCAGCCAGGACTACCCGCGGAGGGGTGTGTCGGTCACGTCGGTGTTCCAGCCGCGGAGATGGCCATGAGCAGTCAGAGCACCGCCCGCACCCGCGTCGTCATCCTCGGTGCCGCGGGACGTGACTTCCATGACTTCAACGTCGTCTTCCGCAGCGACCCGACCTACGAGGTCGTCGCCTTCACCGCGACCCAGATCCCCGACATCGACGGTCGTCACTATCCGCCCGAGCTCGCCGGCCCCCACTATCCCGACGGGATCCCGATCGTCGCGGAGTCCGAGCTGGCCGAGCTGGTCCAGCGCGAGGGCATCGACGTCGTCGTCTTCGCCTACTCCGACGTCACCCACGAGCACGTCATGCACCTCGCGTCGACGTGCATCGCGGCCGGCGCCGACTTCCGTCTGCACAGTGCGCGGCACACCATGCTGCGCAGCACGAAGCCGGTCGTCGCCGTGACCGCCGTGCGCACCGGAGTCGGCAAGAGCCAGACGACCCGCTACGTGTCACGGCTGCTGCGCGACCTCGGCATGCGCGTCGTCGCCGTCCGGCACCCGATGCCCTACGGCGACCTCGCGGCCCAGGCCTGCCAGCGGTTCGCGACCTACGACGACCTCGACCGGCACCAGTGCACCATCGAGGAGCGCGAGGAGTACGAACCACACCTCGACAACGGTGTCGTCGTCTACGCCGGGATCGACTACGAGCGGATCCTCGCCGAGGCCGAGCAGGAGGCCGAGGTCATCCTCTGGGACGGCGGCAACAACGACCTGCCCTTCTACGTCCCCGACCTGCACATCGTCCTCGCCGACCCGCTGCGCCCGGGCCACGAGGCGGCCTACCACCCGGGCGAGGCGAACGTCCGGATGGCCGATGTCGTCATCATCGCGAAATGCGACTCGGCGCGACCCGTCGACATCGAGGCCGTCGAGACGTCTGTCCGCTCGCTCAACCCGCTGGCCACGATCCTGCGCGCGGAGAGCCCTGTCACCGTTGACGATCCGGCCGCCGTCGCGGGACGCCGCGTCATCGCCGTCGAGGACGGCCCGACCCTGACGCATGGGTCGATGACCTACGGGGCCGGTGTGGTCGGGGCCCGCGCCGCAGGCGCCTCCGAGATCGTCGACCCGATGCCGTATGCCGTGGGGTCGATCGCCGCAACCTACGTGAAGTACCCGAACGCGCGGGGAGTCCTGCCGGCCACGGGCTACGGGGCCGAGCAGGTGCGTGACCTCGAGGCGACGATCCGTGCGGCCGTCGAGGCCGGTGCGTGCGACGCCGTCGTGAGCGGCACCCCCATCGACCTGACCCGGGTGCTCTCCGTGCCGGCGCCGCTCGTGCGGGCCCGCTACGAGCTGCGGGAGGTCGTGCCCGGTGGACTGGCTGCAGCTCTACGGGCCGCCCTGCCCGTCGAGGACTCAGGCTCGGAGAGTGTGCCGTCGCTCGACGGCGCCGCTGCGATGCGTGCCACGAAGTCGCTCTGACCGCAGTCCATTCCACGGGACCGCCTAGCGGTGAAGTGCCCACTCGACGCTCGGGGTGAAAGTGCCCACTCGACTGCGTGAGTCGAGTGGGCACTTTCACCCGTGGGTCAGCGGTTGTTGCGTGGGCGGGAGAGGGCGATGCCGAGACCGCCGACGGCCAGGATCGGCCCGACGACCGCCCACAGCGTGTTGCCCGTCATCGCGCTGCCGCGGACGTAGCCGAGCCCCTGCAGCGTCCACAGGGCTCCCATCGAGAAGAGCAGCACGCCGATCGCGACGCGTGCCGGCCTGCTCAAGACCCAGCTCCGTGAGTGCTCACGTCCCGAACGCTACGTCACTGCTCCGCCCCGTGGAGCAGTGACGTAGCGCGACGGGCCGGCCCGGGTGGAAAGTGCCCACTCGACCGGGCGGGGTGAGTCGAGTGGGCAGTTCCACCCGCTCGTCACGTGGTGGCGGGCACGTGGGCGTCGAGCCAGTCGAGGATCTCGGTCTCGACCTCGTCGCGGTTCGTCTCGTTGAGGATCTCGTGCCGCGCCTCCGGCCACAGCGTCAGCGTCACGTCACGGAGGCCGAGGCGGCGCAGCTGCTCGGCGACCCGCTGCACACCCTTGCCGTTCTGGCCCACCGGGTCCATGGCTCCAGACGCGAGGTGCACGGGCAGGTCCGTGGGGATGCCCGATGCGACGCGGTCGGTGTTGACCGCCTCCAGACCGCGGAGCAGGTCAGCGAAACCGCCTGCGCTGAACACGAACCCGCAGTCGGGGTCGTTGACGTACTTGTCCACCTCGTCGGGGTCGCGCGACAGCCAGTCGAAGTCGGTGCGGGTCGGCTTGAAGGCCGCGTTGTACTGGCCGAAGCTCAGCGTGTTCATGAGGCCGCTCGTGTGGGCGTGACCGCGCAGCCGGGCCTGGGTCGCGGCGAGGAAGACGCCGACCCGGCCGATCGCGCCGGCGCCGCCGGCCGTTCCGGTCAGCACCAGGCCGGCGAGCTCGGAGCCGTGCTGCGCGGCATACCCCCGCGAGATGAACGAGCCCATGCTGTGCCCGAGGAGGAAGACCGGCACGCCCGGCTGCTCCCCGCGAGCCAGCTCGGTCACGGCGTGCAGGTCGTCGATGACGGTCTGCCAGCCGTCGCGCTCGCCGAAGTAGCCGCGCGGGCTGGACGTGCGCCCGTGCCCCCGGTGGTCCGAGCCGTATACGGCATACCCGTGGTCCGTGAGTCGCTGGGCGAAGCGCGCGTAGCGCGTCGAGTGCTCGGCCAGGCCGTGGGCGATCTGCACGATCGCCTTCGGGGGCCCCTCCGGCAGCCAGCGGTTGACGAAGACCTCGGTGCCGTCGGGCGTGGTGAGCGTGAGGGTGCTGCTCTGCATGGATCGTCCTCGATCTCGCGGTGGCCGTCTGCCCGCACTGTATGCCGGGTGGTTCGTGCCGTCGCGCGCCCCGCGCTGACGTGCCGTCCCCCGTGCCCGTTCGGGCATCCACATTGTGAAAACCACAAAAACGGGTGCCCGAATCTCTTTACTTCACGCCGGACCGGTGGTTTCCTTGTCACACGGTCCCCGCACGGGACGATGGGAAACGACGAGGACGAGGGAGTCCGATGTACGCAGCGGAGCGGCAGCAGCGGATCATCGCTGAGGCACGACGTGCCGGCCGGGTCGAGGTCACCGCGCTCGCGGACTCGCTCGGAGTCGCCGCCGAGACCGTGCGTCGCGACCTCACCGCGCTCGAGCGTCGCGGGTCGCTGCGTCGGGTCCACGGCGGCGCGATCCCCGTCGAGCGCCTCGAGGTCGAGCCCACGCTCGCCACCCGGTCCGGTCGCCTGACCGAGGTCAAACGCCGCATCGCGGCCCGCGCCCTCGACGAGCTGCCCAGCGGCGGCAGCATCATCCTCGACGCCGGGTCGAGCACCCTCGCCGTCGCCGAGCTGCTCCCGCCCGACATCGACCTCACCGTCCTCACGAACAGCCTCGCCGCCGCCACCGTGCTGTCGACGCACCCCGGCATCACGCTCTACCTCCTCGGCGGGCGCGTCCGCGGCACGACCGGCGCCTCCGTCGGCGAGTGGGCCACCGGCCCGCTGGCCGACGTCACGGTCGACGTCGCGATCATGGGCACGAACGGTCTCTCCGTCGCCCGCGGCCTCACCACCCCCGACCAGTCCGAGGCGCTCGTCAAGCGCGCCATGGTCGCCGCCGCCCGCCGGTGCATCGTCCTGACCGACTCGAGCAAGGCCGGCGACGACCACCTCCACCGCTTCGCCCAGCTCACCGACCTCGACCTCGTTATCACCGACACCGATCTCGACGACGACGTCGCCGCCGAGATCCGTGCGGCCGGACCGGAAGTGGTGACCGCATGATCGTCACGCTCACGCCCAACCCCAGCATCGACCGCGCCGTCTTCATCGACGCCCTGCGTCGCGGCGAGGTCCACCGCGGCGGGCCAGGACGGATCGACCCCGGCGGCAAGGGAGTCAACGTCTCCCGCGCCCTCGCCGCGCAGTCCGCCGACACGGTCGCCGTGCTGCCGATCGGCGGGCCGGAGGGGCACCTCCTCGAGGAGCTGCTCGACGCCGCCGGCGTGGCACACGCGTCGGTCCCCGTGCACGGCACGGTCCGGATGAACATCAGCGTCCTCGAGCCCGACGGCACGACGACGAAGCTCAACGAGCCCGGCCCCGACCTGTCCCCGGCCGAGGTCGACGCGCTGCTCGACACGACCCTCCAGCGCGCCGAGGGAGCGCAGTGGGTCGTCGGCTGCGGCAGCCTCCCGCCCGGCGCCCACACTCACCTGTATGCCGTCCTCGTCGCCCGCGTGCGCGGCCGCGGGGGACACGTCGCCATCGACTCGTCCGGCGCACCGTTCGCGGCCGCCGTCGCGGCGAAACCGCACCTCATCAAGCCCAACCACGAGGAGCTCGCCGAGCTCGTCGGGCACGACCTGCCCACCCTCGGCGATGTCCGCGACGCGGCTCGCGAGCTCGTCAGCAACGGCATCGAGCTCGTCGCCGTCAGCCTCGGCGGCGACGGCGCCCTGCTCGTCACCGCCGACGAGTTCGCCCACGCCAGGGCCACGATCACCGCTCCGCTGTCCACCGTGGGCGCCGGCGACTGCATGCTCGCCGGCCTCCTCCACGGTCTGTCCACCGGACTCGACCCGGCCGACGCCCTCGTCACCGGCGTGACGTGGGGCGCCGCGGCGGTCACTCTCCCTGGAAGTCGAGTTCCCGCACCCAGCGACCTCGACGGCATACGCGCAGAGCTCACCCGCCAACCCGACCTGGCGCTCGCGCTCTCCTGAGACGCAACGCAGTCCCCGCTCGAATCCGTACCGGCTCAACGCTTCTCCCGAAAGGAACTCCCATGTCCCTCATCACCGAAGAGCAGGTCGTCCTCGACCTCACCGGTGCCGACCGCCACGAGGCGACTCGCAGGCTCGGCGAGCGACTCGTCGCCTCGGGGCGGTGCACCGACCTCGACGCGTTCCTCGACGACGTCCGCAAGCGCGAGGAGACGATGGCCACCGGCCTGCCCGGCGGCATCGGCATCCCGCACGCCCGCAGCGCCGCCATCACCGAGCCCTCGCTCGTCTTCGGCCGCTCGGGCGACGGCATCGACTGGGGCGCCAAGGACGGCCCGGCCACGCTCGTCTTCCTCATCGCCGCGCCCGAGGGCGGTGGCGACGCGCACATGCAGATGCTGCCCAAGCTCGCTCGCGCCCTCATGAAGAAGGACTTCAAGGCGGCCCTGGCCGAGGCCACGACCGAGGCAGAGGTCGTGCGCATCGTCAGCGACGAGGTCGCCCTCGACGAGACCGCCAGCACGCCGGCCGCGCCAGCGGCGTCGGTGACGGCGGCATCGGGCGCCGCCTCGACCGCCCCAGCGGGAGCCGGCTCGGTCGCGACCGCGGAGGCGCCGGCCAAGCGCGTGCTCAACCTCGTCGGCGTCACGTCGTGCCCGACGGGTATCGCGCACACCTACATGGCGGCCGAGGGTCTCGAGAACGCCGCCAAGGCCGCAGGCCACACGATGAAGGTCGAGACCCAGGGCTCCGCCGGCTCCAAGCCGCTCAGTCCCGCCGAGATCGCCGCAGCGGACGCCGTCATCTTCGCCCACGACCTGCCCGTCAAGGACGCCGGCCGCTTCGCCGGCAAGCCGAGAGTTGACGTCGGCGTCAAGAAGGGCATCTCCGACGGCCCGGCACTCGTCGCGCAGGCCGAGCAGCTCGTCGCCGAGTGGGACGCCGACCCGAGCAAGCGCGAGGCCGCCGTGGCGGCCGCTGCGGCCGCCGGTCCGTCGGGTGGTCTCACCTCGAAGGTCGAGGAGGGCGCGAGCACCGCGACCAAGGTGCGCCAGTGGCTCATGACGGGTGTGTCGTACATGATCCCGTTCGTCGCGGCCGGCGGCATCCTCATCGCCCTGTCGTTCATGCTCGCCCAGGTCGCGCTCGGCGAGTCCGGTGCGATCGAGATCGTCAAGTACGGCCTGACCGCCGAGGGTGAGTACAACATCGCCCAGAACTTCAACCTGTTCAGCCTGACGTCGTGGGCGGCACTGCTGTTCGTCATCGGCGGCGCGTCGTTCGGCTTCCTCGTGCCGATCCTCTCCGGCTTCATCGCCTTCGCCATCGCCGACCGCCCGGGTCTCGTGCCCGGCATCGTCGGCGGCTCGGTCGCGGCGACGATGGGCGCCGGCTTCCTCGGCGGTCTCGTCACCGGCCTGCTCGGTGGCTTCGTCGCCCGATGGGTGTCGAGCTGGAACGTCGCCAAGGGCGTCCGCGGCGTCATGCCGGTCGTCGTCATCCCGCTGCTCAGCTCGCTCATCACGATCGGCCTGTTCATCACCGTGCTCGGCCGGCCGATCAAGGGCCTGACCGACGCGCTCAACACGTGGCTGACCGGCATGTCCGGCGCGAGCGCGATCATCCTCGGCGTCATCCTCGGCGCGATGATGGGCTTCGACCTCGGCGGCCCCGTGAACAAGGTGGCCTACGCGTTCGCCACGACCGGCCTCGCCGCCGCCGGCGCCGCGACCGACGCCCCACAGCTGAAGATCATGGCCGCGGTCATGGCCGCCGGCATGGTCGCGCCGCTCGCGATGGCGCTCGCCACGACGATCCGCCCGCACCTCTTCTCCGAGCCGGAGCGCGAGAACGGCAAGGCGGCCTGGCTGCTCGGCTTCTCGTTCATCTCCGAGGGCGCGATCCCGTTCGCGGCCGCCGACCCGGTACGCATCATCGCCAGCTCGGTCGTCGGCTCGGCCGTCACCGGTGCCCTCGCCATGGCGTTCGGCACGACCCTGCGCGCGCCGCACGGCGGCATCTGGGTGCTGCCGCTCATCGGCAACTTCCTGCTCTTCATCGTGGCGCTCGCCGTCGGCGTCGCGGTCATGACCGTCCTCGTCGTGGCCCTCAAGTCCCGGGAGAGCAACCTTGCCGAGATCGACGCGAGCGCTACGGTCTGATCAGGGCGTGGCCCCGATCGACGTCTGATCCGCACCGATGATCCGAACCGATGCACGACCACCCGTTTTCCAACGAAGGAGCACGTCCATGGCAACCCGCACCGTCACCATCGCCTCCTCGGTGGGCCTGCACGCCCGCCCGGCCGCCCTCTTCGTCGAGGCCGCGAGCAGCTCCGGCCTCGACGTGGAGATCGCCAAGCCGGGGGAGGACCCTGTCGATGCGACGAGCATCCTCGGCGTCATGGCCCTCGGGGCCAAGTTCGGCGAGGAGGTCGTCCTGTCGGCCGACGGCAACGGCGCCGACGAGACGCTCGACGCGCTCGTCGCTCTCCTCTCGCGCGACCTCGACGCGGAGTAACGAGCATGGCCGAGTCTCAACCCACGTCGGAGACCAGGCAGGGCATCGGCGTCAGCCCGGGCACGGCATACGGGCCGGTGGTGCAGGTCGCGCCACCGGTCCGGCCGCCGGCCGGTGAGCCGGCGGTCGACGACCAGGAGGCGGCGCTCGCCGACGTGCGCGCGGCCTTCGAGTCGGTGGCCGTCTCGCTCGAGGAGCGGGCGACCCGGGTCGAGGACACGGCCCAGCAGATCCTCAAGGCCACGGCCCTCATCGCGCGCGACAAGGGCCTCGTCAAGGCCGCCGGCAAGGAGCTCGCCGCCGGGCACGGCCGGGCCAACTCGATCGCCAACGCCATCGAGACGTATGCCGTCCAGTTCGAGTCGCTCGGAGGATACTTCGCCGAGCGGGTCGCCGATCTTCGAGACGTCGGGTCACGCGCCGTGGCAGCGGTTCTCGGGGTTCCGGCGCCGGGTGTGCCGGCGTTCTCGGAGCCGAGCGTCATCGTGGCCGAGGACCTCGCGCCCGCCGAGACGGCGACCCTCGACAGGTCGCTCGTCGTCGGCATCATCACCGAGGCCGGTGGCCGGACGAGCCACACGGCGATCCTCGCCGCGCAGATGGGGATCCCTGCCGTCGTCCAGCTGGCGGGCGCGACCGAGATCCCGGCCGGTACGCCGGTCGCGATCGATGGCGACTCGGGCGAGGTGACCGTCGCCCCCGACATGGCGCTCGTCACCGCGCAGCGCGAGCGCGCCGCCCGGCGGGCCGAGGCGCTGGCCGCCCTGTCGGGTCCGGGCCTCACGGCCGACGGCCAGCCCGTCGCCCTGCTCGCCAACATCGGCGGCGTCGAGGACGCCGTCGCGGCCGGGGCCCTGGACCTCGAGGGGGTCGGGCTCTTCCGCACCGAGTTCGTCTACCTGTCGGCGACGAAGGCCCCGACCGTCGAGGAGCAGACCGAGATCTACCGGGGCGTCTTCGCGCCGTTCGAGGGTCGACGCGTCGTCGTGCGCACGCTCGACGCCGGCGCCGACAAGCCGCTCAAGTTCGCCGACCTCGGACCGGAGGAGAACCCCGCCCTCGGGCGTCGCGGTCTGCGGCTCTCCGCCGAGCGGCCCGACCTGCTCGACGCCCAGCTCGAGGCGCTCGCGATCGCCGCGCGCGAGACCGGCGCCGACGTGCGCGTCATGGCGCCGATGGTCGCGACCGCCGAGGAGGCGGCGTGGTTCGCGCGGCGCGTGCGCGAGAACGGGTTGCCCAAGGCGGGCGTCATGATCGAGGTGCCGGGTGCCGCGTTACGGGCTCGTCATGTGCTCGCCGAGGTCGACTTCGGCTCGCTCGGCACCAACGACCTCGCGCAGTACACGATGGCGGCCGACCGCATGCAGGGCGCGCTGTCCGACCTGCTCGACCCCTGGCAGCCGGCCGTCCTCGATGTCGTCGGCGCGGCCTGCGAGGGGGCGACGTCGGTCGAGCGGCCCATCGGGGTCTGCGGTGAGTCGGCGGGCGACCCGCTCCTGGCGCTCGTCCTCGTCGGGCTCGGCGTGACGAGCCTGTCGATGGCGCCGAGCAAGGTGCCCGTCGTGCGGCTCGCCCTGTCGCTCCACTCCGTGGCCGAGTGCCGCGCGCTCGCCGAGGCCGCCCGCGCTGCGCGGACCGCGGGCGACGCGCTGCACGCCGTGCGGGAGTCCGCGCGGGCCGAGCTCATCGACCTGCTGTAAAACGGAGACCTCTCAGGGCAGAGTGGGTAGGGGCCGAATGTCCCCGACATGGAGGTGACCATGAACCTCGAGATGTTCCACGGCCTCGCGGACACCACCGGACCGTACGCGAGCGTCACCATCGACGTGACCAAGACCGACCCCGCCAACGCCGACCACATCGAGTCGCGGTGGCGCGACATCGAGCGTCGGCTGCGTCAGGAGGGTGCGCCGGACAGCGTGCTCGACAGCCTGCACGACGCCGCGCTGGAGCCCACCGGCAAGGGAGGCGAACGCGGGCGCCTGCTCGTCGCCACGACGGACGGCGTGGTCGCGAGCCAGGACCTCCCACGACGCCCCGAGCAGGACGCCACGTGGGGGCCGATCCCCTCGCTGGTGCCTGCGGTGCGGGCACTCGCGGGCTCTCTGCCGCACGTGCTCGTCCGGCTCGACCGGACCGGTGCCGACATCGAGGTGCGTGGTGGTCTTGCGGGCCTCGAACACGAGACGCACGAGGTGCAGGGCGACCACGACGAGCTGCATCAGGTGCAGACGGGAGGCATGGCGCAGCGCCGCTTCCAGGCCCGGGTCGAGGACTCCTGGGAGCACAACGCCGCCGCGGTGGCCGACGAGCTCGACCGCGTCGTGCGCACCCATCGCCCCACCACGGTCATCCTCATGGGTGACGAGCACGCCATGAGCTTCCTCGAACGGCACGCGAGTGACGAGCTGCGTGCCCTCCTCGTCCGCAGCGCCACCGGCGGGCGCGCCGCGGGAACGTCCGAGGTGGCCGTCCGCGACACGACCGCCACGGTGCTCGCTCGGGCCCGCGCCGAGGCCGAGGCCGAGGTCGTCGAGCGGTTCAACGAGCAGACGGGACGCGCGCAGGCCGCGAGCGACGGTCTCGGTCCCGTCGTCGAGGTGCTGCAGCGCGCCCAGGTCGAGCAGCTGCTCCTCGTCGAGGGCCGCGTGCACGACGAGGAGCTCTGGGTCGGTGAGGGACGCCTGCAGCTCGGCCTCACGCGCGAGGACGCCCAGCTCGCGGGTGCGGCGGAGCCCCAGCGGGCTCCCGCGGACGCTGCCCTCGTGTGGGCGGCCGTGTGCTCGCGCGCCGGAGTGACGCTTCTCGACCCCGGGCAGGTCAGCCCGGCCGACGGCGTCGGGGCGCTGCTGCGGTGGTCCGACGAGTCGACGCCACGCTCACGCATCCCGAGCATGCCGGGACACGGAGGTCAGTGACCGTCGGCACTCAGGGTGGCTCGGCGAGCCCTTCGATGATGACGACCTCGGTCGGCGTCTCGACGACCCGGCCCATCCGGAGCCCCGCACCGGCGAAGAGGACGGCGAACTCGTCCACAGTCCGCTCCCGCCCGCCCGGCATCACGAGCATGTTGAGGTCGGACACCGCGGCCTCGAGCTCGTGACCCGGGCGGTCGAGCAGCGACTCGACGACGAGGACGACCCCGCCGGGGTTCAGGGACTTCCGGCACGTCGTCAGGATCGCGATGCAGCGCTCGTCGGACCAGTCGTGCAGCACCTTCTTCAGCAGGTGGGCGTCTGCCGCTGGGACGGACTCGAAGAAGCTCCCGCTGACAGCCGACCACCGTGAGACGACCGACGCCGGAGCTGCCGCGGACGGTGCCGTCGGCGTCGCCTGGAGCAGGTCGAACACCGTACCCGTGAGGTGCTCATGACGGGCGAGGACGGACTCGAGCAGGATCCCGTGCCCACCTCCCACGTCGACGACGGTCGACAGCGCGGCGAAGTCGTAGGCCGCCGCCACGGCGTCCCCCATCCGCGAGGTCAGCGCGGTCATGTTGGCGTTGAAGACCGCGTTGGCCTCCGGATGCTCGGCCCGGTACGCCCACACGTCGATCCCGTGGAGCGCCTCGAACGTGTTCTCGCCGGTGCGGACGCTGTGCACGAGGTGTCCCCAAGCCGCCCACGTCGCAGGGTCTTGGAAGGTTCGCGCCAACGGCCGCAGCGACCCGGGCACGTCTGACCTCAGACCCTCGCCGAGGGCGGTGTTGGCGTATCGGCCGGTCACGTCCTCACTGTAGACACCGAGTGCCATCAGGACCCGCATGAGCCGGCGAAGGGTGTCCTCGTCGGCGCCCACCGCCGCCGCGAGCTGCCCGGGCTCTCGCGGCCCGGCAGCAAGCTCGTCGCTGATCCCGAGCTCCGCGGCGGCGCTGACGGCCGCTGACACGCGCAGGCCGGTGATCATCGAGCGCAGGTCGGCCGAGGCGTCCATCCGGTCATCCTCCTCCGGTCAGTGACCGTCGGCGCGCGCCTCTGACTCGGCGAACGTCTTGAAGGCCTCCATGAACGACCGGCTCTGCTTGGGGAAGCTCTTCCCGATGAGGAGCCCGACGACCTTCATGAGACCGCTGAACCGGAACTCGTTGTGCGCGACCCAGCGCGTGGCGTCTGGTCCGGACTCGTGGAACTCGTTGCGCGTGATGTTGTGGACGCCCTTCGCGTCGTAGGTGGCCTCGAACGCGTACGGCAGGTCGCGCCTCGTCACCGTCTCGACCATCTCAGCCGGGCCACGACCCCGACGGAAGGACAGCCTCGACTGCGCGCCGGGGTGGCCGGGTGTGCCGTGGATGGGCTCGAGGGAGATGAGTCCCTCCATCCACTTCGGCAGGTTGGCGGGGTCGTCGAAGAGCTCGATGAACCGTGCCCGCGGCACGCTGACGACGATCTCCTGGGTGTACTCCATGCCTGAACGCTACTGCTGCCCATGGCGGCGACGCGGTGACTCGACCGTGCGCCAATGAATACGTGGTCGCCGGGCTTTGCGGTGACCTTGACGAGCGGTGAGCCCAGCAACCACGCTCGGAACGGCGGGGGCCGGGGAAGGGAGGACACCCGTGCGCGAGCTGCTGTCCGGGACGGTGTCGATGCTGTTCTCCGACATCGAGGGATCGACCGTGCTGTTGAGCCGCCTGGGGCGCAGGTACACCGATGCGCTGGACGCCCACCGCGCGGTGCTGCGTTCGGCCTGGGCGGCTCACGAAGGCACCGAGATGGGCACCGAGGGGGACAGCTTCTTCGTGGTGTTCCCGACCGCGGAAGGCGCAGTCCAGGCGGCGGTCCAGGCTCAGCGAGGGCTGGAGAGCCACGTGTGGCCCGGGGACGAGCGGGTGCGAGTGCGCATCGGCATCCACACCGGGACGCCGCAGGTCCACGAAGACGACTACGTCGGGATGGACGTGCACCGAGCCGCTCGGATCGCCGCGTGCGCTCACGGAGGGCAGGTCGTCCTGTCCGCGGTGTCTGCCGAGCTCGCTCGCGACGAGCTGCCCCAGGACGTCGGGCTGAAGGACCTCGGCAGCCACCATCTCAAGGACATCCCCGAGCCGGAGCGACTGTTCCAGCTCACCGTCGAGGGCCTGCAGAACGACTTCCCGGCGCTCAAGACGCTCGGGGCCTCGTCCAGCCTCCCGCTCCCGACCACGCACCTGGTCGGGCGTGAACCGGCCGTCGCAGAGCTGGTCGAGCTGGTCGCATCACCCGACGTCCGGTTGCTCACGCTCACCGGACCCGGAGGTTCGGGCAAGACCCGGCTGGCGATCGAGGTGGCCAGGAACCTCGTGACGACCTTTCCCGACGGCGTCTTCTTCCTGCCGCTCGCCTCCGTCACCACCGCGGACGTCATGTGGACCACGATCGCCGACGTGCTCGACCTGCCGCGGAGCAGCCGTATGCCGCCGCGGCTGCTCGAGCAGGTGGCCCACCGTGCGGCCCTCTTCGTCCTGGACAACCTCGAGCAGCTCGACGGCGCTGATGATGTCGTCACGGAGCTCCTGAGGGCCGCGCCGCGCGCCGCTGTCGTGGCGAGTACACGTCGCCCGCTGGGGGTCCCTGGGGAGCAGCTGTACCCGGTCCGGCCGCTGGCGCTCCCGACCGACTCGACCCTCGCGACGGCCGAGGGCTCCCCGGCGGTGCAGCTGTTCCTCCAGCATGCCCGCAGCGTGCGCCCCGACTTCCACCTGACGGCCGAGAACGTCGCAGCCGTGGTCGCCATCTGCCGTCGCCTCGACGGGCTGCCACTGGCCGTCGAGCTGTGCGCGGCGCGGATCCGGCTGCTCGGTCCGCAGGCTCTCCTGCGCCGGATCGACACGAGTCTCGACGTTGCCTCGATGAGCAGGCATGGCCCGCCCCGGCACCGCACGCTGCGCGACACCCTCGCGTGGTCCTACAACCTGCTCCCCGATGGCCAGCAGGCGTTCTTCCGTCGCCTGGGGGTCTTTGCCGGTGGTGCAGACCTGGAAGCGGTGGCGGCGGTCGCAAACCGCGCCCCATCGGGCGACCGGAGCGCTGTTCCACTCGACCTCGTTGCCGACCTGGTCGACGCCAGTCTGGTCCTCGTGTCAGAGACGCCCGACGGGGAACCGCGCATCGCGCTGCTGGAGACGATCCGCTCCTTTGCCCGCGAGGAGCTGCGCGCGGCGGGCGAGCTCGACGAGGCACGCTCCGAACACGCCGTCCACTACCTCGAGGTCGCCGAACGACTGAAGGTGACGCGCGACTCCGATCACCTGCTCGCCCTGAGCCAGGCGGAGATCGAGCTCGACAACTTCCGAGAGGCCCTCGCCTGGGCCATGCGCCAAGGGAGGGCGACAGAGGGGGCCGCACGGGACAACACCACGATCGCCATCCGGCTGTCGTCCTCGCTCGGATGGCTCTGGTACACAGGCGGATACGTCGTCGAAGGATGTCGCTGGCTCGAGGCGGCCCTCGAACAGGCGGGAAGTGCGCCATCGGCGCAGCTCGCCGACTGCCTGGGGACCTATGCCAACCTGCTGATCGCTCGAGGACAGGCAGAGCGCGCCTGTGAGTACGCCACGCAGAGCCTGGACGTGGCGCGCACGGTCACCGACGAGGAGCGGGAGGCGTTCGCCATGGGCGTTCTGGGGACCGCGCAGATGCACCGAGGGGACGTCGAGTCCGCGCGTCAGACCTTCGAGAGCTCCCTCGCGCTGCACCGCAGGATCGGCAACCGGTCCAGGCTCACACGGGCTCTGGGCAACCTCGCCGGAGTCGAGGAGGAGCTCGGCCACTACCAGCGCGCCGAGGAGCTGACCCTCGAGGCGCTCGAGATCGTCCGAGCCGACGGCGACCTGCACGAGGCGGCGGTCCAGGGCCAGAACCTCGCCAACCTGCTGGCGGTCAGCGGACGCGCTGATGAAGCGAGCCGGCTCGCCCAGTCGCTCATCGGGCAGGTCCTGCAGCTGCGCAGCCCGAACCTGACCATGGCGTTCGCCAACACGTACATGAACATCCTCATCCGGCTCGGTGACCCCGTACGTGCCGCGCACCTGCTCGGCGCCGAGGAGGCCATGCGGGACCGCCTGTCGCTCCCGAACCCCTATCAGGAGGAAGAGCAGGCCGAGGCCTGGGCCGCGGTGGAGGGCCAGATCTCAGCCGAGGACTGGGAGCGCGAGATCCAGACCGGGCGTCAAGCCCCGGTGGAGGACCTGCTCGTGGCACTCAGCGACGGCTGACTCCCTTCCGGTTCCGGGCGTCCTCACCGTTTCCGGCACGCGGGCAGCGCCGGAGGGGCGACGATGGGTGCGAGGGGTGACCTCGACCGTGAGGAGCGACACATGGACGTGCCCGTCGAACCGCGCAGCAGGGTGAACTACTTCCACGGGCGCGTCCTGACCGCAGACGACCTCAGGCGCGACCAGGAGCAGTTCCGGGCACGCCAGTGGTTGCACAACCGGATGCTCCACGGTTACGGCGTCGCCGCAGGCCTGGATGTGACGGTCGTCGACGACGAGGTGCACGTGTCGCCGGGCCTCGCCATCGACGGGCTGGGCCGCGAGATCGTCCTCACCGACCTTTACACCGTCGACGGCAGCTGGGTCGTGCCCGAGAGCCACGGCCGCGTCCAGCTCGTGGTCACGTGGGCGGAGGAACCGGTGGACGAGGTGCTCGGCCCCGATGGGCCAGAGCCGAGTCGCTTCGTCGAGCGCCCTCGTGTCCTGCTGACCGAGCACCGGGTCGGTGAGCCCCCGGTGGATGCCGTGCTGCTGGCTCGCGTCCACCGCAACGGGCACGAGCTCGTCGTCGACCCGTCGGTGCGCCGCCACGTGTACCAGCACGTGCACCGCGCCGGCTGACGCGCGCCCTAGCGCCCCGCAGACAGGACGTCGGCCAGGTCGTAGCTGACCGGCTCCTCGAGCTGGTCGAAGGTGCACGACTCGGGCGTGCGGTCGTCGCGCCACCGCACGAACTGCGCCGTGTGCCGGAAGCGCGTGCCCTCCATGTGGTCGTAGCGCACCTCGACGACGCGCTCGGGGCGAAGCGGGACGAACGAGAGGTCCTTCTGGTTGTTCCAGCGGGAGAACTCCGAGGACCGTGGTGTCCGCACACCGTCGTCGGGCTTCGCCCAGTTCCACGGGTGCTCGTCCCACTCGGCGACGAGCGGCTGCAGCTCCTCGAAGAGCTCCTGGCGCCGTGCCATCGGGAACGCGCCGATGACGCCGATCGACGCGAGCTGCCCGTCGTCGCCGTACAGCCCGAGCAGGAGCGACCCGATCGCGTCGGGTCCGCTCTTGTGCACGCGGTAGCCGGCGACGACGCAGTCGGCAGTGCGCTCGTGCTTGATCTTGAACATGAGCCGCTTGTCCGGCTCGTACGCGACGTCGACCGGTTTCGCGATGACGCCGTCGAGCCCGGCCCCCTCGAACTGCGTGAACCAGCCCTTCGCGACGTCGCGGTCGGCGGTCGCGGCAGTCAGATGGACCGGCGCGGACGCCTTGGCGAGAGCCTTCTCGAGCGCCGCACGACGCTCCGAGAACGGGCGTCCCATGTAGTCCTCGCCGTCCAGCGACAGGAGGTCGAAAGCGACGAACGACGCCGGCGTCTCGGCCGCGAGCTTCTTGACCCGTGACGCGGCCGGATGGATCCGCTGCTGGAGCAGGTCGAAGTCGAGCCGGTCGCCGGACCCGGGGGAGATGAGCACGATCTCGCCGTCGACGACGCACCTCTGGGGGAAGTTCGCGAGCACGGCCTCGACGACGTCGGGGAAGTAGCGGGTCATCGGCTTCTCGTTGCGCGACCCGATCTCGACGAGGTCGCCCGACCGGAAGATGATCGACCGGAACCCGTCCCACTTCGGCTCGTACACCACGTCGACCTTGACCGCGCTGAAGTCCTTGACCGGCTTCGCGAGCATCGGCGCGACGGGAGGCACGACGGGCCCCCACACGTCGCGCAGGTCGGCGTCACGCTCGGCCTTGGGCGCCATGTACTCCTCGTCGGACTTGTCCTGGCGGCGCTTGCTCGGCTGCACGCGCGGCGGCTCACCCGGCATCTTCGGGTAGTCGGGCGGGAAGTTCAGCTCACCGAGCCCTCGTTCGTTGACGTCCTTGTCCCAGAGGGCGATTGCCGCGGCGACATCGCCGACAGCATCATCGATCCCCGCCCAGGCATCGCCGCGCGACGCGACGAGCCCCGGGACGGTGCGGACCGTCAGCTCCTTCGGGTCGACCGACCCGAGCTCGTCCCACGTCACCGGCGTCGAGACCGGCGCACCGGGCAGCGGCCGAGGGGAGTACGCCGAGGCGATGGTCCGGTCGCGGCACGCCTGGTTGAAGTCGACGAAGATCCGCTCGCCGCGTTCCTCCTTCCACCACGACGTCGTCACGAGGTCGGGCAGCCGCCGCTCGAGCTCGCGGGCGATGCCGATGACGCCGTGCCGCACGTCGAGGAACTCGTACGTGGGGGCGACGCGCGCGTACACGTGGACGCCACGGTTGCCGGACGTCTTGGCCCAGGCGGTCAGCCCGATCTCCTTCATGACCTCCCTCAGGGCGTGGGCGGCCTCGACCGCGTCGGCGAACCCGCGGCCGGGCTGGGGGTCGAGGTCGATCCGCAGCTCGTCGGGGTTGTTGACATCGGCCGTGCGCACCGGCCACGGGTGGAAGGTGATGGTGTTCATCTGCGCCGCCCACACGGCGCTCGCGATCTCGTCGATGACGAGCTGCGGGTGCTTGCGCCCCGACGGATACGTGCACATCACCGTGCGCGTCCAGTCGGGCACGCCCTTCGGCGGGTTCTTCGAGAAGAACTCCTCACCCTCGATGCCCTCCGGGAAGCGCTGGAGCGTCACGGGCCGGTCGCCGAGGGCGCGCAGCATCGGGTCGGCAACGGCGACGAGGTACTCGGCCAGGTCGAGCTTCGTCACGGGCTTGCCGTCGGCCATGCCGGCCGCCGGCCACAGCACGCGGTCGGGGCTCGAGACGCGCACCTCCCGCACCCCGGACGGACCTGGCGCTTCGACGACGGCGGGCTTGGCGCTCACCCGCCGATCGTAGCCACGCACCACGACATCCCCGGCGAACCCGCACCGAACGGCTGCGCCACCTGATGACCCAGTGCACGGTCGACCGCTCCCTCCCGATCCACGCCCGCGCGGGCAGCAGCACTGGTTTCATTGGGGACATGCGGCCCGTTGGAGCCGACACGGGAGTCCCCCCGGCCGGCATCGTGGTCCGGGGAGGCTCGATGACGCTCGCCGGAGACGCGGTCCGCCGTCTCCTGCCCGCCCCGCACGGCAGGGCGGTCGTCCTCGTGCGCCTCTCGCCGCCCACGCCCGTCTCCGCCGCCGTGGTCGACGTCGTCGTCGACGCCCTCGTCGAGGCGGGCTGCGAGGTCACGCTCGGCACCATGCTCACCAGCCGGGAGCGCGACCGCGGCCACCGCTCCGTCGGCGCCCTCGCGCACGCCGCGGGCCTCACCGGCCACACCACCCGTGGGCGGCCGTATGCCGTCGTCGACCTCGCCGACGACCTCGTCCCCTCACCCCTCCCGCCCACGAGTGCCCTCGCCGAGCACGTCGTGTCGCGCGCCTGGCTCGACGCCGACACGCGCGTCGTCATCGGACGCGCGGTCACGGACCTGACGGACACGTATGCCGGGTGCCTCGACACGCTGCTGCGCGTCGTCCCAGAGGTGGCCGGCTGCGAACCGGCCGACATCGCCGTCGACGTGCTCCGCCACCTGGCGCCCCAGCTCGCCGTCGTGGACGCAGTGAAGGCCAGCGTCGGCGCCGACGGTAACCGCCTTCTCGACCCGCGCGACACGAACACCGTTGTGGTCACAACGGATCCGCTCCTGGCCGACATCGCCCTGGCCTCGCTGCTCGGCGTCGACTGCTCCACGTCCCGGCTCGTCGCGCGCGCCACGGCAGCACGCGGCGAGCCGCTCGGCCTCGACGGTGGTGTGGTCGAGGGTGACCTCCGACCCTTCGACGGCATCGCCCGACCCCACCCGGTCGCGACCCGGGCGGCGCAGCGCCTCGGCCGGGACCCGCGTCTCGCGCGTGTGCTGAGTGCAGGCACCGGCGGCCCCGACGCCGGCACGGCACCGGCGGATCCGGTCCTTGCCGGGCTCCGCCCTCTCCTCACGGAGGCCGTGCGGGCGGCGAGCGACCCGATCGGCCAGGCCGCCCTCGTCGGGCTCCTCGGCGTCGCCGGTGCCCTGACCGACGGTGGGCAGGCTTGGGCGGCAACGATGGACAAGGCGAAGGTCGACCGACGTACCGTCCCGCTGGGCTTCGAGCCTGCCGACCATCCCGACGAGGACTACGACGACCTGCCGCGCCTGCTCGCCGTCCTCGACGCCGCCGTCGACGCCCTACCCCGTCCTGACGACCGGGACGGGCTGCGCTGGTGCCTCCTCGACGGGGCCACCGTCTTCGAGGTGAGCCGCGTCGTGGCGGCGGACTTCGACGCGTGGGTGGAGCGCGTCGACGTAGCCGCCGGTATCAGCCTCATGGCCGACTACGTCGGCGGACGACGGGTGGTCGTGGGTGAGGATGGATCCGGCAGGTTGCGCCAGGCGGAGCGCAACCTCTACCTCCCGCAGCCCAACTACGTCGCGGCCTGGGGTGGCGAGCCCATCGACGTCTGCAAGATCGAGCTCGTCGAGCGCGGTCCCGACCGCCACCGGCTGCTGTGGCGCACCGTCCGGAGCCCGAACGGCTCCGCCGTCCACGACGACGGCACCCTCACCTTCGAGCGCACCGACACGGCTGACGCGGCGGGTGGCACCGTGGTGACGATCCGAGGGCGCCAGCTCTTCACGCTGCCGCTCGTTCTCGACGCAGTGGACCTGCCGTCACTGCCCGAGCTGCACGTGCCCCTGCTCGAGGAGGCGTACCGCCGGTTCTTCACCTCGACCTTCGACAACCTCGAGGCCTGCTTCGAGGGACGCGAGTTCCGCATCGGACGTCCGCCGCCCGATCCCGACGAGCCACTGCTGACCGAGTCGGTGCGGCTCGTCCTCGACGCCCTCGTCTCACGGCTCCGCGACGACGACCGCGAGCGCGCTTCTGCCGAACCCGCCCTCGACGCCCACGGCTTCCGCCACGTCAGGGGCCCGCGATGAGGGTCGCGGTCACGGGCGCGACGGGACTCGTCGGGCACCACGTCGTGGCCGCGGCGCTCGCTGCCGGGCACGACGTCGTGGCTGTGACGCGGCTCGGCCGCCGCCTGCCCGACCGCCTGCGTTCGCTCGGGCCGGTCGCGACCGTGGCTGCCGAGCTCACCGACCCGACCGCGCTCGCGCGGGCTCTCGACGGCGTCGACGCCGTCGTCCACACCGCCGCCGTCTACTCCTACCAGTCGGCCACGCGGGAGCTCACCGACGTCAACGTCACGGGCACCCGGAACGTCCTCGAGGCCGCAGCCGCCGCCGGCGCGACCCGCGCGGTCGTGACGAGCTCGGCCGTCACGTGCGGCTCGAGCCTGCAGCCACAGTCCCGCACGGAGAGCGACCACCTCGGATCGGAGCCCGCGCCGGCGTACTACACGAGCAAGGTGCTCCAGGAGCGCGAGGCCCTCGACGTCGCCGCGCGCACCGGCATCCACGTCGTGCTGGCCCTGCCGACGGTCGTGCTCGGCGGTCCCTTCGACCATCTCGGCCCCAGCAACGCCATCGTGCTGCGCTATCTCCTCGACCCGAGCCGAAGCACGTTTCCCGGGGGCTGCAACGTCGTCGACGCACGCGACGTGGGCGCCGGGCACGTGACCCTGCTCGAACGCGGCGAGCCCGGCGAGCGCTACCTCCTCGGCGGCGACGACCTCCCGTGGCGCACCCTGCACGGCCTCGTCGGCGAGCTCGCCGGCGTCGGCCAGCCGCTCGCCGAGGTCCCGGCCGGGGTCGCCTGGCTGGCCGCCGCGGCCGCGGAGGGGTGGGCGAGGGTCACCTCGACGACGCCGCTCTCCACGCGCGAGGAGGCGACCACCGTCGGGCGGCACTACTGGTACTCCTCCGGCCGTGCCCACGCCCTCGGGTATGCCGCCCGGCCCGCTCGGGAGACCGTCGCCTCGTCGCTGGCGTGGCTGGCGATCAGCCCGGACCTGCCGCGGGCCGTCCGGGAGGCGCTTCGGCTCGGTCCGGAGGTCCGGGCCGCGCGCCGCCTGCAACCGCGGCCGCTGGTGGACGAGGTCAGCCCTCGACCACGACCACGACGTCCAGCACGGTCTCGACCCCGCCCGTCACCTCGATGATGCCGGTGTAGCGCTCGCCCGGCCTGACGACCTCAGGGGCCAGGTGCACCTCGAGCTGCACGTCGTGCTCCGTCGCGGCCGGGATCGTCACGCCCTCGGGGTCGACCAGCAGGTCGAGGCTGACGTGGCGGCCCGTGTCCGGCTGCAACCGGCCCGGCGAGAGGAGCACGCGTCTGGCTCGGGCGTGGGTGTTGGAGAGGGTGATGGTCCCGGTGACCGTGTCGCCGGCGGCACCGCGCAGGGTGACCGAGGTGCGTTGTTCGCCGGTGTCGGCCCCCACGGTCACGTCGCGCTCGTCGTCGTCCGCGACGACGACGCCGAGGGCCGCGTCAGCGTCGGCGCCAGACGAGGGCTGCGCCGGTCGTGTCCGCGACGCAGCCTGCGTGTCATTGATGACCTTGGCCAGGCTCCGGCTGCCGATGGCGACGAGGTTGCCGGCCACGTCGAGTCCGAGAGCGCCGACCTCCTTCCAGTAGTGCGCTCCTTCACGGGCCACCGCCTCGACCCAGGCCCGCCCGGCCGCCGTCGCGTCGACATCGGGCGACAGGGTCGCCCGGCCGAGCTCGAGGGACTGTCGCGCGAAGCTCGCCTGGGCCGCCATCGCCTGGCGGGCCAGCTCGGTGATCCGGGCCAGCATCTCATCGCTGCCCGTGTCGCTGCTCGTGTCTTTGCTCGTGTCGTTGCTCTTGGTCATCAGTGCTCTCCTGCTTGGGGCTCGGGGCTGACGAGGTAGGAGTGGTGGAAGCCGAGCCGCGGGTCGGACCACTCCGAGAGGCTGCCGTCGATCTCGCCGAGCTCCGGCATGACGATGCGGTCACGCAGCTCGAGCGACGGGTAGTCGTAGACGCTGATGTGGTTCTGGCCGCGGTTCGCCGTGAAGAGCAGGGTCTGGTCGGCGGACAGCTGGGAGGCGTAGATCCCGTCGATGAGCGAGCCGCGGCTGACCCGGAACGACTCGGCGAAGAGGTTCGCGTTGGTGGCGAGGTTGGCCCGCATGAGGCTCTCGCCGACCGTCGTGAGGGACTGCCGCGGGTACGCCCACGTCTCGAGGCTGCCGGGGTGCTCGTCGATGATCCGGTGCCGGGTCATCGTCTCGAGGTCGACGAGGACGACGGTGTGGCTGCCCCCGGTGCAGAAGATCAGCTCGGTGTCCGAGATCGTCACGTCGGAGTTGATGTGCGCCGGCACGTCACGGTCGGCGACCCAGTGGCGCAGCACCTGGCCGTGCTCGGCGTCGATCTCGAACGCGTACTGCCGCAGCCACGCCATTCCCCAGTGGGCGTAGTCGGTCCGGTCGGCAGGGTGGACCCGGAAGGAGATCGCGTAGAAGACGTCGAGCACCGGGTGGCAGACGACGTGCCAGCACGTCGTGGGCAGCGTCACCGTGCGCACCTCGCCCGACAGCGTGTCGAGGATGCCCACCTCCCGGGCCTCACCGCGGACGGGGTGGTCCATGCCGCCGTAGACGATGTAGCGGCCCGAGGCCGTCTGCTTCATGGCGTGCGGCACCTTCAGCCCGTGGGGAGCGAGGACCTCGGCCTTGGTCAGGCGGTTGACGTCGAACGTCCACAGGTGCTCGCCGATCGCGGTGACGAACTGCGTGTCGTCGAGCCACACGACGTGGGTGCTGCCCTTGATCGTCGTGTCGGGCACCTCGAAGCGCAGCGTGGAGACCCGGTCGACCTCCTCGAGGGTGGCGAGGTCGTAGAAGAGCAGGTGCTGACCGGTGTTGCCCAGGAAACCGATCCGCCGGCTCGGGTCGACGCTCGGGGCATGTCCTCCGGAAGCACCGGTGAAGTACGTCGCCTTGTACGAGTGGTCGCCGGTCGCCGGGTCGTAGCGGAAGAGGCACACGCCGGCCCGGCCCTCGAGTCCGTTCAGGCCGTTCCCGTCGAGGGCGACGTGGAACGCGTAGGGATACTCACGCATCGGCAGCCCCGACCGCATCGTGTCCGCGCCGGCGCCGTTCGGTCTCGCCGGCCCTTCAGGCTAGCGCCGGGGGTGGGATCGCTGCCGGGAAAACGGAATTCGGGAGAGTTCGGGCGTATCCCCGTGCCGCTCGCCACCGCGACCGCCGTAGGCTCGGCCCGTGCCGGGGAGCCGAGTGGCGAGGACGACGCGGGGACTCGCTCTCGCCTGCCATCCCGGGCCCACGGTCGCCGTCACGGTCCTCACCGCCCTGCTCGCGTGGTCCGTCGGCCACACCCTCCCGCGCGGCGCCCTCGTCACGGCGGCGGTCCTCACGGGCCAGCTCTCGATCGGCTGGTCCAACGACCTCGTCGACGCCCGCCGCGACCGCGCCGTGGGACGCCGCGACAAGCCGATCGCGCGCGGCGACGTCACGGCGGGCACGGTCCGTGCTGCGACCGGCACGGCCCTGCTCGCCTGCGTCGTCCTGTCCCTCGCCTGCGGCCCGGCGGCGGCGGCCGTGCACCTGCTCCTCGGCGTCGCGTGGGGCTGGGCGTACAACCTCTGGTTCAAGCGCACCGACCTGTCCCCGCTGCCGTATGCCGTCGCGTTCGCCGCGCTCCCCGCCGTCGTCACGCTCGCCCTCCCCACGCCCACCTGGCCGACCCCATGGGTCCTGCTGACGGGCGCCCTGCTGGGGGTCGGCGCTCACCTGCTCAACACGCTGCCCGACCTCGCCGACGACGAGGCCACCGGCGTCCGCGGGCTCCCGCACCGCCTCGGCGCGCGTCGCGTCCGGTGGCTGGCACCCGGGGTGCTGCTCCTCGGGACGGTCGTGGCGGCATACGGCCCGGGCATGGACTCTGCCGGCTGGGCGCTGCTCGTCGCGTGCCTCGTCCTCGCCGTCGTCGCGGTGACGACGCGCGGCCGCCTGCCCTTCGTCGCGGCCATCGGCATCGCGCTGGCCAACGTCCTCGCCCTCGTGGTGCGCGCGTGAGCCGCTTAGGCTGACCCGGTGAGCCACCTAGCGGCCGTCCGCGGAGTCCTGCCTGACCACACCTACCGCCAGGCCGACATCACGGCTGCCTTCGCCGACGTGCTCGGCTCGACCGGCTCGGAGCGTGCCCTCCTCGAACGGTTCCACGAGAACGCCGGCGTCAGCCAACGCCACCTCGCGCTCCCGCTGGAGCGCTACTGGCAGCTGGCGGACTTCGGGGCCGCCAACGACGAGTTCATCCGCGTCGCCACCGAGATCGGTTCGCACGCCGTCACGAAGGCGCTCGCGGCGGCCGGCCTGACGCCCCGCGACGTCGACCTCGTGGTCTCGACGACGATCACCGGCCTCGCCGTCCCGTCCGTCGAGGCGCGGGTCGCCGCCGAGATCGGGCTGCGCGACGACGTGAAGCGCGTCCCGCTCGTCGGCCTCGGCTGCGTCGCGGGCGCCGCTGGCGTCGCGCGCGTCCACGACTACCTGCTCGGGCACCCCGACGACGTCGCAGTGCTCCTCTCCGTCGAGCTGTGCAGCCTCACCGTCCAGCGCGACGACAGCTCCGTCGCGAACCTCGTGGCCAGTGGGCTGTTCGGCGACGGCGCGGCAGCGGTCGTCATGGTCGGCGCCAACCGCGCCCCGGCCCTGGCCCCCGGGCAGCCGCGCGTCGTCGCCACCCGCAGCCGGCTCTACCCCGAGACCGAACGCGCCATGGGCTGGGACGTCGGCGCCACGGGCCTACGCATCGTCCTCGGCGCCGAGGTGCCCGACCTCGTGCGCGCCAACGTCCGCGACGACGTCGACCGCTTCCTCGGCAGCCAGGGCCTCACCCGCGCCGACATCGGCTGGTGGGTCGCCCACCCGGGTGGCCCGAAGGTCCTCGAGGCGATGCAGGAGGCTCTCGAGGTCGAGCGCGAGGCTCTCGGCGTCACGTGGCGCTCGCTCGACCGGATCGGCAACCTCAGCTCGGCCTCGGTGCTGCACGTGCTCGCCGACACCCTCGCCGACCATGCTCCCGAGCCGGGGTCGTGGGGCATCCTCATGGCGATGGGCCCGGGCTTCTGCCTCGAGCTCGTCCTGCTCCGAGCGGCCGAGTGAGCGAGCACCGATGACCTCTCAGTGGCTCTTCACCGGCCTCGTGCTCCTCGTCGGGCTCGAGCGCGTCGCCGAGCTCGTCGTCTCCAACCGCCATGCGGCGTGGGCCTTCTCCCGCGGCGCGGTCGAGCGCGGCCAGTCCCACTACCCGTTCATGGTCCTGCTGCACACCGGGCTGCTGGCCGGCGCGGTCGCCGAGGCCTGGCTCGCCGACCGGCCCTTCGTGCCGGCGCTCGGCTGGGTCATGCTCGCGCTCGTCGTGGCGAGCCAGGCACTGCGCTGGTGGTGCATCCGGACGCTCGGCAACCAGTGGAACACCCGGGTCATCGTCGTGCCGGGCCTCTCGCTCGTGCATCGCGGTCCGTACCGCGTCGTCCCGCACCCCAACTACGTCGCCGTCGTCGTCGAGGGGCTCGCCCTGCCGCTCGTCCACACCGCGTGGGTGACCGCCCTCGTCTTCACCGTCGTCAACGCCGCACTCCTTACCGTCCGCATCCGCGTCGAGAGCGCGGCCCTGCGAGAGATCGCGTCTCCCACGTGAACGCCGATGTCGCCGTCATCGGGGGAGGGCCCGTCGGGCTCGCCGCTGCGCTGTATGTCGTCCGCTCCGGCCTCACCCCCGTCGTCCTCGAGCCCCGCGCCGGCACCATCGACAAGGCGTGCGGAGAGGGCCTCATGCCGGGCGGCCTGCAGGCGCTGGCCGAGCTCGGCGTCGACCCGCCCGGCCACGACCTGCGCGGCATCCGTTACGTGTCGCGCAGACGCGTCGCCGAGGCGGACTTCACCGCCGGGCTCGGCCGCGGGGTGCGCCGCACGACCCTGCACGAGGCCCTTCGGGCGGCCGTCGACGCCGCCGGTGTCGAGGTGCTCACGTTCGGAGCGGCCGACGTGACCCAGGACGCCACCACGGTCACGATCTCGACCGACGACGCCGGCCGGCCCGGCCCGATCCTCACCACCTCCTGGGCCGTGGCGGCCGACGGCCTGCACTCCCCGACCCGTCGGTCGCTCGGACTCGACCGCGACCACGGCACCGTGCGACGTCTGCCCACCGGCGGGCGGTCGGCGGTCCGGACCGCCGACGCACGACCACCGCGGCGCTACGGGCTGCGCCAGCACTACGGCATACGGCCCTGGAGCGACCACGTGGAGGTCCACTGGGCAGCCACCGGCGAGGCGTACGTCACGCCGGTGGCCGTCGACCTCGTCGGCGTGGCGGTCCTCACCCGGCACCGGAACCCCTTGTCCGACAGTCTCGCCGAGTTCCCGCAGCTGCGCGAGCGACTTGACGGCGCACCCGTCGTGACCTCGGTGCGCGGCGCCGGCCCCCTCCGCCAGCGCACGACGAGGCGGGTCGCCGGACGCGTGCTCCTCGCCGGCGACGCGAGCGGCTACGTCGACGCGCTGACCGGAGAGGGGATCTCGCTAGGGCTGGCGCACGCGCGGGCCGCCGTCGCGGCCATCACGGCCGGTGACCCCGAGTCCTACGAGCGCTCGTGGCGCGCCGCCACCCGGCGCTACGCCCTCCTGACCCACACCCTCCTCAGGGTGACGAGACCCGCCTGGGGTCGGCGCCTGCTCGTTCCGGCCGCTGCGACGCTGCCGCCAGTCTTCCGCGGGGCCGTCAACGAGCTCGCGAGGCCGGGTCGGTGAACGGCCCCGCCGCACCGAGTGCGACCACCGAGGAGCTGGTCGTGCTCGTCTCCCCGGACGGCCGCGCCATCGGCACCGCGGCGAAGGCGACGGTCCACCACGCCCTCACCCCCCTGCACCTCGCCTTCTCCGTCTACCTCTTCGACGACGCGGGGGCCCTGCTCCTGACCCGCCGGGCACTCGACAAGGCGACGTTCCCCGGCGTCTGGACCAACTCCGCGTGCGGCCACCCCGCACCCGGCGAGCGGCTCCACGACGCCGTCCGACGGCGCGTGAGCGACGAGCTCGGCGTCGAGGCGCTCGACCTCCGCCTCGTCCTGCCGCGCTTCTCCTACCGCGCCGAGCAGGACGGCGTCGTCGAGTGGGAGCTGTGCCCGGTGCTCGTCGGTCGGGTCGCCGGCACCGCTCCGACGATCGTTCCCGAGCCGGCCGAGGTCGACGAGTCGGTATGGGTCGAATGGGCCCGGTTCGCGGCAGATGTCCTGGCGCGTCGCCGTGCCGTGTCGACGTGGTGCCGTGAGCAGGTGGCCGAGCTCGACGCCCTCGGTCCGCACCCGGACGCGTGGCCCGACGCGGACCCCGCCGACCTCCCCCAGGCAGTGTCCAGCTGAGCCGAGTACCGACGAGAAGGGTGGGTAGGTGAAGAACGTGATCGCACGTCTCATTCCCGACGTCAGCATCGCCCGACGGCGCTATGCCGCCGATCCACCGAGCCTGCCCACTCCTCCCAGCCGCGCAGCCGGCGTCGCGCTCGCTGCCGTGCTGGGCACCGTCGCGCGCATCACCCGCCGCAAACCCCTCCACGCGGTCGGCCGCACGTGGGACGCGGTGCTGCGCGTCGACGCCCCAGTGCCGGATCTCGGCGTCCCCCTGCTCGACGAGCGGGGCGTGCACGCGTGCACGTTCCGCGTGTCCCGCGCCCTGAGCACCCGCCCCGGGTGGTGGGACGTCGGCGGCGTCGCGATCCGCGTACCCGGCGCGGGGGCGGTCGGACGTCCCGCCGACCTGCTCTTCGCGACCACCGGCACCGGCCGGGTCACGAGGCACGTGCTGCGCCCGGTGCGGTTCGCGACGGAGCAGTCGCTCACCACGCTGCTCCCGACCCGAGCAGCGGGCCACTCCGTCGTCCTGCTCCTGCAGCCGACGGCCCTCGACGACGAACCGCGCGAGTACGAGCTCGCCGTCTCCGTCGACGGCGGCCCGTGGCGGATCGCGGGCCTCGTGGAGCTGCGCGACGAGCTGCCTGCCGCGAACACCCGGTTCGACCCGATCGTCAACGAGCTCGACGGCACGAGCGCGCCGCCCTGGGTCGTCGCGATCCGTGAGCCGGCCTACCGGTGGGCGCGACGCCTCGGCCGACGCACGCCGAGGGGCGACGCCTGAGCACTGGGGCCCTCAGAGGAGGTCGTCGGCCGCGGCCTTGACGTCGAGCCACGCGCACCCTGCTGCGAGGGCCTCGTGCGTCGCCTCGGTCGCGGCCACGACGGGGTCCGGTCTGAGCGCCGCGATCACGGCGGCCACCGCGCGCGCCTCGACGCACACCGGGTGCAGCCGCAGCTGCGCCAGTGAGCACGACGACGGGTCGGCGCCGAGCTTGGCCGCGCAGGCGGACGCCAGCCGGCGCTCGAGCTCCCAGAGGCCGACGAGCTCGGCGATCTCGGTCGGCCGGTCCAGGCCGCGCTGCGCGATGTCGAGGGCGACGTCGTCCCTGACCCCGGTGACGGAGCACGCCAGCCGGGCGATGCGGAAGGCGTAGCGGCGGGCCCGACCCGGCTGGGAACGCTCGATCCGCCGGCCCGGGTCCGGCGCGGCCGTCTGCCCGTCCTCAGCGGTCACCGTGCGCCTCTTCCGTCTCGGGTCCGCTCCAGCGAGAAGCAGTCCCTCGGGCCATACCCGTTCGGCGTCCCGCGGGTACGGTGGGCGCCCCGTGGGGCGTGAGACGTCAGGCCATGGGCAGGCGCTCGCGGAGGAAGTCGACGGTCCTCGTCCACGCGAGGACCGACGCCGGTGGGTGGTGCCACGGCATGTCGTCGTTGTCGAACGCGTGGTCGGCGCCGGCATACGTCAGGAAGACGGTGTCGGGCTGCTGCGTCACGGACGCCTCGATGCGCCGCACGGTGTCGGTGTCGATGAACGAGTCGGCGAGCCCGAAGTGGTGCAGGCTCGGCGCGGTGACGGTCATGACGTCGTGGAGGCCCGGCAGCGCCGACCCGTAGTAGCTGACGAGCGCGTCGAGCGGTGCACGACCCTCGGACTCGAGGTGCGCGGCGAGGTTGTAGCCGAGGCCGCCGCCGAAGCAGAAGCCGACCACCCCGACACCGTCGATGACCTCGTCACGGCCGCGCAGCCACTCGACGGTCGCGGCGGAGTCGGTCACGGCGGCCTGCCAGTCGAGGCGCTGGACCAGGGCCACGCCCTGCTGCAGGGCGTCGTCACCCTCGACGGGCGAGGTGACGCCCAGCCGCCAGAAGATCTCGGGTGCCACGACGACATAGCCCAGCTCGGCGAGCTGGGCCGCGCGGCGCTTGACGTAGTCGCTCACACCGAAGATCTCGTGGAGCACGACGATCCCCGGACCGAGACCACTCGGCGGCAGCCAGAGGTGGGCGGGCATCTCGCCGGCATCGGTCGGGATCGTCACGTGTTCCGTCATGACGCCCAGTATGGGCGGGTCGGCACCAGGCGTCAGGCGTCCGCGCCGTCGCCTCGGTCGGCTTCACCGGTGGACGTCACCAGTTGAGCAGCGTCCGGTCCTGCTTGTCGCGGAAGGTGCCGACGAGGATGAGGATCAGGTCGACCAGGGTCCAGATGCCGAGGCCGCCGAAGGTCAGCAGCTGGACGATGCCGGTGCCCACCTTGCCGACGTAGAACCGGTGCACACCGAGCCAGCCGACGAAGAAGCACAGCAGCGCCGCCGCCAGCCGGGAGCGGTCACTCACCGGGTGGCCGCTCGCATCGTGGGTCACGGGGACGAACGCGGCAGCCAGCGGGGGAGCGGCGGCCGGCGCGGGCAGCTGCGGCCCGACCTGGTCGGTCCAGGCGTTGCCGTCCCAGTAGCGCGACTGCTGTGCATCCGCTGGGTCGGGGTACCACCCGGCCGGGATCTCGCGTGGGGCTGGCTGCTGGCTCATGACGACCTCCGAGGACCTGCCGGTCGTCGTGCGGACCGGCGCTCGCACCAGCATGGGGTATGCCGGGTGGCACGGACAGCAGGCACACACCCGTTTCCGGGCTGTACTTTTCTGCAGGTCCGGTCGGGGACAAACGTCATGGCCCCGCAGCGAGACCGCGCCCTACGGTGGTCGCGTGACCACGAACCGCAGCCGGGCCGAGCGCTGGATCGCCCCGCGCCACACGGCATACGTGGTGCTCGGTGGGCTCGTCGCCTCGCTCGCGGCACCCGTCGTCTGGACCCTCGTCGGGCTGGCAACGGGCCTGGTCGTCGTCGTCGTCGGCGTGGCGTTCCTCGGGCTGCTCCTCGTGCTGTCCGAAGGGCTGAGCCGGTGGCACCGCGCTCGCGCGGAGGCCCTCCTCGGCGTGGTCGTCGAGGCACCGGCCGAGCCTGCCGCCGCCGGCTGGCGGGGGTGGCTCGCCCGGCTCGGGCGGGCGACGACGTGGCGCCAGCTGGCCTACCACGCGTTTGTCGCGCCCACGGTCCTCGCAGTGTCGGCAGGGCTCGTCGCCTTCTGCTGGGGCGGCGGCCTCGTGCTCGCGTCGTCACCGCTGTGGCTGCGGGTCAGCCCCGACACCGCCCTGACACCGGTCTTCGGCGTCGGCTGCGTCCTCGTCGCGCCGTGGCTCGCACGGCGGCTCGCCGCCCTCGACCTCGCGATCATGCGGCCGATGCTGGGTGAGACGCGCGGCGAGCAGCTGACGCCGCGAGTCACCGCCCTCGAGCAGACCCGCGCCGGAGTCATCGACGCGGCCGACGCCGAACGCCGCCGCATCGAGCGCGACCTGCACGACGGCGCCCAGCAGCGGCTCACCTCCCTGGCGCTGAATCTCGGGATGGCCCGCTCGACCCTCGCCCCCGACGCCCCGCCCCAGGCGCGGCGCGCCATCGAGGAGGCGCACGACGAGGCCAAGCAGGCCCTCGCCGAGCTGCGCGGCTTCGTGCGCGGACTGCATCCCGCGGTCCTCGACGAGCGCGGCCTCGACGCCGCCCTCTCGGGCATCGTCGCCCGCTCGCCCGTGCCGACGAGCCTGCACGTCCTGCTCGCCCAGCGGCCGCCGCGCACCCTCGAGGCCGTCGCCTACTTCGTCGTGTCCGAGGCGCTGACCAACGTCGCGAAGCACTCGGGGGCGACGTCGGCCACGGTGCGTGTCACGTCCGACGCGCGGCGGCTCGTCGTCGAGGTCACCGACAACGGGCACGGCGGCGCCACGGCCGGCACCGGCTCGGGCCTCACCGGGCTCACCAACCGCGTCGCGGCCGTCGACGGCAGCCTGGCCGTCACGAGCCCCGCAGGCGGACCCACCGTGCTCAGGGCGGAGCTGCCATGCGGGTCGTGATCGCCGAGGACTCGATCCTGCTGCGGGACGGGCTGATCCGTCTGCTCGCCGCGAACGGCATCGAGGTCGTCGAGGCTGTGGGTGACGCCGAGGCCGCGCTCGTCGCGGTCGAGCGGCACCAGCCGGACCTCGCGCTGCTCGACGTGCGCATGCCGCCGACGCACACCGACGAGGGCCTGCGCGCGGCGCTCGTCATCCGTGCCCAGTGGCCTGGCGTCGCGCTCCTCATCCTCAGCCAGTACGTCGAGGAGCGTTACGCCGCAGACCTGCTCGCCAGCACGACATCGTCGGTGGGCTACCTGCTCAAGGACCGCGTGGCCGACGTCGACGAGTTCGTCGACTCGCTCCGCCGGGTCGCCGACGGCGGCACCGCGCTCGACCCGGAGGTCGTCGCGCAGCTGCTGCTGAGACGCGACAAGAGCTCACTGCACCGCCTCACCGACCGCGAGCGCGAGACCCTCTCGCTCATGGCCGAGGGGCGGTCCAACACCGGCATCGCCCGCGCGCTGCACGTCAGCGAGAGCGCGATCGCCAAGCACGTCAACGCCATCTTCACCAAGCTCGACATGCCCACGACGTCCGGCGACCACCGCCGCGTCCTCGCCGTCCTGCAGTACCTCTCGGAATAGGGGATCCACCATGAGCCACCACGA
Organism: Terrabacter sp. GCM10028922; assembly: GCF_042666095.1. Lineage (NCBI taxonomy): Bacteria > Bacillati > Actinomycetota > Actinomycetes > Micrococcales > Intrasporangiaceae > Terrabacter > Terrabacter sp. GCM10028922. The sequence continues at coordinate 83,277 of NZ_JBHTFG010000010.1, read as the reverse complement.
ACCCACCCCGAAGCCCGTGCCCGACGATCGCGTGCACGGTGACTCCCTCCACGGGGACGGCCCCTACGGCGACCCCTGGCTGCGCCCGACGCTCGCGACGCAGCGCGCTGAGACTCCCGCCGAGGCCGTGGGCACCGGCCCGGCCCGGCCCCAGCCGCCGTCGGTCCGGCGGTCCTGGCTCGTCGCGGGGCTCGGGGCGACGCTCCTGCTCTCCAGCGGGTTCGGCGTGCTGTCCTGGGACTCGTTGACCGGCGGGCTGTGGCGCAGCGCGGACCAGCAGCAGACCTACGCCCAGCCGACCGGCATGCTCACCATCAAGGGTGGTGCGAACGACGTCGAAGTGCTCGGCGGCGGTGAGCCGGGCAAGATCCGCGTCTCGCGCCAGTTGTCCTGGGGGCCGGCCTCGACCGAACCGACCGCCGGCGAGGAGCTCGTCGGCTCGACCCTGACCCTGGATGCCGACTGCAACGGCTTCCTCCGGTGGTGCTCAGTCGACTACGTCGTCACCGTTCCCGACGCCTCCGACGTCGCCGTCGACAACGGCTCGGGGGACATCACGATCACGGGCTCGTTCGGCGGCGTCAGCCTGACCGTGGGGTCCGGCGACATCGAGAGCGCCAACCTCAGGGCCGAGGAGGTCCGGGCCGTCGCCCGCAGCGGCGACATCGACCTCGAGCTCGGCACTGCGGCCTCGCCCGTCGAGGTGAGGACCGGATCTGGCGACGTGACCGTGGAGATCCCGCCGGACGCGACGTACGCCGTCCAGACCGTCGCCAGCTCCGGGGACGCCGACGTCAGTGTTGCCACCGATCCGCGGAGCACCTCGACCATGCGCATCAACACCGGTTCCGGCGACATCGCCGTCGACTACCGCTGAGGCAACACTCCGCGCCGGCTCAGGAGGGGCTGCCGGCGGGGGACTCCTCGTCGAAGGCGCTGTGCTTGTCGTCGGGGACCGACGACGCGGCCCCCGTGGGGGATGCCGTCGTCGCGTCATGCTTCTCGACCAGCTTGTCGATGCCCTTGTCGACCGAGGCACGGACCTTGGTCACGGTGTCGGCGTGCTTGCCGCCGGACTTCTCCTCGATCCTCGCCTCGGCCTTGTCGAGGGCACTGTCTACCTTGCCCCGGTTCTCCTGGGCGTAGCCCGCCGCCAGTGACATCGCGGCCTTGGCCATCTCGACCACGGCGTCGCCGAAGTCCTTGGCCTTCTCCTGGAGGTGGACCTCGTCCGCCTTGTGCTTCAGCTGCTCACCGAATGACACGGTGTCTCCTCATCTGCGCCGGCCCGACCCGTTCGTCAGGCTCGCTGCCTCCACTCTCATACGTCAGGGTCACCCGCCACAACCGGGGTCGACCCCGGTTCGACCCCGAGAGAACGGCCTGCCACCTCAGTCGGGGAGCAGCTCCCAGTGGAGGCCGTCGCCCCAGCCGCCGCTCGCGATCCGGTCGACGGCGTGCTCGCGCCCGAAGACGACGAACCCCGCCGCCCGCAGCACCGCGTTGCTCGCCTCGTTGTCCGCGGCGGTCTCCGCGACGAGGCGACGCAGGCCGAGCCCGCCCTCGTTCGTCGACGCGAGAGCGTGCGCGACCGCGAGCCGCGCCGCCTCTTTGGCTGCGCCGCGGCCGCGAGCGCTCGGGAAGAACTGGTAGCCGAGCTCGGCGACGTCGCCGATCGGTCCGCTGCGGCTGAACACCGTGACCCCGCCGAGCGCGCGGTCGGTGTCGGGGTGGGCGACGCACCAGTCGATGGCCGTTCCCTCGGCCATCCGCTCCTCACGGTTCCGGAGCCACGTCGCGAACGTCTCGCGTCGCAGGATCGACCGGGACGGCATCCAGTGCTCGGGGTCGTCGTCGCGCGGCTCGACGGCGTCGCCGTCCTCGAGCCGCCACGGGCGCAGCCGCACGTGCTCACCCGCGATCGGGGTGGCCACGAGCCACGGCGCCTGCGGCCTGAGCGGCTCGCCGGGGGTGATGCTGCCGGTCCACGTGTCGAGGGCCTCGAGGCCGCCGTCGGGGTCGGGGTGGCTGCCCGGGATCGTGCCGTGGAACGTGAAGCCCGCAGCCCACGCGGCCCGCCGCGACCCCCAGTTGCCGGCGACCGCCCGCCAGTGCACCCGGGTGACCGGGGCGCCCCACACGGGCGTGGCGAACGCGTAGGCCACGACGAGCCGGACCGCGCGCGACATGACGCCGCGGCCGCGTGCGTCGGGGTGCAGGCCGAACCCGAGCTCGCCGGCGGAGGCGGCCCCGGTCGGGCGCAGGTCGATCGTGCCGCCGTAGCGCGGCGTGCCGTCGTCATCGGTCCACTCGATCGCCCACGTGCGCTTCGCGTCTGCCGAGCCCCAGGCCTGCAGGTTGCCCTCGATGAACGAGACGGCGTCCTCGCGCGTGTAGGGCCGCGGCACGGTCGTCCACCGCAGGCTCTCCGGGTCGGTGCTCTGCTCGACGATCGCGTCGGCGTCGTCGAGGGAGTGCGCCCTGAGCGTGATGACTCCGTCCGACAGGGGCGCCACGGCCGGGTCGACGGCGTCGGCTGGGCTCTCGTCGGTGGGGTGGGTGGGGCTCGGTGAGATCGCGTTCACGGCGTCAGCCTGCCAGCAGCGACAGGGAGACGTCAGCCCGATTTGCCGTCGGGGCCCAGAGGCCGCCGGGGCCACCGCCGACGTCCCGGGGACGAGAAAGACCGGGAGCCAGCGTGCTGGCTCCCGGTCCGTTGGCCCGCTTCCCCTCCACAGGCTGCGTACCGGCCTCTACCGTACCCAATGGAACCTCAGGACGAACACGCGTTATGCGTCCCGAGATCCAGGGACCATGCGGAAGGGGCCGAGGACGGTCGTCCTCGGCCCCTTCCGGACCATGCTCCCTGGCCGGTGTCCCGCTCAGGCGGGGTTCGACACCGACACCTTGAGGTCGGTGCCGGCGTCACCCGTCACCGTGACCTTCACGCCGTGGCCCGCGACCTTCACGCTGTTCTGCGGGTTGGCGCTGCTCCAGTAGGCGTCCGTGTTCGTGTCGTCGAACGTCGGCATCCCCGGGTTCGACGGCGCGCACGCCGCGACGGTCTCGACGGTCTGAGAGCCCCCCTTGCCCGTGAGGACCTGCTTGTGCAGGCAGGTCTTGTCGGTCGCCTCGAGGCCGAAGGTGGCGTCGAACGGCTGGCGCCGGTTGCTCGGTCGCGTGCCGTCGGGGTAGCTGAACGGCGCCGGACGCGCGTCGACGACCATGGCCGAGCCGTGGCCCGGGTGCTCGGAGACGTTGTTGTCCTCGTAGGAGTCGTCGACGTACCACACGAGCATGCCGTTCTGGAACGTGAAGAACTCCACCCAGTCGGGACGCGTGTACGCCTCGCTGAACTGGTACGGCCCCTGGGCCAGCGTCTGGTCGTAGCCGACGTACTCGCGGTTCTCGAGCAGGTAGTAGTTCTCGAACGTGCCGGTCTCGGTGCCGGTGCTGATCTTCCAGAGACCGGTGGCGGTCCAGGCGTTCGTGCCCGACTCGACGTCGTCACTCAGCAGCGTCGTGCCGCCGGACTTGAACACGATGTCGTCGACGAAGGCGCCCGCGAGGTGCACGCCGCCGTCCGTCTGGTAGCGCAGTCGGAACATCGACGGGCCGTTGGCGGCATACGACCAGCGGAGCGTCGTCCACCTGTCGGAGGAGTCACCGCCGACGGCCTGACCGGCCCGGTGCCACGAAGCGCCGTTGTCGAGCGAGTACTCGCCGTAGAGGTAGTCGTAGCCGGCCTCGATGTCGTACCACGCACTGGCCTGGACGGTGACGCGCGGGGCCGACGGCACCGAGCGCGTCAGCGTCTCGTTGAGGCCGTCCGCGCTACCGGTCCACCAGGCGTGCGTGCCCGATACCGGTGTCGTGTATGCCTTCTCGACGGTCTTCGCCGGCAGGTCCACCTTGACGGCCTGGTCCTTGCGGTCGACGTGCAGCTGGGCCGGGTTCAGCGTGTAGCTGCCCGACCCGCCGGTCGCCACGGTCGAGTAGTCGAGCCAGCCGAGGAACAGCTTCTCCTCGGGCCCCATGAGGCCGGGGGTCGTGCCGATGCCCTCGTTGGCGGCGGCGCCGTGGCCCAGCCACGAGCCGGAGCTCATGAGCGTCCAGAACGCCGTGCCGTTCTCGCCGCCCGCGGTGTCGTAGTAGTCGGGCAGGCCGAGGTCGTGGCCGAACTCGTGCGCGAACACGCCGAGGCCGCCGTTCTCCGGCTCGGTCGTGTAGTCGCCGAACCAGTACTTCGACTGGCCGATGCGGCTGCCGCCCATGAGGTTGTCCTTGCCGTCGAGGACCGGGCCGGTGAGGCCGAAGTCGTCGCCGTTGACGTACCAGCGGTGCGACCAGATGGCGTCCGCGCCCTGCGCCCCGCCACCGGCGTCCTCACCCTGGCCCGCGTGGACGGCCTGGAAGTGGTCGATGTAGCCGTCCGCCTCGTCGAAGTTGCCGTCGTTGTCCCAGTCGTACCGGTCCCAGACGTCGAACTGCGCCAGGTACGTGTCGATCTGCTGCGGCGTCTTTCCGGCCGCGAGCTGGGCGTCGTACCACGCGTTGCCCGTGTCGGAGATGAACTGCCACGAGCCGCCGAGGTCCTCGACGGCGTTGTCGCCGTAGTAGGACTCGTTGTAGGGCACCTTGACCCAGTCGGAGACGGTGTTGACGACGGAGTACTGCCCGTTCGAGAGGGCCTCGTAGAAGCTCTTCATCGACTCGCCGGCGCCGTTGAAGAACGTCTCGTAGTACGCCGTGTCGTAGTCGGGCGCCCAGGTCGTCGAGTTGTCCTTGGTGCGGTCAGGCTTCGGGATCTCGTTGTGCAGCGGCCCGGGCACGGTCCCGAACCGGCCCGCGCTCTGGTCACCGAACTCGCTGAGGATGGTGAAGATCTTGTCGGTCTTCACGGTCTCGACCTCGACCGACTTGCCGTCGGCGAGCTCGACGACACCGTCGGGGCTCGCGGAGGCCCGACCCTTCGACACGAGGTCGATGGCGGCCTTGCGCTGGGCGACCCACGTCTTTGTCAGGGGCCCGGGGCGGTTGTCGGGTCGTGCGTTCTTGCCTGCTCCGCTCGGAGCAGCGGTGGTGGTGGCGCCCGCAGCGGCGCCTGGTGCCGACGTCGATGCGGCGGTGGTGACGGCTCCTGCCGGTCCGGCTGCGGCCGCGATGACTGCGGCGACGGCTGGTCCGACGAGCGCCGTGATGGCAACTCTCTTCACGATGGTCCTTCCATGCGAATCAGGGGGCCGGTCGGCCTCTCCTCCCCCGAGAAGGGTCCGGTCCGTCGCACCTGTCCTGACGAGGGGCCAAACGGGAGTCTTACACCCGATGGGTCCCTGTTGGGGCTTTCGGGGGTACGAATCTGGACGCTGACCGGAGGATCTGCAGCAGGTCGCTAGGTTGGGAGGGTGCAGACGGACGAGGTGCTGGGCCTCCTGAAGGACGTGGCCGACGAGGTCATCAACCCGCGCTTCCGGGCCCTCGCCGCCGGCGAGATCCACGAGAAGCGCCCCGGCGACCTCGTCACCGACGCCGACCGCGAGGCCGAGGTCCTCATCACCGCGGCGATCAACGCCGCCCACCCCGAGGCGGTCGTGCTCGGCGAGGAGGCCTTCGCCACCGACCCCGCCCTCCTGACGCGCTACGCCGCGGCCGACCACGCCTTCACCGTCGACCCCGTCGACGGCACGAAGAACTTCGTCCACGGGTCCAAGGACCACGCGGTCATGGTGAGCGAGACGCGCTACGGCGAGGCCGTGCGGGCGTGGATCTGGCAGCCGCAGCACGAGCTCGCCTACGTCGCCGAGCGCGGCGCCGGCACGTACCGCCACGACGCCGACGGGTCGCGGCGGCTCACCGTCCCCGAACCACCGACCGGCAGCCTCCGGGGTCGCACCTCGCGCCGAGCCTGGATCGGCCAGGCGCTCGACGGCCTCGAGCCGATGGGCCTGACCTGGGTGTCGTGCGGCATCGACTACCCCAAGCTCGTCGAGGGTGCCGCCGACTACATCCTCTACGCGCGCGCTGCGCCGTGGGACCACGTGCCCGGTTCGCTGTTGCTCGCCGAGGCCGGTGGTGCGTTGGGAACGACTGCGGGACAGGCGTACTCACCCCGCGACATCGCGCCCCCCGGACTCGTCGCCGCCGGCAGCCACACGGCATACGAACAGGTATGCCGTGCGCTCGCCTCGAGCGCGCACCTGCCCTGACCGCGAGGCCGCGGCGCGAGCGGCGTACGGCTGGTTGAGGCGGTGGAAAGTGCCCACTCGACGCGGGCTTGGCTTCAACCCGTCGAGTGGGCAGTTTGCACCGTGGGGTTCAGCCGTCGGCGGCCTCGGGGGAGGACTTCTTCGGGGCGGCGGCGCGAGTGGCGTACGGCTGGTTGAGGCGGTGGAAAGTGCCCACTCGACGCGGGCCTGGCTTCAACCCGTCGAGTGGGCAGTTTGCACCATGGGGCTCAGCCGTCGGCGGCCTCGGGGGAGGACTTCTTCGAGGCCGCGGCGCGAGCGGCGTACGGCTGATTGAGGCGGTGGAAAGTGCCCACTCGACGCGGGCCTGGCTTCAACCCGTCGAGTGGGCAGTTTGCACCATGGGGCTCAGCCGTCGGCGGCCTCGGACGAGGACTTCTTCGAGGCCGCGGCGCGAGCGGCGTACGGCTGATTGAGGCGGTGGAAAGTGCCCACTCGACGCGGGCTTGGCTTCAACCCGTCGAGTGGGCAGTTTGCACCGTGGGGTTCAGCCGTCGGCGGCCTCGGGGGAGGACTTCTTCGAGGCCGCGGCGCGAGCTGGCGCGGTCGTCGCCGCCTTCTTCGCCGCACGTGCGGCCTTCTTCGCGGTCGGCGACGCCTTCGTCGTCCGCCTCCCCTCGACGTAGTCCTCCGGGTCCTTGTCGCGCGGCGTGATGCCGTCGGCCCACCGGATCGCTTCGTAGCGCAGGAACTGCAGCGCGATCTCGTGACGCAGCTCGAGGCTGGCGCGCTGGCGGAAGTCCGCGAGGTCCTGCCGCTCCTCCTCGGCCATGTGGTCGCTGTTGTGGACGTTCGCGTCGACGACGGCCGTCCACCAGGCGTCCGACCCGGTGCGGCAGCGACCGACCTTGCGCACCGCCTTGCGGATGTCGTTGTGGTCCTTGACCGCGTCCTCGACCTCCTCGTCGACGGACTCGGCGTCGGCGCCGCCCGTTCCCAGGCGCAGCAGCTCGGGGTAGAAGTAGCGCTCCTCGGCCTCGGCGTGCACCTCGAGGAGGATCTCGAGCCGCTTCCAGATGGCCGCAAGGCCCTCGTGGTCGTCGCGCGGCCACTCCTCGAGCATCGCGAACATCCGTCGCTGCTCGTCGTGCTGGCGAAGGATGACGTCGGTGATGTCCATCGGTGCCCCTCTGTCGTCGCGCTCGGTTCCGGTCCCACTCTGCCCCACGCGGACTCGTGCCACCCGAGCAGACCCGTGCGACGGGCTTCGCCGTTTCGCGTATCAGGCACGCTGGGTGGTGCCACCGTTGTTCGGGACAGTTCACCAACAGGGCTGATGGACGGTGGGTCTGATGACGAGCAACGATCTGGTCGTGGTGCTTCCGGGGATCACGGGGAGCACCCTCGGCGTCAGGGGGCAGGACGGGTCACCCGCCAGCGCCAACCTCATCTGGGCGCCGAGCGCCGGTGCGATCTGGAAGCTGCTGACCGGCCGGCAGTCGATCCTCAAGAAGGTGCTGCCCGAGGGGGTCGGCGACGAGCACCCCGGCGACGGCGTCGAGCCGGTCGCGCTCATGCCCGACGTGCACGCGCTGCCGGGCATCTGGACGCCGATCCGCGGCTACGACGTGCTCGTGAACGCGCTGGAGAAGCAGGGCTACACGCGCGGCAACGGCGGCACGCCGGCCACCCTCATCACGTACGCCTACGACTGGCGCCTGTCGAACCGCTACAACGGGCAGCGCCTCAAGACCGTCGTCGAGCCGGCGCTCGAGCGGCTGCGCGCCCAGGGCGGTGAGTACGCCGACGCCAAGCTGGTCTTCGTCTGCCACTCCATGGGTGGGCTCGTCGCCCGCTGGTACATCGAGAAGTGCGGCGGCGCCGAGGTGACCCGCAAGCTCATCACCCTCGGCACCCCCTGGCGTGGCGCGACCGACGCCCTCGAGCAGCTCGTCAACGGCGTCAAGAAGGGGATCGGCCCGCTGTCGATCGACCTCACGGAGTTCTCACGCAGCATGCCCTCGCTCTTCCAGCTGCTCCCGGAGTACGCGTGCATCAGCACGTCGAACGGGTGGGCCAAGACGACCGAGGTGTCGGTCCCGAACGTCAGCACCACGATGGTGGCGGACGCGATGGCCTTCCACACCGACCTCCAGGCCGCCGAGACGGCGCGGGCCGCCAGCCGGACGATGGCGCACATGGTCGTCGGCATCCGACAGCCGAGCCAGACGACCGTGACGTTGCAGGGCGGACGGGCCGTCACGTCTCAGACGTTCGGTCCGGACAACGACTACGGCGACGGCACGGTCTCGCTGACGGGCGCCGTGGGCCTCGGCGAGAGCCTCGACACCAACCTCGCCGTGCGGGTGCCCGAGCAGCACACGAACCTCCAGTGCAACCAGTTCGTCCTCGACCAGGTGCAGGAGATCCTCACGGCGCAGCCGATCCGGCGCCGCGAGATCAAGGACACCAACGTCCGTGCCGTCGTGCCCGACCTCATCACGACGGGCCAGGCCCTCAGGGTGAGCTTCGACCTCGAGTCCGAGAACCCCGACGCCGACCCGCCCCGCAAGGCCGTCACCGTGACGGTGCGCAGTGCGAAGGGCAGGGTCCTCGCCAAGGCCGAGCCGACGCTGCGCCGGGGCCACGGCGTCGCGACCTTCGCCGACCTCCCGGCCGGCACGCACTCGGTCGTCATCGAGGGCGCCGAGAGGTCCTCGACCGTGCGACCGGTCGTCTCGACGACGGTCGTCTGGCCGAAGCCGACACGCTGAGAGCCGACCGCCACCGGACACTGCAGGAAACGGAGAACGACATGGCCGAGGAACTGTCGAGGGCGCTCGACGCCATCCGCGACATCGACATCGACGTACCGGAGGTCTGGCAGGAGCGCGGGCTCGAAGGCGTGCCCGGCGACGAGGCCCCCGCGCTCGATGCGTCCAAGGCGCAGGCGGCGGTGGTCGACTCGAACGTCGTCGCGTTCCCCGAGGGGGTCTCGGCGCAGGTGCGCAACGCCGTGAGCGACTGGATGCTGTTCGCCCAGCGCGCCGCGACGAAGAAGCACCCGAAGGGCACGGACTCGGCGCAGTGGGCCGACGAGTACCTCGACGTGATGCTCGCGACGGGGTGGAGCCTGCGCGAGAGCGCGTCCGCGTGGTCGGAGGAGAGCGTCTCGGGCTCGGTCGTGCACCAGAAGATCCTCGATGTCCTCGCCGTGGTGCTCGGGCCGGTGCCGGCAGCGCTCGCGATCGTCACGGCCGCGCTGAGCTCGCTGCAGGCCATGAACGAGGACTCGAAGTGGATCACGCTGTTCGACCGACGCGGCAAGAGCGCGACGAGCGTCGGCTTCTCCGTCGCCAACGTCGAGGCGCAGAGCGACGGTGCCGCGGCACTGCGGTCGGTCGACTTCCGCATCGAGGCCAGCAAGACGCTGACGCAGGTGCTCTTCTTCAAGTTCACCCACCAGGAGGCCTCCATGTTCAGGCGCGGCGTCGTGCTCTCCATCTCGGCGAAGAACCTCGAGAGACTCGGGCCGAAGATCGCCGAGCGGGTCGCCGAGATGGCGGAGGACTCGATCGCGGGATACGACCTCTGACCGACCTCTGACCGCGTGTGGGTGCGCCGTGGTTGTCTGGATGGGATCGACAGCCAACCAGAGGAGAGGCCCATGAGTGACCCGTCCGGCGCCACCCCGACCGTGTCCTGGGACTGCGTCGCCCTCGACTGCGGCGATGCCGCGGGCGTCGCCCAGTTCTACGCCGACCTGCTCGGCGGCACGGTCGAGGCCGACCCCGAGGGCGACTGGTTCAACGTCGTCTGGGACGGCCCGCGCATCGCGACCCAGCTCGCGCCGAACCACGAGTCCCCCGACTGGCCGCGCGGGCAGCAGCAGGCGCACATCGACTTCGTCGTCGCAGACATCGCTGCCGCGCACGAGCGGGTGCTCGCACTCGGCGGCACAGCCCTCGACCCGGTCGACCCGCCGCAGCCCAAGCCCGACCGAGGGTTTCGCGTCTACGCCGACCCCGCCGGCCACCCGTTCTGCCTGTGCCGCCCGACGAAGGACGCGTGGGACTGACGTCAGGCCACGACGAGGCCGATCTGGTCGGCGAGCGCGGCCTCGACGGCAGCGTCGTCGGCGAGCTCGGACTCCTCGCGCCGTCCGTGCGTCGTCGTGATGAGCCGCTGCCCGCTCACGGTGACCCGGCCCGTCGGCGTGAGCCGTGATGCGACGCGGCTCCTGGTGAAGTGGCTCTCGGGCGAGCTCTGCTGCCACTCGTTGCGCGGCTCGAAGTCGGCGAGCGGGTGCGGTGTCGTCGTGAAGACGAACTGGTCCTGCCACGGTCCACCGTCTGGGCGCTCGCGGTAGACCCAGGTCTCGTCCCGTCGGACGAGACCGACGCCCTTGCCGCGCTCGTCGCGCTCGAACCCGTCGCGCAGCGGCAACGGCTCCACGAACGCGTCGCCGAAGCCCACGTCCGCGAGCACGGGCTCGGACAGGTCGGGAGAGGTCACGACGAGTGCGACGTGGTCGAACTCCGCCGTCAGCCCACCACCCGGTAGGGCGACGCGCGCGGAGACGAGGTCGACGGCGTACCCGAGGCTGCGCAGCAGCAACGCGAAGAGCCCGTTGAGCTCGTAGCAGTAGCCGCCCCGACGCGCGTCGACGAGCTTGGCGACCAGGGACGCCCGGTCGAGCCGGATCGGGCGACCGCGCATGATGTCGAGGTTCTCGAAGGGCACGGTCATGAGGTGCGCCCGGTGCAGCGACGCGAGCGCACCGAGCGTCGGCGCCTCGGGCGCGGCGACGCCGAGGCGGGTGAGGTAGGCCGCGGCCTCGGCGGCGGTCAGGGCATCGGTGGTCGCCGGAACGTTCACGCGACCATGCTGCGACCTCAAGCCGCCCTGAGGTCAAGCGGGGTCAGGCAGGGGTGGGCAGCGGGAGCGTCAGCCCGACCATCGTGACGCCACGACCGTCCCACTCGTATGCCGTCTGCTCGAGCAGGTGCCGGGCGGCCGCCCGGAGCCGGGCGGGGTCGAGGGTCGGCTCGTCGAGCGGTCCGCGCTCGACGACGACGGTGCCGTCGTCGTAGCGGACCTGGATCTCGAGCCGCTGTGGCAGCCGGGGCGGCCCGTCGAGCGCCGAGACACGGGCGACGGCGCGGGCGACGCACTCGTCGAGGACGGCGAGGACCTTCGAGCGGGTGCGGGTCGAGGCCATCGACCGGCTCGCGCTCACCGACCTGCGCGGGCCGGGCAGGCGGATCGTCGCGTCGTCGGTGCCGCGCGCGATCGACACGAGCCGCCGGGCCATGGCCGTCGTCACGACCTTCTTGAGGTCGTCCTCGGTGAGGCCGTGCAGGTCGGAGACGAGGAAGAGGCCTGCGGCGTGGAGCTTGTCGTAGCTCGTCGGGCCGACGCCCCACAGCTCGTCGAGGCGCAGCCGAGGTCGCACGCGGGCCTCGAGCTCGGCGTCGACGACGACGAGGCCGTCGGGCTTCGCGCGCCGGCTCGCGAGCTTGGCCATGAGCTTCGTCCGGCCGGCGCCGACCGAGACGGGCAGCCCGACCTCGGCCCGGGCCGCGGCTCGCAGAGCACTCGCCATCCCGGCGACGTCGCCTCGGTCGTGGCCGGTGACGTCGAGGAAGGCCTCCTCCATCGAGCCCGGCTCGACGAGCGGGGTGATGCGGTGGAAGAGCTCGAAGAGCCGCGCCGACGCCTCTTCGTAGGCCTCGGCGCGGTAGCCGGTGACGAGCACCTCGGGCCAGCGGCGCTGGACCTGGCGCAGCGGCATACCGGCATGGATGCCGAGCGCGCGCGCCTCGTAGGACGGGCACGCCACGACCTCGTGCGCGACGACCATCGGCCGACCGCGCAGCCGAGGGTCGTCGCGCTGCTCGACCGAGGCGAAGAACGCGTCGGCGTCGGCGTGCAGGATCACCCCACCACTGTGGCGCGTCGCGCCGACAACGCGCTCGCTCGCCCGATCGCTCAGGCGGTCGCTGGGCGCCGGCGCACGAGGGCGTCGACGCTGAAGCGGCCCGGCCCGGTGACCGCGAGGACGAGGCTCGCGACGCCGAGTGCGCCGACGAGCTCCCAGCCGCCGTCGGTGACGAAGACCGGCGAGCCGAGGTGGACGATGAGGTACGCGCCGAGCATGTTGAGCGCGAGCAGGATCCCGGCGAGGGGCGTGAGCAGGCCGGCCACGAGCAGGAGGCCGCCGCCGAGCTCGATGACGGCCGCGACGACGGCGCTGATGTCGGGCGCGGGTGCGCCCATGCCGGCGAACGCCTGCTGGGTCGCGGCGATGCCGTTCTGGCCGATCTTCTGCCAGCCGTGGGCGATGAAGACGACGCCGATGACGACGCGGGCGACGGCCAGGGCGAGGTCGGTGGCGCGGGGGTGGAGGGAGGAGAGGGGGCGCATGACGTCCTTCGTTGAAATGTGAATGAGTGTCAAGGGTACAAAAGGAAGGAAACCGGCGCCTGTCGACGGTGTGTGGCCGAGACGACGGTCCGGTGTCGGCGCCCGGCCGCAGGATGGGGCCATGAGTGTTGGCATGAGCGATGAGCGCGTCCTCGTCTTCGAGGACCACTTCGACGCACCCGGCCTCGACGCCAGCACCTGGGTGCCCCACTACCTGCCGGCGTGGAGCTCGCGCGCCGAGACCGCCGCCTCCTACGAGGTGCGCGACTCGTGCCTGCACCTGCGCGTGCCGGTCGACCACCCCGTCTGGTGCGCGGACGAGCACACGCCACCGATCCGCGTCTCGGGCATCCAGTCGGCGAGCTGGTCAGGGCCGGTCGGCAGCACGCAGGGGCAGCAGCGGTTCCGCGAGGGCCAGACCGTCCGCGAGGAGCAGCCTGAGCACCTCGGGTGGACGCCCGACCACGGCTGGGTCGAGCTGCGCGCACGCGCGGTCGTCACGCCCCGGTCGATGGTCGCGCTGTGGATGGTCGGCCTCGAGCAGGTGCCCGAGCAGTCGGGAGAGATCTGCGTCGTCGAGATGTTCGGTGACGCCGTCGAGCCCGGCGTCTCGGCCGCGGTCGGCATGGGGCTGCACGCGTTCCGCGACCCTGCGGTTGCCGAGGACTTCGCGGCCCCCCGGCTCCCGATCGACCTCAGCGCATGGCACACGTATGCCGTCCGGTGGGACGCCGAGCGCGCCGACTTCCACGTCGACGGGCGGCTCGTCCGCTCGTGTCCGCGACCACCGGCGTACCCGCTCCAGCTCATGCTCGCGGTCTTCGACTTCCCCGAGAAGTCGGACGGTCACGACGTCGGCGCCGTGCCCGAGCTCGTCGTCGACTGGGTGCGCGGCTACGAGTAGCCGTCAGTCGCCGTCAGTAGCCGGCGTGCTCGAGCGCCTCGGTCGTGAGCTGGCGGCCGAGCTCGATCATCTCCGCGGCGCGGTGGAAGTCGAGAGTGCGCACGGCGTTGGACGGAACGGTGACGAGGACGTCGGGCGGGTTGCTCGCCATCCGGTATCGCGAGATGAGGGCGCTCATCGTCTCGAACGACATGTTGAGCAGGTCGACGAGCCCGAGGTCCGACTGGCCCATGACGAGAGCCTCCGACGGGGTCTGGGCGACCCCGACGGCGGCCGACGCCGACAGCGGTGCATCCCCGTCGAGGTCGCGCGCGTGCCCGCCGAACCGGCTCGTGAGGGCCCGCACCCGCTCCGACTCGAGCACCTCGGCCGCGCTGCGCCGAAGGCGCGTCGTCCACTCCTCACGCGGGACCGGCTCCGACGACTCCTTGACCGGGGTCGTCTGGCCGCCCGAGGTGCGCATGCCCGAGAGCGACACCGCGACGGTCAGGTCGGCGGACGCGGCCGCCGTCGGCTCGATGGGGATCGGGTTGATGAGGCCGCCGTCGACGAGGACGCGGCCGTTGATGACGGCGGGCGTGATGACGCCGGGGATGGCGATCGACGCACGGATCGCATGCTCGACCGGCCCCCGCTGGAACCACACCTCGCGTCGCGCGTTGATGTCCGTCGCGACCGCCGTGTAGGGGATCGGCAGGCTCTCGATCGTCGCGCCGTCGAGGATCTCTCCGACCTTGGTGATGATCCGCTCGGCCCGGATCGCGCCGCCCGGCGAGACGATGTTGAGGTCGAGCAGGCGCCACACCTCGCGCTGGGTCAGGCTGCGCGCCCACTCGGTGTACTCGTCGAGCTTGCCCGCTGCCGCGACGCCTCCGACGAGCGCGCCCATCGACGTGCCCGCCACCGACACGACCTCGAAGCCCCGCTCGGCCAGGACCTCCAGCGCCCCGATGTGGGCGTACCCGCGGGCGCCCCCCGAACCGAGCACGACCGCCGCACGCATCCCGTCTGCCACGCCTCAGACGATACGACTGCCGGCCATCAGCCGCGGAGGTGGTAGATCTCGAGAGACTTGAGCCACCGCACCAGGCACCACCGCACAGGAGAGAGATCATGTCCGCCGTGAACACCCTCATCTACCCCGTCGCCGACCTGGAGGCCGCCAAGAAGGTCTTCACGACCCTGCTCGGCGTGTCACCGCACACCGACGAGCCCTACTACGTCGGCTACAACGTCGACGGCCAGGAGATCGCCCTCGACCCGAACGGCCACCGCAAGGGCCTCACAGGCGCCACGCCCTACTGGTCCGTCGACGACCTCGAGGCCAGGATCGCCTCCCTCGTCGAGGCCGGGTCGACCGTGACCCAGAAGCCGACGGAGGTCGGCGGCGGGCGCAGCGTGGCCGTCTTGGCCGACGCCGACGGCAACATGATCGGCCTGATGCAGGGATGACGTCGACCGAGGACGAATGCCGTCCGGCCGGGTCGGTGCCCCCGCCGCGGGCCACCGCCGACCGGGTCCGCGACACGCAGGCGCTGCTGGCCCGGGAGGTCGACTGCTGGGTCGCCACGGCCGACCCGGTGACGGGTGCCCCGCACCTCGTGCCCCTGTCGTTCGTCTGGGACGGGTCCTCGATCCTGCTCGCGACGGGGGAGCGAAGCATCGCGGGACGGGGACTGGCGTCGGGGAACGGCGTGCGGATCGGCCTGGGCGCGACCCGTGACGTCGTCATGGTGGACGGCTCGGTCGAGGCCGTCCCGACCGGTGAGCTCGACCCTGCCGAGGCCGACCGTTTCGCCCGGCGGACGGGGTTCGACCCCCGCCAGACGACGTCTCCGTACCTCTTCTTCCGGGTCGTTCCGAGCCGTATCCAGGCCTGGCGCGAGGAGAACGAGCTGCAGGGCCGCGACGTCATGCGGGACGGTCGGTGGGTCGCCCTCACGGAGTAGTCGCCGTCCGCGAACCACTATGCCCCGCAGGCGTTCTCGCGGAAGTGGGGCGCTGAGCTGACGCGCCTGCGCAAGCGGGCGGGACGGCATACGCCATCGCTTCGTCGCGCCCCTGGTCTTGCATCCGTGGCCGGGACGTGTGCAGTATGGAGGCGGCAGATGTAAGCGCTTACAGCGGCGAACGGCCCGCCCAGGGGGTCGGGCGGCGACGCATCACTCAACGACGAGACGCGAGAGGTGGGACCCGTGGCGACACCACCCGAACGGGGCGCCGGCCCCTCGACGGCGCCGATCGCGGGTGCCTCCGGTGCCACCATCTACTCGGTCGCCGAGCTCGCCGGCGTCTCCATCGCCACCGTGTCGCGGGTGCTCCAGGGCGCCGGCACGGTCTCGTCGAAGACGACCGAGAAGGTCCTCGCCGCCGTCGACGAGCTCAACTACGTCCCGCTCGGTGCGGCCCGCAGCCTTGCCGTGCGCCAGCACGAGGCCCACGGCCTCGTCCTGCCCGAGCTGTCCGGTCCGTACTACTCCGAGCTGCTCATGGGCTTCGAGTCACGCGCCGCCGACCTCGGGCAGAGCGTCACCCTCATGCTCACCGACGGCAAGGCCGACATCGCCCGCGCCGTGCGCCAGCTCGCGACCCGCGTCGACGGCATCGCCGTGTTCGGGTCGGCCGCCATGCCGCCCGCCGTCGCGCGCGCCCTGCACGGCCAGAAGCCCGTCGTCATGATCACCGGCGAGCCGCAGGACGGCATCGAGTCCGTCGGCGCCGAGAACGCGCACAGCGCGGAGGAGCTCACCGAGCACGTGCTTGCCCACGGCCGCATGCGGCTCGTCTTCGTCGGTGACCCCGACGGCGCACCCGACATCCACGAACGCCACGAGGGTTTCGTGGCCGCCCACCGGGCCCGCGGCCTCCAGCCCGCCGAACCCGTCCGCGTGCCCTTCCGTGAGGGAGAGGGCGAGGCCGTCGCCGAACGCCTCCTCGCGGGTGAGATCGACGCGGACGCGGTCGTGTGCGCCAACGACGAGCTCGCGCTCTCGATCATGAGCCGCCTCCAGGACGCGGGCCGCGACGTGCCCGGCGAGTTCGCCATCGTCGGCTGGGACGACGTCATGGCTTCACGCTACGTGCGTCCGGGTATGACCACTGTGCGTCAGCCGGTCCGCGAGCTCGGCATTCTCGCGGCCGACCGTCTTCACCAGCGGGTCCAGGGCGGTGAGCCCCTCGCCGAGAGGCAGGTCCTCCCGACCCAGGTGATCATCCGCGGCTCGTGCGGTTGTGCGAGCTCGCGAAGCACCCCATCCCCGACCGAGCGGCGCACCCGATGACCCGCAGCACGTGACGGCAGGGCCGTCGCCCAGAGCTCGCTCCCAACCGCAGCTCACCGAGCAGCACCACTGCTCAACCGCACGAAGCGAAACACCCAACGTCTCGACGAACACCCGAGAAAGCGAGAGACCGATGAGACGCACCACAGCCATCACCGTCGCGTGCATGACGGCCGCGGCTCTGACCGTGACCGCCTGCGGTCGTGGCTCCGAGGGCGGCGGCTCCACAGCCCCCCAGACCGGCGCCGCGGTCGACACCGGCAAGGCCACCGGAGAGATCACCGTCTGGGCGATGGGCGCCGAGGGTGACAACCTGCCCAAGCTGACGAAGGACTTCGAGTCCGCGAACCCCGGCGTCAAGGTCAAGGTGACCGCCATCCCGTGGGATGCCGCGCACGACAAGTTCACGACCGCCATCACGGCGGGCAAGACGCCCGACGTCGCCATGGTCGGCACGACCTGGATGGGGGAGTTCGCCAGCAGCGACGCCATCGACCCGACCCCCGCCGAGATCGACAAGTCCGCGTTCTTCGAGGGCGCGCAGAAGACCACCGAGGTGGGCGGCACCTCCTACGGCATCCCGTGGTACGTCGAGACGCGCGTGCTCTTCTACCGCACCGACCTCGCCAAGAAGGCCGGCTTCGACACCGCTCCCACCGACTGGCAGGGTCTCAAGGACATGGCCAAGGCCATGCAGACCAAGGCCGGCGCCAAGTGGGGCATCGGCCTGCAGGCCGGCGGTGAGGGATCGTGGCAGACCCTCATGCCGTTCGCGTGGTCCGAGGGCGCCGACCTCACGAAGGACGGCGGCAAGGCGTACAACTTCGACAGTCCGCAGATCCTCAAGGCGGCGCAGTACTACCAGTCGTTCTTCACCGACGGCATCTCGAACAAGGCGGCTCCGGCCGCCCCGACGACCGAGCCCGACTTCGCCAAGGGCACCGTGCCGATGTTCATCTCCGGTCCGTGGATGATGTCGGCGGTCGAGAAGGTCGGCGGTGCCGGCTTCAAGGACAAGTACAACGTCGCGCCGATCCCCGCCGGCATGTCCGGCTCCTCGTCCTTCGTCGGTGGCTCCAACTTCGTCGTCTTCAAGAACACGAAGAACCGCAACACGGCGTGGAAGTTCGTGCAGTGGCTCGCCGACCCCAAGGTCCAGGCGAAGTGGTACACGATCTCGACCGACCTGCCGTCGGTCAAGAGCGCCTGGCAGGACCCGGCTCTGGCATCCGACGAGAAGCTCGCGGTCTTCGGCAAGCAGCTCGAGACCGCCAAGGCACCGCCGTCGTTCCCGACGTGGGAGCAGGCGGTCAAGGCTCTCGACACCGAGCTGGAGAAGGTGACGAAGACCGGGGCCGACCCGGCGACTGCCCTCAAGGCAGCGCAGCAGCAGGCCGACTCCATCGGGACGGGTCAGTGATCCCATGACCGCCCAGCCCGGCACGAGCGGGTCCACCGGACCCGTGATGCCACCTGCGGCGACGCCTCCGGGGCGGCCTGACGACAGGTCGCCCCGCGGGGCCGACACCGGAGGGTCCCGCAGGTCAGCCGGCTCGTCCGCCCTGCGGGAGGGGCGGGCGGCCTGGATCCTCGCGATCCCCTTCTGCCTGCTCTTCCTCGCCTTCACCGCCTGGCCGGTGATCCAGTCGCTCTTCATGAGCATCACGGACACCAGGTCGCGCGATCTGCGAAAGCCCTTCTCCGTCAACATCATCGGACTCGACAACTTCACGAAGGCGCTGTCGGACCCGACGTTCCGCAAGGCCGCAGCCAACACGGCCTACTTCGTCCTCGTCGGTATGCCGCTGACGCTCGTCGTCGCGCTCGCTGCGGCGGTCGCGCTCGACAAGGGCATCACGCGGTTCCGGGCGGTCTTCCGGCTCGGCTTCTACATGCCGGTCATCACCTCGATCGTCGCGGTCGCGGTCGTGTGGCGCTTCCTGCTGCAGGACCCGGGCGGCCTCATCAACACCGCGCTCGGGTGGTTCGGCATCACCGGCCCCAACTGGCTCGGCGACCCGAAGTGGTCGATGCCCGCGCTCATCCTCATGGCGGCCTGGCGCAACTTCGGCACGGCCATGATCATCTTTCTCGCCGGGCTGCAGGCGGTGCCCGCCGAGCTGCACGAGGCAGCAGCCATCGACGGCGCGAGTGCGTGGCAGCGGTTCCGGCACATCACGCTGCCGCTTCTGCGCCCGACCCTGCTCTTCGTCATGGTCACGACCGCGATCGGCTACCTGCAGTTCTTCGAGGAGCCCTTCGTCATGACCAAGGGCGGCCCCCTCAACAGCACCATCTCGCTGTCCTACTACACGTACCAGCAGTTCGGCTTCGGCAACTACGGCCTGGCCTCGGCGATGAGCTACATCATCTTCGTCGTCATCGCGATCGTCACCGCGATCCAGTTCCGGCTGCTGCGAGAGAGGACGTGACCATGTCCGTCGACACCGCACCACGGCCGTCCGGCTCCGCGCCGGCGGGCACCCGGACGAGGAGGCCGCGCTCCGGCATGGTCGGCTCGAGCCAGGGCAGCCGCTGGTGGCTCTACGTGATCCTGGCCATCGCGCTCGTCGCCGTCATCGCACCGTTCGTCTGGATGGTCCTCGGCAGCTTCAAGAGCGAGGGTGAGCTGCGGCAGGTGCCGCCGACGTGGCTGCCCGAGGACGCCTCGCTGAACAACTACACGCAGCTGTTCGACAAGCTGAGCTTCGGCCAGTTCTTCACCAACTCGATCGTCGTCGCCGTCGTCGTGACGGCCGGCAACCTCATCTTCTGCTCGATGCTCGGGTACGCGTTGGCGATGCTCGACTTCAAGGGCAAGAGGCTCATCTTCGTGGCCGTCATGACGACGCTGATGATCCCCGGCGTCGTGACCTTCGTGCCGCTCTTCGTGCTCGTCGCGAACGCCGGCCTCATCGACACCCTGCCCGGTCTGTTCCTGCCCTACCTCGTCAGCCCGTTCGGCGTCTTCCTCATGCGGCAGTTCATCCTCGGCCTGCCGAAGGACCTGCTCGACGCGGGCCGCGTCGACGGCGCCGGCGAGCTCCGGATCTTCTGGGGGATCATCCTGCCGCTCTGCGGTCCGGCCCTCGCGACCCTCGGCATCCTGACGTTCCTCGGCAGCTGGAACAACTTCCTGTGGCCGCTCGTCGTCGCCCAGTCGGAGTCCAAGTACACCCTCCCGGTGGCCCTCGCCCTCTACTCGACCGGCCAGAACAGCACGAACTACGGGCTGCTCCTCGCCGGCGCCACCGTCGTCATCATCCCGATCCTCGTCGTCTTCCTCGTCTTCCAGAAGCGCTTCATCGAGGGCATCGCGACGACGGGCCTCAAGTAACACGAAACGGAGCACAGCCCATGTCCGACCCGTCCAAGACCCTGTACACCCCGAGCCGCCGCGCGTTGCTCGTCAGCGGTGCGGCATCCGTCGCCGCCTTCGCCCTCGCCCCGTCGGCGTCGGCGACGACGTCGGCCACCATGCGGCAGGCGCCCGCGTTCCTGCGCGAGGCACCTCTTGCCGTCCGCTCCCTCGACAGCGGCATCGTGCGCACATGGGCAGCCGACACGTGGCGCAGCCTCGTCGCGATGACGGACCCGAGCACCGGCCTGCCCGCGGACAACATCCCCGAGTCGCTCGCGGCCGGTGACCGGTCCGGCTACACCTCGCCGACGAACATCGGCGGTTACCTCTGGTCGACCATCGTCGCCCGCGAGCTCGGCCTGATCACCAAGGACGAGGCGACGGCACGCCTGATCCGCACCCTCAAGACGGTCTACCGGATGGGGCACCACGTCCCGAGCGGCCTGTACTACAACTGGTACGACGAGGCGACGGGTGACGTCCTCCACGAGTTCCCCGGCAGTGGCGACCGGATCTACCCGTTCGTCTCCAGCGTCGACAACGGCTGGTTGGGCGCTGCCCTGCTCGTCGTCAAGAACTCCGACCGTGCCGCCGCCGTGTGGGCCACGCGGATCTTCGACCGCATGCGCTGGGACATGTTCTACGACACGAACGTGGGCCTCAAGCCCGGCCTGATCCATGGCGGCTTCTACGACGCCCCACCACCGCCCGGGTTCTCGGGATTCACGGGCAACCACATCGGTATCGGGCCCGACGTCTGGTACACGAACCACCACTACGACACGACGGTCTCCGAGACACGCATCACGAGCTACCTGGGCATCATCACGGGACAGATCCCGCGAGCGCAGTACTACGCGATGTGGCGCACCTTCCCCGCCACGTGCGACTGGAGCTGGCACGAGATGCAGCCCGTGGGGGAGACCCGGACCTACCTCGGTGTCTCGGTGTACGAGGGCGCCTACACGTACCGCGGCATGCACATCGTGCCCGGCTGGGGTGGCTCGATGTTCGAGGAGCTCATGCCCGACGTCTTCGTCGACGAGGCCACGTGGGCGCCGAACTCGTGGGGGCGCAACCATCCCCTGCACGTCCGGGCCCAGCGCGAGCACGGCCTGATCGAGGCAGGCTACGGCTACTGGGGCTTCAGCCCGTCGAGCGACCCCTTCGCGAACTACCGCGAGTACGGCGTCGATGCGCTCGGACTCAACCCCGAGGGCTACTTCTCGGACCAGGAGAAGACGAACTACGACATCGGCTTCGGGGAGTGCCGCGCGGCGACCAATCCCACCCCGGACTTCGGAGACGGCGTGGTCACACCACACGCATCGTTCCTCGCGATGATGCACGAGCCCGGTGAGGCCTTCACCAACCTCGCCAACATCCAGGCCGACTTCGACTCCTACGGTGCCGGCGGCTTCTTCGACGCCATCGCGGTCGGCTCTGGCACGGTCGCGCGACGCTATCTCTCGCTCGACCAGGCGATGGTCATGGGCGCGATCGGCAACGTGCTGGGCAATGACGTCGTCCGTCGAGCGTTCAGCACGCCAGCCGTCGAGGCCGCCCTGCGACCGGTCATCGGCATCGAGGAGTTCGGCGCGAGCCCGGTCGCCTGACCCATGACGCACGCCCTCTCACGAAAGGTGGTTCCCGTGCGCCGCGAGCTGAGCACGAGCGAGGACGGGGTCGCCTACCGCGACCTCAACGGCAACGGCCGGATGGACCCGTACGAGGACCCGCGTCTGCCGGTCGAGGCGCGCGTCGAGGACCTGCTCGGCCGCCTCTCCCTCGAGGAGAAGGTCGGCCTGATGTTCCAGACCGTCATCGAGGCAGGCGCCGACGGCACGGTCCTCGAGCAGCCCGGAAACATCAGCAAGTCCCCGACGCGCACCGTCGTCCTCGACAAGCACCTCAGCCACTTCAACGTCCACGCCCTCGACGACCCGCGCATGGCGGCCCGGTGGAGCAACGCACTGCAGGAGCTCGCCGAGGGCACGCCGCACGGCATACCCGTGACGGTGTCGACCGACCCGCGGCACGCGTTCATCGAGAACGTCGGCGTCTCCTTCTCGGCGGGTGCGTTCTCGCAGTGGCCCGAGCCGCTCGGTCTCGCGGCGCTGCGTGACCCGGAGGCAGTCCGCCGGTTCGCCGACGTCGCCCGCCAGGAGTACGTCGCCGTCGGCATCCGGGCGGCGCTGCACCCGACGCTCGACCTGGCGACCGAGCCGCGGTGGGCCCGCCAGGCGGGCACGTTCGGTCAGGACCCCGACCTCGTGACCGAGCTGGGGGTCGCGTATCTCCAAGGCTTCCAAGGGGACTCGCTCGGCCAGGGGAGCGTCGCCTGTACGAGCAAGCACTTCCCGGGTGGCGGGCCGCAGAAGGACGGCGAGGACGCCCACTTCCCCTACGGGCGGGAGCAGGTGTACCCCGGGGGGCGGTTCGAGGACCACCTCAAGCCGTTCCCCCCGATCATCGAGGCCGGCACCGCCGGCATCATGCCGTACTACGGGATGCCGGTCGACCTCGTCGTCGACGGCGCCCCGATCGAGCCGGTCGGCTTCGGCTACAACAAGCAGGTCGTGACCGGCCTCCTGCGCGAGAAGCTCGGCTACGACGGCGTCGTCGTCACCGACTGGGAGCTCGTCAACGACAACCACGTCGGCGACCAGGTGCTGCCGGCTCGCGCCTGGGGGGTCGAGCACCTCGACCCGCACGGGCGGATGGAGCTCATCCTCGAGGCCGGGGCCGACCAGTTCGGAGGCGAGGAGTGCGTCGAGATCCTGCTCGACCTCGTGACCCGGGGCCGGGTCCCCGAGGCGCGTGTCGACGAGTCGGCACGGCGGATCCTCGCGGTGAAGTTCCGGCTGGGTCTCTTCGACGACCCGTACGTGGACGAGGACGCGGCTGCCGAAACGGTTGGGAGACAGGACTTCCGGGCCGAGGCGTATGCCGCCCAAGCACGGTCGGTGACCATCCTGCACAACGGGGACGGCCGGCTCCCGCTCGAGCAGGGCCTGCGCATCTACGCCGAGCGGGTCTCACCCGAGGTGGTGGCGACGCATGGCACGCTCGTCGAGCGGCCCGAGGACGCGGACGTCGCCATCGTGCGGCTCGCGGCCCCGTACGACCCTCGGTCCGACCTGTTCCTCGAGTCGTGGTTCCACCAGGGATCCCTCGACTTCCCACCGGGACTCGTCGCGCGGCTCCAGCGGGTCGCCGCCGCGTGCCCGCTCGTCGTCGACGTGGTGCTGGACCGGCCGGCCGTGCTGACGCCCCTGCTGCCCTTCGCGTCGGCCGTCGTCGGCAGCTACGGCAGCAGCGACGCCGCACTGCTCGACGCGATCACGGGCACGGTGGCCCCGGTCGGCCGGCTTCCGTTCGACCTGCCGCGGTCGATGGACCAGGTGCGCGCGCACGGCGAGGACGTGCCGGGCTACGACGACCCGCTCTTCCCGTTCGGCCACGGCCTGACCATCTGACCACCGGCCGGTGACCGGTCAGCCGGTGTAGCCCTCGACGGTGCGCTCCGAGCGGACCTCGGCATCGTCGGGGTTCTGCCCGACCTCGCGCCTGGCCCGGCGCTGGCGCAGGAGGTCCCAGCACTGGTCGAGCTCGACCTCGAGGCTCTTGAGCCGGGCGTGCTCCTCGTCGACGGTGATCGACCCGTCCTGCAGGGCCGAGCGCAGCTCGTGCTCCTCGTCGATGAGCGACTTGATGTGGTGCTGGATCGAGACGTCGTCAGCCATGCCGTCACCCTCGCACGCGCCTCTCGCCGCCGTCGAGGCCTAGCCTGTGGACGGTGACCACCTTCGCGCTCCTGCCCGGCGCCGGCGGCGCTGCCTGGTACTGGCACCGCGTCGTGCCGCTGCTCGAGGCGGCCGGCCACGAGGCCGTCGCCGTCGACCTGCCGGCCGACGACCCGGAGGCCGGGCTCCCGGAGTATGCCGCCCTCGTCGAGTCCGCGCTCGACGGGCGTGACGACGTGGTGCTCGTCGCCCAGTCGATGGGCGGGTTCACCGTGCCGATCGTTGCCGCCCGCCGTCCTGTCCGGGCGATCGTGCTGCTCAACGCCATGGTGCCGCTGCCCGGTGAGACGGCCGGGGCCTGGTGGGACGCCGTCGGTCAGGAGGACGCGCGGGTCGAGGCTGCCCGCGCCGGCGGCTACCCCACCGAGCTCGACCTCGACACGTACTTCTTCCACGACGTCGACCCCGCCGTCGCGGCGGGGGGTGCCGAGCACGAACGGGACGAGGTCGACCGGGCGTTCGAGACGCCGTGCGAGTTCTCACAGTGGCCCGACGTCCCCGTGCACGTGGTGGCCGGCGCCGACGACCGCTTCTTCCCGCTCGACCTCCAGCGTCGCGTCGCCCGCGAGCGGCTCGGTCTCGACGTCGACGTCGTGCCCGGCGGACACCTCGCCGCGCTCTCGCACCCGGCCGAGCTGGCGGCATACCTGCTCGGAGTGGACGGCGAGCGCGCGCATACCCTCTAGGGGTATATTGCACACGGTGGCCAAGGCTTCACGGGCCACACCAGCGCCACCGGACCGACCTGAAGGAGCTGACCGATGAGCACTCCCCACCACGAGGAGCAGCACACGTCGATGGGCGCGACGCCCACGAACGGCGCAGAGCTGACACGGCAAGCGGTGTCGGCGACGCTGCACTGCCTGACCGGATGTGCCATCGGTGAGGTGCTCGGCATGGTGCTGGGGACGTGGTGGGGCTGGTCCAACGGCGCCACGATCGTGCTGGCCATCGTGCTGGCGTTCTTCTTCGGCTACTCGCTGACCGTCTGGCCGGTGCGCCGCGCCGGGCTGACGTGGGGACGTGCGATCACCGTGGCCCTGGCGGCCGACACCGTGTCGATCACGGTCATGGAGATCATGGACAACTCGGTGATGCTGCTGGTGCCCGGCGCGATGGAGGCCGGACTCGCCGACGTCTTGTTCTGGGGTGCGCTGGCCGTCTCGTTCGTGGTCGCCTTCGTCGTCACCGTGCCGGTGAACCGGTGGCTCATCGCACGGGGCAAGGGTCACGCGGTGGTCCACGAGCACCACCACCACGCTTCGTGATGCGCCCCCAGCGGCTGCGAGCGGTCGTGGGTCTCATGGGACTCGGGATGCTGATCGCGGCCGTTGTCGCCATGCACTCGATGGGTGCCGGGCACTCACGGGTCGCCGGCGTGCATGGTGTGAGCGCGGCCCATGAGCCCGGTGCAGTCCACACCAGCCCGCTGGCAGATGACGCCAGCGGCCGGTGCGGCGCCTGTCTGTCACAGCTGGTCGCGGCCGCCGACAGCCACGCGATGGCGGCCATGTGCCTGGCCGTGCTCACCGGGCTGGCGCTCCTGCTGCTTGGCCGCCTGCTGCTGCGCGGACGGGAGCGCTCGCCGTTCGCGCACGACCGTCGGCGAGACCTCATTCTGGCCGGGCGGGCCCCGCCCGGCCTGTCGGCTCCCTCCCTGTCACAGCTGGGCGTGCTCCGGGTCTAGGCCGAAACCACCCGTCGACCCGAGGGTCGGCGGTCTTCGGCACACCCCGGCAGCACACCAGACACAGACGATGGAAGGAACCACCCGATGAACCCCACCATGCGCGTCCTCGCGCTGCCCGTGGCCCTGGCCGGCGTGCTCACCGTGAGCGCCTGCGGCGGCACCGACCCCGGCAGCCACGACATGAGCAACCACTCCAGCACCGCGACGGCGGCTGCGACCGGCGGCACCACCGCCTCCGGCACGCCGGCGGCCGGTGCGCACAACGATGCCGATGTCGCCTTCGCGACAGGCATGATCCCGCACCACGGTCAGGCCCTGACCATGGCGGACCTGGCACTGAAGAGCGCCGGCAACGCCCAGGTCAAGGCCCTGGCCGAGCAGGTCAAGGACGCGCAGGATCCCGAGATCCGACAGATGTCCGGATGGCTGCGGGGCTGGGGCGAGCCCGTGCCCGAGGCGCAGGGCATGAACCACGACGCCGGCATGCACGGGGAGGGCATGATGTCCGTCGAGGAGATGGATGCCCTCGGCAAGGCCACGGGTGCCACGTTCGACGGCATGTGGCTCACGATGATGATCCGCCACCACGAGGGCGCGGTCGCGGCCGCTCGGACGGAGCTGGCGGCCGGGTCCAACACCGAGTCGAAGGCCTTGGCACAGGCCATCATCGACGGGCAGACCAAGGAGATCGCCACGATGAAGGGGCTGCAGGCCCAGCTCTCGGGCTGACCCGTCCCGGCGCGCCGGGGACTGGGCACGCCGGTCCCCGGCGCGCGGCAGTCTCGCTGGCGTGAGGGTGGGTTTGCATCGATGATGAGCGCATGGGTGACCCACCGTCCACCCGCCTCACGATGCTCTTCACCGACATCGAGGGGTCCACGCGGCTGCTCAACCAGCTGGGGTCCGCCTACCCGGACGTCCTCGCCACCCACCGCCGGATCCTGCGCCGGGCCTTCGAGCAGGCGCAGGGCCGGGAGGTGGGGACGGAGGGCGACAGCTTCTTCGTCGTGTTCGGATCCGCAGCGGACGCGGTCACCGCCGCGGCGCACGGCCAGCGCGCCCTCGAGGCCCACCACTGGGCCGACGGCGTGGCGGTGCGCGTGCGGATGGGGCTGCACACCGGCCACCCGGAACCCTTCGAGGACAACCTGGTCGGGCTCGACGTCCACGTGGCGGCACGCGTGTCCGCTGCGGTGCACGGCGGGCAGGTGGTGCTGAGCGAGGCGACGGCGCAGGACGTCGCGGACCGGCTGCCGCCCGGCACGTCCCTGCTGGACCTCGGGGTGCACCGCCTCAAGGACATCGTCGACCCGCAGCACCTCTGCCAGCTCGTCGTCCCCGGGCTGCGCGCGACCTTTCCGCCGTTGCGCAGTCTGGGGGCACCGGGCAACCTCCCGACGCCACCGGCCCCGCTCGTCGGGCGCGATGCGGACCTGGCGGCCGTCGGAGCCCTGCTGACGACGCACGACCATCGGCTGGTCACGCTGACCGGACCCGGTGGCGCCGGCAAGACACGACTGTCGATCTCGGTGGCGGAGAAGCTCGCTCCGTCCCACTTCGAGGGTGTCCACTTCGTCGACCTGTCCGCCGCGACCGACGACGCCGTCGCGTGGAGGACGCTCGCTGAGACGCTCGGTCGCTCCAGCGACACCGAGGTCGAGCTGATGGAGCACCTCCGCGACCGGAAGGTGCTGCTGGTCCTCGACAACCTCGAGCAGCTGCCCCGCTCCGGGGCGAATGTCGTCACCAGGCTGCTGAGTGCGACGGCGTGCCTGTGCCTGCTGGCAACCAGCCGGGGTCCTCTTCGCGTCGTCGGGGAGCAGGAGTACCCCGTGCCGCCGCTGGGCCTGCCCGCAGCGCAACGCAGCACACCGACCGTCGAGGTGGCCGGCCGAGCTGAGTCGGTGCAGCTGTTCGTGCAGCAGGCACGGCTGGCGGACCCGGGCTTCGTGCTGTCGGACGACAACGTCGCCGACGTCGTCGCCGTGTGCCGCCGCCTCGACGGGCTGCCGCTGGCCGTCGAGCTCGCCGCCGCCCGCGTTCGGCTGCTGTCCCCCAGAGCGCTCCTCGACCACCTCGACGAGGCGCTGGGACTGCCGCTGCCCGGCCATCCGGAGCGGCAGCAGACCCTGCCGGCGACCGTCAGCTGGAGCTACCGGATGGTGGGGGTGGACGAGCAGCGGGCCTTCCGCGCGCTCGCCGCGTTCGGCAGCACCGGCGGGACGTTCGAGGCGGTCGCCGCAGTCCTCGACGTCCCGTCGTCGCTCTCCGCGGTGTCCGGTCTGCTCGACGCCGCCCTCGTGCGTGTGGACGACGACCCGGCCGGGCCGCGCGTCCGGCTGCTGCAGACCGTCCGCTCCGTCGCCCGGGAGCTCGCCACGAACGACGGTGAGCTCGAGGACCGCCAGCGAAGGCACGCGGACTACTACGTGGCCCTGGCAGAACGCGCCGCGGAGCGGATGAAGGGGCCTGACGCCATCGCGGGGCGCGGGTCGATCGAGCTGGAGATGGACAACCTCCGAGCCGCGCTCGACTGGTCCCTCGGAGATGCACCCGGCAACGACATGCCCGACGAGGGGCGCATCGCCACCGGGATCCGGCTCTGCACGGCGCTCGGCTGGTACTGGTACGTCACGGGGTACGACGCCGAGAGCCGCCGTTGGCTGGAGCGCGCCAGCCGGGCCGCGGCCGGGCACCAGGGTCCTCAGCTGGCCGAGCTGCTCTACTCGTTCGGCCTGCTGCTCCTGCAACAGGGAGACGACGGCCGCGCCAGGGACGTGCTGGCCAAGTCGCTGGTGCTGTGGCGTCGCGCCGGCGACCGCACCGGGGAGGCGAAGGCCCTCAACAGCCTGGGCGTCGCCTACCGCAGCCTCGGCGACACCGACCGCGCTAGAGCCCTGCTCAAGCAGAGCGTGGAGGTCGCGCGGTCCCTGCACAACCTGCAGCGCCAGGCGACAGCCCTGACGAACCTCGCGCTGCTCGAGATCGACGCGGGCCGCCCCGAGGCCGCCCTGCCGATGCTCGCCGAGGCCGAGCGCCTCGACCTCGAGCTCGGGAACGCCTGGGGGGTCGCGGCCGACCGCGTCAACCTGGCGGGCGCACTGCTCGCCTCCGGTCGCCCCGCAGAGGCGATGGAGCTGCTGCGCGTCCTGGCTGCCTCCGTCACCGAGCACGGCGATCCCGACCTCACGCTCGGCGTCATCGAGCTGCTGGCGTATGCCGCATCGACGGTCGGCGACCACGTGCGGGCCCTTCGGCTGGCCGCCTGCGCAGACGAACAGCGCACGGTAGGAGACATGCCACTGACCGACCTCGACCGGGCCTTCCTCGAACGACAGCTCACCGTGTCGCGTCAGGCACTGGGCGACGCCGCGGCTGACGCCGACCGCGAGGGCAGGGCGCTCACCGTGCCGTGTGCCCTCGGTGAAGCAGCCGAGATCTCCGGCACCTAGCCGTTCGCTCGAACGCCCGGACGGGGTGGGACGCCGAGGGTCGTCTCGCGGGCCTCGAGGGTCCAGCCGACCTCGACCTCCTCCGCGTCGCCGCGGTCGCCGTCGATGCGGCGGGACAGCAGCGCGAGGGCTGCCCGAGCCAGTCCGGTCAGGTCGGGCGAGATCGTCGTGACCGTCGGGTTGGAGTAGCGCGTCTCGGCGATGTCGTCGAAACCGACGATGGCGACCTCCTCGGGCACCGTGACCCCGGCCTCGACGCAGGCGCGCAGCGCCCCGATGGCCATGAGGTCGTTGAAGCAGAACACCGCGTCCGGCCGCTCGGGCAGGTCGAGCAGCTGCTGCATCGCGGCGTGGCCGTCGGCTCGCTCGAAGTGCGGCACGCTGATCACGAGGTCGGTGTCGTAGGGGAGGCCGGTCGCCTTCAGGGCCTGGCGGTAGCCGCGAAGTCGCTCGGACGCGGTGCCCTTCGTGGACTCGCGACCGACGGCTGCGATCCGCTGCCGGCCTTGTGCGACAAGGTGTTCCGTCGCGGCGCGCGCCGCGGCCACGGAGTTCACGGCGATGTGGTCGAAGCCCCTGGGGACGGGGCGCTCACCCAGCAGGACCATCGGCAGGTCGTCGGCGCGGCGGCTGATCTCGTCGGCGGACAGTGCGAGCGGCGAGAAGATGACGCCGTCGATGACGTGCGAACGCATGCCCTCCAGGACGACTCGCTCGGCGTCGGCGTCGCCGCCGGTCACGTCGAGCAGGACGATGAAGCCGAGGGCGGCCGCCTCCTCCGTGATGCGTGCTGCCAGCTCGGCGAAGTACGGCGAGTCCATCGCCGGCACGGCGAGGGCGAGGAAGCCGGCCCGGCCGTGCTTGAGGCTGCGCGCCGAGAGGTTGGGCCGGTAGTGCAGCTCGGCCATCGCAGCCTCGACACGTGCACGGGTGCTCGCCTTGACGTGGGGGTGCTTGTTGAGGACGTTCGAGGCGGTCTTCACCGAGACGCCCGCACGTTCCGCGACATCCCTGAGCCGTGCAGCCACCCGTGACCTCCGTCCGTGCGAGCCCCCGGGCCGATCCCGTCGTGGAACAGGCTAGCGCCAGCAGCCCGCCGTCGTGAGCGCCTCGAGCACCTCTGGACAGGTTTCGGTAACCGTTGTAATTTTCGCTCGAGCGCAATTGGGTAACCGTTGTAAGCCAGGCCCATGCCGAACGGTCAAGGAGGACCGGATGGGAAGAGCGACAGTACGGCTGGACCCCGCCTTCACGGTGGGGCCGGTGCGGCCACGGATCTTCGGCTCCTTCGTCGAGCACATGGGCCGGTGCGTCTACACCGGGATCTACGAGCCCGACCATCCCGAGTCGGACGAGCGCGGCTTCCGCACCGACGTCGCGCAGCTCGTCCGAGAGCTCGGCGTGACCACCGTCCGCTATCCGGGCGGCAACTTCGTCTCCAACTACCGGTGGGAGGACGGCGTCGGGCCCAGGGCCGACCGCCCCACCCAGCTCGACCTCGCGTGGCGCTCCGTCGAGACCAACCAGGTCGGGACCGACGACTTCGTCGACTGGGCCCGCGATGTCGGGGTCGAGCCCATGATGGCGGTCAACCTCGGCACCCGCGGGGTGCAGGAGGCGATCGAGCTGCTCCTCTACTGCAACGGGGCGACCGGCACCTCGCTGCCCGACCGGCGCGCCAAGAACGGCCACGTCGAGCCGCACGACATCCGGGTCTGGTGCCTGGGCAACGAGATGGACGGTCCGTGGCAGATGGGGCACAAGACCGCCGAGGAGTATGCACGCATCGCCGAGGAGACCGCGCGAGCGATGCGCCGGGTCGACGACACCCTCGAGCTCGTCGCCTGCGGCTCCTCGAACCGAGGCATGCCGACCTTCGGCACGTGGGAACGTGTCGTGCTCGAGCGGTGCTTCGACCTCGTCGACCACATCTCGGCCCATGCGTACTACGAGCCGATCGGCGGCGACGTCGACTCCTTCCTCGCGAGCGGCGAGGACATGCACCGCTTCATCGAGTCGGTCGTCGCCACGGCTGACCACGTCGCCGCGGTCAAGGGCTCCGACAAGCGCATCATGGTCTCCTTCGACGAGTGGAACGTGTGGTTCCAGGAGCGTTTCCACGGCGAGAGCTCGCTCGAGATCCGGGAGGCCCCCGAGCTCATCGAGGACGTCTACGACGTCACTGACGCCGTGGTCGTCGGCAGCCTGCTGATCACCCTGCTCCAGCACACCGACCGCGTCGCCATGGCCTGTCAGGCCCAGCTCGTCAACGTCATCGCCCCCATCGTCACCCGTCCCGGCGGAGCCGCCTGGCGGCAGACGATCTTCCATCCCTTCGCACTCATGGCGAAGCACGCCCGGGGCACCGTGCTCCGTCCCGCCGTCCGGTGCGACACGGTCGAGACCAAGGCCTTCGGGCCCGTCGACCAGCTCGTCGTCACCGCGACGCACGACCCCGAGTCCGGTGACCTCGCCGTGTTCGTGGTCAACCGCAGCCGCACCGAGCCGTGCGAGCTCGCGCTCGACGTCGCGGCAGCCGTCGGGGCCGACCCGACGGCATACACGGTCGTCGAGCACCTCGTGGTGCACGACGACGACCCCTCGGCCACCAACACCGAGGACGACCCCGACCGGGTCACCCCGCGCGCCGGGGACGCGCGGGTCGACCGCACCACCCTCACGGCAACCCTGCCACCCACCTCCTGGCACTGCATCCGTCTCATCGAAGGGACCGTCCAATGACCAACCACACCACCACCCCATCCCCGCTTCCTGGCGGCCCGCTCGCACGGCGGACGATCCTCTCCGGCGCCCTCGGACTCGCCGGTGCGGCCGGCCTCGCCGCGTGCGGCTCCGGATCGAGCGGGGTTCCCGGCCAGGCCCCGCAGACACCCGGTGGCGCCGGTGGCGCCACGGGCTACAGCGGGCCCAAGGTGTCGCTGCAGTTCTGGAACGGCTTCACGGGCGGTGACGGGCCGTTCATGAAGAAGCTCGTCGACCAGTTCAACACGGAGCACCCCAACATCGCGGTCAGCATGAACACGATGCAGTGGGCCGACTACTACACCAAGCTGCCCGCCGCCGTGACGTCCGGCAAGGGCCCGGAGATCGGCATCATGCACGTCGACTCGGTCGCCACGAACGCCGCCCGCAAGGTCATCCAGCCGCTCGACGACGTCGCGAGCGCCCTCAAGCTGAGTGAGACCGACTTCGCGCCCGTGCCGTGGAAGGCCGGCCTCTACAACGGCCAGCGCTACTCGATCCCGCTCGACGTGCACCCACTCGGCTTCTTCTACAACAAGAGCGTCATGGAGAAGGCGGGCCTCGACCCCGAGAAGCCGCCGACGAACGCCGACGAGTACGGCGCCGCGCTGGACGCCATGAAGTCCAAGGGCCTGCAGGGGCACTGGGCGAGTCCCTTCCCGTTCACCGGTGGGCTCACCGTCCAGTCGCTCATCTACCAGTTCGGCGGGGCGCTCTTCTCCGACGACGCGAGCGAGGTCCTGTGGGCCGACGAGCCCGGCGTCAAGGCGATGACGTGGTTCCAGGACCTCGTCAAGAACGGTCACTCCGCGCCCAAGATCGCCCAGGACGCCGACCTCGTCGCGCTGGAGAACGGCAAGACCGCCTTCAACTGGAACGGGATCTGGACGATCAACACGCTCGGCGCCAAGTCCGGCCTGCAGTGGGGGGTCGCCCCGCTGCCGAACATCGGTGGCACCAAGGCGGCCTGGGCCGGGTCCCACCAGTTCGTGCTGCCGACCCTGCGCACCCCGGACGAGAACAAGTCGACCGCGGCCCGCGTCTTCCTCAACTGGATCAGCACGAAGAGCATCGAGTGGGCCAAGGGCGGCCAGGTGCCGGCTCGAAACAGCGTCCGGGAGTCTGCGGAGTTCAAGGCCCTCAAGGACCAGTCGACGCTCGCGACGCAGATCGACGACCTGCACTTCCTTCCCGCCGTGGCAGGCATCGGCGATGCCATGCCGGAGTTCGACAAGGCCCTCAACCTGGCGATCAACGGCGGCCAGGACCCGGCGAAGGTCCTCGGCGACGCAGCCGGGCGGGCCACGAAGATCCTCGAGGCGAACAAGAAGAAGTACGGCGGCTGAGACCGTGAGCACCACGTCAGGCCAGCCCGCCCCCGTCGTGGGGCGGGCGGCCGCGGCCGCGGAGGGTGCCGTCGAGATGGTCGACGAGTCGGGCGGGCAGCCCCGGCGCACCTCGGGCATCCACGGCTCGCGGCTCACGCCCTACCTCTTCCTCGCGCCCTTCCTCACCCTCTTCACGGTGTTCGTCCTGGTGCCCGGCCTGCTCGGGATCTGGATCTCCTTGCACAACTGGGACTTCCTCCTGCCGAACAAGCCCTTCGTCGGCGCCCAGAACTACCTCGACCTCTTCGACAGCTCGTCGGTGCAGTTCGAGGCGTTCTGGAAATCGATGCGGGCGACCGGCTTCTTCGTCCTCATCAGCGTCCCGTTCCTCGTGGTGCTGCCCCTCTTGCTCGCCATGCTCCTGCACCGCCACTTCCCGGGGCGCACCTTCTTCCGCGCGATCTTCTTCGCTCCCTTCGTGCTCGGCGTCGCGGTCATCGGCCTGATGTGGAGCTACCTGCTCGACCCGTCGTTCGGCCTCGTCAACGGCCTGCTCGGGGCGGTCGGGCTGCCCGACGACACGGCCTGGACGACGTCGCAGCCGTACGCGTGGATCTCGCTCGCGGCGGTCACGATCTGGTGGACGATGGGCTTCAACGCCGTGATCTACCTCGCCGGGCTCGGCGACATCCCGGCCGACCACTACGAGGCAGCCGAGCTCGACGGCGCCTCGTCGTGGCAGCAGCTGCGCTACATCACGATCCCGGGCCTGCGTCCCGTCCTCGTCTTCATCATCATCACGACGGTCCTGGCCAGCGCCAACATGTTCGGCCAGAGCTACCTGATCACCCAGGGCGGACCGGGCGAGACGACGCGCACGGCGATCATGGTCATCACCGACCTCGGCCTGACGCAGTACCGGATGGGCGAGGCGTCCGCGATGAGCTACGTGCTCGCGGTCTTCCTGTCCCTCATCGCGCTGGTCAACTTCTGGGCCCTGCGGGAGAAGACATGAGACGCAAGAACGGCCCGCTCTTCTGGGTCACCCTGGGCATCCTCACGGTCATCTTCGTCGGACCGCTGCTGCTCATCCTGCTGACCTCCTTCAAGTCACAGAGCGAGTCACGGACGGTCCCGCCGACCTACTTCCCTGCCGAGCCGACGCTGCGGGCCTACGACGTCCTCTTCTTCCAGGACGCCGCGAGCCCCGTCCTGCTGTGGTTCGCCAACTCGCTGGGCGCCGCGTCGATGCACGCCCTGCTCGTCGTCACGGTGTGCTCGCTGGCGGGTTACGCGTTGGCGCGCATGGAGTTCCGCTTCAAGAGGGCGATCTTCACGGGGATCATCCTCACCCTCTTCGTGCCCTCCTTCATCTTCCTCATGCCCAACTTCCTCATCCTCGACAAGATCGGCTGGCTCGACACGATCTGGGCGCTCGTGGTGCCCGGCGCCGCCGGGGCCTTCGGCGTGTTCTTCATGCGACAGTTCTTCCTCGGCCTGCCGAAGGAGCTCGAGGAGAGCGCCCGGCTCGACGGTGCCAGCCCGCTCCGCACCTGGTGGTCGATCGTGCTGCCCAACGCGCGACCGGCGCTCGTCACGCTCGCGGTGCTCAGCTTCCTGGCCAACTGGAACGACTTCATCTGGCCGATCTACGTCCTCTTCTCCCCGGAGCGGCTGACCCTGCCGGCCGGCCTGAGCCGCCTCCAGGGCGCCTACACGATCGACTACCCCGTCGTCATGGCCGGCGCGATGCTGGCCGCCATCCCCGTCCTCGCGCTCTACGTCTTCGTGCAGCGCTACGTCATCGAAGGCGTCGCGAGCAGCGGCGTCAAGGGCTGAGGAGTCCCGTATGCGTTCCCTGATCCCACGCGCCCAGAGGCGCGGAACCGCTTGCGTGGCAGCCGTCGTCGCGGCCCTCGGGCTCGTTGCAGCCCCCTCTGCGTCCGGAGCCCGGAGTCCGTCCGCCGTGGTGCCGCCGTCCGTCGCGGCGAGCGCGGACGCCCTCGCGAGCACCTTCGACAACGCGGTGTCGGACAGCTTCTCCGACACCTTCGCCGACCCGTCGGTCATCCGCGGGCGCGACGGCTGGTGGTACGCGTACGCCACCTCGGACCCCCTCAAGTCCGGTGATCCTCCCGGTGCCATGCACATGGCCAGGACGAAGGACTGGTCCGGCTGGGAGTACCTCGGCACGGTCTTCACCGAGGCGAACCGGCCCTCATGGGCGACAGCGGACGCGGGCCTGTGGGCACCCGACATCCGTTACGTCGCAGGGCGGTACGTCCTCTACTTCACGGTCACCGACACGACGCTCAACCCCGGTGGCGACTCGGCGATCGGTGTCGCGACCGCGCCCGCGCCGTCCGGGCCGTGGACGGCGACCGACGCCCCGGCGGTGGCGCCCCGTCCGGCGCCCGGTGGCGGCTTCCTCTGGACCTTCGACCCCGCGGGCTCCACCGACGCCCAGGGCCAGCGCTTCCTCTACTTCGGCAGCTACTTCGGTGGGCTCTGGGCCACGCGGATGTCGGCCGACGGGCTCACCCCGGTGGGCACGGCGACGCAGGTCGCGATCGACAACCGCTACGAGGGCTCGTTCGTCGTGCGGCACGGTGACTGGTACTACCTCATGGGCTCGTCGGCGAACTGCTGCGCCGGGCCGACGACGGGTTACTCCGTCTTCGCCGGGCGGTCACGCTCACCGCTCGGGCCGTTCGTCGACGCCGAGGGCACGTCGCTGCTGACCTCGCGCGTCGGTGGCACGATCGTGCTGACGCAGAACGGCAACCGCTTCGTCGGGGCCGGCCACCACACCGCCTTCACCGACGCGGAGGGCCGCGACTTCATCGCGTACCACGCCCTCGACCGCAACAACCCGTGGCTGACCGAGCCCTTCGGGATCAACCGGCGGCCCATGCTGCTCGACCGGCTCGACTGGGTCGACGGCTGGCCGCGGACACGGGCGGGCTTCGGGCCGTCCGACACGCCGCAGCCCGGTCCGACCCTGGCATCCGGTCTGGGCATCAGGCCGACCGACCCGGCCGCGAGCGGGTTCCGTGGCCTGTCCGAGGGGCCCGGCGACCTGGTCTCCGGTGACACGGCGCTCGTGCAGGGCACGGCCTCGACGACGGCCTCGGCACCGGCCGGCCCCCTCCATGTGCGCCTGGACCTGCGGGGCGACAAGCCGCTGCGTCTCTACGTCGGGCGCGACCCCGTGATCACGGTGACGGTCGACCCCCGCGGTGGCCGCCTCACCGCACAGGTCGACGAAGGGGGAGACGTACGGTCGTCGACGGCCGGCCTGCTCGCCCTGCCCGCCGGTGCGTGGCGCACCCTGACCGTCGAGGCCACCGCGCAGGGCCTCACCGCCGAGGTCACCGAGAGCGACCTCGCCGACGTCCTGGCCCGCGCCACCCTCGACGGTCCGGTGCTGCCGAGGTCCGCCCCGGTGAGACTCAGCAGCGGCGAAGCCGTCGTCGACAACGTCGTGGTCAACCCGCCGGCGACCGACGCGAAGACGCTCGCGCCGGTGCCCGTGGCGGGTGCCCTGCTCGAGGCCGAGGAGTTCGACTCGGGGAGTCTGGACGGCTTCACCTGGGTGCGGCCGAACTCGGCCGTGACCGTCTCCGGCGGGAGCCTGCGCTGGCCCGTCGAGGGTACCGACCTCGTCGGTGGCGGCAACGACGCGAGCGTCCTGCTCCACGACGACCCCCCCGGTGACGGCGACTGGATCGCGGAGGCGAAGACGCACCTCGCCCTCGGCACCGACTCGGTGCGCAACTACCAGCAGGTCGGCCTCATCGCGTACGAGAACGACGACGACTTCGCGCGCCTGTCCAACGTCGCGATCTGGAACACCCGCCAGACCGAGTTCGGCCGCGAGACGGCCGCTGCGCCCGACGGGCGCACGAGCTTCGGCGGGGCGATCATCGGCACGTCGGCGGAGACGCTGTGGCTGCGGCTCGCCCACCACCGCAACGAGCAGGGCGAGCACCTCTACCGGGCCGGCACCAGCCGTGACGGCACCACCTGGACGTGGGGCGCGACGTGGACCTTCCGCGCCGACACCCACCCGCGCATCGGACTCGTCGCGCACGGCGGCGCGTCGCCCGCCGTGACCGCCGAGATCGACCACCTCCGGTTCTACGCGTCGTCGTGGCCGGAGGACCCGGCAGCGGGATGACCCGGCGCAGAGCCGTCCTCGCCCTGGCCGTGTCTGCCCTGCTCGCCACGGCCTGTCAGGCGAGCCCCACCGACCCTTCCACCGGAGGCATCGTGACCACGACGGAGACCGCGACCAACCCCGTGTGGCCGAGCAACTTCCCCGACCCACAGATCCTGCCCGACGGCGACGGATGGGTCGCGATCGCCACGAACGGCAACGGCATGAACGTCCAGACGCTCCGGAGCGACGACCTCCGGACCTGGACCCAGGGCAGCGACGCGATGCCCGAGCTCGCGACGTGGACGACGAAGGGCAAGGTCTGGGCACCGGAGGCGCGCCGGTTCGGGGACCGCTGGGTCATGTACTACACGACGATCGCGCCCAAACCCGCCATCCAGTGCGTCGGTGTCGCCGTCGCCGACGACCCCAAGGGGCCCTACCGCGACACGAGCAGCAAGCCCTTCGTGTGCGAGCAGGACCAGGGCGGCACGATCGACGCGTCACCGTTCGTGGCTGCCGACGGCACGGCATACCTCTACTGGAAGAACGACGGCAACGCGGTCGGCCTCGACGCGTGGATCTCCGTCCAGCGCCTCTCGACCGACGGGCTGCGCCTGGAGGGCAAGCCCAAACGCCTCTTCCGGCAGGACCTCCCGTGGGAGGGGCAGCTCGTCGAGGGCCCGTTCGTCTGGGAGCGGGACGGCGTGTTCCACATGTTCTACTCCGCCAACGACTACGGCAGCGCGAACTACGCGGTCGGTCACGCCACCTCGTCGTCGCCGACGGGACCCTTCCGGAAGGACCCCGAGCCGGTCCTCACGACGAGTGACGTGGCTGCCGGGCCCGGACACTGCGCCCTCTTCGAGAAGGACGGACGGGTGCTCATGGTCTACCACGCGTGGGCGCCGGACTCGATCGGCGCCGAGGTGCCGGGTCGCACGATGTGGCTGAGCGAGGTCACCTTCGACGGGCAGTCGGTGTCGGTCACGCCGCCGCGGACCGTGCTCCCGGACTGGCTCTGAAGGATCCGTTCTGCCGCGTCGGTGTATCAGCGACCCGGCGCACGGCTCTATCTGGGCAGGGAACGGTGCGGGGAAGGGGGCTTCCCCGCACCGACCCGAAACGCTTGGGCGGCTGGCCCGTTGAGGTACGTTAACCGCCATCAGGGCCCGGAATCGCAGACCTGCGCAGTCGCGAACCGGGCCCTCTGGCGCGCCTCAGGTGTGCGCCGAGGCGAGCACCCGGCCGGTGCCGGTGCGGACCTCCAGTGACCGGATCTCGTTGGTGCGCAGGGCAGTTGCGCCCGTCACGCGGGAGTAGCCGGAGGGCGTCGCGCGCCACGAGGCCGCGGTCGACTCCTTGCCGTCACGGCCGATCACCCACAGGAGCACCTCGCCGTCGGTCGGCATGTCCTCGCAGTCGATGTCCAGCTGCGTGCCCCAGCCGCGGGTCACGAGCGCGACGTCGATCTTGACGGTGCTGCCTGGCGCGGCCGCGGCCACGACGTGCGTGGTCGGGGGAGTGGGCGGGTCGGTCGAGAAGAGCGAAGGTCCGAGCCAGGCGCCGCCGGCGAAGACGCCCACGGCAGCGGCCGCGCCGATCCCCGAGAGCCACGAGCGGCGCCGGCGCCGGCGCCGGGACACCTCCGTGAGCAGGGTCGCCAGGCGGTGGTCGTCGGGCTCGGTCACGAGCGGCGGCGGTGCGCCGCCGGGGGCTGGCGTCGTGGAGAGGTGCGGGCCACCCTCCGGGCCGGCGAGGTCGAGCAGGCGAGGCAGCCCGGACACCTGGCCCAGCTCGGACTGGCACTGCCTGCACGTGCGCAGGTGCTCGCTGAAGGCGCGGTGGTCCTCGTCGGACAGGCCACCGAGCACGTACGCGCCGAGCAGCATGTGTCGGTCGTCCGATCCGGTGGTCATCTCGTCACTCCCATCTCGTCGAGGATGACGCGCAGGTTGCGCACGGCGTAGTAGGCGCGGGACTTCACGGTTCCCTCGGGCACCCCCAGACGGTCGGAGGCCTCGGCCACCGTCAGGCGCTCGAAGTAGAGGCAGCGCAGGATGTCGCGGTGGTTCGTCTGCAGCCGGCCCAGGGCCTCCTCGACGAGCACCTGGTCGAGCGCCCGGTCCAGGGCCGAGTCCGCCTCGGCGACGTCGACCAACCGGGCCTCCTGCGGCCGGCGTCCGGCGGCGCGGTGCTGGTCGACGATGAGGTGGCGTGCCGTCGTGATGAGGTACGCGCGCAGGTTCTCCGCCTCGGGCGCCTGCTTCCAGACCCGCAGGATGACCTCCTGGACGATGTCCTCGACCCGGTTGGCGTCGCTCGTCGCGCGCCACACGACCCGACGCAGCATCGGTCCGTGCTCGCGGTAGATCTCCGCGACCGCGTCCTCGTCGAGCGGCATGCGGCAGCCTCCTCCTCTTCACAGGTGCTCCCCGCTGCGAAGACGCTTCCGCGCTCCGCCGGGTTCAGCAGTGCCCTTCCGTGAACCGTCTCATGCCGGGGGCCCGTTGGGTCCTAGCGTGGGGTCATGTGCCCCGT
Organism: Terrabacter sp. GCM10028922; assembly: GCF_042666095.1. Lineage (NCBI taxonomy): Bacteria > Bacillati > Actinomycetota > Actinomycetes > Micrococcales > Intrasporangiaceae > Terrabacter > Terrabacter sp. GCM10028922. The sequence continues at coordinate 43,381 of NZ_JBHTFG010000010.1, read as the reverse complement.
CGCCATGCCGAACCCGGCCCAGCACCCGGTGACGGGTGGGCTCTTCGTGTCGCCCGTGCCGCCGGGGTCGGGCTGGCCCGGTGACCCGGCCGACTCCTCGACGCCCGTGGCCGGCACCCCGGCAGCGGTCCGTCGGCTCGCGAAGGGAGCGGACGGCATACGGGAGCTTGATGCCCGCGTCAGCGTCTGCCGAGCGTGCCCCCGACTCGTCCAGTGGCGTGAAACCGTTGCGACGCAAGGACGCCGGGCCGCCTTTGCCGACCAGCCGTACTGGGGACGGCCCGGCCCCTCGTTCGGCGACCCGGACGCCGAGGTGCTCGTCGTGGGGCTCGCCCCGGCGGCCAACGGCACCAACCGCACCGGGCGGATGTTCACCGGCGACCGCTCGGGTGACTGGCTGTATGCCGCCCTCCACCGAGGCGGGTACGCCAGCCAGCCGACGTCGGTGGCGTCGGGCGACGGGCTCGAGCTGACCGGCCTGCGGATCGTCGCCACGGTGCGGTGCGCGCCGCCCGCGAACACGCCGACGACCGAGGAGAAGGCGACGTGCGCGCCCTGGCTCGACCGCGACCTCGAGCTGTCCGAGCCGCGCCTGAGGTCGATGCTCGCCCTGGGGTCGATCGCGTGGGACGCGGCGATCGGGGCGGCGCGCCGGCGCGGGTGGAGGGTGCCGGCGCCCAAACCGCGGTTCGGCCACGGCGCCGAAGCGGTGCTCGTGACGACCGGCGGTCGCGAGGTGCGCCTCGTCGGCAGCTACCACGTGAGCCAGCAGAACACCTTCACCGGCAAGCTCACCGAGGCGATGCTCGACGAGGTCATCGCCCGCCTCTGACGTCAGGCGACGCAGAACTCGTTGCCCTCCGGGTCGAGCATGACGACGTGCCCGATGACGTCGTCGTGGTACTCCTCGCGCACGACCGTCGCCCCCAGCGACTCGAGCTCGGGCACCTTGGCGCGGATGAGGCGCTCGCGCTCGGCCAGGTCCCACGGGCCCTCACCCGCGACCCGGATGTCGATGTGCAGCCGGTTCTTGGCGGTCTTCCCCTCGGGCACGCGCAGCCAGCCGATCGCGGGGGCCTTCCCATCGGGGTCGACGATGGACGCGCCGTCCGGGTCGTCGTAGCCGGCCTCCGGGACGTAGCCGAGCGCCGCGGCCCAGAAGGCCGCGACGCGGTGCGGGTCGTTGGCGTCGCAGCCGAGCGTCCAGTGGGTGGCCATGCTCGCGAGCGTCGTTGGGTAGTCGTGCGGTTGCCGGTCTCGCGGGACCGGCGAAGGGTGGAGGGCATGACCTCGCGCTCCGTCCGTCCGTATGCCGTGACGTTGGGACTGCTGTGGGTGCTCCCGGCGCTGCTCGTGGCGGTCCTGCACGTCACGTTGCCCGACTACAACGCGTCGGGGCAGTGCTCGGGCCTCGGCTTCGGCTGCACGCTGACTCCTGCCGACCTCGTCCTGTTCCTCGGGTACTTCGCGGCGCCGATCCTCTTCGTGCTCGGTCTCGTCGTGTGCGTCCTCATCGCCTTCGTCCAGTCGCGTCGCCAACGCAGAGGACCTTTCGAGCCGCCACGAGGGGGTCCGAATGAATGACGATGCCGGGATGGCGACCACACCGTTTCCCGAACCGGCTGCTACCGCGGACCTGCGAGGACTGCTCCTGACCTACCTCGACTTCTACCGAGACGCGGTCATCGACAAGCTCGACGGCCTCGACGCCGCCACCGTGCAGGTGAGTGTGGTCCCGTCCGGGTGGACGGCGGCGGGACTCGTCAACCACCTCGCCAACGTCGAGCGCCGATGGATGCGATGGGGATTCGTCGCCGAGGACATCTCTGACCCCTGGCGCGACCACGACGGGGACGACGGATGGGTGTCTCCTCGGGTGGATGTCACGGAGCTGGCGAGCCGCCTGCGCCGCGCCGGGGGCAACACCCGCCGGATCGCTGAGGCGCACGCGTTGACCGACCGGGCGGCCGTCGGGGGCCGGTTCACCGACGAGGCCGCGGCCCCGCAGCTGCAGTGGATCCTGCTGCACCTCATCCAGGAGTACGCGCGGCACGCCGGCCACCTCGACATCTGGCGCGAGCTCCACGACGGCGAGGTCGGCGAGTCCCGGTAAGAGGGGCGCTCAGCCGTGGGTGACGACGGTGACCGGGTTGATGCCGAGCGCGAGCAGGAGTGCGCAGGTGGCGACCGCCCCCGCGACCATCGCGACGAGCGCCCCTGCGAGGGCCGGAGGCCACCCCGCAGCCGACGTGCGCAGCGCGAGCCGGGACAGCACGAGCGTGCCGACGAGGTTGACGGCCACAGCGATGGCGAAGGCTGCGCCATACAGGTCAGTGAACGGCGGATCCACGGTGGCGGCGAACACCTGGCTGACGCCGTAGGTGAGCGCGTCGAGGACCAGGAGCACCCAGGCAATCACAGCAAGCCCGGCCGTCGTGACGAACGCGCACGCGAGGGCCCACCACGCCAGCGAGAGGCTGGGACGACGGTTTCCGGAGCGCAGCCCGGTTGGCACGCGCACCGGGCCGTGTGGAGCTGCACTGCTCATGGACCGAGGATCCGCGCGCTCGGACCGCGCGCGCGTGGGTACCGGTACTCGACTCGTGGTGGCAGGGATCCGCTCGGCGTGGCTGAGCGTCAGCGGCGGAGTGGTGTGGCGCGGGGTGGGGTGAAGTCGACGAGCCGCAGGTGCAGGGGTGCGCCGGTGGGGGCGGGGTAGTGGCGGCCCAGGCGGGGTCGCGGGCGTCGCTGAGCGCGTTGCCGGTGGCCCGGACCGAGCGAAACGGGTCCAGGGGCAGGTCCGGTATCGGGCGTCGCGGTGGCGGGTGCGTGTTCGGCGGGTCGGCGCTGGGGCTGGCCGGCGGATCGTCGGAGTGGCGGTGGTTGGGGTGGGCCGATGAGCAGGCCGTGTCGGGTGTGGAAGCGCAGCCCGTCGGGGCGGGTGGGGTCGCCGGTGATGGTGAAGTCGCCGCGGTGGTGGCCGTCGTGGTGGAAGGGGCACAGGCCGAGCAGGTTGGTCAGGTCGGTGGGTCCGCCGTCGCGCCAGTGGGTCAGGTGGTGGATCTCGAGGTGGGCTCTGGGGCCGGTGCGGCAGGCGGGGTAGCGGCAGCCGCGGTCGCGGTCCAGCACGAGGATGCGGGTGCGGTGTGGGACGACGCGGTGGGTGCGTCCGACGTTGACGGGGTGTCCGTCGGTCTCCCAGACGGGGGTGAGCTGGCCGTCGCAGGTGAGGCCGTCGACGATGTGCTGGGGTAGGCGGGGTCGGCCGGTGAGCCAGCCGCCGTCGGTGTCGAGGTGGACCTGGACCCGGTAGCGGGACCGGCGGGCGGGGGTGTCGGTGGCGGCGGTGTCGAGGGATCGGGTTGCGAGCAGGGTGAGGGCGTCGGCCCAGGTGATCCGGGGTGGGCCGCCGTCGGTGACGCAGCGTCGCGGGTCGAGCACGTCACCGTCGAGCGCG